>NZ_AP018268.1:7256856-8213940 GCF_002368435.1 Kalymmatonema gypsitolerans NIES-4073
GCTAGCGATTTCAGCGTACCGCCACCATTAACAACCCTACCCCCGACTAACACTAACTTTCCACAAACACCATCTGTGCGAGTACCGCCTTTCACTCCTAATAATCCCTCTCAACTCCCTAGTTCTATTGTTCCCCCGCCTTCTTCTCCATATCAGCCCAGAAATCCTAACAACGCTATTCCTTCTGTGGGTACGCCAAATTTTCCAGTGCCAAACGCCCCCAGCTATCCACCGAGTTATCCAAATTCTAGAGTGATTGAGTTTGGTGATCCCTTTCCCAACGGTACTAGGTAACTCCTGATGTCTTTGAGCAGGGAATAAAGGCATTGCGGTTTATGCCTTTGCTAGTTGATCCACGCTTCTACTCAAAAACCCATACACCCTACCACACAAGCTTTTTAGGCTGTTGAGTAGATTTGTATAGGTTTTTGGGAGCGGTAAGTGTTCTTTCTTCCTTCTTCTGTCTTCGTTCTTTTCTAGAATTTCTCTGTTTCCAGTGTTGGAGCTGATGCTCCTGGAGTATTGATGAAGAAATTTTTCGCATCATCGTTTTCGTAGGTGCAGCTAATATCGGGTTTGTCGCTGTTCAAGTCACCCGCATAGGCAAAGTGGTTCAGACGATTTTTGCATTCGCTTACCTGGTTTGATGTCACAAGCTTTCGTTGCTCTAAAATCGCCCAGTTACTCGAACGTAAAACACATCCCGGACGCATACTGGGCTGCCCGACGTAGACTTTAAAGGGGTTGAGAGTCACAAACAGTCTGGTGTCCATCACCATAGCGCTGGCTCCATACTGCACGCAAATCTCAGCATTTGGTGCTTTGGTATCAATGAATTCTCGGCTAGCTACGTTGTTTGGAGTAAAGGTAGCCGTGGAGCTAAAAGCAATACCAATCCCAATACCTAAAACAAACACCCCTCCCAAAATTGCTACGGTGGTGAAATTAAAGATAGGCGATTGCAAGATAGAGGGTTTAGGAGTAGTAGTAGCTGTTCTACCAGTGGATTTTCGTCTCATTTTCGTTTAATCAACTTTAGGTTTTGGACAGCAGGGAGTGGGTTCAACTGCTCCCCTTCTTTCAGTATGCCGATTCTTGAGTGTCATTGTCTGTAACTTTTTCTCTTATGTTCCTACCAATTGGCATCATCAGCAAATCCGCTAGACATTTAGGCTTAACTTTAACCATTATTTATATTTACAATAATTGCCATGCATTTTTCGTCTATTGGTTCATTCAAAATTCAACTTTTAACCAAGTATTTAATCATGAGTCTTAGACTAAAAAGTTACTATCTACAAAAGGTACTGATAAATTGACTGTATGAGAGCTTTTTATTACCTTTGATACTGGTGTCGTCAACAAATGTAAAATAAAAATTAAGAAAATATTAATACATACAGTACAAGTAAAGTGACATTTCAACGAGCCTTGGGCAAGAGTATAAAAATCTCACAATTTCAAACCCTCGTAGCCGATAGCCTCACAATTTTTTGGGGGGATTGGCTAGACTTACGTGTACGAATTGTACAAATCGCTTCGTCGGGATTAATATCTCCACTGATATACATTTTGGCTTTTGGTTTCGGTTTAGGTAGTTCCATCAAACCAGGGGCAGGAATTAGTGCTAATTATGATAACTATTTGGAATTTATTTTGCCGGGGATGGTAGCCCTGTCGTCAATGACAGTCAGCTTTGTTGGAACAACGTTTTCCATCTGCGGGGACAGACTATTTACCAAAAACTTCGACGAATTATTGCTCGTACCCGTGCATCCCCTGGCGCTACATACAGGTAAAATGCTGGCGGGAGTGACGCGGGGATTAATGACTTCGTTGGGTGTGATTTTGGTGGCGCTGCTCTTTACTGGGAATTGGAATTTTCTCAACCCGTTGTTTGTGTTGATACTGGTGCTTAGTTGTGCCGTTTTTGCCGGGTTAGGAGTCATTGTAGGTTTGACGGTGAAATCTCTTGAATCAGTAGGACTCTACAACAACTTTATTATTATCCCTATGTCATTCTTAGGAGCAACGTTTTTTGACCCGAGTACATTACCAACAGCCTTGAAATTCGTAGTTTACTTGTTACCCTTGACTTACGCCAGCATCGGATTGCGTGCAGCTGTTTATATGCCATTGTCTCAGTTTCCTTGGTATAGCGTGCCGATTTTACTGGTGATGGCGATCGCTCTTTCGCTTTGGGGTGCTTACGTCTTTTCGCACCAACAAGACTAACGAGATTGTAAAGGGGACTGGGGATTGGGGATTAGGGATTGGGGTAATGGTAAGGGAACCTCAAAATTATGTCCGGGGAAATATTGACCGAAACCAACTCGGGAGCATTTCCCCGGAGCCTGATCCTGAAAAATTGGGCTGCCCTGTATTTTGTTGATCTGTCGGCGTAGTTGCGTACTCGTTCTTTGAGGGCAGCCCAATTTTTTGCGGCAAATTCGACCCCAACAACCGTCCCCAGTACCCAAGGAGAAGAGCGGCATTCCTCCCCCAGCAACAAGTACGTATGGTGGGGGACTCCGTACCCTCACCAGTTGAATTTTGTGAAAAGATACCCGACTTCTTCAAGAAGTCGGGTATCTGAAGTATTTGAATCTGCGCGATTTTCACAATAGATGACAGGTTACAGGTTACAGTTTTTCCCTGTTCCCTGTCCCCTTGTGCTAACCCGCTAAAAGGGTCTTTTGTAAAGGCGTCCAACGGAAGCTGCGATCGCCACCCCTCTCAATCACCACCTTCACTCGTGGTTCCAAGCTGGGTAACGTCACCAAATACTCAATTTCCTGATCAGAAAGAATATGCCCTTCAATAATCCACAACACTAAGCCCTTTGACTTGGGTGGGAGCTGTTCGAGTTGATAGCCAACAATTGGCGGCACATAATACACATAACCTACTGCCGCACCACTGCCAGTACTTTTTTTGCCAAGATGAGGAGGTCTCACACCATGAACTCCTGTAAGATAGGCAGCTACATCTCCCAATCCTTTTGCACTCATGTGGAGGCTGACATAACCTGCTGCACGCAGTCGGCGTCTGTACCGACCTTCAAAGCCCCCTTCTAGAGGTACATACACACCAAGAGAGCCGAATTTTTCCAGATCACGAATTAAACCGTTGCCAGTGGTAATTAGTGCCATAATTTGATTTTTGTCCTATCCCACTTCGATATCTCTATTATTTACCGTTAAGCAATAGATTAAGTTCTACAAATTAACTTATGGGCTAGATTAAATTTTTCCGTATATACCAGCCGTCTGCATTTTCCTTATTTTGTCCAAAAACACCAGAAAAATTTGTAGAAAAATAGTAGACAAAGATAAATTTATGAGCTATATTATTAGATTGTGGTCAAAAATAAAAAAACAGGTTATCGTCTTACTGTCATTTCTAGCTAGTGTTAGCATCAAAAACTGATCATTGAATTCCATATGGAATAAAATAGCAGAAATTGGTAAGAGACTGGTAAACTAGAAAAGCTGCGACGACAACTTAGGAGTGGTTAGTTAAAAAACTAATGCTTGCCTTAGGGCATAAGCAGCATTCACTCCCGAAGCTCACAACAAGGCAAAACCTTAAATAAGCTTGAATTATTGTTTAAGGTAGAGGATGAAGTAGAAACTGAGCAGTAATGTTGGTTTGTAGCATTGCACAAGTCTCAGTGAATGGATACTGGGCAGCTAGCTGCACAAGTCCTACTACAACAAAAACGTGCCAGAGCAATTGCTTGGACAAAAGCATTGCTGCACAAAGCGCAAAGCTATAGCGCCTTGCAAAAAATCTAGAAGTTATCTCTTCCTAGAAGGAAGGTACTTTTGGCTGTTCTGGTGACGAATAACAAGTAAACGGATTGATTAAACAGTACGGAATCTTTGGTGAAGACCCAAAGAAGTTGAATTTGTCATTACCTAAGCAGATCGACTTCACAGGTCAGTTCACAAAAAGCCGGAACTCGTCTTGAGGGGCGTTGAAACAGCGTACCCGATAAGAATCCGATTCCAAAACAAGTAAGTAAAAAGGAGATCCAGTAACTGTGTCTGTAGGTATTCTCGGCACCAAACTGGGCATGACCCAAATATTTGACGAAGCAGGAGTAGCCATTCCTGTTACTGTCATTCAAGCGGGACCATGCACCGTTACCCAAGTTAAAACAAAACAGACCGACGGTTACTCCGCCATCCAAGTAGGTTATGGCGAAGTCAAGCCAAAAGCGCTGAATAAACCACTGCTGGGACACCTGAATAAAGCATCTGCCCCAGCACTGCGTCATTTACAGGAGTATCGCATAGATAACTCCGGTGACTATGCTTTAGGTCAACAGATTAAAGCAGATATTTTTAGTGCAGGTCAAACTGTAGACGTAATTGGTACAAGTATTGGTAAGGGTTTTGCTGGTAACCAAAAACGCAACAATTTTGGTCGAGGACCAATGTCGCACGGTTCCAAAAACCACAGAGAACCAGGTTCGATTGGTGCTGGTACAACTCCCGGTCGTGTCTATCCAGGTAAGCGGATGGCAGGACGTTTGGGGGGTACGCGCGTCACAATTCGCAAACTGACTGTGGTACGAGTAGACCCAGAACGCAACTTAATACTCATCAAGGGAGGTATTCCTGGTAAGCCAGGTGCCTTAGTAGATATTGTCCCGGCAACACTAGTTGGTCGTAGTAAATAGCAGTCAGCTTGCTTTTCGCTGATGGCTAGAAGTAGATAGCTGATAGCTATGAAGAGGTAGACAGAGAAATGTTTGAGTATGTAGTGAAAAATTGGCAAGGAGAACAAGTCGAACAAAAAACGTTCGACCTCAAGGTTGCCAAACAGGAAACGGCATCTCATGTCGTACATCGAGCGTTGGTAAGACAAATGACCAATGCTCGCCAAGGAACTGCAAGTACCAAAACCCGTTCGGAAGTCAGAGGTGGCGGTCGCAAACCTTGGCGGCAAAAAGGGACAGGTCGTGCGCGTGCTGGATCTATTCGTTCACCGTTGTGGCGTGGTGGTGGTGTGATTTTTGGACCGAAACCGCGAGATTTTGAGATCAAGATGAACCGCAAAGAGCGGCGTTTAGCTTTGCGAACGGCTTTTGCGAGTCGGATTGACGATTTAATTGTGGTAGAAGAATTTGGAGATCAGATCCAGCGTCCCAAGACCAAAGAGTTAGTGGGAGCGATCGCGCGTTGGGGTTCAGAACCAGAAAATAATACCTTGTTAATCTTGTCTGAACGTACAGAAAACGTATATTTATCAGCTCGCAACGTAGAAAAATTAAAGCTACTTGCCGCTGATCAGTTAAATGTTTACGATTTGCTCCACGCCGACAAGATTGTTGTGACAGCATCAGCACTCGAAAAAATTCAGGAGGTCTACGGTGACTAGATTTGACCCCCGCAACCTTCCCGACCTTGTGCGTCGCCCAATTGTCACTGAAAAAGCGACGATTTTGATGGAGCAAAATAAATACACCTTTGAAGTGGTTCCAAAAGCAACAAAACCACAAATCAGAGCCGCAATTGAAGATTTATTTGACGTCAAGGTCGAAAAAGTCAACACTTCAAGACCACCGCGCAAAAAGCGGCGTGTTGGTAAGTTTATTGGTTTCAAGCCCCAATACAAGCGAGCTATTGTTACAGTGGCAGCTGGGGACGTAGACAAGATTAGACAAGTTCTCTTCCCAGAGGTTTAAGAAAATGGGTACTCGTTCTTATCGCCCTTACACCCCCAGTACTCGCCAAGTTACGATTTCTGACTTCTCGGAAATTACCAAAACCGAGCCAGAAAAATCGCTAACAGTATCGATACATCGTGCCAAAGGTAGAAATAATCAAGGGCGGATCACAGTTCGGCACCGGGGTGGCGGTCACAAGCGCCTTTACCGGATCATCGACTTTAAACGAGATAAGCGTGGTATTCGTGCCACAGTGACGGCAATTGAATACGACCCCAACCGCAACGCGCGGATTGCCCTTTTGCAATACGAAGACGGCGAAAAGCGTTACATCCTTCAACCCAATGGTTTGAAAGTCGGGACAACAGTTGTTGCAGGTCCAGATTCTCCCATTGAAGATGGCAACGCTTTACCCCTATCCAACATTCCCTTAGGAACCGGCGTTCACAACGTAGAATTGAAACCGGGTAAGGGCGGTCAAATTGTTCGCGCTGCTGGTGCAACTGCTCAAGTTGTGGCAAAAGAAGGTAACTACGTTACACTCAAGTTGCCTTCTGGAGAAGTCCGCCTGGTGCGCCGCGAGTGCTATGCCACTATTGGACAAGTAGGTAACCTCGATGCTAGAAACCTGAGTGCTGGTAAAGCCGGTAGAACTCGCTGGAAGGGTCGCCGTCCTCAAGTCAGAGGTAGTGTCATGAACCCAGTTGACCACCCACATGGTGGTGGTGAAGGTCGGGCACCGATCGGTAGACCGGGACCTGTGACACCTTGGGGTAAACCTGCTTTGGGCTATAAAACACGCAAGCGTAAGAAACCCAGTAGCAAGTTAATTGTGCGCCGTCGCCGTAAATCTTCTAAACGCGGTCGTGGCGGTCGTGAATCTTAATAGGTGCTGAGAAAGAGTGCCAAGTACTGAGTCAAGAAAACTCGGGGCTTGGCAGTTGGGACTCAGCGCTCAAAATTCATTCAAAGAAGAAGCTAAAAACTTAGTAATTATGGGTCGTTCTCTAAAAAAAGGTCCGTTCGTTGCGGATCATCTGATGACGAAAATTGAAAAGCTCAACGAAAACAACAAAAAAGAAGTCATTAAAACTTGGTCCCGGGCTTCAACAATTTTACCCGTCATGGTAGGTCATACCATTGCCGTTCATAACGGACGCCAGCACGTGCCAATTTTTATCTCTGACCAAATGGTGGGACACAAACTAGGGGAATTTGCCCCGACGCGTACTTTTAGAGGTCACGCCAAGAGTGACAAAAAATCAAATAGATAGTTAAAAGCCCAAAATCCAGAGTGAAAACAGTCAAAATGAGTGGTTGACTCTCGAACGGACGCTTTGCAAGGGTCATCCTCTTGACAAATGGAGAAAAATATGGCAGTAGATAATACGACAGAAGTGAAAGCGATCGCCCGTTATATACGGATGTCTCCCTATAAAGTGCGTCGCGTACTCGACCAAATTCGGGGGCGCTCGTACCGAGAAGCGCTGATTATTCTAGAATTCATGCCCTATCGATCCTGCGAGCCAGTGTTGAAGGTTCTCAGAAGCGCTGCTGCTAATGCGGAGCATAACGCGGGGTTAGATAGAACGAATTTAGTCATTACTCAGGCTTACGCGGATCAAGGTCCGGTACTAAAACGGTTCCAACCTAGGGCGCAAGGTCGTGCTTACCAGATTCGCAAACCGACGTGTCATATCACTGTGGCTGTCGCAGCTGACAGCGCCGCAGGCGAATAAAAAATTACCTACAGAAAGAATTTTTAGAGGAAGCATTTGTGGGACAGAAGATACATCCAGTCGGTTTTCGCTTGGGCGTAACCCAAGAACATCAATCTCGTTGGTTTGCTGACCCGAGTCGCTATCCAGAACTTCTACAAGAAGACTACAAACTTCGTCAGTACATAGAACGAAAACTGGGTAGATACGCCCAAAATAACGCCGGAATTTCTGAAGTGCGGATTGACCGCAAAGCAGACCAAATCGATTTAGAGGTACGTACAGCTCGACCTGGTGTCGTTGTAGGTCGAGGTGGGCAAGGCATTGAATCTTTACGTACCGGTCTCCAGCAACTGCTGGGCAGCAATCGCCAAATTCGTATTAACGTAGTTGAAGTACAACGAGTTGATGCGGATGCCTTCCTAATTGCTGAATATATTGCTCAGCAACTCGAACGCCGCGTTTCCTTCCGGCGTGTCGTACGGCAAGCGATTCAGCGTGCTCAACGCGCCGGCATACAAGGGATCAAAATTCAAGTCAGCGGACGGCTCAACGGGGCAGAAATCGCCCGGACAGAGTGGACTCGTGAAGGTAGAGTACCTCTACACACGTTGCGAGCTGACATTGACTACTCATACTGCACGGCAAAAACTGTTTACGGAATTCTCGGTATTAAGGTGTGGGTGTTCAAGGGAGAAATTATTCCCGGACAGGAAGAAACGACTCCCGCAGCAACGACTCGCGATCGTGATCGCGATCGCCCTCCATCTCGCCGCCAACAACAACGCCGTCGCCAACAATTTGAAGACCGCTCAAATGAAGGATAAAGGGGGACTGGCGACTGGGGACTGGCGACTGTGGACTGGGAAAGAACCTTCCCATCCCTAATCACTCATCCCTAATCCCTAATCCCCAATCACTAATTCCTAATCCCTAGTACCTAGTCATGCTAAGTCCAAGAAGAACGAAATTCCGTAAACAACAGCGCGGACGGATGAATGGTCTCGCCACTCGCGGCAGCAGCCTCAACTTTGGGGATTTTGCTCTCCAAGCTCTAGAACCCTGTTGGATCACCTCCCGCCAAATCGAAGCTTCTCGTCGGGCAATGACTCGTTATATCCGCCGGGGTGGGAAAATTTGGATTCGGATTTTCCCCGATAAACCAGTCACTATGCGTCCTGCAGAAACCCGGATGGGTTCTGGTAAGGGTTCGCCCGAGTACTGGGTAGCAGTCGTCAAACCCGGACGAATTTTGTTTGAAATTGCAGGCGTTGCCGAAGAAACCGCGCGCGAAGCAATGCGATTGGCAGCTTACAAGTTGCCCATTAAAACCAAGTTCATTACACGCTCCCAAGAGGAACAGCAGGTGTAAGTTATGCCTCTTCCCAAGATTTCCGAAGCCAGAGAATTAAGTGACGATCAACTGGCGCAGCAAATTACCGCCGTCAAAAAGGAACTGTTTCAGTTGCGCTTGCAACAAGCAACCAGGCAGCTAGACAAACCCCACAAGTTCAGACACGCCCGCCACCGCCTGGCTCAATTAATGACTGTGGAAGCAGAGCGGAAACGGGCGTCTTCCTCAAGTCAATCGGTGAAAGAATCAGAGTAAAAGATTATGGCAGTTAAAGAACGAGTTGGGTTGGTAGTGAGCGACAAAATGCAAAAAACGGTCGTAGTCGCCATCGAAAACCGCGCTCCCCATCCCAAATACGGCAAGATTGTCGTGAAAACCCGGCGCTATAAGGCGCATGATGAAGAAAATAAATGTAAAGTGGGCGATCGCGTTCGCATTCAGGAAACACGACCCCTGAGTAAAACCAAGCGCTGGGCAGTGGCAGAAATCCTGACAACCAGAATTAGCTAAACATAATTAACTAGTTGTTAGATAGCTAACAACATAAAAAGGGAGAACAATTGTGATTCAACCCCAAACCTACCTCAATGTCGCAGATAATAGCGGTGCCCGTAAACTCATGTGCATCCGCGTATTAGGAGCTGGGAACCGCCGTTACGGCTTTGTCGGCGATCGCATTATCGCCGTAGTCAAAGATGCCCAGCCAAATATGGCTGTCAAGAAGTCTGATGTTGTCGAGGCAGTCATTGTCCGCACCCGACATAACATCAATCGAGACAGCGGTATGAGTATTCGTTTTGATGACAATGCCGCAGTGATCATTAACAAAGACGGTAACCCCAAAGGAACACGGGTTTTCGGACCAGTGGCGCGGGAACTACGTGACAAAAGCTTTACCAAAATTGTTTCTCTGGCTCCGGAGGTGCTGTAATGGTAACTCAGAAGAGAAATCAGCCGAAAGTTTTTTACAAAATGCACGTAAAAACTGGCGATACCGTACAAGTCATTGCTGGGAAAGACAAAGGCAAAGTTGGTGAAGTGATTAAAGCGCTTCCCCAAGTAAGTCAAGTCATTGTCAAAGGTGTAAATATTAAAACTAAGCACGTTAAACCCCAGCAAGAAGGAGAATCTGGACGGATTGTTAATCAGGAATACCCAATCCACAGCTCTAACGTGATGCTATATTCCACCAAGCAAAACGTTGCCAGTCGCATTTCCTACACCTTCACAGAAGAAGGCAAGAAAGTCAGGATGCTTAAGAAAACTGGCGAAATCATAGATAAATAGAAGCTAAGGAGAAGTTAGGAGTTAGGAATAGAACTCATAACTTACAACTCAAAACTTCATTGTTCCCTGACCAAGCCCAGGGATAAAAAGGACAAAAAACTATGGCAGCAATAAGACTTAAAACTGTATACCAAGAAACAATTGTCCCCAAACTGATACAACAGTTTCAGTACACCAACGTTCATCAAGTCCCGAAAGTGGTGAAAGTCACGGTAAACCGTGGTTTAGGGGAAGCATCTCAAAATGCGAAAGCGCTAGAAGCGTCTTTAAGCGAAATTGCCCTGATTACCGGTCAAAAGCCTGTAGTGACGCGAGCGAAAAAGGCGATCGCTGGCTTCAAAATTCGCCAAGGTATGCCCGTTGGCATCATGGTGACTTTAAGAAGCGAAAGGATGTATTCCTTTCTCGACCGTTTAATCAATCTGTCACTACCAAGAATTCGGGACTTTCGCGGGATTAGTCCCAAAAGCTTTGATGGTCGCGGCAACTATACTCTAGGTGTCAGAGAGCAACTCATTTTTCCAGAAGTTGAGTACGACAGGATTGACCAAATCCGTGGGATGGATATTTCCATCATCACCACGGCAAAAACTGACGAAGAGGGTCGCGCCTTACTTAAAGAAATGGGAATGCCCTTTCGGGATCAATAAGTTCATCTAAAGAGGGAACGATGGCGGTTAACGACACAATTGCAGATATGCTCACGCGCATCCGCAATGCCAACATGGCGCGGCATCAAACAACACACGTGCCATCCACAAAATTGACTCGTAGCATTGCAAAAGTGCTGCGCGATGAAGGCTTTATTGCTGAGTTTGAAGAAGCAGGAGAAGGCGTGAAGGGCAATTTGGTGATTTCCTTGAAATACAAGGGCAAGAATCGCCAGCCTCTGATCACCGCCTTAAAGCGAGTGAGTAAACCAGGTTTGCGCGTTTACTCGAATAAAAAAGAACTACCAAGAGTACTAGGCGGTATCGGTATTGCCATTATTTCGACATCAAGTGGCATTATGACTGACCGTGAAGCACGACGTCAAAACTTGGGTGGTGAAGTACTTTGCTACGTTTGGTAGTCATGAGTCATTTGTCATAAGTCATTTGTCATTCGTAAAAGACAAATAACAAAGGACAAATAACAAAGGACAAATAACAAAGGACAAAAAGTTATGTCTCGAATTGGTAAACGCCCAATTACAGTTCCTGCCAAAGTGCAAGTGACCATTGACGGCACAAAAGTGCTTGTCAAAGGTCCTAAAGGGGAACTATCTCGCGATTTGCCTACTCATGTCACAGTCTCCCAAGAAGGAGAAACATTACAGGTCAACCGTCGCGACGATTCTCGCACATCGCGCCAAATGCACGGTTTGTGCCGCACCTTGGTTGCCAATATGGTTGAAGGAGTTTCCACAGGCTTTCAACGTCGTTTGGAAATTCAAGGGGTTGGCTACAGGGCGCAAGTTCAAGGTCGGAACCTGGTTTTGAACATGGGTTATAGCCATCAAGTGCAAATCGCTCCACCTGACGGCATTCAGTTTGTCGTTGAAAATAATACCAACGTTATTGTCAGCGGCTATGACAAAGAAGTGGTAGGCAACACAGCAGCGAAAATTCGTGCTGTTCGCCCACCAGAACCTTACAAAGGCAAAGGTATTCGTTACGCTGGTGAAGCGGTAAGACGTAAAGCTGGTAAAACTGGTAAGAGTAAGAAGTAAAAATGAAGCTTACAGGTAGAGAATCAAAAGAGCGTCGCCATAGACGCATTCGTGGCAGAGTCAGTGGTTCTACAGAACGCCCACGCTTAGCCGTCTTTCGCTCCCACCAACATATTTATGCTCAAATCATTGATGATACCCAGCATCATACCTTGGTGGCAGCTTCAACTGTAGAACCAGAGTTGAAATCTAAATTAGCTTCCGGTTCTAATTGCGAAGCTTCGGTTGAAGTCGGCAAATTAATTGCAGCTCGCTCTCTAGAAAAAGGGATCACCAAAGTTGTCTTTGACCGAGGTGGCAACCTTTACCACGGTCGTGTGAAAGCACTAGCAGAAGCAGCTCGCGAAGCTGGTCTAGATTTTTAAAGAAGTCATTAGTCTAGCGTCATTAACTAATGACTAATGACTCATGACTTCTGACCATCACGAGGTAATTAAAATGGCAACTGGTCGTCGTAAAACTAACCGTACAAAAAAAGAAGAAACCAACTGGCAAGAGCGAGTCATCCAAATCCGACGCGTCAGTAAAGTCGTCAAAGGAGGTAAAAAACTTAGCTTCCGGGCGATAGTCGTTGTCGGTAATGAACGTGGTCAAGTTGGCGTGGGAGTAGGCAAAGCCTCAGATGTGATTGGTGCTGTAAAAAAAGGCGTAGCCGACGGCAAAAAGCATCTCATAGATATCCCCATGACCAAATCCAACTCCATACCCCATCCTATTGATGGTATCGGCGGCGGCGCTAAAGTGATGATGCGACCTGCTGCTCCTGGTACTGGGGTAATTGCTGGTGGTGCTGTGCGTACAGTACTCGAATTGGCAGGGATCCGTAATATCCTCGCTAAGCAACTTGGATCAAATAATCCTCTCAATAATGCCAGAGCCGCAATTAATGCCCTAGGTACCTTGCGAACCTTTGCAGAAGTTGCCGAAGACCGAGGCATTCCTGTTGAAAATCTTTACATTTAAAAATCGATATTTGTCCTTAGTCCTTGGCAAATGACCCTTCGGGTATGCCTGCGGCACGCCGGACGGCGTTAGCGCAGCTCCTCCGTTAGGAGGCACGCCAGTCGCCTACAGAAGGAAACCTTCTTGGCTGCGCTGGCTCACAAATGACAAACGACAAATCGTAGGTCACTAATTTTACATAAGGTTTCGACTATGAGACTCACTGATGTTCGTCCTCAAAAAGGCTCTAAGAAACGCCCTCGTCGTTTAGGTAGGGGGGTTTCTGCCGGTCAAGGCGCTAGTGCCGGTAAAGGTATGCGTGGTCAAAACGCGCGTTCTGGTGGCGGTACCCGACCTGGATTTGAAGGGGGTCAACAGCCATTGTACCGCCGTATTCCTAAGTTGAAAGGCTTTCCCCTCATTAATCCTAAGAAGTACACTACGATTAATGTAGAAAAGCTAGCCTCCCTGCCTGCAAATACAGAAGTCACACTGAGCTCCTTAAAAGAAGCTGGTATTCTCACTGGGAGTCGAGGACCTTTGAAGATTTTGGGGGATGGGGAATTGAGCGTTCCGCTCAAGGTGCAAGCGGCTGCTTTTACAGGTACAGCTCGTAGCAAAATTGAGGCAGCTGGTGGGAGTTGCGAAGTAGTTTCAAAGTAAGCCAAAAAGCGCGCACCTACGACAAGCCTACCCCAGCCAAGCGCCTCACTTAACTAGCAAGGTAGCCCTTTATGATCAGTCGAGACAAAGCCCCAACGGCTCAAGAAACTTTTATGCAGATGGCGCAAGCAGCAGGGCTGCGAGGTCGGCTGCTTGTCACCCTCGGTATTCTCTTTTTGATTCGTCTTGGCATACATTTGCCCATACCAAATATTAATCGAGACGAGTTTGCCAGAGCTATCCAAGGTAATAACCAAATATTAAGCTTTTTGGATATCTTTTCTGGAGGTGGACTCTCTGCTTTGGGAGTCTTTGCCTTGGGTATTTTGCCTTACATTAACGCTTCGATTATCATCCAATTGCTCACCGCTGCCATCCCAGCTTTAGAAAATTTACAGAAAAATGAAGGTGAAGCAGGACGGCGCAAGATTTCCCAAATTACACGCTATGTGTCTTTGGGTTGGGGGATTATTCAAAGTGTCTTCTTAGCAGCGTTCTGGCTCAAACCCTTTGCCTTCAACTACGGACCGATTTTTGTCATTGAGACAGCGCTCGCTCTTGTAGCTGGTTCGATGTTTGTCATGTGGGCATCAGAAGTCATTACAGAGCAAGGTGTTGGCAATGGCGCATCTTTATTGATTTTTGTCAATATTGTGGCAACACTGCCAAAAGCCTTGGGCGACACTATCGATTTTGTACAAAGCGGAAGCCGAGAAACAGTAGGTCGCGTTATCGTATTACTGCTGCTTTTCATCGCCACGATTGTTGGAATTGTGTTTGTCCAAGAAGGAATCCGCCGCATTCCGATTATTTCTGCTCGCCGTCAAGTTGGTCGCAGAATTTTTGCAGAGCAGCGTAACTACCTACCCCTACGACTCAATCAAGGGGGCGTCATGCCGATTATTTTTGCAACTGCAATTCTGAGTTTGCCCCTTTTGGCAGAAAACTTCATCCGCAATCCAGAGTATTCAAAAATAGTTAACACTTATCTGATCCCAGGTGGTTCTCAGCCTTGGGTATATGCCCTTATCTACCTAGTTTCGATTGTGTTCTTTAGCTATTTCTATTCTTCGTTGATTGTCAACCCAGTTGATGTGGCGCAGAACTTGAAGAAGATGGGGTCTAGTATACCAGGGATTCGTCCGGGAAAGGCAACTAGCGAGTACATTGAGCGCGTTCTTAATCGACTCACTTTTTTAGGTGCTATCTTCTTGGGCTTGATTGCGATTATCCCTACCGCTGTTGAAAGTGCTTTGAATGTGCGAACCTTTAGGGGACTAGGTGCTACCTCTCTCTTGATTTTAGTAGGTGTAGCGATTGATACATCAAGGCAAATCCAAACCTATGTTATCTCTCAGCGCTATGAAGGAATGGTGAAACAATAGTGACACGAGTAATCTTCTTGGGACCGCCTGGAGCTGGTAAGGGAACGCAAGCGAAAACGCTAGCTGACAACTGGAATATTGCCCATATTTCTACGGGTGACATACTACGCCAAGCCCTAAAAGAGCAAACGCCTTTGGGTGTCAAGGCTCAAGGTTATATGGACAAAGGTGAGTTGGTTCCTGATCAGCTAGTGCAGGAAATGGTGCAGGAACGTTTGAGTCAGCCTGATACTCAATCAGGTTGGATTTTGGATGGCTTTCCCCGTACCGTTAATCAAGCAGTTTTCTTAGAGGAGTTGCTGCAAAAGTTAAACCAGCATGGCGAAAAGGTGGTCAATCTGGAAGTGCCAGACGAAATTCTGATAGCGCGGTTGCTGCAGCGAGGAAGAAAAGATGACACCGAAGAGGTGATTCGTCGCCGCTTAGAAGTCTACCGCTCTGAAACGGCACCCTTGATTGACTTTTACAGCAGTCGCCAGACTCTGCTCAGTGTCAACGGCGATCAGTCCCCAGAAGAAGTCACTAGCGAATTGCACAAGCTCATCGCCTAGAAAGAGGGAATAGGTTACAAGTTTGAGGTAACAGGTTTTTCCCTGTCGCTTGTTCCCTGTTCCCTGTCCCGACAGATCTATGTCAAGATTGGATAAGATATATTAATAAACTGTTGATATATTCTCCGAATTATGTTTTTTAGCAGGCTACAACACGCTGCAACAAACCAGGAGACTGTTGAGTTGAGGAAAAAACTTGTCTAAGCAAGATTTGATTGAAATGGAAGGCACGGTCACAGAGTCCCTGCCAAATGCAATGTTTCGCGTTGATCTGGATAACGGCTTCAATGTCTTGGCTCACATTTCTGGCAAGATTCGCCGTAACTATATCAAAATTTTACCTGGCGATCGCGTCAAAGTAGAACTGACACCTTACGACTTGACAAAAGGTAGAATTACTTATCGACTACGTAAGAAATAGCCAATTTTCAAACTCTTTACAGGAGGCAAATGAATTATTGATTAACCAAGATGTGATTCAAATAGAAATTACTGTAACTCAGGTATGACCTTGTGAGAGTTTCCTTTATGAAATTTTCGGCGTCGATGTGAACAATGACTCTCATGTCCTAGTTTACCAAGGCATGAAAGTATCGGACATAAGGAAGTTTTTCCAAGAGTGATCGCCTGAACAATAGCAAAAAGGCAGTCGCCTTCGACACTGGACCTTCGACACTGGAATTTCTTGCAAGCGCGAAGCGGGCGCTCTGCGCCATCGCCTCAAAGTTAGCCTCAAACACAACGCCTCAAACACAACGATATAACCAAAAGTCAAATGAGTCATCAAATGTGACAAGAGTAAATATATGTAATAAATCATACCATAAATTTTTTTTTGTTTTTACGATGCTTTTTACTGATTAATTTACCCTAAAATGTTATAATCTACCATTTGGAGTCAAAAGAAAAGCGATGAAAGTCAGAGCCTCTGTCAAGAAAATCTGTGAAAAGTGTACCGTGATTAGACGTCGTGGTCGCGTCATGGTGATTTGTGTGAATCCCAAGCATAAGCAGCGTCAAGGATAACACAGCACTTAGAGTTAACACTCATCGTCGGTGCGTCATCTGATAACTGTTGACTGCTAACCGACAAACATTTACACCACTAGCTTTTAGAAATAGGGAGATTGTTGTGGCACGTATTGCCGGAGTAGACCTTCCACGTGACAAACGGGTTGAAATCGGTCTCACTTACATTTATGGAATAGGGTTATCTCTGTCGAAAGAGATTTTAGAGGCTACGGCTGTTAATCCTGATACCCGTGTTAAAGACCTGAGCGATGCTGATGTAGCAGCCCTGCGCGGAGAAATAGAAAGCAACTACCAAGTAGAAGGTGATCTAAGGCGCTGGGAGGCAATGAACATCAAGCGCTTAATCGACATTGGCACCTATAGGGGTCGCCGTCACCGGATGGGATTACCAGTCAGAGGACAAAGGACTCGTACTAATGCCAGAACTCGTCGAGGAAGACGGCAGACAGTGGCTGGTAAGAAGAAAGCACCATCCAAGTAATTTTTTCTTTGCTTACCTACAGCAATACTTAATCTTAATTTAACTGAGTGTAATATGGCGCGACAGCAAAGCAGCAAAAAATCCGGAAGCAAAAAGCAAAAACGCAACGTCCCAAATGGGCTGGGTTACATCCAGTCTACTTTCAACAATAGCATTGTCACCATTACCGATCAAAATGGAGATGTCATCTCCTGGGCAAGTGCTGGCTCTAGCGGTTTTAAGGGAGCAAAGAAGGGAACTCCTTTTGCAGCACAGACCGCAGCGGAAAGTGCAGCACGTCGAGCCATCGACCAAGGGATGCGCCAAATTGAAGTTATGGTCTCAGGTCCAGGAGCAGGTCGAGAAACGGCTATCCGAGCCCTCCAAGGAGCAGGACTGGAAATCACGCTGATTCGGGATATTACCCCGATTCCTCATAATGGTTGCCGTCCGCCCAAACGCCGCCGAGTATAGATACAAAATGATTGGGCGGTGAGGGCAAAGAGTTTGAGGATCGCCTTCGTTGCAGAAAATTATGGAGGATACCTCCAATATCGGGAGTTTCCTTCACCAACCAGAAAGCAACTTCTGCAAGAAACTCAAAACTTCAAACAACCCAAAACACTATTAGCGCCCGCTGGCTCTTTGGGGATTCAAACTTCACCGCCATCGAAAAATCCAGTTTGATACACCAAAGTAGGTCAACAGGGCATTAAGTAAAGAAAGCGAGGACACTGGGAAAGACGCTTTTCGTCGCAACCAAGTGTCTCTATAGGCAAAGATTTTCCCTGCTAGCAGGACCTTATAACAAGGGAGGCTACTCCGTGGCGCAGTTTCAAATTGAATGTGTAGAGTCAAATTCTGAGGAAAATAGGAGCCACTACAGTAAATTTGTCTTGGAACCTCTCGAGCGTGGTCAAGGAACGACAGTTGGCAATGCCCTGAGACGGGTTTTACTGTCTAACCTAGAGGGTACAGCAGTCACAGCAGTTCGGATTGCGGGCGTTTCACACGAGTTTGCCACAGTTTCGGGCGTACGGGAAGACGTGCTGGAAATCCTAATGAAAATGAAGGAAGTCGTCCTCAAAAGCTATTCTGCTCAACCCCAGATTGGTCGCTTACTCGTTACAGGTCCAACAACAATTACTGCGGCACATTTTGATTTGCCAAGTGAAGTCGAAGTCATCGATCCGACCCAGTATGTAGCCACCATAGCTGAAGGTGGCAAGCTGGAAATGGAGTTTCGGATTGAAAGAGGCAAAGGATATCGCACTGTAGAACGGAGTCGTGAAGAAGCGACATCGTTGGACTTCCTGCAAATCGACTCGGTATTTATGCCAGTGCGGAAAGTGAACTACAGCGTTGAGGAAACCCGTGGAGATACTGGGATACCAAAAGACCGTCTGCTGTTGGAAGTTTGGACAAATGGCAGTCTAAGCCCCCAAGAAGCACTGTCTTCTGCCGCGACTATCCTGGTGGATCTATTCAATCCGTTGAAAGATATCTCGCTTGATACACCGGATATAGGCGCAGAAGTCTCAGAGGACCCAACTGCCCAAATTCCAATTGAAGAGTTGCAACTTTCTGTGCGAGCCTATAACTGTCTCAAACGGGCACAAGTTAACTCTGTTGCTGATTTGTTGGATTACACCCAAGAAGACCTGTTAGAAATTAAAAACTTCGGTCAGAAGTCAGCTGAAGAAGTTGTTGAAGCTTTACAGCGACGCTTGGGAATTACCCTGCCGACTGAAAGGGCTTCCAAACACACCTAAGAGAAAACCTTAGATAATTTTAATTTGTAGTGCATAACTATGCGTCACCGTTGTCGGATCAATAAACTCAGCAAACCAGCTGACCAACGCCGCGCCCTGTTGCGAGCGCTTACCACTGAAGTGATCCGTCATGGACGAATCACTACCACTTTAGCCCGAGCTAAGGTGGTACGCTCCGAAGTAGACAAAATGATTACTCTAGCCAAAGACGGTTCTCTAGCAGCACGCCGTCAAGCCCTTGGCTATATATACGACAAACAACTGGTTCATGCTCTGTTTGAGCAAGTTCCCACTCGGTATGGTAATCGCGAAGGAGGTTATACCCGCATTCTGCATACCGTACCTCGTCGGGGTGATAATTCTAAGATGGCAATCCTCGAACTCGTCTAATTTAGTCATTTGTCATTAGTGATTAGTTATTAGTCAAAAACCATCGACAAATGACAAAGGACAAATGACCCTCACGGGTATCTCCTTCGGAGACGCTGCGCGTTCGCCCTTGGCGTGCGCTTTGCGCTTACGCCAGTTCCCTGGGCGCGGGAAACCCTCATTCGCCCTGCGGGCAGGCTGCGCCAACAGGACTGGTCTCACAAAGGACAAAATCTTTATGTTAGATAGCCACCAGCCTACACCAACTTATAGAGTCGCCCTGGTAATTCAATACCTGGGCACTCATTTTCATGGCTGGCAACGGCAAGCGCAACATCGCAGTGTCCAAGAAGAGATAGAAAAAGTTATTTCTCATCTACTCGGTCATCCAACGACATTGCACGGTGCGGGACGAACTGATGCTGGAGTTCACGCTGCTGCTCAAGTGGCACATTTTAATGTCACGAGTATGATACCAGCTCACAAATGGGCAACCATTCTTAACAGCTATTTGCCCAAAGATATACTGATTCGAGCTTCCGCACAAGTGAGTCAAAATTGGCATGCTCGCTTTAGTGCTACTTATAGACGGTATCGTTATACGCTTTATACTGAAGAGCTACCGAACTTGTTTGCCAGACCCTTTAGTTGGCATTATTATCATGCACCCCTCGATGAATCTCTCATCCTCTCAGCACTCAAACCTCTGATTGGACACCATGATCTGGCTGCTTTTCACCGAGCAAACTCAAGTCGCAAGGATTCCTGGGTAGAAGTACAAGCAGCAGAGTGCTATCGCACCGGACCATTTCTTCATATTGAAATTCAAGCAAATGGATTTTTGTATGGTATGGTGCGGTTGTTGGTGGGGATGCTCGTACAGGTTGGTTCCGGACAGCGGACACTCGCTGACTTCACGGATCTTTGGAAACATCAACGTCGCCAAGAAGTGAAATATGCCGCACCCCCTCACGGCTTATGCTTGTTGCGAGTCGGCTATCCTGATTTCCCCTTTCCCCCAAAGATTTGGTTTGACGCCCAACCCAAATTAGTCTTTGGTTATTAGTTATTTGTAAGTGCTTGGTCGTTAGTAGAACAACTAACAACAAATAACAAAAGACAAATAACAAAAGACAAAAGACAAATGACAAATGACAAAGGACAAACGACAAATGACAAACGACAAAACATACCTTCCTCCTCAAGATACTCTTGAGCGCAATTGGTACATAGTAGACGCTACTGACCAACGTCTAGGTCGCCTAGCAAGCGAAATCGCCATCATTCTTAGAGGGAAAAATAAACCCGAATACACCCCTCACTTGGACACAGGTGACTTCGTGATCGTTGTAAATGCTGAAAAAGTGGAAGTCACAGGTAAAAAGCGCACTCAAAAGGTTTACCGTCGTCACTCCGGTCGTCCCGGCGGTATGAAGACTGAAACCTTTGACAAGCTGCAACAACGTTTGCCAGAACGGATTGTGGAACATGCCATCAAAGGTATGCTACCGAAAAATAGCTTGGGAAGGCAGTTGTTTACTAAGCTAAAAGTCTATGCTGGACCCACTCATCCCCATACAGCACAGCAACCAAAAGAGTTAAAGATTCAGACAATTCCAGGAGTACAAAACTAATGCAAGCAACAGATACTGATAGCGGTCGTGCCGTGTACTGGGGCACAGGTCGTCGTAAAAACGCAATAGCGCGGGTACGCTTAGTTCCTGGTACCGGACAATTGATTGTTAATGGCAAACCAGGAGACCTTTACTTCCAATTCAACCCTAACTACCTCTCTGTTGCCAAAGCACCTCTAGACACTCTAGGTTTGGAAAACGAATACGACATTATCGTAAAAGCTGAAGGCGGCGGTTTAACCGGACAATCAGATGCTGTTCGTCTGGGAGTCGCTCGCGCCCTGTGTCAACTCGACCCAGAAAACCGTCCTCCTTTAAAAACCGAAGGCTACCTCACTCGTGATCCACGGGCGAAGGAGCGTAAAAAATACGGTTTGCACAAGGCTCGCAAAGCACCTCAGTACTCCAAGCGTTAAACGAGTGGGGATTAGGTATTGGCGATTAGGTACTGGGAAAATTCTTGCCCAATCGCTAATCTCCACCTCGCCAGTCCCTTTTCCCGACGCAAGGCGAGAAGTTATAATATATATAGATAAACCACGGAAGGAAAAATGGCTAAACCAGAGATTCATCCCGAGTGGTATCCAGAGGCAAAAGTTTACTGCAATGGTCAACTTGTGATGACCGTCGGCTCCACTAAGCCAGAACTGCACGTAGATGTTTGGTCTGGAAACCACCCATTCTACACAGGTACTCAGAAGATTATTGACACCGAAGGTCGCGTAGAACGCTTCCTCCGTAAATACGGCATGAGCGAAGGTGGTCAATCCAAAGGCGGCAGAAGGAAAAAGTAGCGGGCTGGCTTTAGCTGTTAACGACGACCCTGCATCAGCCGGGTCGATTGTTGTATTTAATGCTCAAGCCAATTTGCTATTTTTTAAGGAGCGCTGCATTTGTCATGGCTGAAACATATCTGCTGGAGAAATTAAAATCAGTTGAACAAACTTTTAATGAATTGACTCGTCGCCTTGCGGACCCCGATACTGCCAAAAACCCTGATGAGTATCAAACAATCGCAAAGGCACGCTCTTCTTTGGAAGAAGTCGTAGATACCTATGAAACCTGGAAAACGGCTCAGGAAGAATTCATCGGGGCGCGTGAGGTGTTAAAAGAAGCTCAAGGCGATCCAGAACTGCAAGAAATGGCAGCCCTGGAAGTTCAAGAACTTGAGCAAAAAATAGAATACCTAGAAAATCGCCTGAAGATATTGCTCCTACCGCGTGACCCCAATGATGATAAAAACATCATGCTGGAAATTCGTGCGGGTACTGGCGGTGATGAAGCAAGTATCTGGGCGGGTGATTTAGTACGTATGTACTCACGATATGCTGATGTCCAGAATTGGAAAGTGAAGCTTGTGAGCGAGTCGCTAGCGGAAATGGGCGGCTTCAAAGAAGCGATATTGGAAATTCAGGGTGACAACGTTTACAGCAAGCTGAAGTTTGAAGCTGGCGTGCATCGGGTACAGCGCGTACCTGTTACCGAAGCTGGGGGAAGAGTTCACACTTCTACAGCAACTGTAGCGATCATGCCAGAAGTGGATGACGTAGAAATCCACATCGACCCGAAGGATATTGAAATGAGTACAGCTCGTTCCGGCGGTGCTGGTGGACAAAACGTCAACAAGGTAGAAACAGCGGCTGACTTGTTTCACAAACCTACTGGTATCCGCATTTTCTGTACCGAAGAACGCAGCCAGTTGCAAAACAAAGAACGGGCAATGCAAATCTTGCGGGCAAAGTTGTATGAAATGAAGTTACGCGAACAACAGGAAGCTGTGACTTCTATGCGGCGATCGCAAGTAGGTACAGGATCGCGTTCTGAAAAGATTCGCACTTATAACTACAAAGATAACCGCGTCACCGACCATCGTTTAGGTCAAAACTATTCGCTCAATTCATTTCTTGAAGGCGAACTTGAGCCTGTGATTCAGGCTTGTATTTCTCAAGACCAGCAAGAACGGTTAGCGGAACTTGCCGCTTCTGGTGCTAGTAATTAATCTTCAAGGTTGTTGTTAGTTGTTAATTATGAGTTTTTTTACCATTAACGACTAACCACTTCGCTTTCAATATCTTGGAAGACCGCTTGTTGTGTTGTTTCTTTTAACACACACAGGCGGTTTTCTAATGTCTTGTGGAGTGCATTATCCATATTTTTGGGATATGGATAATAAGCAAATTCGTACTGCATAATATGATTCAAGTGACGCCATTCCTTCAAATCTTGGCAGCGCTCAATTAACTTTTCTACTTCTATTTGCCAACGGGTAAAAATCCTGTAGCTAAAAAACCCACTGCATACGTTACCTTTTTCGTCCCAGTAAGAAATACACACTTGATGGGTTAAACAGCGGATTTTCTTAATTTCTTTTACATTACAGCCTTGTGCTTGCAGTGCTTCTTTTGCCTCAGTGTTGGAAATGTCCCATTTTTCTGGTTTAATTTTATTGGCAGCAATTAAGCTTTGACCTTTGCGACGATATTGACCAATCTTTCGTGAATAGCGAACCATAACGCGCCTTTTCTGTTGTCAGCAAAAATACTCAAATTCTCAATAATTCTGACGCACCCAGTACCTGATTTTGACAACTTAAGTTGTAATTTTAAAACTAAAGTAATAGTCTACTACTGAAACAGGGGGCTGTCAACAGACAAGTAAACTTGTAATAATGCAAGTAAACTTGTAATTAAAGTTGAGTAGCAGTTCAGCAGTGAATACACAAAGCAGACAAAAACTGATTGAGATCATCAAGCTAGCTCGTGGTTCGATGAGTCAGCGAGCTTTTGGTAAGCTGTTGGGAGTTTCTGCGACTGCTGTTCAAATGTGGGAAAAGGGCGTGAAGGTGCCAGATACAGAAAATTTGGCTCAAATAGCAGTACGAGCAGGCTATACATTGGAGGAGCTACTCTGCTGCTTAGAAGGTAAGGCAGTACCAGAAACCTCAGATTTAAGTTTAATTCTTAGGCAAATAAATCATTTGCCTCTTAGCCAAGTGGCTCAAATAGTTCAAGCTGGGGCTGCTAGGTTGGCTGCTGCGGCAGAGGCATTAAGCGATGAAGCTCAGGCAAGTTAAATTTTCAGTTGTATTTTAAGGAATTTTTTTATTGCTTTGGTGTAGCTTCACCAAATTTAATTAAAAGAGCAATAGCCATACTAACAACCAAAATTATCGTCATACTCAAAGCTGAACCAAACCCCCAATTTTGGGTTGCTCCAAGAAACTGGTTGTAAACCAACCGCGCCGCTGTCATGCTGGAAGCACCACCAAGTAATTCGGGATTGATAAAATCGCCAAATGCCGTGATGAACACTAAAAAAGAAGCTGCAGCAATTCCTGTGAAAGTTTGTGGTACAGTGACTTTCCAAAAAGTTTGCACAGGATTTGCGCCTAAATCAGCTGCGGCTTCTAGCAAACGCTTGTCTAGTTTTTCTAGAGCAGCGTATAAAATCAAAACCATATAGGGTAGCAAGCTATAGCTCATGCCAATTAACACGGCTGGACTGCTGTTAAGGAGATCTAAAGTCCGTAAGCTGAAACTGGTAAGAATACTATTGAGTAAACCAGTAGGACGGAGAATTGTAATCCAAGCATAAGAGCGAAGTAAAGAGGAAGTCCATAAAGGCAAGATAAAGCCAATAAGTAGCAAATTTCGCCAGCGCCAAGGTGCTCTCTGAGCAATCCAATAGGCGACGGGGAAACCCAAGATTAAACAAATGATTGTGGAACTGACTGCAAAAAAGAGCGATCGCCCGATAACTTGCAGGTATAAGGGGTCAAATATCCGGATGTAGTTCGCAAATCCACTGGGATTCACCACATCTCCAGGGCGAATATTTGGTACCAAACTTAACTCAAAGATTATCAGTGTTGGCAGCACCAGCAAAAGCAACAACCAAATTCCAGCAGGTGCAAGCAATGCCAAGGGTTGGAGCCAGTTGAGTCGTGGGCGAGGTAATTTTGGCGGTTGGGCTACATTACTTGGAGGATGTAATTGAGAGTGAGGAATTTGAGTAGACACAAGCCTATAAAACTAATTATTTGATTTAAATATGCAGATTGATCCAACTACGATTAAATATTAATTCATAAATACGGTTATGCACTTTTAAAGAACCCTGTTGCTTGACAACTAGCCCCGATAACAGCAATTCCCTTTCCTCTGGAGAGTCTACAGAGACAACTTCTCCTTGCTGCAAAATTTGTTGATAAAGTTCTACTAGCCGAACAGATTGCTGCTCACTGTTAAGAATTCGATCGCGTATAGTTCTCAAATGCTCTGGCTCATCCTGAGATTCCCAATTGTCTATCACACAAGTTCGCACCAAATGTTCAACCCATTGCGCTTCACTATTTGTAGGAATCGGGGATGAAGCACGGCGTATGAGTTTACAAAGTTTTTGAGTCAGAAAAGGTTGACCGCTTGTCCAAGCTAACACTTCTTTCAGCATCACTTGTGGATTGCTCACTTTTTCTGTCAATCCATAAAGTAAAGGTTGAGCTTCATGAATTTGAAAGCCATTAAGTTGAATTGCTTGACCAATGTTAAAAGGCGTTCTTTGGGGATCAGTTATCAAATCTGAAGGTGTTGCTACTCCAAACAAAGCAAAAGTTAAACGTTCATACTCTGGGTTAATACTACGTTGGTTATAGCAAGAACGAATGAGAGCAAAAAAGTCATTTACTGGAAAATTTAAGCCCAAGACAGTATCAATTTCATCTACAAAAATAAATACCTTTTCACTCTTAACCTGACCTAGTATAATATCCTCTATAAATCTGCTCAAGCATTGGATAGGCGATAAATCTTTTTCCTCATTCCACCAAGCTTTCAGATTGACTTTTCCAAACAAATTAAAATTTTGCCATAACTCCACGGCAAATCCCTTGTACCATTGAGCAGGAGTCACGTTTTCACTACCAAGGCGAGTGATATCAATCGCTGCACAGCTAAACCCCTCTTTTTGGAGATAGTCCATCATGTGTACCATGAGGCTTGACTTGCCCATCTGGCGTGTGTTCAAAATGTAACAAAACTCTCCACGCTTCAGTGCTTGATAAAGCAAACGATCCGCAGAACGCACCACATATGTAGGAGCATTCATTGGCAAACTACCGCCTACTTGATAATCAAAAGTTGAAGATTGTTCTGCATTTTTAAGCAGAGCGTTTTCAAATACCAATTCAGCTTGAGTGGCTTTAAGAATTTCTAGGGTTTGTGAGAGTTCACGAGTACGCTCTTCGACTTTTTGTTCTAAGGTACGGTTGGATTCGGCTAATGCGTCTTTTGCCTGCTGCAAGGCGATGTTTTTAAGTGCTAATTCTTGGGTAAACTCAATCCGTTCCGCTTCCGCTTGTTTGCGTTGGGTGATATCAGTAAAGGCGGCTATGGCATAGACAATTTCTCCCTTATCATCATAAATCGGGGTTGCTGACACCTCTAAAGGGATAATTTTGTCAGCTTGGTGGATCACCATATCATCAACAACAGTTGTACTTTTGCCGTTTAATGCTTGCACAATGGGTTGCTGCTCGTTGGGGTAAAACTGTTCCGTCCCCGCTAGATAAGCGTGATAAATCTCGGTCAATTGTGCAGTTGTAGCTCCAGGTTCAATTCCTTTGCCGAGTATCTGCTTTGCCGTTTGATTAGCGTAGTAGGGTTGAGCGTTAGCATCAATAACAAATATACCCACTGGCAAAGCTTCCAGAAATTGAGCCAGCCTTCTCTCACTTTCGCGCAATGCTTCCTCTGCTCGCTGGCGTTCAGTCACCTCTTGTTGCAAACGGATCAATAATTCTGCTTGAGCCTGCTGTGCTAAACGCTCCTGTTCATGAGCCGCTTTCATCCGCTGCACATGTTCCAGAGTTTTGTTGGTTGTAATTTCTAAATCCTGAAAATTAATCGGCTTAGTCAGGAAGTCAAAAGCGCCCCGATTCATCGCCGTTCTGATATTTTCTATATCGCCATAGGCAGAAATAATGACTGCTTTAATGATGGGATATAACTCATTAAGTTTAGTAAGTAAAGTTAGCCCATCCATTTCCGGCATATAGATATCGGTTAAAACTATATCTATATCCGGTTCGGCTTGCAGCTTTTCTAGGGCTTCTAAACCATCATGGGCAAAAATTAATTGGAATTGCTTTTGCCGAATTTTTTTTCTAAATACCTGACAAAGCAGCGGTTCTAAGTCAGGCTCATCATCCACAACCAGTATTTTAGCTGGCATAGTTTTTTACCTGATTGGGATTATTTACGAATTCAATATTTTTTCCTTAAGTTTGTTAAATTCAATTGGCTTTGTAATATAATCATCCGCTCCATAAGTTTTTGCAGTTGAGTAATTATTTTCATCATCATAAGCAGTAATGATAAATACTTTTAAATTAGGATAACTTTCTTTAATAATTCTGAGTAACTCTAAGCCGTTCATCCCAGGCATATTAATATCTGCTAATATTAAGGACACACACTTACTTTGGTTACTTTGTAATTGTTCCAGCGCTTGCTCTGCTGATAAAGTAAAATATAATTTTATTTGATTTTGTTTGATTTCTCTTCTAAATCTTTGCTCAAACAAAAATTGAACGTCTTGTTCATCGTCTACAACCATTATTTTCATGCTTTAATTTCTTTTTTTAGGGAATAGTTTTGGGCAAAGTGATGATAAATTCTGTATAACAGTTTACTTTGCTTTCTACTCTGATATTTCCTTGATGCTGTTGAACAATAATATCATGAGTAATAGATAGACCTAAACCAGTTCCTTCGCCAGGTGGCTTAGTGGTAAAAAAAGGATTAAAAATCTTATCGAGCAATTCCTGGGGAATGCCTTCGCCATTATCTCGGATGTGTATTTCTACCTGCTTAGCCAAATTTTTAGTGCTGACTGAAAGCGTAGGTGAAAACTCTTCACCCTCGTGCCCTGGCTCTACCTGAAAACGCATTTTCTTTTTATATACAGCGTAGCAAGCGTTATTGATAAAATTTATTAAAGCACGGCTGATGTTTTGCGGCACAACATTCACTAGACCAAGTTCATCATCATAATCAGTTTCTATAACGATGTTAAAGGAAGTATCCTTAGCACGCATTCCATGATAAGTTAAACTAATAGCTTCCACTAGCAAAGCGTTGATGTCGGTTTGTTGGCGATCGCCACTTTGCCCCCGAGAATGCATCAGCATCCCACGCACTATATTATCTGCTCTTTTGCCGTGATCATTAATTTTTCTAGCGTTTTGTTTAAGATCATTTAAAATTTCTTCAATGTATTCTCTAGATTCTGGATCTAATCGGTCTTTTTGATTTTCAATCTCTTCGAGCAGTTCTTGAGTTAACTCTACAGAAAGTTCAGCAAAGTTGTTAACAAAGTTTAAGGGATTTTTGATTTCATGAGCAATGCCCGCTGTTAAAGCGCCCAGAGAAGCCAATTTTTCTTGGGCAACAATTTGAGCTTGGGTGGCTTTGAGCTTTTGCAGGAGATTTGCCAACTCCTGATTTTTCTCTTGTAATTCCTGGGTTCTCGTCTCCACCTTCTGTTCTAGAGTCCGGCTGTAATCCTCTAACTGTTCGTAGAGACGAGAATTTTCAATAGAGATAGCCGCTTGGGCAGAAAGGATTTTTAAAACTTCAATGCGCTCGGTCGTAAACGCACCCGTTGTGAGATTATTTTCTAAATATAAAATGCCGCTGAGTTTGCCGCCATTGAGTAGAGGAGTACAGAGAATTGATTTGGGTTGAGTGGAGATAATGTAGGGATCGCGGGTAAATTGTCCTTCATGGGCAGCATTATTTAAAACCACATTTTCCTGAGTGCGAGCAACATAGTTGATGATGGCGGCTGACAGGAGGGGAATTTGAGTTTCAGGATCTATGAAGTTTGCTGAAATGGATTGGAGTATCGTAACGTCATCTGAATCTACAGTTCCTTGAGCTTCAATAACCCAGTTACCTTCCCGCTCTAGAATCATAAAACCTTTTTGAGCGCCTGCATTTTCAATCAAAATTTTCATCAACTTTTCCAGCAACTTGTCTGGGACGATTTCGCCGGAAATAGTCTGCGAGGCTTTAAGTACGCTGTTAGTATCTAAGACTAGAGATGCATTTTGCCCTGTGGTCGAAGTGGATAAAGTAGTCTCAAGATAACTTTTATTGGCTTGACTCAAAAACTGTGGATATCGCGTTTCCAAGTCTTTTACTTTGGCTGTAGCCCCCCAGCGCCCATAGGTGTAGTGAGCATCTTGCAGGTAGTGGCGAGCTACGTGGTGTTGGTTTGTGTCCAGATAAAACTTGGCTGCTAGTTCGTAGGCGATCGCTTCTTCGTTGATATATTCGTTTTCGTGCGCCAAGGCGATCGCTCGATCATAATATTCCCTAGCTTCCTTATCTTTGCCCAACACACGAGCGCGTTCAGCCTCTACTAAATAAAATTTGTGTAAATAATTCATCGGGGCATGATCTGCCCATTTTCTCATTTTCTTCTGGTTATTGGTAACTTGCTTCAGGAGGCGTTTTTGTTCTGACTTGGGAACATCACCGAAAACAGCAAGTCGCGCCAAAGAATCATAGAAATAGAATAGAGGAACAAGGAGTGAAGCTGTAGCGCTCGCTAAATAGTTTTGAACCGTGGTTGCATTTTTAACAGCTTGAGGGTAATCCTGAAATAAATAACAGAGGATCAGTTTATGTAAATACACATTGCAAATGGCGGTTTGATCGTTAACTTCGAGATGAATCGGTAGCATTCTTTCTTCGTTGTATAATTCACCAATTAATTGGCAAGAATATTCAACTTCAGATGGCTCCATTAATTTCCAAACTGTTTGATGTAATATTTGAAGATAATTCAAAATAGTTTTTTGTTTAAGCTTATTGATAGCGGTACTATACGAGCATATCTGCTGCTCAATTTCTTTTAAATTCTCACCAATGCAATAAGCATTGAAACAATGCATAAATGCAGAATAACTGCAAAATTCAAATTCTCCACTTTCTCTTCCTATTTTATAGGCTTCTGCCAGCGGTTTTAATGTTTGATTTCCATGTTCCTTCCAATGTCTTATAAAGCCATTAATGAGGTGCAACGCCCTGTTGTCTTGAGATTCTATATTTAATTTTTCTAAATTTTTCATAGCAAGTTGACCAAATTGATACCCAGAATCAATATCTCCTATGACTCCACAGAGAATCATCCCGTAAGCAGCATAGACACAAGCAGAGTCAAAAATATTTCCATATTTGACTAATAAATTAATTTCTTCAAACACAATCAGTAAATATAGTTGGGGATAAGCCAAATATGCCGCGACCCTTACTTTGGCTAGTAAGTTCATTACTGCAAGTTTGTAAGGCTCGGTCATTTCCGGTAATTCAATTAAGTCTTGAATCTGGTGTCCTGCCAAAGAAAATTTTGTACTTAGTAAACTAATCCAAATATTCCATTGATTCGGTTTTTCCGGAAATCTCGCTCCCAAAGATTTCACCACTGGTAACACAATCTTTAAAGCTTCTAGTGGCTGATTCTGTGCCATACAGGCTTGGATTTTAACCTCATAGACTTTCACTGTGTCCAACAACGTTTTAGCTTTACAGAGTACCACCTCAGCCAATCTCTCCATCTCTTCAAAGTTAGCGCCCAGATATGCTGCCTCTGTTGCTTCCACATACAACGCCAGCGTCAGGTCATACTGCCTCTGCCAGCTACTTTCCGCCAACAATTCTATGCCGATTTTTAGGTATCTCAATGCTGGTTCATAGGCAACTGTCCCTTTCGCTCTCTGACCAGCGATCAGATTAAGCGAAGCCAATTCATCCCGCTCTGACAGAGAATTAATTAATTCAATGCTCAAGTTCAATTGGTTGACAATCTCAAAAATGTTCCGTTCTCGCTTATCTGGTGGAGTATTTTGCAGCAGCAGTTGACCCACTTTTTGATGGACGCCGCTCCTGCAGTCTGATGGAATCAAAGAATATGCTGCTTGCTGAATCCTGTCATGGGCAAACTTGTATTCAACCTTGAGTTGCTCTTGTTGTGACAAATCTGGCTCAATCGGCTTGTTGGCATCGTTCAGGGGCAAGATAAAACCTTCTGCCACTGCTTCACGCAGCAACACCATTGTTTCTTGTGGGGTTTTATTTAACTTTTTATTGATAATTACTATTATTTCAATATCAAACTGATAGCCAATACAGGCTGCCAGCTTCAACACATCTTGTGTATCACGGCACAACTTTTCAATCTTACTAACCATCAGTTCAATAACGTTATCTGTAAAACCCCGCGCCTGAATTTGCTCTAAATTCCATTGCCATTTTCCCTCATAGGTAAGAGAAGAGAACTCAAAATATAACAACTTTTCTTGATGAAGAGATTGCAAAAACTGGTTGATAAAGAAAGGATTACCATTGGTTTTCCTAAGGATTAACTCTGCCAGTGATTTTCCTTTTTCCAAAGAACAATTTAAGGTATCTGCAATTAAGTGATTAAGATTTTGCAAATCCAAAGGTGAAAGGTGAAGAGAATTTACAATAGTCCCTGATTGTTGGATTTTATCTAACGTTAGTATCAACGGATGATTGGGGTTTACTTCGTTATCACGGTAAGCACCAATCAAAAACAAATATTGACTATTCCCTGCCGTCATCAGCAGTTGTATCAATTGTAGTGAAGCACTATCCACCCACTGTAAATCGTCCAGAAACATGACTAGCGGATGTTCTGGTTGAGTAAAAACTTGAACAAACTTTTGAAATACTAAATTAAACCGATTTTGGAATTCTTTCGATGACAATACAGTCATTGGCGGTTGCTTGCCGACAATCAATTCTACTTCAGGGATTACATGAATCAGCACTTGACTATTGGGTCCAAATGCGTCTAACAATTTTTCTTTCCATTGATTGAGGTGTAATTCACTTTCGGTTAGCAGTTGCTTGATTAATTCCCGAAAGGCTTGAATCAACCCTGAATAAGGAATATTGCGTTGCAATTCGTCAAATTTGCCAGAAATGAAATAACCAGGCTGCTGGGCAAAGAATTTATAAACTTCTCGAACTAACGCTGATTTACCAACGCCCGAATATCCAGATAACAGCATCACTTCGCTTCTAGGAGGCGTAGGGGGGTTTCCATGACTGACTCGTTTCTCCTGCCCAGACGCCACTCTCTCAAATGCCGCCAGTAGAGTTTCAATTTCTCGCTCTCTACTATATAATTTTCGGGAAATTTGAAAATTCTTAGAAATATCTTGGGAAGCAATGGGTAAGTTGGAAATCTTGCCGTTTGCCCGAAGTTGGAGCAAGCTTTCTTCTAAATCTGCTTTTATTCCCCAAGCAGTTTGGTATCTATCATCAGCATTTTTAGCTAACAATTTAATAACAATATTGGAAATAGCCAGAGGAATGTCCGGATTGATTTCATGGGGAGGTACAGGTTTTTTAGCAATATGAGAATGTACCAATTCCATCAAATCGGTCGTTTGAAAAGGCAGCTGATTGGTTAGTAGTTCATAAAAAGTTACGCCCAGAGAGTAAAAATCAGTGCGGTAATCGAATGGGTGGTTTATTCTACCAGTTAACTCTGGCGAAATATAGGCTGGAGTTCCCTCTAAAATATTGGCATTTTTAATTGTGGAGTTTTCTGGGGAAAAAACTGTAGAAATACCAAAGTCAATAAGTTTGACTTCCCCCCTTTCTGAGTTGAAAACAATATTGGAAGAGTTAATATCTTTGTGAATAATATTAGCAGAGTGGATTTTTGCTAGATTGTCAACAGTCTGTACGGCAATTAAGAGGAATTCTGCCAGCGTTAACTTTCTTGTATTTATCAATCTTTTTAAAGATTCACCACCAAAATCCTCCAATATAATGACTAAAGTTCTCTGATATTTGACTAAGCTGTACGCCTTTGCCACTCCAGAGATGTTTAACGAACTCATTATTTGAAATTCCTGCTTGTACCTAGCCAGTTCCTCTAGAGTGGGATATTCCTTGTTCAAAACCTTGAGAATAACAGGTTTTTTATCCTGAGTTTGGATACCTCGATAAACTAGGGTACTGGCACTTTCATAAATGCAGGCTGTGACTTCAATGCCAGGAATTGTAATCATAGTTTGGTATTGACGCTAAACTGACTCTGTAAGTTTTATTATTAAATCTCTTGCAAAAATCAAATTTATCAAAATAAAACCACAGATGCACACAGATTAACACAGATAATTTAACGGACACTTGCCTCAACGGCGGGGAACCCTCCTTGCAACTTCTCTCGCCACGGCTGTGTCCTCATTTGTGTTAATCTACGCTTCTAAATATTTATTTATCATACTTTTGTAATAAGTCTATTAGACTTCTTGCGAAAGTCGAAAAAAAAGAATAATTAACCACAGATGGACACAGATGGACACAGATGGAACTCACATTCTGCAAGAGGTGTATTGTCTCTTTGCAACAAATTAGATTCCCCCAACCCTCTTTCAAAAGGGGTCTAGGGGAATAATATGAAACAAATATTTGCTGAAATGATATTGTCAACAATTACCATTCAGCAGATTTAGTGGTTCAGCTAGCTGAGTTTCGCTCAAAATGCGGGTAAACTTTCGTCTCAAACAGTTCCTGAATATTTGGAGAATTTTTCACTTGCTCTTGATAATCCTCGCGCACGCCACAGTTATAACTTGCTGTACGAGGCGTAATTTTAGGTAACCAAGCTGTATGTATTGTATAACTAAAATTCAGTGAGGAATGACCAAGCTTGCAAAGAGGTCCTTGAGCAAGATTCTTGGCATCAAAAATCCAGATTTCATCGCGGTTTTCTGAGGCAACGGTACAAACGATGTAACCATCAGTTGAACTACCGTCACCATCAGCACGGGGAACAAACTGCGGAGACAATACCATGTAACTATCCCATTTACCGTCAACAGAAGTGACAGGAAACTTATAGGCGTCAGCAATTTTCATGTCTATTGTATTTAAACGCAATAAGCAAGAGGGTTTGCTTTGTCCATTGTCTATTTGAAGTAGTTGCTTCAGTGGCACAAGCCGATTTTTGTCATTTTTGTACAGGTTCAACACAAATTTTGTACTTAGTTCTTGCCAGAATCCCGAAGACTGCCAGTAAATATTTTCTAGCTGTGCTGAAGGTTGACCTGTTGATAATCTGTCACAGTACGTATAAAGCCCTACACCCCAAGTGTGTTTGGAATCAGATAACACCTTTGACTCAAGAATTTCTCCGCTTTCACCATCTATGACATAGCGACCAAGACGGCTAACATCTGTCACACTAGTCAGCATACCTACTAAATTGGACGGTACGGAAGTTTCGGGGCTAGAAGCTAAATTGTCGTTCTGGCGCAGCCACTCAGCAACATCTGCACTGTTGTGGGTTGCGTGGAGTGTAATTTGGTTGTCAGGATTCTCGTAATCTAAGACAAAGTGGATGACACCCTGTGGGATGACTGCCTTGTGCGCTACAACTTTAACTTCCTCCGGACTAACTTTTGGACGTTGTCCGTCTTTCAAGTCTCTACGGCGGATAATATAAATTGTAGTATCAGGTAATACTGGCAGCGTCACTAACTTTCTTATGAGTCCCTCTACTTTTTGATTCCAGGGAAAAAGATTGTTGAATGCCTGAGCGATGCCAACTTTGAAATTAGTGTCCACGAGGACAACATAATCTCTAGTAATTCCAATCTGATGCAGAGATTGCTCAATTTCAACAGGACTTCCATCCTCATGCACTAACTTCCATCGCTCTAAGTCACCAACACCATTCCAACGAATGAGATAAACAAAATCCTGAGGTATTAGACTGATATCTGGTGAAATAAATTTGTTACGGAATTGACGAAGTTTGTCAGATACCTGGGAAAAGGTCTTGAAAACGTTATTTGTTAGAGATTCATTAACTTCATCAAGAAATTTATCTGCCTTTTGCTCAAAAAATTCATCTGCCTTGTCAATGGCAGGTATAGTTTCGAGAAAATTAGATAATGACCGACCATAATTGACGGTAAATACCTCACGAGTGTGAGCATCAAAGGCAGGATGGGCTGTGGTTAGGACAGGTGGAAACGGCAAATTCAGCTTGATCTGTGGACGCCACTCTTTGTTTGTTCCAACAGGCGTGACAACTTTAAGGGTTTCTGTATCAATCTCATAGGGACGACCTGCATCACAAGTGACTAACAAGCGATCTGGTTCTTCTCCACCATAAATCGGCACAAAAGCAGTATTTAACTGGTTGCGAGAACCCAAGGAACGCGAGAATCGTGCGATGCCAAAATTGTCGAATCTGTGCTTAGCATATTTAGTTTCAGCTTGAGTTGCCTCGTCAGCGTAGTAACATGGCGGTTTAGTAATCCGTGTCTTTAAACCAACTTCTCCCTTTTGGTTAAAGTCGAGTCGGTAAATCATGCCATCACTATTGAAGATTGGATCGCCATTCGGGCGGGGAAGACCTTTAGGAGAATCGACAGAACCCACTGGACCCATGATGAAAACGTGACCGTGTAGTCCATCTGGTAAATTTCCACCTGGCAATTTTGACTCAAGAATATCCAGCTTAATGTCGAGTTCTTCCCGCGTGGCGTCGATGACGGAATCAGGAACAGATGTCCAAGCTGTTCGAGGAAATTTGGGGTAGACCGATTCTTCAAACAGTTTCTGGATTTCAGGACGCTGTTGTTTGACCCGAGCTTCAAAATCCTCACGCACAGGAATGTAGTAGCTTGCTGTGCGGGGTGCAATTTTGGGTAACCAAGTCGTATGGGTAGTAAATCCAAAGTTGAGTTGGGGATGACTCAGCTTGCAAAGGGGACCGCGAGTCAGATCGTTGGCGTCAAAAATCCAGATTTCGCTCTTTTCAGGGTTGTCAGAGATAACTGTAGATGCAATATAACCATCGGTTGAGCTACCGTCGCTACCAGTCCGTGGTATGAACTGAATTGAGTTGCCAAAGTAACCTGGAGCAAACTTGTAACTGTCGGCGATCGCCATTGATTCTTTAGAGTCTGTCACCAACCGACATATGTTTGCAGGTCTACCCTCTTTTGTGATTTCTCGGACTTCCTCCACTGATAAATTCCGACGAGGATAATTTTTCTCATTTTCATACAGGTCAACAACGAAATCGGAGAGCAAATCCGCAGAGCATCCCCAAGAGTTCCAGTAAATATTGTCAAGCTTTTTCGGGGCGGCGTGCTCGTTGTAAGTATTGATTGCGACAGCCCAAGTCAAGTGCTGTAGTTCTTGGCGATCGCTAATCACCCTAGTTTTTTCCTCATCTAACCTTCCCTTCTCCACGTCAATCACATATCTTGCGAGCGAGTGAATATCCACTGGACCAGAGATCATTCCCACCGGACCGTCCTTTGGGTTTGAAGGTGAAAGTGAGGTTTTGTCATAGCCCCTTAGCCATTCAGATGCATCCCAGGCAGAACTATGAGCAACGTGAAGAATGATTTGATTTTGAGGATTGTCATAGTCAACTTGAAAGTGAATGAATGCTTCAGGTATCTCCACCGGCTGCGCGACAACCTTAACTTCCTTTTGACTAAATGCTGGGCGCTGTCCGGCTTTCAGGTCAGTACGACGCACGATATATAAGTTCGTTTCGGATGATACAGGTTCATTTAGTACATCTCTGAGCAGGCTTTGTAGCTTCTTATTCTTGATAACTGGTTTGGTAATCAGCTGCTCCGGACCAACTTTGAAACCTGTGTCTACCAATACCACATAATCCTGAGTTACCGCAATTTGATGTATTGTTTGCCTAATCTTAATCGGTGAACCATCAGGAAGCGTCACTTGCCATCTTTCTAACTCACTTTTACCATCCCAGCGAATTAGATAGACAAAATCATCAATTTCATCCAATCCTGCCAGCATTTGCCTGACAAGTCCCATCAACTGTTTTAATTCATTGAACAGTTCACGAACATTTTCTTCTTTATCTTGTGTCTCTTCTTGTTCTATCTGTTCTTTCTCTTTTTTGAGCAGTTCTCGCAATCTTTGCCAAAAACTCTGGAGACGTTCCGGGCTTTCATCAATTTCTTTGTTTAAAGTCTCTTCAGGAAGTTCTTTTTCTATTTCTATTGTTTTGATATTCTGCTTATCTTCTGGTAATTTTGCAAACCTTTCAATGATTGTTTTGAAGGCTTGTGCCAAATTTTCCACATCAGATTTGAAGATGGTTGATAAAAGAGTACGTAATGACTTACCGTAATTAACAGTGAGCAGCTCATTCGTGTGGGCATTGAAGTAAGGATGCGCCGTATTCATCACCATTTCAAAAGGAAGATTGAGTGGCAGCTGTTCACTCCACTCTTTGTTTGATCCAACAGGCGTTACAACCTCAAGAGAATGTGTATCGATTTCGTAGGGACGACCTACGTCACAAGTCACAAGCATACGTTCATTTTCGTCCCCAAATTTCATCGGCACCAGTGCTGTATTTGCTACACTGCGTAAGCCTAGCCAAGGTGAGAGACGTGCCAAGCCAAAATTACGGAATCCATACTCATCAGCTTCGGTTCCTGCTTTTGTTGCTTCATCGGCATAGTAGCATGGCGTTTTAGCAATCTTGGACTTTAACCCCACTGTCCCAGCTTTATCAAAGTCAAGCCGATAAATCATTCCATTGCCATTGGGAAGTGGTGTGCCGTCCTTGGATGGGTAGACAACACTACCATTGCGTTTAGAGTCTACATGTCCTACTGGAGCTAGGATAAAAACATGACCAGACAAGTCATCCGGTAATGTTCCATCAATAATCATTTCGGTGTCTGGTAGCTCTTCTTGGCTAACAGTCAGAATAGACTTGGGGAAGGGTGATAAAGGCTGTTGAGTGTTTGACTGAGGCGTTATGTCTAGCGAATTTGGAGTTACGTTGGTCATATCAGCTTACCGTTGACTTATTTGACCTAATGCACAACATTGGATCGGGGCTGAAGTGGGTCTGACTTTTCCTACCATCTTTTTGAGAGTGTTAGATTAGCCTGACTATCACTACGTAACCTGTAATAAGTGTGAGTTGATCTGACTTATGCAGTTTGACCTTAATCTTGCTAATCTGACTTTCTTATGGTTTACAGCGGTTTTCTCTCGGTAGGGCTTAAAACTGTAAGCTAAAAACTACCTAAATCTAGACAAAACATCCTGAGTGTCCACATAATATTGACACTCTCAGGTCTAAAGACACTGAGATTCTTGGTTCATTGACTCGCCGTTAGACAGCAGGCTTGCGCCAACTGCCCAAGAGGGCAAATCTCCCCAAGCGTAAGTTCCCGTGTGCCCCACGGTACTGAGTCCCTTTTTCAGGATGTTAATGGCTGCATTCACGTCTCTGTCTTCCACAAAACCACAATGTGGACAGACATGAGTTCTAGTGGATAGAGACTTCTTCACTTTCTCGCCACAATTAGAGCAATTTTGGGTTGTATTATAGGGAGGAACGGCGACCGTCACCGAACCATATTTGTGACCAAAATACTCTAACCACGACCTGAAAGTTGACCAACCAGCATCAGATATTGATTTAGCCAGATGACGATTACGTACCAAGCCTTTAACATTTAAGTCTAGCCTGCGGCACGCCGCTGAGTCCCAAGGGGACACGCTGCGCGAACGCGTCTACATAGGCTACCAAATCGTTAAATTGGATGACGGAGTGTGCAACACGCTTGCAATACTCTTTTCGTTGCCTACTTACTCTTAAATGCTTCCGGGCATATCGATCTCTGGCTTTGTGGTAGTTGGCGGACTGTGACTGTTTCGCCTTTTTCTTTTTAGGGTCGTACTTCTTGGATTTCTTGCGGTTAGCACGATTTAATTGTTTTTCAGACTTGCGGTAAAACTGGGGAGATTGTTCAACATTGCCTTTATTATCAGCAATGAAATACTTCAATCCCAAGTCGATACCAACGATTTGACCTGTAGGCTGAGTCTCAACTTTCAAATCAATATCAATTGCAAATTGAGCATAGTATCCGCGACTCACGACGCACTAACCGGACACGCTTAATCTGTTTGACATCGTAATAATTTAGGTCGTAGGTTCCCTTTAATTTTAAGGTTCCTATTCCTTTTTTGTCTAAAAAAGTTATGGCTTTACGAGTCGCCGAAAGCTTCCATCCTGATGTTTTATATTCAACAGAACGGCAATGTTTCTTGAACTTTGGAAAACCCTTCTTGCCTTTAACCTTCTTTTTACAATTATCGTAAAATCGTGCAATAGCACCCCAAGCCCGTTCCGCCGCAGATTGTCTAGCCATTGAATTGAGTTCATCCGCAAAGGGAAACTCGGCAGCAAGGACAGCACAATGCTTATTCAGAACATATTTATCTACTTTTTTGTCTTTGTTGTCCATCCAGTAGCGTAAACACTTATTTTGAATGAACTGACTTGTCCGAATAGCATCGTCTATCGCTCTATACTGCCTGTCTTTTCCCTTGACTTTGAACTCGTATATTATCACTGGTTTCGACCTAACCAACACCATTATTATGCTAATACGTTTTGCATAATAATACACAAAGATACTGTAAAGATGACGGCGATTAAAATCGCTCGGGTCGCTTGTATCTCAGGGCTAAAGCCTCTGAGTTTTACGCATACCGCGAGGTACTATAATAATAAATGACTTGTATCCAAGGTTTCAGGTAATACTTAGTACAGCATTTGATTAATTCGTAACGTTTTTAAACGCAAAGGAGCGCTCTCGGTAAACGCAAAGGTAGACAGAGTCTTCGTTCAAGTTTTCGCTATGAACTTATGAAATTATGTACTTAGCTTGCCGCAGTCAGGAACATCGGTTGAAAATACTGCCGATACAGCTGACAACTCGGTAAAGATTTATTGTTATCTAATTTAATCAACCCCATACTGCTTAACTTGTAAGCAACGATAGGTTCTAATTGTACGGGTTCAGACGCACTCATCACCGTATAAAGAGCAGATGCTAATTCTGGCTGCGCCTGCAAAGTTGCCCAATGGCGCTGCATATGATGGTAATAAATCCCTGTCGGTGTGGAAGCACTTTGCAGCAGTTGTGTTAGAGTGACTTCTGCACGGCTGAGGTGATAGAGTGCCAGGTGTACTAATGCAGGATGTCCTCCAACGACGTCCATCAATAATCTTGCTTCCTCATCGTCTGTCCAAGTCAGTCCAAAGCGCTGGGCTAACTGCTGCACCTGCTCTAAACTAAAACAGGTTAACTGAATCGGTAGTCCGACATTGAACGGGGACTGATGAAGCTGAAGGGGAACATAAACTTCAGTTGAGTGAACCACAATCAGGCGCAGCTTTTGCCAAATGGGTTGTCTTTTGGCGTCTTCATACCAGGAACGCAACAATGGTAAAAATTCTTTCGCCACTTGCGGATGCTCAAAAATCTGGTTCACTTCGTCTAAAGCCAAAACCAGAGGAGAGTCAATTTGCTCTAGCACATAATTTCGTAAGTAGAGGGAGCAGCTCACTTTGCTGCCAATATCATCATCCCAATACTCGTCTAATTGTGGCTCAAGCTCAAGCTGACGTGAGACGTTGGCACACAACCAGCGCAAAAAACGATTTAAATCGCTCACAATGCTTTGGTCAACTTGCTCCTGCAGGTTCAGGCTCACTGTCTGGTAGCCCATATGCTTAGCATATTCCAAAATCCTCAACAGCAGCGAGGTTTTACCCATTTCCTGAGGAGCTTTAATGCGAATCAAAGCTCCTGGGTTGATGATTTCTTCATAAACCTGTGCTTCAATCGGAGAGTGTTCAATGTAATAAGGAGAGTCAAGCGGAACTAAACCACTGGGGAAGCGAGGCGACATTTCCTGCTTGATATTGGGGAAAAAGTCCGTAGGAGGATTTTGTCCTGGTGGTGTTGTTTTTGAAAAAGTTTGTTCAGTGACATACGACTCGAGCAACACCCGACAGTTCTTTTTAGTCACACGCTTGCCGATGAGATCAGACAATTTTTGGCGCAACTCTGGGGCGACTACGTTAGTAAAGTAGGCAGCACTGTAGCCCCCCTGCTGAGCAATTTGGTTGTAAGTTTGACTTTGCCAAATGCCCTGTAAAACCAGAATTTCTGTGTGATTGAGGGGACGATTCTGGAATTCTAGGAGCTTGCCATTTAGTGTCTCTATGAGTGAATCGAGTGTCGTTGTTTTAGAGAAAATCGGAGTTGCTAGTTGGAATCTGATGTTTGTTTTCACCCCTGTAGCATTTATCATCGAAGCCAGCATTGAGGAATCTGTTTTCTGTTTCCATTTATTCCGTGCATTGTGTGACCAAATCATAGGGGGTTCAGCAGGATTCTGGAAAATAGCTGGTAGCCACGTGGCACAGGGATATTCCCCCTCTAATCCTTGCAGTCTTTCGCGTGCAGAACGCACCGCAGCGTATAAAGACTTTCCAGACGAAAATTCAGCCAAAAAATACTTTAAAAATTCTTGAGCAACCACATCCGGTACAGGCTCACGCATGACAATGACTTGTGGAATGTGCAAATCCTGAAGCTGTTGCGCCAAACCTAAACCATCACAAGAGTTGAAAATTGCTAGCTTCAAACCACGACTAATAGCTTGCTTGAGAGCATATTTTAATTGCTCCAAGGTTATCGTGTCTGTTTGATTGATTTGCAACAAACCTTTTTCTTTACTGCAACTATGACCTGCGAAAAAGAGAATATCCCAACCTTGTTGCCAAAGCTGCTCGTTTAAATAACTCAGATTCGGCTCTACTAAAAATTGAATTTCTGCTCGAGTTGATAATTTTTCTAAAAAACTTCTATCCTGACTGATATCAATTCCTTGACTATTGCCAAAAATTGCTAAAATTCTAACTTTCTCTTTGCGATTATTTACAAGCAATTTATTTGGAGTTTGATACTCGGCACCACTCAAGGCAACTTCCGCATATGGATAATCCTCAAAGAACTTCCACAGATGCCAGGGAAGTCGTCTCAGTAAATTGTCGTTGGTTTCAATAATGAAGCGAATCTCTTCAGATGGTTTTAATTGTGTACGTAATTGCTGGTCAATTTTGCGAAACTTTGTTGAGTTGAGCCATGCATTCATTCTTTTTGACAACATCTGACATAAGTTATTAATGTCAGATTCTGAAATATTAGTTACAGAACCTTCTTCAATTTCAAAATTATCGTCTATCTCGATATCAAGACGCCAACTCAAACGTTGATAGAAAGCATAGTAAACCGACTGCCAATTTTGGTAGAGTTCAGGAATTTTTGGTGCAGGTGGCAAACTCGCAGTAAATTTGGTCAGGTAAGGGTTGTCTGCTTCTCCAAGCTGTGCCGTAACACTGGCAAAGCCATTGTGTAGGTTTCCCTGACCTAAGTTTAAAACAACTAACCTACTCATAGCAGTTTGATCAAATAAAGGTCAAATCTAGAGGCGACGGATACTTGGCAAGGATGGAGGGAATCTAAACATACAACTCTCCTAGCGTAAGAACTGTTTCTCTTAGCGTAGAATTAAGTATGGAAGATAAAGTAAATATTTTTTCATTCTTTATACTTTACTCTTCATCCTTTTTTGGTCATAACATTAAATTTAGTCGATATTTTTCAGTGACTAGTTAGGCTTCTTGGTTTTTATGACAAAAATATAACATTTTTTTTTAAGCTTCATTTGACAATTCCTAATTTCCTAATATTTTTAGGAAAATTTAGCGTGAAATAGGTTGAAAATATTTTTTTCATATGTTATGCTATAAGTTTATGGAAAAATTTAAATACGAAAATAATATTTATCTCATATATTATAAGAAATTTTTATAAAAGTTGAAATTGCTATAAAAAGCTATACCTGAACTAAAATTTATTCCTTGAGAAAGTCAAGCTATTATTTCGCTTCTAGCGTAGTACCCCTGCGACGCTGGGCTGCTTTGCAATCTACCCATTAAATGACTACAAAATCATCCGCCCCAAATACTTGTAACAGTTTGCACTTTTCTTACTAGCAAGAAAAACTGATATCAAGTTGGGCTCAGTACTGTTTGAAATTGTTAAATACCTAGATGTAGCAGTTAACATAAATCTAGAACTTACGCATTGTCAAAAAATTGATTATGTGAATTGAGCCCAATCTTGAGTTTTAACTATTGTTTAGATGCATGACTTCGTCTCAATTAGAACCTTTATCTTGAGAATATGTATAAAAAGTGAGGAAGTAGAGAGGGTTTTGTAAATTTTTTGAACAAAAACCCGTTAAGTTTCCAGTTTAGTCAATGCACATAATCCTCTCTTTGTAGAGTGCGTAAGTCCTAAAATCTACTAAATCTAGGTTGACTTTACTATTTAACCAATTATCATCACTGCTTGAGTTGGAAATCTTCATCAAAGTCTGCAAGCGATGGATAGACAATAGGAGGCGTTGCATTGATCATTAACAACCGCTGCTTGTACTCCTCCAAATAGGCTTGGCGACGTTCATCCCCAATGCGACTCGCATTCCAAACGATGAAAGGTGGCAAAACATCGAAACCCACAAAGCGAAAAATCCCATGATTAATCGGATAAAGGATGGTATGAATATCACCGTTGATACCTATTTCGGTGTACATAGTTAATGGACCACCTGTGGTGAGAGACAGCATGGCTTTTTTGCCTTGGAATACTCCATTGTCATAAAACCTACCGCCGCCATAAATTCGCCCCATTGCAAAGACTCGGTCAACCCAACCCTTGAGGATACCAGGAAGTCCAAACCACCAAAGAGGAAACTGAAAAATCAGCACATCGCACCAGTCGAGTTTTTCCATCTCCGCTGTGATGTCCGGGGCGAAACCATCAACTTCGGTTGCATACATTTCTTCGGCTTGTTGCTTAAAGTAGTTTGGGTCTTTTTGAGAAGTGAAGTTGCGCTGATCCGAGACTGGGTTGAACTGCATAGCATAAAGGTCGGAAATAATGACTTCATGTCCTGTGGCTTTCAGGACTTCCTTGGCATAGCGAGTCAATGTACCATTGAAACTGTTAGGTTCTGGGTGGGCGTGAACAATAAAGAATTTCATAAATTTACATCCATCAAATTAATGGTATAAGAGCTACTAAAGGGGACTGGGGATTGGACACTGTTGGATTGGGGTAATGGTAAGGGAGCCTCAAAATTATGTCCGGGGAAATATTGACCGAAACCAAGTCGGGAGCATTTCCACTCTTGAGCCAGTCCCCAGTACCCAAGGAGAGGAGCGCGCCTTCCTCCCTCACCAACGAGTACGTATGGTGCGGGACTCCTTGCTGCAACCAGTTGAAAGCAGAACTTTGCCTAATTCCTGGGTTATCCAACCGAATGACCTGATATTGCTTTACAACTGAGCGCATCAGTAGCGACCAGTAGATATGGTCGCACATAAAGCCAGCAATCATTCTTCAAAAGTCCACCCGTTCGCTGAATATCGTAGAATAGCTCAATTCCGTTAACCTGAATTTTAGGCATAGTCACTCATATTTTGGCGTTGCTGAACCAAAATATGAATCACGCGATTGCGCAGAGCGCAGTGCCCAAGGGGCAATCGCCTAAGAAGGTGCAGTCAATCGACAATACCACAAATAAACACAGATGCACTTTTATCTGTGTCCATCTGTGTCCATCTGTGGTTTGTTTCATTCTCTAAATCCAGGAGGCTTTGAGAAAATGTGGGGAACGATGAGTTATTCTATTGACACTGCATGCAATATATGCATCAATTGTGAATCGTTTTCGCCGACTGATTGAATAACAATTCTCTAGACTTTTCTGGATCAAGTGCCTGATTTTTAAACGCTTCTGCCTTTTCGTAAGCACGAATTGTTGCCGGACGTGCCTTAATTGTCTCGAACCAGCGCTTCAAATTGGGAAAATCCTCTAACTTTTGGCTTTGGCTCTCATATGGCACAATCCAGGGATATGCAGCAATATCGGCGATGGAATAATTGCCAGCAACAAACTCTCTATCGGAGAGTCGCTTATCCAGCACAGCGTATAAACGTCCCGTCTCATTCACGTAGCGATTAATAGCATACTCAATCTTTTCGGGAGCGTAGTTGCTGAAGTGGTGGTTTTGTCCCGCCATTGGTCCCAAACCCCCCATTTGCCAGAATAACCATTGGAGGACTTCAACGCGTTGGTGCAAATCACTTGGAATCAACTTGCCAGTTTTTTCTGCCAAATACAACAAAATTGCACCCGATTCAAACACTGAAATTGGCTCGCCACCTCCTGCAGGTTCATGGTCAACAATCGCGGGGATACGATTGTTAGGAGAAATCTTGAGAAATTCCGGTTTAAACTGATCCCCAGCGCCAATGTTGATAGGAACGATGGTATAAGGTAGCCCGACTTCTTCTAAGAAAATGGTGATTTTATGTCCGTTTGGTGTTGTCCAATAGTAAAGTGAAATCATGGTTGTTTCTCCTAAATTATGCGATAGTTTTGTTTAGGTGAATGCTGTGTTAGAGATGCACGAACGCATTCTGCACCCCTGCTACTCGTATGACCGACCATCAACTACTCCAGGCTCTAGCTTAAAGGTATCAACATCTTCTAAGCAGGCGACATTAATTCCATAAAGCTCACGAGCAGTGCGGGGTTTGTGAAAGGCATAAATGCCGCAAACCTTACAAAAATAGTGTTTTGCTGTGTTTGTATGAAATTGGTAGAGGGTAAGATACTCTTCGCCAGCAATGAGATTGAATCTGCGACCAGCCAGCCATAATGAAGCGAACGAGGCGCTAGAGATGAGGCTATGGACATGGTTTTTTCTCTGGTAGATGATGATTTTGGTGCGATTGACCCACGCAGATCGCTCAAATTCAAAATTCAAAATTCAAAATTCAAAAAAAGAAGGATACTAGCCCGTAAATTGATTTATGGGGATTCCAATTTTGAATTTATAATTTTGAATTCCCCAAAGGGTTAGTTCGGAGTGAAGTCAATCGCACATGAGGATTGCAGATAGATAGTACTTTGCTATTGGTACTGGCTATCTGCGAATCGTCATCATGAGTTTCTTTTATCTGGGTAGATTATCTAGTGCAACCTTGATAAGGGTTTCCGACTCTATCCACAAAGACGTTGTAGGCAAATGGCAAACGTCCGGGATCGCGACGCGATTCTGCTGCATATCCAACAGGTACAAGAAGAGCGATCGCAATATCTGGATTGTCTGCAGCACCAATCACCTCTTTGACTTTCTCTTCAATCCAACCATTCATAAAGCAGGTGGACAAACCCAGACTTTCTGCTGCTAGCACCAAATGAGTCGCAGCAATCACAGCATCTTTAATTGCATATTCCCGCCGCTTGTCTCCAAGTCCTGCTTGATGCTGCGGAATAGCGGTTTTAAAGTAGTTTACCGTGCCCTCAGTCCATGCCCCAGTTGCAAGTCCTTGCTCATAAATTGGGGTCAAGTCTTGTTCGCCAGCAGTAGCGTCAGCAGCAAAGACAAAGGTTACAGGCGCTTCGACAATTTGCTTTTGATTCCAAGCTGCTGCAGAAAGAGCTGCCTTTTGCTCGTCATCTTGTACAAGAATTATCCGCCAATCTTGAATGTTATAGCTACTGGGCGCTGCTACAGTTAGCTCAACAAGTTGCTTGAGTAGTTCTGGGGATATGGGGTCTGGTTTGAAACTTTTGATAGAACGACGCTGAATAATCGCGCTAGGTACATCCAGAGGTTTGGTTTGAAGGCTGAGTTCTTGAACCATTGGACCTGTCCGTTAATTTTTAAGAAGATTATAAGGGTGTAAGGGTGTAAAGGTGTGAGGGTGTGAGGGTGTAAGGGGGAAGAATTTTTTTGTAGCATACTTTAAAAAACACATTCTTCCCCTACACCCCTACTAAAGAAGGGTGTTGCTCTTCCACCGTAGGATAATCGGTATACCCCTTTTCCCCACCGCCATAAAAAGTTGTCGAATCTGCCTCAGTCAGCGGTGCATTCAGAGCAAAGCGTCGGGGTAGATCCGGATTTGATATAAACAGTGTCCCAAAGGCAACTAAGTCTGCTTCTCCCTTGGCTAAAACTGCATCGCCTTTTTCACGGGTGTATCCACCATTGACTATCAATGTACCTTTGTAACGCTCCCGTATATGACTCGTTGGCACTACTGTCCCGCCATGCCTAATGTCTGCTTCTATCGCCTCAAAGATGTGCAGATATGCTAAATCAAACTGGTTCAACGCTTGAGCTGCGTAACCAAAAGTTACTAGCGGATTCGAGTCTTGGATATCGTTAAATGTTCCACTAGGAGACAAGCGTACGCCAACGCGTTTTGCACCCCAGACACCAACAACCGCCTCGGTGACCTCCAACAGCAGTCGGGCACGATTTTCCACGGAACCGCCATAGTTATCTGTGCGCTGATTTGTACCATCCCGGAGAAATTGGTCAAGTAAATAACCATTAGCTCCGTGAACCTCCACCCCATCAAAGCCTGCAGCCAGAGCATTTTCAGCCCCTTTGCGATATTGTTCGATAATTTCGGGAATCTCTGACGTTTCCAAAGCACGAGGAGTCACATACGGTTTCATGCCTTGATAGGTGAGTAGCTGACCCTTGGGTGCGATCGCAGAAGGTGCTAGCGGTAACTCACCATTCGGTTGGAAATCTGGGTGTGAAATGCGTCCTACGTGCCAGAGTTGCAGGAAAATTCTCCCTTCATGCTGATGCACTGCATCTGTGACTAACTTCCAACCTTCTACTTGTTCTTGTGAATGAATACCTGGTGTATAAGAATACCCTTGACCTTGTGGAGAAACCTGAGTTGCTTCAGCAATAATCAGCCCTGCAGAAGCGCGTTGGACATAGTAGGTGGCATTAAGTTGGTGCGGTACATTACCCTCACCTGCCCGTTGTCGGGTTAAGGGAGCCATCACTATGCGGTTGGACAGTTCTAAATGACCTAACTTGTAGGGAGAAAGTAAGTTAATGTTATTGTTCATGGGTTAAATCTCTAAATTCTGTGCTACGCCAAAAATTAAAATTCCAGGTTGACAACCAAAGTCAGTTCAATCTGATAACTTGCACAATTCTCAACAAGGAGGAGGCTCTAGCCTCCCAGCCCTCGTTCCCAGGCTCAGCCTGGGAACGAGAATATAGAGGCTCCGCCTCTTATTGATATTCGTGCAAGATGTCAGTTCAATCAGTCATTAGTTCTCAGCGAGCAGACTGATGAAACTGATAACTGATAACTGATAACTGGTAACTGATGACTGATAACTGATAACTGATAACTGTTAAACAACTGACTGCACGACACCGCCATCCGCCCGCAAAGCTGCACCATTAGTAGCTGAAGCTATCGGACTGGATAGATAAACAACCATCGCCGCGACTTCGTCAGTTGTTGCAAAGCGTTTGATCAGAGAAGTTGGACGAATATTCTTGAAAAAGTCTGCTTCGGCTTCACTAGGACTGATACTGCGCTCTTTTGCCATTTTTGCTACAAAGTCGTCCACGCCCTCTGACCGAGTGGGTCCTGCAAGAACAGAGTTTACTGTGACTTGAGTCCCAACGCTCAACTCTGCTAAACCCCTGGCAACGGCAAGCTGAGCGGTTTTAGTCATGCCGTAGTGAATCATATCGGCAGGAATTTCAATGCCGGACTCACTGGAGATAAAAATGATACGTCCCCAGTCTTGCTCTAACATCTTTGGCAGGTATTGGCGGCTTAGGCGCACTCCACTGAGAACGTTAGTTTCAAAGATGTCGAACCAGTCCTCATCGGTAATATCGGAAAATGCTTTTGGCTCGAAAATACCAAGATTGTTAACTAAAATATCAATGCTAGGAACTTGTTGAAAGACTTGCTCTACTCCTTCTTTTTTTGCTAGATCAGCCACCACACCGGAAACTTTTGCTTCTGCGTTGCTTTGCTGAATTTTGTCTATTGCCTGTTCCACTCGTTCAAGAGAACGTCCAGTAATAATCACTGATGCTCCTTCTTGTGCCAATCCTCGAGCGATTGCGCGTTCGCGGTAGCGTGTCCCTTCGGGACTCAGCGCACTGCCCTTTGGGCAATCGCAAAACCAATACCTGCAGTTGAACCACTCACCAGCGCGGATTTACCATGCAATTTCAAGTCCATTGCGCTCACTCCAGCAAATGATAGGATTTACGCATTATGCTTGTCTGTCAAGACTTGGTGTGAGGTGTGAGGTATAAGCTCAGTATTTTTTCCCTTATTTCCTACACCCGTCCAAATCTTAATTCGTAATTGAGTGATTTATGACAAAGCAACAATTATCAATTACGAATTATAACTATAGATACTGCGCTAAGGTCTTGCTCAAGGTAGTTTTTGGCACTGCGCCCACCACCGTATCGACTTGCCGCCCCCCTTTGAACACTAAGAGCGTAGGAATGCTGCGAATCCCGTAATGGCTGGCAACAGTAGGATTTTCATCTGTGTTTAACTTCACGACTTTTACCTGTCCTGTGTATTCGGTAGCAATCTCATCTACCACGGGAGCCACCATACGACAAGGTCCACACCACGGTGCCCAAAAGTCTACCAATACTGGAACTTCACTTTCGAGGACTTCTTGCTTGAACGTAGATTCTGTGACATTTGCAACGGATGACATATTCGTCCTCCTATTAGTTCGTTAATTCGATATTATCGAATAATTAAAATATAGTCTACTCAATGAGATAATGCAAGTATGAGACTGCTATATCATCCAGACCGAAAACATATTTCTTTGGCAGGAGTGCTGTATGCCTTGGGCGATCCAGTGCGGCTGGAAATTGTGCGGCGGTTGGCAACTAAGGGAGAGCATTGCTGTGCTGACTTCGATTTTGCCATTGCCAAGTCCACCATGTCCAATCACTTCAAGATTTTGCGGGAGTCAGGCGTAGTCTTGACTCGCAAAGAAGGAACACAGCACATTAATATGTTGCGCACAGAGGATTTGGATGCACTTTTTCCGGGGTTGCTGGACGCTGTGTTGCGCTCAGCTAAACCTTTGTGTGTTGGCTCCTCAAGTTATCAAAAAGCGGGATCACAGTAAGTTTCATGAGTAAAGAGGTTTTTGTCAGCACTTTTATGATGAGATTTTTAGGAAAAATTTGGTAATATCATGTCCGTTCAATTACCCACAAAATCCGGAAAACCCCACCCCTAACCCCTCCCCCTCCGGGTATGCCTTCGGCACGTCTTCGACGAACGCCAGTCGCCTACGGCGGGAAACCCGCCTGCAGCTCTGGACTCACCGCAAGCGAGGAGGGGAAGTTTGGCGTAGCCAGTCATTGGGGTGGGGTGCTGTGATTAAGGGTAATTTGCCCCTTGGGCGATCGCCCTCCTTTCCCCTCCAAATCATTTCTTTTGACAAGCGGGAGTAGATCCCAAGTTATTCGCATTAGAAGCATGGGAGATGAGGGTAACATTCCCCTTACCGTCAAATACCCACCCCGTTGCAGGTACAATCTTCACTCCATCATCTGTAGTCGGTGGTTTGGTAGATGGTTTCTCTGTGCGCTGTTGGGATGCGATATTTGGTATGCGATTATCTGACCACAGGACATCAGTACTGAGGGGTTCGTAGGGGCTGGGAGGTAAACCGCCACGTCCAGTTATAGTAAAGCTATTACCCTCTCCTTCGGCAAAGGCGGCACAGCTAGTGTCTATGATATTTGATGTATCGGCTACTACTGTGGGCAGTTCAACAGATTCCAACCTCTGCTCAACATCGGGTCGATTAATTGTTATCTCGCCACTGATTCCACTTTGAGAAAAAGCAGTGATGTCATTGTTTGGCGTTAACTCAAAGCTTGGCTGGATTCCAAACAGACCAGACGTGTTAATCTTGATTTGACCACCAATGCCAGTAAAAGCGTTCGCGGTGATGTCGCTGTTTTCATTAGGGACTGCGACAATGATACCATCACGAGCGTTAATAGTGATGTTGCCGCCATTACCACCTTGCTGTGCAGTACCCGCAGTGGCAGAGATTTGACTACCATTACGTAATAGCAGTAAGTTAGCAACATTTAGTGTGAGATTGCCACCATTGCCAGAGGTTGTGGTTGCATCAATTCGGCTCTGATTATCAAGCTTAATGGTATCTGCTACAATTTCCAAAGTACCAGCATTCCCACTACCTGTACTTTGAACTTCCAATTTTCCATCATTGTCAAGATTTACGGTTTTTGCCCGTACCTGAAGGTTTCCTGCATTGCCACTGCCTGTGGTTTTGGTACCAATTTCACTCTCATTACTGATTTCTAAAGATTCAGCACTGACAGTAATTTGTCCGGCATCACCCCTACCCGAAGTATTGGTATCCATACCTGCATCGTTCTGGAATACTAAAGATCCTGCGACATTAAGATTGATTTCTCCACCTTGACCTATGTTCTGTGTAGCATTACTGAACCCGGAACGGTTTTCAATCAGCAAAGAATTTGCCGTAATGCTGATTTTTCCAGCGTTACCCGTACCCGAAGTCGTGTTATTAATACCTGCAGAATTCCGGAACACTACAGGTCCTGCGACATTAAGATTGATTTCTCCGGCTTGACCTGTGTTCTGTGTGCTGCTAGCGAAGCTTGAATTTTCAATCAACACAGAATTTGCCGTAATGCTGATTTTTCCAGCGTTACCTGTGCCCGAAGTACTGCTATTCATATCTGCTCTATTTTTTAGCACCAAAGGACCTGCGACATTAAAGATGATTTCTCCGGCTTGACCTGCGTTCTCGGTGCTGCTACTAAAATACGAATTGTCTTCAATCAACACAGAATTTGCCGTAATACTGATTTTTCCAGCGTTACCCGTACCTGAAGTCTTGTTATCAACTATTATAAACTTCCGGAACACCACAGGTCCTGCGACATTAAGATTGATTTCTCCAGCTTGACCTGTGTTTTCCGTACGGTTATAAATTCCCGAATTGTCTTCAATTAGCAAAGAATTTGCCATAATACTGATTTTTCCACCATTACCTGTGCCCGAAGTACTGCTATTCATACCTGCAGAATTCCGGAACACCACAGGTCCTGCGATATTAAGATTGATTTCTCCAGCTTGACCTGTGCTACCTTGCTGCGCATCACTAGAGAACGCCGAATTATCTTCAATGAGCAAAGAATTTGCTGTAATGTTGATTTTTCCACCATTACCTGTGCTCTTGGCATCAACACTTAAGCCAGTATTAGTGCGCATGACAAAGTCGCCTACTGCAATGTTGATTTCTCCGGCGTCGCCTTTACCATCAGAAGAAGTACCAAAACCAGAGTTCTTTTCAATCAGTAGAGAATTAGCTTGAACTTCTATCCTCCCAGCATCCCCTACATTAAAGGTCCTGCTGCCTAACCCACTACTATCTCTAACTTCAATAGAATTTGCTTTGAGGGTAATTTCTCCAGCTTTTCCCAATCCTTGTGTGTGTGTACCCGCGCCACCGTTATTCTCAAGCAGGATAGATTTGTTGGCAACAAGCTTAACTTCTCCGGCATTTCCCGAACTGAAGGTGCTACTGTTGATGTCAGACGAAATCACAGATATCTCGTCGCCAACAATGCTGATTTGTTGCCCATTTCTCTCACCAAGCGTATCAGCCAGTAGAATTGACTCTCCAGTCAGACTGATGTTTCTACCAGCAACTGCAATGGAACCACCGCCAACTCCTGTGGTATCCACGAATGCTCTACCAGAAAACTGGATGTCTCCAAAACTGGGAGTACCTTCATAACCGAGCTTCCAACCTTCTTGTACTGGGATGAGGCTAACAGTTCCATTGCTGCCAACACTGCCGATTTCAACACGTCCTGCTGGTGACTTAAGAACGCCACCGTCAACGGACACTTTACCTCCCACCAGTGCTAAAGTGTTTCCGGGCTTAAGCTCCAATCCCGGAACGCTACTATTAACAGGGAGACGAGGTGGTTGCTTGATATCCTGAAATTCAATGTCGTGTCCTGGTCCTTGTACCTGGATCGATCCAGGATTGCTGCCCATGTTTAGCCCCAAAGGTGCGGTTATTGTCAACAGGGGTAAGTCTTGTGATGGAGTGGCACTGAATTTAGTACCATCGGCAAAATTTATACTGCTAGCAGTACTTGCAATAAACGAACCCCCAATATTTAAACTGGCATTCGGTCCAAAGACAATTCCATTCGGGTTAATCAAAAACAGGTTAGCCGTCCCTAAAGTGCGAATCAACCCATCAATATTAGATATCGACCCACCTGTTACTCGACTAATAATGTTTTGAATGTCAACAGCATTGTTAAATATTGCTCCCCCACCATTAGGAACGGAAAACTGTTGGAAGCTGTGGAACAGATTAGTGCCTGCTTGTGTTCCACCTGTGATATTGAAGGTCTTGCCGTTAATGTTGATGATAGAATTATTGGGTAGAGTGGCGTCTGGGGTAATTTGAGCCAAGGCACAATTGCACCACAAAGCTGTCGCAATTCCGATAAACCAAGCCCCACAAGTACTCATCCTAAACATTGCACCCTCCAGCACTTTGATTGCAGTTACTTCAGTTAACCATGATTATTTACAACGCAAGAAATCAGGTTATTAGCTGTATACGCGCCCACCCGCACTCATACGCACGCTCACGCCTGCACAAGTACGCGTACATGATCTAGAAAAATTTTTCAATATAAGGTGATTGGGCGATTTTTGAGGTTCAAAGAGCGATTGCCTTCGGCACTGCCCCTTGGGCAATCGCCCGAAGTGGAGTGTCAGGCGGGCGATTGCCTTCGGCACTGCCCCTTGGGCAATCGCCCGAAGTGGAGTGTCAGTCGGGCGATCGCCTGCGCAGGTGCTTTATACATGATCTAGAAAAATTGTTCAATATAAGGTGAAAGTTCGGCGATTTTTGAGGTTGAGAGAGCGATTGCCTTCGGCACTGCCCCTTGGGCAATCGCCCCAAGTGTAGTATCAGGAGAGCGATCGCTCCAAGTACAGTGTCGTTTGAGCGATCGCCCTCCTTTCCCCTGCCAAAATCATTTCTTTTGACAAGCGCGAGTAGATCCCAAGTTATTCGCATTGGATGCATGGGAGATGAGGGTAACATTCCCCTTGCCGTCGAACACCCACCCCGTCGCAGGTAGAATCTTCACTCCATCATCTGTAGTCGGTGGTTTGGTAGATGGTTTCTCTGTACGCTGTTGGGATGTGATCTTTGGTATGCGAGTATCTGACCACAGAACATCAGTAGTAAGGGGTTCGTAGGGGCTGGGAGGTAAACCGCCACGTCCAGTTATAGTAAAGCTATTACCCTCTCCTTCGGCAAGGGCGGCACAGCTAGTGTCTATGATATTTGATGTATCGGCTACTACTGTGGGCAGTTCAACAGATTCCAACCTCTGCTCAACATCGGGTCGATTAATTGTTATCTCGCCACTGATTCCACTTTGAGAAAAAGCAGTGATGTCATTGTTTGGCGTTAACTCAAAGCTTGGCTGGATTCCAAACAGACCAGACGTGTTAATCTCGATTTGACCACCAATGCCAGTAAAAGCGTTCGCGGTGATGTCGCTGTTTTCATTAGGGACTGCGACAATGATACCATCACGAGCGTTAATAGTGATGTTGCCGCCATTACCACCTTGCTGTGCAGTACCCGCAGTGGCAGAGATTTGACTACTATTGCGTAACAGCAAGAAGTTAGCAACATTTAATTTGAGATCGCCACCATTGCCAGAGGTAGTGCTTGCATCAATCCGACTCTGATTATCAAGCTTAATGGTATCTGCTACAATCTCCAAAGTACCAGCATTCCCACTACCTGTACTTGAAACCCGCAATTTTCCTTCACTGTCAAGATTTACGGTTTTTGCCCGTACCTGAAGGTTTCCTGCATTGCCACTGCCTGTGGTTTGCACACTGATTTCACTATTACTGATTTCTAAAAATTGAGCATTGACAGTAATTTGTCCAGCGTTACCCGTGCCTGAACTGTTACTATCAATACCTGTAGTGTCCATTTGTAAAGAATTTGCGGAAATGTTGATTTTTCCAGCGTCACCCCCGCCAAAAATGTTAGTTTTTATACCACTATAGGAAATGACAAAAGAGCCTGCGACATTAATGTTGATGTCTCCAGCTTTTCCTATGCCACTTATATTTTCGGCATTTTGAGCTAAGATTCCCGAATACTCCAACAAAAAGGAATTTGCACTAATATTGATGTTTCCATTATCACCGTTACCGAAGCTTTCAGTAATTATACCTGAGTCTTGTACTTTCAAAGAGTCGGCGACTTGAATGTTGATTTCTCCAACTGTACCTGGATTGGCTGTACGGCTAAACACTCCTGAGTTATCAATTTGTAAAGAATTTGCACTAATGTTGACTTTTCCAGCGTTATCCGTGACACTATCGCTAATTATACCTGCACTATTGACCACCATAGAGCCGGCGACTTGAATGTTGACGTCTCCGGCTTTTGCTGTGCTATTTCGCTCTGTACTGCTTTCGACGCCTGAACTTTCAAGCAAAAAAGAATTTGCGCTGATGTTGATGTTTCCAGCGCCACCGATGTCCCATGCTTGAGTTCTCACGCCACTCTCATTCGCAATCGTGATGTTGTTGGCAACCAGGTTAACTTGTCCGCCCTTACCCGTGCCCCATGCCGCAGTTTCCACGTTACCGAAATTTTCAAACCTGATGTTGTCGGCAACCAGGTTAATTTGTCCGCCGTCACCCGTGCTTGATGCTTGAGTGATCACGTTAGCCAGATTCTCAAACGTGATGTTGTTGGCAACCAGTTTAATTTGTCCGCCATTAAGCGAACTGTAGGTGTTCGCTCTCATGTTGGACTGATTGAGGAGTATCTTCTCGCCGACAAAGCTGATTTCTCCCCCATTTCTATCGCCAAGGGTATCAGCTTGTAGAATTGACGAACCACTGAGACTAATGTTTTTACCAGCAACTGCAATGGAACCACCGCCAACTCCTGTGGCACTCACAAACGTTTTCTGTGAAAACTGGATATCACCAAAACTAGGAGCGTCATAACTGAGTTTCCAACCTTGTTGTATTGGCGCGACGCTCACAACTCCATTACTGCCAACACTGCCGATTTCAATACGTCCTGCTGGTGACTTGAGAACGCCACCTTCCAAAGACACATTACCTCCCACTAGTGCTAAGGTTTGCCCCTCTTTGACTTGCAATCCTGTAAAGCTAGTGTCAATTGGGGGACGGGCTTGTCTGATGGAAACATCCTGTGCTTTGGCAATATTCTCATAATTAATATCGTGCCCTGGTCCTTGTACCTGAATCGATCCCGGATTGCTGCCCATGTTTAGTCCCAAAGGTGCGGTTATTGTCAACAGGGGTAAGTCTTGTGATGGAGTGGCACTGAATTTAGTTCCATCGGCAAAATTTATACTGTTAGCTGTACTTGCAATAAACGAACCGCCAATATCCAATCTGGCATTCGCTCCAAATACAATCCCATTCGGGTTAATCAGAAAAAGGTTAGCCGTACCTAAGGTGCGAATCAACCCATCAATATTAGATATTGACCCACCCGTTACCCGACTAATAATGTTTTGAATGTCAACCGTATTGTTAAATATTGCTCCATTACCAGTGGGAACAGAAAACTGTTGGAAACTGTGGAATAAATTAGTGCCTGCTTGTGTTCCGCCTGTAATGTTGAAGGTGTTGCCATTGATGTTAATGATGGAATTATTGGGTAAAGTGGCGTCTGGGGTAATTTGAGCAGAAGCGCAATTTGTCCAGAAAGTTGTCGCAATTGGTATGAGCCAAGCCCAACAAGTATTCATCCTAAACATCGCACCCTCCAGCAGCTTGATTGCAGTTACTTCAGTTAACCATGATTATCTACGTCCCTAAAATCAAGGTTTAAGCTGTATACTCGCCCATCCGCACTCGTATGCACGCTTGCGCCTGCGCACCTGCGCTTACATACTCCAGAAAAATTTTTCAATATTTAATATAAGGTGAAAGTTGGGCGATTTTTGAGGTTACGAGAGCGATTGCCTTCGGCACTGCCCCTTGGGCAATCGCGCGAACGCGAGTGCGTGTCCCAAAGGGACGAGAGTGCAGGGGAAACGAGGGCGATCGCCTGCGCAGGTGCTTTGTACATGATCTAGAAAAATTGTTCAATTTAAGGTGAAAGGTGAAAATTGGGCGATTTCTGAGGTTGAAAGAGCGATCGCCCTCCGCCTGAGCAAAATAAAAACCCCCTTTCCTGTGTTAAGGGGGCGACGGTGTGGTTTCATACTTCTGTAAGCTGTTGATTATTAGTTGCAGACAAAGCTAACTTATGCAGTTCCCGCTACGCTCTAAGCTGTTGTGCCTTTAAGAAAGCACAATTTGGGGGAACCGGATGCCATACGTGTCAACAATCACGTGAAAACCAGTATAGAACAAGCTTTTAGAGATTGCCTCGTTCCCAGCCTCAGGCTGGGAATGCCTACTGGGAGGCTCTGCCTGCCTTAGTTGCGTTACTAGCCGCTTCAAGGGCATTTCCAGGTGGAACCACCGCGCCCGAGATTTTAGAAGGGTTTTGCCTTAAGTTGACACGCATGGCACGATGCCCACCCTACAAGAATTTCATTTAAATATGGTATGTAAATTACAGGATTTTCAGCTTATCAAGCTGTGATATTATCGCCGCCCTGTTGATTAATCATTAATCGCACAACAGATAGCCCCAAAATGATTAGGAATAGCACTAACCCAATTGTGCAAGCATAGCTAATTTCCAAATTAGTAAATGCTTGTTCATATAAATAGTAAACAATTGTTTTCGAGCTATTGCGTGGTCCGCCCTGTGTCATGATGTAAACTTCTTCAAACACCTTTGTGGCAGAAATAGCCGAAATTACGGCAACCAGAGCTATATATGGTTTCATCAAGGGTACGGTGATATCCCAATGCTTACGGACACCGTCTGAACCATCAATTGCTGCGGCTTCATAGATATCAGTGGGGATGGATTGCAGCCCAGCTAAATAAATCACCATGTAGTAGCCTAATCCTTTCCATATGGTCACAGCCATGACGCTGTACAATGCAAAGCGGGGACTTGTGAGCCAGGGAATTCCTTCTGGGAAAATACCCTTGAGCAACTGATTGAGTAAGCCATTTTCTGCATACAGCCATTTCCAGGCAATTCCTGCAACCACCATTGAAATAACTACTGGCGTGTAGTATGCAGCTCTAAACCAGTGCATTAAGCGCAGTTTCTGATTGACTAAAATTGCTAGTGCTAAGGGGGCAATAACTAAGATTGGTACGACACCCACAAGATACAGCAACGTGTTAACCAAGGTTTGCCAAAAAACTGGATCCTTCGACAAGCGCTGGAAGTTTGCAAAACCCACCCATTGCGGCATCTGAGTTAAATCATATTCGTAGCGGGTAAAGCTGAGGTAAAACGCTTGCAGTGCGGGCCAAAAGACAGTTAATGCCAAGATAACCATTGCCGGCAGCAAAAATAAGTAAGGAGTCAGTCGCTGTGAGATCAGAACCCAATCTTTGGCTGTCAATCTATTCATAGTATGCTTTTTTTCGTGCTGTTGAGGGATGAATTACCGCCTTGGATAAGTGCAAGATGAAAGAGCAAATTGATATTACACAAGCCATTAAGCCTAATTCATGATTGCTAATTTACATGAGAAAGGATGGGAAGTTATTTACCATCGCGCCCACGCTTTACTTGCTGCTCAAATAGCGGGACATTGGCATCCAGAAAAACGCCCGCTGCGTTGGCTGGAGACAATTGCGGCAATTTCCCATCACGACGATTTGGAAAAGGAATGGGAAGGCAATCACCTCACTGAGGCTGGCGCACCGCTAGATTTTACCCTAGACAAGAAAACTGATTTAGGCAAATTGCGGCGACACGCGCAAAATGCCCGATATCGCGGACGCTGGGTGGCAATGATGATTTCTATGCACATAAGCTTTCTGAGTGAGGGTAAGCGCGGAGAATCACCGGAATTCGATAGCTTTTTAGACGAACAACTCCAGCATCAAGAGAAATGGCGTCATGAGTTGAATATTACAAAAGACGAAGCAGCCCAAGCTTATGAGTTTTTTCAATGGTGCGATCGCCTTTCACTCATCCTCTGCAACCACGTGTTACCTGCGGGTGAACGTGCTTTAGAAATTGCGACTCTGCCAGACGGCAACCGCTACGATGTGATAGAGCATACTGATGGGGTAACAGTAAAACCCTGGCCCTTTCTTGAAGAAAAGTTTACTGTCAATGTCGAAGCCACCTACCTGGAGCAATTGAAGTTTGACAGTAACGAAGAACTGACACAAGCGCTTCAAACAGCACCGATAAAAACCTTAGAGTGGACTTTTGTTCGGTAGCATTAGAAGTCATTTATAAAGTAAAGATTAAATTTTAGTAACGTACCATTTTTAATGGTACGTTACTTTGTTTTAACCTACCCAATGCATCATTTTTAAGGAAGTTTTTCACGTCGCCCTACGCGATTGGGCTAATGGGTTTGAGCTAAGTTCATCTTTCTTGACACGCCTGTGTTTATTTGCACCTTGCTGCTTAAATAATTTTTTTAAATCAAAATTACTTTAAACAAATCAAATATTCCAATAAATAATTTATCGAAGAAAAAGATATATATTATGATAAATATATAAAAATACATTTTTGATAATCGTAAAAATTCGGAACAAGGTATTGCGTTATTTAGCAAAAAAATGTATTCTTAAAAGTGATTTTTCAGAAAACGAATCTTACACCCTACAGCGGTTCATTCAGGAATAGCAAAAATTTAGGCTTTTTTTCGTTAGATTTTAATTTTTTTTGTATCAAGAAAGCCGTAATACACTGATACTTAAAACTTGTTACTAGCTTTATGAACGCGCTCTACTGGGTTTGTTTTATCTCTATATAAGCAAGGAAAATTTTTACAATGGCTGCTACCGAAGAATTTTTAAGTTTCAGGGAAGAAATAGTAGTAGAAAGTATAGAAATCACGGAAGTAAATGGAATAGAGGGTACAAATAGTATCGGTGAAGGTCCTTCATTTAATTCAAATTGGTATGCACCAGGTACTGACTTATCTGATAATGAACCGGATTCCGTATTAGCAACGAAAACTGCTGCTTACAAGGTAATTGCTCAATTAGGGAATGGTGATTTTATCGCTGAAATTGAAGAAACTATTCAATTCGTTGATGGTCCCGACGCTGGTGATAAGATTTTTACTAAAGGATTCCTTGAACCAGGATTAGCCCCATCTGGTGGAACCACTACATTGCAGATTATTGGTGGTACTGGTAGTTTTAAAGATATTCGTGGTGTAGAGAATATTACAGGTATTGGTCCTTCTATGCCCGGTGTTTTGGATGTAAGCCTACTTTCGTTTAAAGAAATTAAGGGTACTCGTGGCTCGGATGTCATTAATGGAAAAAATACCTCGGAGTTTATTACTGGCAATAACGGTAATGATACTATTAATGGCGGTCAAGGAAATGACATTATTGAAGGAGGTCGCGGCGGCGATATAATTCGCGGTGGTGCCGGAGATGATATCTTAGCAGCAGACCAAGTAGACCGCTTTGATGACTTTGACGGTTCTAACAGCGAACTTCGAGGTAATAAGGGTAACGACATTATCTACGGTGGTAGCAAAGATGATTTTATTAGTGGTGGTAAGGATAACGACCTTCTTTTTGGTAAAAGCGGTGATGATTTAATTCGTGGCGGAAATGGTTTTGACTTGCTCAACGGGGGTGTAGGTAACGATACTCTCAGAGGTCAAGGTGGTATTGATGTCGCCGATTATTCAGATTTGACTTTCAACGGAGTTTTTGGTTCGGTGGCTGGTCTTGATGTTAACCTCAACACAAATAAGGCTAAACACTCCAGTAACAACAACGCTTTAACTTGGACAGATACTTTAACTACTATTGAAAACGTAATTGGTACTAGCCGCAACGACCGCTTTATTGGTGATAAAAATGATAACGTCTTTTACGGTTTGGGAGAAGTAGGTCGTGATGACCGTCAAACCGAATTTCAAGGTCTTGATGGTGAAACCTATAAAGTGATTGGCGATGTTGTCGAATATAGTGGCAATTTTTCCGAATTTACATTTGGTCAATCTTCCTTACCATTTTTTGGATTAACCGTTACAGGAACTGGAGTTGGAACGGATATCTTAATTGATATCGAGTTTCTCAAATTTGATGATGGTTTAGTCGCAACATCCGGTGTTCTTTAGATACTAAAGACTGATTTTCAGAGCAGGAATAATCCCACTTTTATCGTTTTTTAACCCTAAAAAGACCTACTTGTTAGGTCTTTTTGGGTAAGGATTCAGGTCGAAGAAAAGGGGATAAGCGAAGGATAAGCATTTTCATGACCGATATGTGCGCGTAATGCCTCAGCAAAAAAATTGATGACCGAGCTACCTTTACTGCGACAGGTTTGCACCACGGTTAAAAGACTCGCAGTATCCTCAAATCTTGTTAGCGATACGCCTTTAGGCGTCTGCGCTGAGTCCTTACTTTTCACTCTTATCTGGAAAACCTCGCTTCCATTCCTCTCTCCTCGTAGGAGAGAGGCTCTTACCTTAGCCCCAACCCTTGTAGGGAACTCGGGGCCCCCACGGAGTGGGGATTAGGGTCAGGGGGCTAGGGGGTTAGGTTTTTCGTGGATTTTTCCACATGGCGTGAAAAGTCAGCTTTCGTCCCCGAAGAATACCTACAAGGAAAAAAGGGTAAAAGTAAGGTTAAAGTGGGCTTTACTTAATCTTAACCTTGGATAAAAATAGGTAATCTTGTGTTGGAAGGAAGTCAAAAGATTAGCTTTAGACCATCAACTCTAAGTCCAAGAAATGATAATGTGAAAGAGATTCAGGGCTTAGGCAGAAAATTTCCGAAACAACAAATTCACGTAGGGGCAATTCACGAATTACCCCTAAAAAACGTTGATTTTGCCTAAGTCCTAAGATTGTTAAAAATCACCGAACTAAGTACAGGAGTGCATAAGTCCGTAAAGATTCGAGAGTTGCTTGTAGTAAGAGTAAAGAGCGCTTATTGCCAACTTTTGTTTCCGGCACAGATAACGCTACGAATTTATAAACCTTTGTACTTAAGGATTTCTCAATGGTTCTTCCTCAGCAGATCATTCAAGAAACCATAGAACGATATCAAACACGTTCCGCATCTCGCGATCGCAACTTTCGTAAACTTTCAGCTGGTTCGGTTCTCAATGTAGACACACCTGAACGTGTCAACAGGCGTTTAGAGAGAATTGCTCGTAATCCTGTAGCGACTTCAATATTGTCATCTGCCAAAATCTCCATAGATAATTTATCTACCGAGGAGTTTAATCGCATTGTCCAAGAGCGTATCCTTGGTCAAAGAGATTTAATGAGTATTTCTTACTTAGAATACGGGTTGCGGGTATCGCGGTCTATCTGTCGCATTATTTTACGTAGCCGTAGTGGGAGAGTTGTAGGCTATGGAACTGGGTGCATGGTTTCTCCTCGTCTGCTACTGACTAACAATCATGTGCTGTCTTCGATAGAAGAGGCTACGTCAGCTTTGGCAGAATTTAATTATCAAAGCAGTACAGATGGACAAATGTTGCAGTCCTCTGCTTATGAATTAGATCCCATTACTTTTTTTATCACCAATAAAGACCTTGACTATAGCCTAGTTGCTGTTAAAGAAAAACCAGATGGTCTTTCGTTAAGTGAGTTTGGCTGGAATCCTTTGATTGAAGAGCAAGGCAAAGTCATATTAGGGGAATACCTTAACATTATTCAACATCCAGGAGGGGAACCGAAGCAAGTCGCCTTGAGGGAAAATCAATTAGTCGATTTGTTAGATGATTTCCTGCATTATCAAACTGACACAGCACCGGGTTCTTCTGGTTCACCTGTTTTCAATGACCAGTGGGAAGTTGTGGGACTTCATCATTCAGGAGTTCCCAAAATGGATGAGCAAGGTAACTACTTAACCATTGACGGAAGTGTCTGGACTCCAGCAATGGGAGAAGACCGTATTGCTTGGATAGCTAATGAAGGAGTTCGTGTTAGTCGAATCGTTGAAGACATTAAAAACCAGCAAAACCTATCTCAGATTCAGCGCAATTTGCGTTCTCAATTGTTTGATGGAAGTCAGCCACCAAAACCTATTGTACCTATTACTAACGAGAAGCAAACGATGACTAATAACATAAATAACGGTACTGTTACTTGGACAATTCCTCTTCAAGTCAGTGTGAGTTTTGGACAAGCGGCGATCGCTTCATCTGCTGAACTTCCTTCGGCAACAGTGAACTCAACTCCAAATTCACAAATTAGCAAAACTCAGCAACTTGCTGCTGAACTACCAGACATTGAAGGCAATTCTGAATTACAGGCAGAACTCAGACAATTACAGCGCCTGCGCCAAGGAGAGATTTCTTACTATGATGAAGCTCAAGATAAGCGCGATCGCGATCAATACTACAGCGAAATCCTTTCAGAACTCAATTCGTTAAACAAGTCTAAATTGTATAACCGCCTACAGCAGTTACTCAAGACAACTCATAAAAAACAATTATCCTATGACCCAAAACAACATTTATATCCTTGGGTAGATGTGCAACCGGATTTAAAGATAAGAAGTATTTACTCGCAACTTGAGTTTACACCAGAACAAATTATCCAAGAAGACTTGCAAATAGAAAAAATGCGGGCATCTCGTTTGCAAGAAATTATGCTGAGAGAGTCACTCACGACAGCAAAACTTATAGAAAATGTAGATGTCCTTGAAGCTGATTTACCTTTCAACTGCGAGCATGTTGTCCCACAATCATGGTTTGACAAAGCTATGCCTATGAGAGGCGATTTGCACCATTTATTTGCGTGTGAAACACAGTGTAATTCCTTCCGAAGCAATAGTCCCTACGCTGATTTTCCTGACTTTCCAGAAGCAATCCGCAACAATTGTGGGAAATCAGAAGGTAAAAAGTTTGAACCAGGCTTTGGTAAAGGAGAAGTAGCACGGGCAACTCTTTACTTTTTGCTACGTTACCCTGGTTTCATTAATAATTCTAATCAAGAATATAAACCAGAAAACCTAGAAATATTACTTGACTGGCATAAGACATATCCAGTCACTGAACATGAAAAACACAGAAATGCGGCGATCGCCAGTTCCCAAAAGCAAGGTAATCGCAATCCACTCATTGATTTTCCAGAGTGGGCAGACTTAATTGATTTTCGCTTAGGTATTGGCTGAAGTATAGTTTTCTAATTCAATTTATCAGTTGGAATTTAGGAAAGTCTATGTTGTTACGACAACACAGGCTTTTTTTATGAAAAATTCAAATTGACTACCCTTCAGCTCCCCGACTTCTCTAAGAAGTCGGGGAGCTTGTTTTGCTATAAAAAATAGCCGTATGAGTGCTGCTTCCTGAGCAATGAATGTTAAAAAGTTCCGCTTATCGTTCTTACTCAAGGCTCTAGAACTGTGTAGTTATGAACATATCCCAGTTGTTGACGAGGCAATGAAAGCGACATTTGCTAGTACAATCGGATTGTTAAGTTTTATATTCCAGTGCCAAGCAGCAAGAACTGCCAAGCACAAATCTGTCATTTCCAGAGCTACCACATAAGCTCTAAACTGAATCACGGTAAAGAGAGGATTTACACAATGGCATTTGAACTTCCCCCATTACCATACGACTACAACGCTCTAGAGCCATTTATCTCGGCTCAGACCCTACAGTTCCATCACGACAAGCACCACGCTGGTTACGTTACCAACCTTAACAAGCTTGTCGAGGGTACAGAACTTGCCAACAAGTCACTGGAAGAAGTCATATTGGCAACTGCTAATGACTCGTCTAAAGCTGGTATATTCAACAATGCCGCGCAAGTGTGGAACCACACCTTCTACTGGCATGTTTTGAAGAAAGACGGTGGCAGTCCCTCTGGGGAATTAGCCGAAAAAATCAATGCCTCCTTCGGTAGCTTGGATGAATTCAAAAAACAATTCAAAGAAGCCGGAGCAACCCAGTTTGGCAGTGGTTACGCTTGGTTGGTGGTAGAGAACGGTGAACTCAAGGTTGTGAAAACACCCAACGCTGCTAACCCTATCACCAGCGGTCAAACTCCTTTGTTAACTGCTGATGTGTGGGAACACGCGTACTATCTGGATTACCAAAATCGTCGTCCAGACTACCTGCAAACTTTTGTAGACCAGCTGATTAACTGGGACTTTGTTGCCGAACAGTACGCTAAAGCCAAATAAGCAGGCATAATTTGTTTGCGAACAAATTCTCTTCCATAGCTTAATTCTGTTTTAACTCAAATCTTGCACCCAACAAGAGCCAGAGGCTCTAATATCTCGTTACCAGGTTGAACCTGGTAACGAGGGTTTGGAGGCTTCGTCGACTGACTGTTGCAACTCTTGCAAGATCTCAGTTTTAACTAACTCAAGCGATAAGCCAGGAACATGGGTTCCTGGCTTTTTTTGAAAACAATTAATTACCAAGGAGGCGGAATGCTGTTCATAGTCATCGAGCATTATGAAAAATACACCTAGGGTGGGCATTTGCTTTTCACACCAACCCAGAACGCAATGCAACAACTGCTGCTTGCACGCGGTCATCAACAGATAATTTGTTCATAATCCCGCGCACATGAGTTTTGACAGTGTTGGGACTCAAATAAAGCTTTTGTGCAATTTCTGGGTTACTCAAACCTTCTACCATCAGTCTCAACACTTCTAACTCACGCTGAGATAGATTTGCTGCATTTCCACTAGGAGAAGGTGGTTTGAGATTGTCAATGACTCGCCTTGCTATTTGGGGATCAAGATAGGTTGCACCTTCAACTGCGGCGGCGATCGCACTCATAAGTCGTTCTACACTCGCCCCTTTGATACAATACGCATCCGCACCGCTAGACAAGGCTGCAATAATTTCGGTATCTGTTTGATGCGATGTCAGCATCACGACATGAGTTTCTGGGAGTGCTGCTTTAATTTGCTGTGTTGCAGCTATCCCATCTAACCGAGGTAAACCAATATCCATCACCACAAGATCCGGTTTCAGTTTGAGTGCTGCTTGCACACCTAAGTAACCATCTTCCGCTTGTCCGACAATCTCCAACTGCGGATGAGCCATTAATGACTGTTCTAACCCCAGTTGCATCATGGGATCATCTTCTACAATTAAAATCCGCAGCACAGAAACATTGGCTGGTAGATTTAAGCGAAAATTATTATCCTGAGACATTTTCTATCAATTTTTAATTTTAAATTTAGTTTTCTGTAATGTGGGCATTGCCTACTAATATCTCAAATGTCTATCACATAAGCTTTTATAGTTCCTGACAAAGATGTAGAGACGCTTCAAACAGCGCGTCTCTACAAAAATGTACAGACGCGACGCCAGAGCCGGCACGAGGGAGGTCCTCCTGCATAGCGCTGGCTCGCCATGGCGCGTCTCTTTTTTATTCTTCCACGCGATATCCCAACTCTGCCAAACGTGTCCGAGACTGACGCCATTTTGGTTGTACTTTGACGAACAGTTCCAAATAAACTTTTCCAGCAATTAACTTTTGGATTTGTTCCCGCGCTGCACTACCAATGGCTTTTAACATTCCTCCACCTTTACCGATGAGAATTCCTTTTTGGGAATCGCGCTCAACGTGTATGGTAGCAAGGACACGGGTAAGAGCTGGTGTTTCTTCCACCAAGTCAATGGCGATCGCTACTGAATGGGGAACTTCCTCACGAGTTAACAGCAAAATCTGTTCGCGAATCAATTCGCCCATAATAAAGCGTTCTGGTTGATCCGTGACTAAATCAGGTGGATAGTAGTATGGTCCTGTTTCTAACTGTTCAATCAATAACTGTTGTAGATCGGGTAATCCTACACCTGTTTTGGCAGAAAATTTTACCGTTTCCCATTCATGTGACTTTGCCAGTTGAACGTAGCTATCATCTATTGTCTGGGAATCTTGCGGTTGTTGGTCGATTTTGTTTAAGCCCAAAATCACTGGTGTTGGGCTGTTAGTGAGTAAATCGGCAATAAAGCGATCGCCTGTCCCACAAGCAACCGATCCATCTACCACAAACAACAACACATCTACCGATTCAATGGCTATTTTCGCATTTTGCACCAGCACTTGCCCCAATTGATGATGGGGTTTATGAATTCCTGGGGTATCCACAAAAATCAGCTGCGCCTCTGGAGTGGTGAGAATGCCTCGTAACCGATTGCGCGTCGTTTGTGCTACTGGTGATGTGATGGCAATTTTTTGTCCTACTAATTCATTCATCAACGTAGATTTACCGACATTTGGGCGACCAATAATGCCGATAAAACCTGACCTGAAATCAGGAGGAGCCTGTGGAATCATCACTTCTCCTGAAGTAGAGAAGATGTCATATTGACTACTATTCACCTGTGGCTCCACCGTCATATTTTAGATTTAGAATTACTGAATTTTCTGTGCAAACACAAAACAAACATGAAATCACCCTGGAATTTCTAGCAATTGCCTTGCCTTAAGTTTAATTTACCTAGGTCGCGCCCAGAATGCCCCCATCATAATCTTTGATTTGGTGGTGGGATGAATAATGGGCGCTTCGGGACTGGGGACTGGGGACTGGGGAAAACTCCCAAAATTTGGGAGGGGTTTTGTTGCCCCTTCCAAAATTTTTCAATTGAGATACCACTACCCCAATCCCTAATCCCCAATCCCCTTCACTATTAATTATCTATCGCTGCCCACTAGGTATAGCAAAAGGCAAAATATTATAATTATATCCAATGGAGGAGCTTTGGTTCAGGCACACCCTTGTGATATTCATTCCTAGGCTGAAGCCGTAACAGACTACTCAATAATTCCTAGTACCAACTCGCCTTCGTTGACCGCCTGATTAGCAGAAATGTCATAAACTAATCCATCTTGTTCTGCACTGACATCAATCACAGTAGGTAACTTACCTTCTTTATTAAAATTCAAAATTTGATAAAGTCGTTCTCCAGCTTTTACTGAACTTCCCAATTCTACTCTTGATTGAATCATTCCACCTATTGGGGCGTAATATCTTTTCATCTGAGTTCTTGGTTTCAAAATCATCTCATAAGATGGGCTTTCCTTGAGAGGAAACCCAGAGATTCGCAAAACTCCTTTGTATGCTAAATAGTTTTTCACACCTCGAAGACCTTTCTCCACTGAATCTGGGTTCATTTGCATTCCCGTACCAAGTTCGAGTGTCCAAGCCTCTATATCAAACCTAATTTCTCTACCAAGCTGTTTGAAATACTGTTCCAAAGCTAACCAAGGTTGGATAAAGGCTTTATCAAAACCATCTTCATCACAAAAATCAAATTGAATACCAAATTCCAGTAAGAAATGTTTTGCACTTTCTTCTCTGTTAGGGAAGAGATAAAGGTAGTTTAATCCTTGATTGGTGTGACTGTGTAAGTCAATCAGATAATCTGCATCTAAACAAAGAGATTGCAGTCTGTAGCTAAATCTTTCTGTGTAAGCAACTCCACTGGAGGAGCTAATTTTTTCTAAAAATTGGGCAAACTTTTCCTGAATTTGAGTGAGGTAGTTTTTTCTGACAACCTCTAGTTCAAAATTAATTTGAGATTTAGCAAACGCCAATAAATCATCAGCATGTTTTTCGTAGTCCCAAAATATGCGGTTCCAATCTTTTCCTTCATAACTACAGAATCGTCCAGAGGAAAAAATGTGCGAGCGCACATTTGTGCTGATTGGGTTACAAACAGGAACTAACCAAATTTCTCCAGATAAATCTGTTTCATTGATTGTCTGCAAAAACTCAATGAGTTGGTGAATAACAGCATTACCAGCGATTTCAGCACCGTGCAAATTAGATTGGATATAAACTTTTTTGCCCGCTTGAGCGCCAACAAATTTGTAGACTTGCAGGGATAAGACATCGCCTGAAGCCATGTGGCGCAGTGGAATGGTAGAAATAGTGGGGAGCATGGTAAAAAGTGGTTGACTGAGATATTGCACCTCTATCATCATCCGCCATATCATGTCCGCTCAATTACCGATAAATCCTGGAAAACCCCACCCCGATGAGTGGCTACGCCAAAGTTCCCCTCCCCGCAAGCGGGGAGGGGTTAGGGGTGGGGTTCTGTAATTATGGGTAATTTGCCGGACATCATATCAGGGTCATAAACCCTTGGGTAATAGCGAAAGTCCTCTTAAAAGGACTAAATCTTTGGAAAATTTGGGTTTGAGTCCATTTTAATAAACTTCAGCCATAAGTCAGGAACTTGAGTTCCACACCTTGTTTTGCCAAACTTGCGTAATTCTTCAAAAAACCAGCGATAGAAAACTAAGACAGTCATCATGTAGTTGCAAGATTAAGGAATACTGGGGTGCATCACCTTTCCTTCGCTTTACTCAAAAACAGGCTTCATCGCTTCACCTTGCTGACTGCGACTGTCCTAGTGTCTTTAACTGCGATACCACTGACTGAAACTAATTTGGGGATGGTGACTGCATTGGCACAAGCGCAAACGACACAAAACCGCAAAGATGAGGCGTGGCGGCTATACCAAGTAGGTGAAGAGCAGTATAAGCAAAGTCAGTTTCGAGAAGCGTTAGAGACGTTTCAACAGGTTTTAGTGATTGTGAGAGAAATTGGGGAGCGTCAAGGAGAAGGTGCAACCCTCGCCTACATTGGATCAGTTTACGACAAGTTGGGTCAGTACCCCAAAGCCTTGGAGTTTTATACTCAAGCATTAGCCATTGACAAACAAATCGGCGACAAAGCAGGAGAAGGTACGACCCTTAATAACATTGGAGAAGTTTACTACAACCTGGGTCAGTACCCGAAAGCCTTGGAGTTTCATACTCAAGCATTAGCCATTCGCAAACAAATCGGCGACAAAGCAGGAGAAGGTACGACCCTTAATAATATTGGGGCAGTTTACAACAACCTGGGTGAGTACCCGAAAGCCTTGGAGTTTTCTCAACAAGCATTAGCCATTCGCAAACAAGTCGGCAACAAGGCAGGGGAAGGTACGACCCTTAATAATATTGGGGGAGCTTACCTCAACCTGGGTCAGTACCCGAAAGCCTTGGAGTTTCATACTCAAGCATTAGCCATTCGCAAACAAATCGGCGACAAAGCAGGAGAAGGTGCGACCCTTCATAACATTGGGGGAGTTTACCGCAACCTGGGTGAGTACGCGAAAGCCTTGGAGTTTTATACTCAAGTACTAGCCATTCACAAACAAATTGGCGACAAAGCAGGAGAAGGTGCGACCCTTCATAACATTGGGGAAATTTACCGCAACCTGGGTGAGTACGCGAAAGCCTTGGAGTTTTTTCAGCAAGCATTAGCCATTGACAAACAAATCGGCAACAAGGCGGGGGAAGGTACGACCCTTAATAACATTGGGACAATTTACCGCGACCTCGGTCAGTACCCGAAAGCCTTGGAGTTTTTTCAGCAAGCATTAGCCATTCACAAACAAGTCGGCGACACGGGGGGGGAAGGTACGACTCTTAATAACATTGGGACAATTTACTACAACCAGGGTCAGTATCCGAAAGCCTTAGAGTTTTTTCAACAAGCATTAGCCATTAACAAACAAATCGGGAACAAGGGAGGGGAAGGTGCGACCCTTAATAACATTGGGACAATTTACCGCGACCTCGGTCAGTACTCGAAAGCCTTAGAGTTTTTTCAGCAAGTATTAGCCATTGACAAACAAATCGGCAACACGGCTGGGGAAGGTACGACCCTTCATAACCTTGGGTCAGTTTACCGCGACCTCGGTCAGTACCCGAAAGCCTTAGAGTTTTACCAACAAGCATTAGCAATTCACAAACAAATCGGCAACAAGGCGGGGGAAGGTACGATCCTTAATAACATTGGGTTAGTTTACCACAACCAGGATCAGTACCCGAAAGCCTTAGAGTTTTATCAGCAAGCGTTAGCCATTCACAAGCAAATCGGCAACAAAGCGGGTGAAGGTACAATCCTCAATAACATTGGGGGAATTTACGACAACCTGGGTCAGTACCCAAAAGCCTTAGAGTTTTATCAGCAAGCATTAGCCATTCACAAGCAAATCGGGGATAAGGCGGGAGAAGGCGTAACTCTTGCTTCCATTGGGTTCGTGTACAACAACCTGGGTCAGTACCCGAAAGCCTTAGAGTTTTTTCAACAAGCATTAGCCATTACCAAACAAATCGGCGACAAGTCGGGGGAAGGTACAACCCTTAATAATATTGGGTTAGTTTACAATCACCTGGGTCAGTACCCGAAAGCCTTAGAGTTTTTTCAACAAGCATTAGCCATTCACAAACAAATCGGCAACAAGGCAAGGGAAGGTGCAACCCTTAATAACATTGGGGAAATTTACCACAACTTGGGTCAGTACCCGAAAGCCTTAGAGTTTTATTACCAAGCATTAGCCATTGACAAACAAGTTGGCAACAAGGCAGGGGAAGGTACGATCCTTAATAATATTGGGGGAGCTTACAACAACCTAGGTCAGTACCCCAAAGCGTTAGAGTTTTATCAACAAGCATTAATTATTGATAAACAAGTTGGCAACAAGGCAGGGGAAGGTACGAGCCTTCATAACATTGGGGCAGTTTACAACAACCTCGGTCAGTACCCCAAAGCTGAAAAAACGCTATTCGCTGCCATTGAGGTGAGCGAGTCTCTGCGTCCAGGATTAAAAGATGACCAAAAAATCTCAATCTTTGAAACCCAAGCTGGTACCTACGGCTTGCTGCAACAAGCCTTGGTGGCTCAGAATAAAAATATTACAGCATTAGAAATTGCAGAACGAGGTAGAGCCAGAGCTTTTGTGGAATTATTAGCTTCAAAGCTATCTCCTAACCCTAACATTCAACAGATCAAGCCACCTACGCCACCTAACATCAAGCAAATTCAACAAATCGCTCAACAACAAAAGGCAACACTTGTTGAATATTCAATGATTTACGCTCCGTTTCAAGTTCAAGGTAAAGAAGAATGGCATTCACAACTCTACATTTGGGTAGTCAAACCCACAGGTGAAGTTGCCTTTAAGCAAGTAGATATCAAATCCCTCGATACACCTTTAGCAGACCTCGTTGCCAAAAGCCATACATCCATCCGTGCCAGAAGTGGCGATGTGGCTGCTGTTCCTGGAGAAGCATCAGCGAATCCTCGCCGAAAAAAACCATTACAGCAACTCCATCAACTACTTATTCAACCGATCGCCTCGGAGTTACCACAAGACTCAAATGCCCGGATCATTTTTATCCCGCAAGCTGAGTTGTTTTTCGTTCCCTTTCCAGCTTTGCAAGATGCTTCTGGCAAATACCTCATCGAAAAACATACCATTCTCACCGCTCCTGCTATCCAAGTTTTGGAGTTAACCCGTCAGCAAAAGATAAACAAGCGCAAGGCGATAGAAAATCGCCCTGCATTGGTAGTCGGTAATCCTACAATGCCTCAGGAGTTGTCACCGCTACCAGGTGCAGAACAAGAAGCACTGGAAATTGCCAAAATGCTCAATACCAAAGCATTAACGGGTAGTAAAGCTACTGAAACCACCGTGAAGCAATTGATGCAGTCGGTTGACATTGTGCATTTGGCAACCCACGGGCTACTCGATGATTTTAAAGGCTTGGGCGTACCGGGAGCGATCGCCCTTGCTCCCTCTGGTCAAGATGATGGGTTGCTGACAAGCGGTGAAATTTTCGACATGAAACTTGATGCTGATTTAGTGGTGCTCAGTGCTTGCGATACTGGCAGAGGGGACATCAAGAGCGATGGTGTTATCGGTTTGTCTCGCTCTTTAATTACTGCGGGCGCACCCAGTATTATCGTATCTTTATGGGCAGTACCGGATGACTCTACAGCAATGCTGATGACGGAGTTTTATCAAAATCTGCGGCGAAACCCAGATAAAGCTGTTGCATTGCGAAACGCTATGCTGTCAACAATGAAAAAGCATTACCATCCTCGGGACTGGGCAGCGTTTACCCTCATTGGCGAAGCTGAGTGAATTAGGGCGGGCGAGACGCCATATGTGTCAACTTAAGGTGAAAGCGCTCGTTTGTAATGCTTTGAGAGATTAGCTTGTTCCCAGTCTCTGGCTGGGAATACCATTGGGAGGCTCTGCCTCCGTTACTTGCGGCAGAGCCGCCCCAAGCGCATTTCCAGGTAGAACCTGGAAACGAGATTTTAGAAGAGTTTTGGCTTAAGTTGACACCAATGGCGAGACGCTCACCCCACAATATTAGTCTTTTCTTGTGGGGCAGGCATCTTGCCTGCCATATCTCAGTTAAGTCCCAGGTAAATTACGCAACCGCTCATTAAAATGAGTACGCTCAGCCAACGCCTTGAGTAGAGGACCATGTGAGCCAAATTCTACAATACTTACAGACCCTACTGGGCATCCCAATCGGTAGCGAAAGCGTCCCACATCAATTCCCAACAAGCTGCACAGCATAATTCTAATGGTTGCTTTGTGGGAAACAATTAAAACATTGCCACTACTGTAAAGTTGCTTGATTTCTTCAATAACCTGCGTAGCACGAGATGCGATCGCAACTGCCATTTCCCCACCCGTAGGCGCATACCAAGCCGGATCTGCTAACCAGCGAATATAATCATCATGAAATTCCAGGTTTACCGTCTCTGGTGTTTTGCCTTCCCATTTGCCGTAGTTGATTTCCTTCAAGCCATCCCGCAGTTGTGGTTGCATCTCGATTGCTTCACACAAAGGTTTTGCTGTGGCGAGCGTTCGTCCCATAGGACTGCAAAAAATTGCCTTCCAAGGAGTAGAACTGTATGCAGCAGCAAAAGCCTTAGCCATCTCCAAGCCATCTGCCGTAAGTTCTGGATCTATCGAACCACAGAAGAAATTATTACGGCTGTATTGTGTCTGTCCATGACGGAGGAAATAAAGAGTTAGACTCATAGCTATTGAGATTTTAGATTACTCACTGGTCACTAGTCATTGTCATTGTAGAGACGCGGTGAATGAAAGCGTCTCTACATCTTTGTCATCTGTCAAGAGTTATTTCTTTGCCTACCACACACGTCGTGCTTGTACTCCCATGTACTATTGGCAGTTTCAAATTCCTGGAAATGTTATCTATAGTAAGGGCTATGGCTAATATAACGAAGTGCCGATAATATAGTCATTTCAGCTTCGGACAGGAATCATGGCAACAACAAAAGTCAATCCTTATCTTGATGGTAATTTTGCGCCAGTGGATGAAGAAATCAGCGCTAACACTCTGCAAGTCATAGGTGAACTACCTCCCGACTTATCAGGAATGTTCGTGCGCAATGGTCCTAATCCCCAATGGACACCCATCGGAAAGTATCATTGGTTTGATGGCGATGGAATGTTGCATGGGGTACGAATTAGCAACGGCAAAGCCACCTATCGCAACCGTTATGTGCGGACAAAAGCCTGGAAAATCGAGAACGAAGTGGGTAAAGCTGTTTGGACTGGCTTACTAGAACCGCCCAAAAAAAACAGTCTTCCCAAACCAATCAAGAATCCGGCTAACACAGCTCTTGTATGGCATGCAGGTCAACTCTTAGCGCTGTGGGAGGGGGGCGCGCCTCACGCAATTAGGGTTCCTGAGTTAAAGACGATTGGTGAACATACCTACAATGGCAAGCTCGTTTCGGCGGTGACTGCTCATCCCAAAGTAGATCCAGTGACGGGTGAGATGATGTTTTTTGGTTACGGTTTTACACCACCATACCTGCAATACAGCGTCGTTTCACCAGAAGGCGAACTTTTGCAGACGGAACCTATTGACATACCAACGGCGGTGATGATGCACGATTTTGCCATCACTGAAGACTACACAATTTTTATGGATTTACCCCTGACTTTCAGTAAGGAAAGGATGAAACGGGGCGAACCAATGATGAAGTTTGAGCGCGACAAACCCAGTCGCTTTGGTATTGTTCCCCGTTACGGTAATAACAGTAACATTCTCTGGTTTGAGAGCCCTGCTTGCTATATCTTCCACACTCTCAATGCCTACGAAGAAGAAGACGAGGTCGTGCTGATTGCTTGTCGCATGAATTCTACCACTGTTTTGGATGTGCCGCAAGACACACACACCGATTCGGAAGGAGATATCCCCCGCTTGCATCGTTGGCGGTTTAACGTGAAAACGGGCAAAGTCAGCGAAGAGATGCTAGATGATATCGCCTCCGAATTTCCCCGTGTCAATGAAAATCTGTTAGGGCAAAAAACCCGATACGGATACACTGCCAAAGCGGCGAAAGGTTCGATGCCTTTGTTCGAGGGTATCATCAAGTATGACCTCAGCGCTGGCAAGTCCCAAACCCATGAATTTGGAAGGGGACGTTATGGCGGTGAAGCTGTATTTGTACCGCGTCTTAGTGCAACAGCAGAAGATGATGGCTGGCTGGTGACTTTTGTTTACGATACTGTAGAGGAAACTTCTGAACTAGTGGTGGTTAATGCTCAGGATATCACAGGTGAACCAGTGGCGCGGGTGTTAATTCCCCAGCGAGTACCATATGGGTTCCACGGTGCTTGGGTTTCTGAGGAACAGTTGAAAGCTTCTGTGTAGATTTATACTGATTTACCTTTACGCGTATCACCTCACCCCCATCCCCTCTCCTTGCCAAGCAGAGGGGTGCCCGTGAGGGCGGGGTGAGGTTTTGCGGATACGATAAGTAAACAGACTTCATATCACCCTATTCCCTAGTAGTCTGCCAAGGGAAATTTGCTGGGTCATACAGTCGGGTATAAACGCTCCATCTTTCTCCGTGCATCTGTAGTTTGAAAACGCCAATGGACACTTGTACGTTGAAGATTGCGTTGTTTCTCCCAAGTAGCAATTTCAGAGGATAATGTTTGTATATCCGGGATTCGTCGCTCTAAACATTGGCGAGATAAAACAGATAACTCAATCTCTACTTGATTCAACCAACTTGCATGTTTAGGAGTGTAGTGGAACTCTAATCTTTGTACAATTCGACGTGCCTCTTGAGGTTCAAAAACTTCATACAAGGCTGCTGGAGTATGAATATTAAGGTTATCAACTACTAAACGAATAACATCAGCATCGCGGTGATAAATATCTACTAAATCTTTCATTTGTTTTGCAAAATCGTGTTTTGTACGCCGTTGAGTTACTTCAATATGTCTCCACCCTACTAAAGGTTGAAAATAAGCAAATAAATTTACTGTTCCATTGCGTTTATATTCAAAGTCATAGCGTTCTGGTTGCTCTGGTTCAGGTGGCAATGGTTGTCTGACTTCTTCCACCAGTTGATATGAGCATTCATCAAAACAGACTACTGGACGTTTGGGATCATATGGTTCATTGTATAAATCCAATAAATCTTCCATCCGTAAAACGTACTCGGCGTTTACTTCGGGAATGCACCACTGTTCTTTCAGCCACGGCTTAATGTCGTTTTTTTTAGGGTCTGACGAACAGTTTCATCTGAAATCGAATCAACGATACCAACTTCTATTAAGTGGTCTGCCAAAAGTTGCATTGTCCATCTTACCCGTCCAGACGGTGCGTCAGAACAAGCTGTAGCTATCAAAAACGCTTCTGATTTTCCTTCAAGTTTACGAATCTTCGGTGGATGAGGTTCATCAATGAGTGCAAAATCTAACCCACCGATGACAAATTTCTCTCGTGTCCGTTCCACTGTCGTAACATGGACTCGAACAATGGCAGCGATCGCTTGATCTGTTTCTCCCTCAGAAGCCATCAGAAGAATGTTTGCGCGGGTGATGGTTCTTGCCTTGTGCTTACCTTTTTTAATTAATGCTTGCAGCTGAGAAACTTCGTCCTCACTCAAATCCACAATGTACTTCTTTGCCATGCTATTTCCTGATTTTTAAGTAGCTTATCAGTAAGATGTGCTACCCTGCAAAGTTCCCTTGGCAGACTACTAGTTCTTATCAGCCTGAGTGTATTCGCAAAAAATATTGAGTCCGATTTTGACAATATATAAAATAATTGATTGAATTACGCTGCTATAGTTGAGGCGATCGCAAACCCAGAAAAAACAGGATTATCTTTATAAGGGCACCCTATTGTTCTCAATCAATACAACTGGTAGGTTATGCTTTTAATGATTTCAGTTGAGCTTCGCTTCACGTAATGTAACCTACGGGCTTGTGATTTTAGTCACATATAGTATTTTCGGAAACTGGTATTAGTCTCATGTAGTATAACTTTATGAATCCATATTAGAGAGTTTTTACATGGGCGACGAAAACCGTAATACTTACAACATAAGTAATATAGGTGGTAATTTTAACCAATCCATACCAGGAAATTATATACAAGTACATGGCAATTACATTGACATGGGTCAGAACTTATCTCAAGCTGCTGCTCAGATACAACAACTGCTGACTCAACTACAATCTAAGGGATATAGTTCAACAGACGCTCAACATAAAGTTGCCAATGATTGGGCAAATGAAGCTAAAAATGACCCTAAAGCCAAAGGAAAACTAATCAAGTTGGGGCACTATGTGCGTGATGCTGCTGCAAATGGTGTAATAGGGGAAGCTGCGGTAGAGGTGATTAAGTTAGCTTTGAGATTATCAGGTATTCCTCTGCCATGAAGCACTTTTCAGAAGTTGAAATATGAAAAGTCAACTCAAGCAAATATTAAGACAGTTCTCTCTTTTGAATAATCGGCTTTCATTGGCAGAGAAGATAATATTTTGCTTTTTGAGTCTAGTTTTAGCTAAAGCTGCCTTCGTAATTATTTATGAGGGCTTAAAATTCGCTGGTAACTATGTTCTAGAAAACTATTAAAAGATTTTTTTATGTTTTATTGGCGTACTGCTGTTTGGAGTAGGTTGTTATTTATTCATTTGTAGAGTTAGGCGCACGAAAAACAACTTAGACAGCAGCTTAACTGATAACCATACTACAACAGATCCTCTCACTATTTATACAGAAGGTAACTATAACGAATCTATTCAGGGTGACTATATTGAAATACAAGGAAATTATATTAACATCAATCAAGATTTTTCAGATGTGGCTACTGAGATTCGTGAATTAATAACTCAACTCAAAAATCAGGGATACAGTGAAGATAATGCTGAGACAATAGTTGCAAGTGGGTTAGCAGAACAAGCTCGTAAGCACTCTAAGGTTAGAAAAAAGCTTTTTAAGTGGAGAAAATCTTTTAGGGGTGCTAGAGCAAAAGCCAATGATGGAAATGATGAAACTCAGGCGGCGAGAGAAGTTGTTAAAAGTGCTGCAACTTATAGCTATACTTCTTCTACCTATTTCACCGAAGTAGTAGGGGGAAACTTCCAGAAATTGGAAGAATTACTCCATGCTAGAAAATGGAAAGAAGCTGATTTAGAAACAAGACAAATTATCTATGTTTTATCTCAGCAAGAATTGCTAGACTCTTGCCCAGATGAAACAGACCTCTTAGACTACTTGAGTGCTGAGTATATTGCAGTGCTCCCTAAAAAATACTTGAATACAATAGATAGACTTTGGGTAAAGTTTAGTAATGGACGCTTTGGTTTTAGTGTTCAAAAGCGTATCTGGAAAAATGTTGTTAGTAAGTCAGATCCTGACTATAATCTTTTTTTTGAAGATGAAGTTCAAGAAAAGTTTGGCGATATCGTTGGTTGGCGTAAGGAAAGTAACTGGGTATATTTCTCTGATCTCAACTACTCTCTGAGCGCACCTCCAGGACATCTTCCGATAATGGTAACTTTAGACTCAGAGAAATGGGAGCGATGCAGTATTAATTTCTCAATTTTTGAGGTTTTTGTTGCGCGTATATAAAAGTTGTAGCTAATTAATGTTTCTAGGATAGTTTAGACATATATTTTTATCGCTGATCAGCGGTTTATCCAATTCCCCCTCCTCGCTTGCGGGGAGGGGGTTAGGGGGTGGGGTTACGCGCTAAAGTACTAAAGTACTTCGCTACTGGGTAATGAGCGATAATCGCCGTTGTAGACTGTTCCGGATAAAGCTGCTTACTTTCATCCATGTACAAATGTATACGCTCTGCTCCCAACAACTCCACTGATGAAGCACCAAAACTTATAGCAGCCCATCACTCAGCTGGAGTAACCTAAATTTAATGAACTGCTGGGAGTGGAGATGATGTTGTTGGAATTGAAGCGCATCCATGTTCCACCGGGACAACGAGTGCTGTTTTCTGATGTCACCTGGCAAGAATTGGAAACGATTCTAGAGGAGTTAGGGGAACACCGTGCAGCAAGAATTGCTTATGACAGGGGAATACTGGAGATTATGGCACCACTGCCAGAAGATGAATATGCTAAAGAAATTATTAGCGATTTACTCAAAGCACTTCTGGAAGAGCTAGATATTGAGTTTATCAGCCTTGGTTCTACCACTTTCAAAAACCAAGCAATGGCTCAAGGTATAGAACCTGACCAATGTTTCTATATAAAAAACGAATCTAAAATTCGTGGGAAAAAGCGACTAGATTTAACAGTAGATCCCCCTCCAGATTTAGCCCTAGAAGTGGATGTCACTTCTCGCACTCATCCTAATATTTATGAATCACTAAAACTGCCTGAACTTTGGCGTTTTGATAAAGGTAAATTACAAATTAATCTACTGCAAAATGGGGATTATGTCGAGTCTCAGGAAAGCTTTAATTTTCCCAGATTACCACTAGTTGAGGCGATTCCCCAATATCTGGAACAAAGTAAAACCGCAGGCAGAAATGCAACTATCAAGGCTTTTCGCCTTTGGGTGCAACAGCAGATACAACAGCAATGAAGTATTTTTCTCTTGTTGCGATCAGCGTTTTTGTATGCCAATCAATGGTAAGATTAGATTATGGCTTACTTAAAAAATGTAACTACACTCGAATAAAAAGTTGGTGATGGAAATGACAATTACAGTTCCAGCAACCACTACACTAAAGGAGTTTTTGAAACTTCCATACGTTGATGAGTCACCAGCTTGGGAGTATATTAACGGAGAAGCAGTTCAAAAACCGATGGGAGGAGGTAAACACAGCCTGTTGCAGAAACGTTTAGTTGCAGTGATTGATGCAGCAGGGAGTCACTACGAAGCCTTTCCAAAATTGCGCTGTAGTTTCGGTAATCGTTCAGTAGTTCCTGATGTCGTTGTTGTCGCCACTCATCAACTACCAGTGGATGATAGCGGTGATATAGTTAGCACTGGTATTGAGTTTCCCCCAGCTTGGGTCATTGAAATCCTTTCCCCCGCTCAAAGTCAGACGAAGGTAACAGGCAATATTCTACATTGTCTCAAACATGGCAGCCAACTAGGATGGTTGGTTGATCCGAGTGAACGCTCTATCTTCATTTATCATCGCGATCGCCTGCCTGATTTATTAGCTGGTGCAGATGTTTTACCAGTATTAGAAGGTATAAATCTGATACTAACGGTTGATCAAGTCTTTGCTTGGTTGAAGCGGGGATAAAGTTTTTAGGCAAGCCTAAATTTAGAAACAATGGAGCCTATACACAAATAGTAGCTAATTAAACTTTGTAGAGTAGATTAGGCGCAGCCGTAATACCAAGCGTGAAAAAAGAATGCGACAGATACACACTGCTAAACCCTGGTTAGATCTAGCTTTCTTAATTTTGAATTTTAAATGCGTGAATTTTGAATTGATATGATTGCAACTAAGAAGTAAAGGGTGCATAATTCAGGCGATTGCCCAAAGGGCAGTGCGCGGAGCGCAATCGCCATGCCAAGGAAAAACGTATTATTGGATTTTACCCAAAGTTAACGTCGAGCTTTTTAATCAAGTTTTAGCCGACTTCGCACGGGAAGTTCAACTACGTGAAAATAAGCACATCGTATTAACTCTTGCTCGAGCTGGATGGCATACGAGTAAAGATTTAGAGATTCCTTTGGGTTTGCACTTGGAGTATATGCAAACGCCTACTCACCCGAATTACAAGCAGCAGAACGCTTGTGGTCGTTGGTTAACGAACCGATAGCAAATCGTTCTTTCGATTTAGTCAGGGTCACTTCGCCTTTATCAAGATAGTCAGCTAACTTAGGTGTTTGCGCCATCCGCCCGGTAGCATTTAAGTTTGGGGTATAAAGAGGAATCAGCGCTTCAGCCAAAGCGTAAAACGGGTCAGAACCAGGACGGAAATGAGTAAATAACCAATTCCCCTTCAGCAATAGATCGTTCCCTTGAAACGCTCAAGCAAGGTTTAAAAGATTTGGCTGAAAAAACCTCTAAATATAAGAAAGATTAACTGATTGGTTCGCGATTGAAGGTCGCGAACCACTCTTTCTTTTCCACATCCCGTGAAAAGTCAGATCGTTATACCTAAAGTTGCAAAAATGCTCAAACCCTGCCAGCACCTCTGAAAGAGCGATGGCACAGAGTGCCCGCCCTGCATGGCGAGCGCTCGATGTTCCATAGAAGTAAGAGTCGATAAGTTCACTTGACAATTCCCAAAACGGGCGCTACTTCAGGCTCTTTAATTCTAGGAGCCAAGAATCCCTTCGCATAAATCTGTGGATTTGTTTGTGCGATTTGAGAATAGGATTGGCGAAGTTGAGCATTCACAGCGACAGTTTTCACATCGTATATCTGCGTAGCCAGCTTGGGGTAGAATCCAATGCCAATTATCGGCAGGAGAAAACAGGCAGCAATAAACAACTCACGTGGTTTAGCATCGATATAGACTGCCTCGTTAGGTAAGAGACAGTCCGTACCGAAGCAAACCGCTCCCTCATCCTCTTGATTCTCCAAGCCTGCATTGTTAATGTCACACTTAAGTGCGACACCAGAACCGTAAAATACCTGTCGCAACATCGACAGCAGATAAATCGGCGTGAGGATGACTCCCACTGCGGCTAAGAAGACTGTCACAGTGCAAAAAGACGAACTGTAGATATCACTGGTCGTCACGCCAACAAAGACCGAGAGTTCGCTGACAAAACCACTCATACCGGGGAGAGCTAGTGACGCCATCGCACCTACTGTGAACAGAGCAAACACTTTGGGCATCACCTGACCAACACCACCCATATTGTCCATCGCCATCGTGTGAGTGCGATCGTAGGTTACGCCTGCCAGGAAGAACAGCACTGCTGCGATTAAACCGTGCGATATCATTTGCAACATTGCCCCGCTGACTCCCAAGTCGGTAAAGGAGGCAATACCCAGCAGTACGAAACCCATGTGGGAAACTGACGAATATGCTAGGCGACGTTTCATGTTCGATTGGGCAAAGGAGTTCAACGCACCATAGATAATGTTGACAACGCCCAGAGTGGCTAGAATTGGTGCAAAGTAAATGTGTGCGTTAGACAGAAGTTCCAGATTCAGGCGAATCAATCCGTATCCGCCCATCTTCAAAAGCACACCAGCCAAAATCATTGATACGGGAGCAGAAGCTTCACCATGTGCGTCAGGCAACCAAGTGTGCAGAGGGAAAATAGCCAGCTTGACACCAAACGCGATCAGTAATCCTGCATAAAGTGGCAATTCTAGCGCTAGTGGGAAATTCTTCATGCTGAGCGCGGCGATATCGAAGGTCATATTGTCGCCGTAAAGAGCCATTGCCAGCCCTGCCACCAGAATAAATATAGAAGCAGCTGCGGTATACAATAAGAATTTAGTTGCTGCGTAGCGGCGTTTTTGCCCGCCCCAAATCGAGACAAGCAAGTAAACAGGAACCAATTCTAGCTCCCACATAATGAAAAACAGCAGTAAGTCTTGGGCTACAAACACCCCTATTTGTGCAGAATAGAGCACCAGCATTAGGAAATAGAACAGTCGGGGCTTAACATTAACCTGCCAAGCTGCAAATATCGAAAGTGTCGTTACGAATCCTGCTAGAAGCACGAGTGGAACAGATAGTCCATCAACTGAAACTGCCCAGCTAAAACCTAACTGAGGCACCCAGGCATACTTCTGTGCAAGTTGAAAAGTCGCGTTGCTTGCATCGTAATGCTTCCAAAAGGCATAGCACATCAAGACAAAATCCGCGATTCCTACGCCTAGTGCATACCAGCGCACGCGCTTGCCATCTTTATCGGGTAGTACGGGAATAAGCAGGGCAGCAACGAGTGGCAGCACCACAATCATGGTGAGCCAGGGAAATTGATCCACTTCCATAACACAGAGCAAAAATACTTATATTTGAATAAAGTCATTGTACTCAACTTTGTAAACATTTATAAATTAGTCTTTACCCCAGCTAGCCATATAGGGATATCTATAATTGCACAGATGGTTATCACAATTCACATCAATTTAGCTTTGGCATCCGTTTAATTACCTCACCCCTCGGGCACCCCTCTCCGTGAGTTCGGAGAGGGGAGGGGGGTGAGGTTACGCGCTAAAGTACTTCGCTACTGGGTGATAAGTAATAATCGCAGTCGTAGACTGTTCAGGATAAATTTGTTCACTTTCATCCATGTACAAATTGATACGTCCTGCTTCCAACAACTCCAGCTGCTTGTACTGATCCTGAATATTCGGACAAGCCGGATACCCAAAACTATACCGCGAGCCGCGATAACGCTGTGCCAAAATATCCCGGATATTATCCGGTTCCTCAGCACTAAAGCCCAACTCACGACGAATACGGGCGTGTGTCCACTCCGCCAACGCTTCCGCTACCTGTACCGCTAAGCCGTGAAAATACAGATAATCCCTGTATTGATTATCTGCAAACAACTTTTGAGCAAACTCCGTGGCAATATGCCCCACCGTCACCGCCTGCATCGGGAACACATCAATAATTCCCGACTCCTTCGGCGCAAAGAAATCTGCAATACACAGTCTTCTTAACGACTTTTGCCTCGGAAACTCAAAACTTGCTCTTACCTCTGCGTCTGTGCGGTTCGTTTCATAAACATATAAAGTATTCCCCTCAGCTTGACAAGGGAAATACCCATAAATCACCTGCGGATGCAACAAATTCTCCTCAATAACCCGTTGCTTCCACTCCTCCAAAATTGGATACACCTTCTCATCCAAGAAAGCCTGATACTCTTCCTTAGATTGTTCCTTCGGCTTGCGGAACTGCCATTGTCCAGCAATCAAAGCTTGTAAATCCATATGCCAGAACAGTTCTTCCAAAGGAATATCCTGTGGCTGCAGTAGCTTCGTTCCCCAAAAAGGCGGCGTCGGACGTTCGATATCCACCGCCACAGCTTCGGAACGGCGGGTATCAACTTCCTGCGGTTCTACCTTGGATGCAGAACCATTGCTGGATACAGATAGCTCCTGAGCTTCTTCTATCTGTGTTAATCTGTGTCCATCTGTGGTTTCATTCAAAAATCCCTGCAAATCATCCCACTCACCAGCCACTTTCGCTGGCATTAATTTATCCATGAAGTGCAAGTCAGAAAACGCATCTTTGCCGTAAACTACCTTACCTTTGTAAGTGTTCTGACAATCTTGATGGACAAACTTGGGAGTCAAAGCAGCACCGCCTAAAATCACAGGGACAGTAATTCCCTTTTCGTTGAAGACTTCCAAATTCTCCTTCATGAACGCGGTGGATTTTACCAGCAAGCCACTCATGGCGATACAATCAGCTTTGTGCTTCTGGTACGCATCGATGATGTTCTCCACCGGCTGCTTAATTCCCAGGTTAATCACCTTGTAACCATTGTTCGACAAGATGATATCCACCAGGTTTTTACCAATATCGTGAACATCCCCCTTCACCGTGGCAATGATGAATGTACCTTTGGCATTGTTGCCAGATTCTGACTTTTCCATGAACGGTTCTAAGTAAGCAACCGCTGCTTTCATGGTTTCCGCAGATTGCAATACGAAAGGTAGCTGCATTTGCCCAGAACCGAACAATTCACCCACCACTTTCATGCCATCTAGCAGGAAGGTGTTGATAATCTCCAAAGGAGGATATTTTTCTAAAGCTTTGGTGAGTTGTTGTTCTAAACCGATACGTTCACCGTCAATGATATGACGTTTGAGGCGTTCTTCGATGGGTAAATTTTCGTCAACGCCTTTGTCGCGTTTCGTTGTCACCCCTTCAAACAGTGTTGTCAGTTGTGTTAAGGGGTCATAAACGCAGACATCGCCTTCAAACTTGCGTTCATCATAAATCAACTGGTGACAAACTTCTTGATGGCGTTCCTCAATTTTTGCCAGTGGTAAAATCTTGTTAGGGCTGACAATTGCTGCATCCATCCCAGCAGCGATCGCCTCATGTAAAAACATCGAGTTCAGCACAAGCCGCGCCGCTGGATTCAACCCGAAAGAGATATTGGAAACACCCAAAATAACATGACATCCAGGCAATTCTTGACGAATGCGGCGGATGGCTTCAATTGTGCCTTTGCCGTTAGTCCGGTCTTCTTCAATACCCGTAGAAATTGGCAGTGCTAGGGGGTCAAAGAAAATTTCGTGCGCTGGGATGCCGTATTCAACTGCTTGACGATATGCACGTTGGGCGATCGCAAACTTTTTCTCTGCTGTCCGCGCCATTCCTTCTTCATCTATGGTACCAATAACGACACCAGCACCGTATTGCTTCGCAATTTCCAACACCTTGAGGAAACGCGGTTCTCCGTCTTCATAGTTGGTGGAGTTCAGCAAGCACTTACCACCAGCCACTTTCAGCCCCGCTTCCATCTTTTCCCATTCGGTGGAATCGAGCATCAATGGCAGTGTGACATTGTTTACCAGACGTGAGACAAGTTCGTGCATATCCCGCACGCCGTCACGTCCGACATAATCCACGTTCACATCCAAAATGTGTGCGCCTTCTTTGACTTGCGCCCTCGCCATTGATACCAGTCCATCCCAATCTTCCGCATTCAGCAACTCGCGGCACTTTTTGGAACCACTGGCGTTGAGACGTTCGCCGACAATCAAGAAAGAGTTGTCTTGGTCATAAGGTTGGACACTGTAAATTGACGCTGCTGCTGGTTCCTGTTGAGGCTGTCTCTGTTTTGGTCTTAAGTCTTTGGCAATTTCTGCTAATTGTTGAATGTGTTCTGGACGTGTCCCACAGCAACCCCCGATCACTTGGACACCCAAATCTTCAACAAAATGCATTAATGACATCCGTAATTCCGTTGGTGTCAGGCGATAATGAGCTTGACCGCCGACGTTCTCAGGTAAACCTGCGTTGGGAATACAGGAAACCACAAAAGGCGAATGTTCTGAGAGATACTTAATATGTGGTTTCATCAAATCTGGACCAGTGGCACAGTTCAGACCGAGAATGTCAATTGGGTAAGGTTCCAGAATTGTTAGCACGGCGTTGATTTCCGTCCCCACCAGCATTGTGCCCATAGATTCCATTGTGACGGATACCATGAGCGGACGGCGATCGCCTTTTTTGGCAAAAACTTCTTCAATTGCATTCAGCGCCGCTTTAATTTGCAGCACATCTTGGCAAGTCTCGACGATGAATAAATCAACGCCACCATCCCATAGCCCTTCTGCTTGTTCAGCGAAGGATGATTTCATGGTATCAAAGTCGATATGTCCCAAAGTTGGCAGTTTCGTGGTTGGTCCCATAGAACCCGCAACAAACCGGGGTTTTTCTGGCGTTGAGAATTCCGCAGCAACGCGCTTTGCGAGTTCCGCCGCTGCTTTATTAAGTTCATACGCCTTATCTGTTAAGTCGTATTCAGCCAAGACAATCGACGCAGCGCCAAACGTATCCGTTTCAATCACATCTGCACCAGCAGCGAGAAAGTCCCGGTGAACTTTGGCGATCGCTTCCGGCTTGGTGTAGACGAGGTACTCGTTGCAACCTTCGTACTGTGCGCCACCGAAGTCTTCAGCTGTCAGGTTTTGGGTTTGCAAGTTGGTTCCCATAGCACCGTCAAAGACGATGACTGGGTGTGTTGGGCTGTGCAAGCGTTCTAAGAAGGTAGAAGTCATATTCTCCAACAGAAAATTGGCTTAGTCTTAAAATGTTCGACTACATATACTATTTTCCAGAATTTTTAGGATTTCGGAACAATCGGATGTCATCAGGGATGTATAAACTTTACGTGCATGAGGTTTGCCTCCCAGCCCTAACGAACCCCTCAGCTGTGATGTGGTTTGGTCAGATACTCGCATTCCAAAGATTACAGCACAGCCGCAACCTTCAGAAGTAGCCGTAGTTAAACCACCATCCAAATAAGCTGATGCTGTAAAAATTGTCCCTGCGACTGGTTGGGTGTTTAACGCTAAAGCGGAAGTCACTCTCATTTCTAGTGCATCCACCAATAATCCTCACCCTTGTTTGCAAAATTCTGCTTCCTGTGCATCTCGCTAGTTTCACTTTCTCTTTAAAGGTTTAGAGCAAGCCGAACTTTAACTTTATATATATAGCCGTTTTGTATTTAGTATTATATACTACAAGGTAGAATAAGAAGCTATGCCCTACCTTGTACTGTATGCAAGTGAGAACGGCTATTGTTCTTTATTGCGATCGCTCAGAAGAATCTTTGTATTCTTTTATTCTTTATTGCGTTTATTGCGATCGCTCACAAGAATCTTTGTATTTTTTAACGGTTTTATTTCTAATATATAACATTTCCTTATAAATATTTAACTAGAGAAATAGGGCTTCATATATACAAAGCTGCTATTAAGATTAAAATTGAAACTAAATCTTTTCCTTGCAGGTCATTTATAAAATAAAGATTAAATTTTTACAGGGTGCCTTAGGCGCTTTCATGCAAGAGTTTTTCTTATTGACAAAGGCGAGCAGCGGCGTAACGCACCATTTTAGTCTGTGCATCAGACGAGGTTAACGTACCCTATATATTTATGATGCACTTTATTTATCAACTCTCAACTTTCTATAATGGTCTATCAGGGACTATACTGTGGTACCTGCCCTAAGGTGGTAGACCTTACCTGAGATAGAGTCATAATTTTTCCTTCGGACTAGTTCGATTTACAGAAGTCAAATAAGACCGACTTTGGGAGAATAAGATCCTATGGCGACCTACCGCATAAAGAGTTTGGTGAAAAATCAAGTGTAATCTGGCTAAAGTATTTTTTTATCAAATCAATTATTTTTTAGTTATGTTACTTATTCAAACGCTGTGCAATGTAGTGGAGTACACCAGATGATAAAGCAAAAAATCCTTGCTACCGAACCACTGCTAACTATAGCAGGACTAATTGGTACAGGTGTTCTCCAACCGGCAGAAGCCACTACAGTCGAAGAAAACCCTCTGGTGGGAAAATATATAAAAGACTTTCATAGCTCTAGTAGCAGTGTTGGGAATGATTTTGCAGCAGTACTTGTGACAGTCGGAATTATATTAGCCTTAGGCTCGACTGTTTGTGTAGTACATAAAGCTCTTAATTCGAGCAAGCCTTCTTCAAGCACCGCAGATTCTGTGCGTACAGGAGAAGAGAAACGTATAGCCACTACAGAAAATACCACATCTGGTAGTCAACAGATTACTCCGGCTACATACATTGAAAAAGCTTATACTTCCTGGCGACAAGGAGATGTTCAACAAGCGGTTGCTGAATTGAATAATGCAATTCGTCTTCATCCCCAGAATGCTTACCTCTATACTGAACGAGCTAAGTTTCGTCGCAAAAATCTAGGGGACAAAGAGGGCGCACTTGAGGATTATACTCAAGCTATTCATCTCCATCCTGACAATGCCCTTTTCTACCTTTGGCGCAGTCAGCTTTACCATGAAATAGGGGATATGTTAAAAGCCATGACAGATTATAACACAGCTATTCGTCTTGCCCCTGACGATACCGTATATCACTTCTCGCCAACAAGCGTAAACTCACTAACACGCTGAGCGAATCAGTTATCAGTGAACAGTGAACAGTGAACAGTGAACAGTGAACAGTGAACACCCAGAATAATTAACTGATAACTGATAATATATTGTTTCACCGTTGAGCGCAGCTAGTAGCACTAGACCCGGAATTGGCAGCACTTGACGTATGAGAGATCAGCGTGACTTGACCCTTACCGTTGAACACCCAACCAGTGGCGGGTACAATTGCCACGGCTTCAGGTTTAGAAGTTGGTTTTGCGATGGGTGTCTGCTCTCGAACTTGTCGCGCTGTGGTAGCTGGCAAACGAGTATCTGACCAAACGACATCAGTAGTGAGGGGTTCGTATGGGCTAGGAGGCAAACCGCCGCGTCCGGTAACGGTAAATTGATTGCCTTCTCCATTACCAAAAGCAGCACAGCTAGTGTCTATTAAGTTTGAGGTATCGACGACTACTGTGGGCAGTTCCACTAATTCAAAATTAAAATCTGTTTCTACAGTTCTTACCGACTGGCTGACGTCAGGATTTTGTTGAGAAAACGCCGTGATGTCATTTGTTTGTAGCTTACTTGGGTCTAATTGGGTTGGGTCAGTTGTTCCCAACAACCTTGCTATGTCTGTTCCACTGCGTAGTACAAACCCAAATATACCAGTAGTATTGATAGTTATATTACCACCGCTGCCACTAAATGCATTGGCGGTAATGTCGCTATTTTCGTTACGAACGGCGACGACAAAGCCATTGGGAGCTTGGATATTGATGTTGCCACCATTGCCGCCTTGTTCTGCAGTACCCGCAGTAGCGGAAATTGTGCTTTGATTGCGTAAGAGTAACAAGTCTTTTACGCTTAAGAACATATCCCCACCGTTACCCGACTTGGTTGTCGCTGTGAGGCTTCCATTGTTTAGATTGATAGAGCGAGCGTTGATTTCTAGGTTTCCTGCTGCCTGCTCTTTTCCTTCACTCCTGACACTCACCGTACCTCTATCCCTGACAATCAACTTACCAGTGTCAATGCTCAACAAACCTCCATTACCTGTGCTTCGCAATGTACTTGCAGCACTAATTTCACTATTACGCGGCTCCTCAAGCTCTCTAAATTCCGCGCCTGGTGCTGTGCCAAAAACTTCTATAGATTCAGTAGCACGAATTCGCAATGTACCTGCATTACCTAGTCCTTGAGTAGTCGTTGTTACTACTCCACCATTTCTGACTATCAAGCGATTTGTTTCAATTGTTGCGCTACCTCCGTTACCTTTAGGTAATCCCGTAGCTGAACGGGTACTTCTAACACCAGCAAATATACCTGTAGGGTAGTAAGCATATCTAGGTTGATCCGTCTCAAAGATGTCTATTTCCGAAGCACGAATGAACAATTCTCCAGCATCACCCTGACCGAAAGTGGCAACTTGCACTTTGGCTCCATTACTGATACTCAAGCGCCCAGTTTCGATATTCAGCTTACCTCCACTCCCCGTACCTTGTGAGTTTACCTGAGCAAACAAGCCAGCAGGATATTCATCAACTTCGTCAAACAAGTATCCACTCAGTTCTATTGATTCAGAAGCGTTAACTGTGAGAATTCCTCCATTTCCTTGACCAAAAGTCGTAGTTCCTACTTGTGAATCTTTGACAACCAAACGCCGAGTGTTGATAGTTAAATTTCCTGCATTTCCTGTGCCTGAAGTGTTAGCTGCCAAGCGACTGCCACTTTCACCATTGGGTATGGTGCCAGTCACTTCCACCTTTTCTGTGGCATTTACGGTCAAATTCCCTGCATTCCCTGCACCAAACGTGCTAGCACTGACAATTGCCCCATCCCGCACTTGCAGCACGGCTGTGTTAATCGTCAGATTTCCTGCTGTCGCCTCTTTTGACTTTGAAGCAGTATCGCTAGACAATGATGCTCTTCGACCATTAGCGGAACTGCCAATCACTTCTACCTTTTCGGAGGCATTTACCGTTAAATTCCCAGCCTTACCCGCACCAAAAGTGTCAGCACTCACCCGTGCTCCATCCTTCACTTGTAGAGTACCAGTCTTAATCGTGAGGTCTCCCCCGTTTCCTGCACCAAAAGTCCTAGCACTGACCAATGCTCCATTTTGCACTTGCAGCACAGGTGTGTTAATCGTCAGGTCTCCCGCATTCCCTGTTGCACCTTCTGTATTTTGTTGAGTAAACAAGCCACTGGAAACTTTTCCATCAGCGGAAGTGCCAATCACTTCTACCTTTTTGGAGGCATCTACTGTCAAAGTCCCTCCGTTCCCTCTACCAGAAGTACTAGCACTGACTTGTCCTCCATCTTGTACTAGAAGAGTACCAGTTTTAATCGTCAAGTCTCCCCCGTTTCCTGCACCACGAGTCCTAGCACTGACAATTGTCCCATCTAGAACTTGCAGCACAGGTGTGTTAATCGTTAGGTCTCCCCCTGCCCCTGTTGCGCGTGAGTAAACATCAACAAACAAACCGCTCCCGGAACCACTCACTTCCAGCAACTCACTAGCGTTCAGTGCTAAAGTTCCTCCAGGCTGTAACCCGAGAGTACTTGCCTCAATCTGAGAACCACCTTTGAGAGAGACGCGCCTACCTGTTAAAAGCGCATCGCCACCGCCTGCACCAGAAGCATCAACTACCGCCTTTGAGGATAGTTCAATATTGCCAAAGTTTTGCCCAGCTGCATAACCCAAGGCAAAGCCTTTATTGATGGGAGTGAGGCTGACGAAACCTTCACCTCCAACACTGCCCAATTCTATGCGTCCCCCAGCAGTCTTGAGTGTTGCTCCTTCTAAGCTGATTTCCCCGCCCACCAAAGCTAGAGTTTGATTAGGCTGCACGCGTAAAGCATTTTGAGTATCTTCTAAAAGAGCCGTTTCTCTGATCCCCTGACCATCACCCCGTACTTGAATGCTTTGCGGATTTGCCCCAAATTGCAAACCAAGGGGAACGCTGATTGTCAGTAGCGGTGTGCTTTGAGCATTCTTGGCACTAAACTCAAAGCCATCCGCAAATTTGATGCTGTTCGCCGTGCTCGCGACAAACGAACCGCGAATGTCCAAGCGGGCATTTTGTCCAAAGATGATGCCATTAGGATTCAGTAGAAACAGGTTGGCATTTCCTAAAACTTTGATTAAACCATCAATGTTCGAGACAGATGAACCTGTGACTCGGCTAATGATGTTGTTAATATCAGCTGCATTGTTAAAGTGAGCTTCGCTACCATTGACAACGGAAAAATCTCTGAAGCTGTGGAACAGGTTACTTCCTGCTTGCGTTCCACCAGTGATATTGAAGATGTTGCCGTTGATGTTGATGGTGGAGTTATTGGGTAGAGTGCCATCAGGAGTAATTTGAGCAAGTGCACACTTTGCCCAGCCAGCGTACGCACTAGCGATCATCATTCCCAGTCCTAAGTACCAGCCCCAACGAGTACTCTTTTTAGACATAGCACCCTCCTCCAACAATGCAGGTGTTATTAACTGCACGAAACGAACGTATTACTACTAGTAAATAAACAACTTTTTAGATAAAGAGGAAAGCTAAGTCCATAAAACTTATCGATGTTTCACCTATCTACAGAAAGATTTTTTTTAAAGATTATTCAAAATTTTTCACAAAAATTTTCAAGCTCCAGGAATATACTGTCAGCTTTACTTGTACCAGTTGCAACTAGAAACTTGCTCAAGTTCAGCCAATAAGTGAAAGTACTGAAGTATCATAGGCAGACCTGACTGATATGGCTGGAGGCTGGAGACAGGAGTGCAATCGGTTGGGGTTGGTAGTGATTTTGGCAGTAGGAGGGGCGCTTGCATCTGTTGTTGATCATGTCAGCGCCCAACAAGTCGCACCTGACGCCACCCTACCTCAGAACTCTACAGTTACATCCATAAACAATAACTTCACGATTACGGGTGGAACTCAGGTAGGGGAAGTTACCCTGATTTCCCATGCATCTGGTGCTACTCCTGAGCGTTTGGGTAGTGCTACTACTTGCATACAGCCCTGAAAATACCAGGTTCGCCTGCTGCCTAACACGGTAGAATTGCGTAAATCTGCTTTTAGCAGTAAGATACTACCGTTGGGCTAATTTTTAAGGGATTTCCATCCCTATTCAGTAAGATTGTTTATATTTTCTTTAACAAGAAACCGCATTCTTTTGGAATACACTATAGTCATTATTTATATCGTTTCTGCTGTTTGTACAACAGCTAAAACTACAGCTAAAACTACTGATGTAGTGTAGGGAAACCTCAGACTAAGTAGCACATTTAACCGCTTTTCTGCCTCCACTAGGAAACAGGCTTTCCTCAAAAACCCCTTTAGGGTAGAGAACATCTCTCATCCTAATGTTGCGCTAACTGTAGCAACGATTCATTGGGCTTTAAAAAAAAGCCAATGTGTCCTTGTGACTAACTTTGCTACAACCGTTTATCTTTCTGACTTTCCGGCATCTGCTTGTTGTTATGCTAAATAAAAGCGTCCCAAGTTTCTATCACAACTGGCATTCGTCCAGCCTATTTATACTCACCATGATGCTATTTAGCAGCTGGCAGCAACAGCCGTTGTCAGCACAAACGGTGAATACAAATCAGGTTCCTCAGCCAGGATTTGAAACTGCCCAAACTGAGCCTCCATCAGACATATTCCAGCGACCAGAACGAGAAAATCCTCCGCTCCTACCGGAAACACCTCCAGTCCTTCCACCTCCAGAAAAGTTATTTCCATCTCCTCCCCAAACTCCTGCTACTCCCGAAGGAGTTCCGAATGCGTTTCCTGGAACTATCCAAGTTGAGCGTTTTGAAGTAATTGGCAGCACTGTATTCAGCCGTGAAAAACTAGCTGAGGTAACCAAAACATTCATTAACAGACCGATTACCTTTGCTGAATTGCTCCAAGCTTCTGAAGCTATAACCAAACTTTACAGCGACAAAGGTTACGTGACCTCTGCGGCTTTCCTTCCAGCAGAGCAAACCTACAACGTTAAAGCAAGTGTCGTCAAAATTCAGGTGGTGGAAGGTCGCTTGGAAAATATCCAGGTTAGAGGTTTGAAGCGGTTGAACCCCAACTATATTCGCAGCCGTTTGCAGATCGCCACTGGCAAACCCCTGAACTTGAATAGATTGCTAGAAGCACTGCGACTGCTTCAGCTCAATCCATTAATTCAAAATATCTCTGCGGAACTTGCGGCTGGCTCAACACCTGGTGGAAACGTGCTAGATGTCACGGTGACGGAGGCAAAAACATTTTCTGCCCAAATTAGCTTAGACAACAATCGTAACCCTAGTATTGGCAGCTTTCAGCGGCAAATCCAATTGAACCAAGCTAACCTGCTGGGACAAGGAGATAGTTTAAGTGTCGGCTACGCGAATACTGATGGTAGCAACGATGTCGAAGCTCGTTATACGTATCCTATAAATGCCTACAATGGAACGTTGGAATTTGCCTATAACTATACAGACAGCAGTGTTATTGAAGAACCCTTTGATGAATTAGATATCGAAGGAAGCTCACAAGATTTTGCTCTAACACTACGTCAACCAATAGTGCAAACCCCCACCGAAGAATTTGCCCTCGGGCTGAGTATAAATCGGCGGGAAAGTGACGTTGGCTTTTTGGAATCGCTTGTTGGTCGCCGCATCGGATTTCCCCAACCGGGAGCTAATAATGATGGAGAAACTCGCTTATCAATACTGCGGTTTTTTCAAGAGTGGACTCAGCGCAGTAGTCAACAAGTGCTAGCGGCGCGATCGCAATTTAGCTTTGGCTTAGATGTCTTCGATGCTACCACCAACAACAGTGGACCAGATGGTCGCTTTTTCTCCTGGCGAGGACAGGCACAGTGGGTGCGGCTTTTAGCTCGAGATACCATAGTGTTACTCCGTGCAGATGCTCAATTAGCCGACAGAGCATTAGTCCCTTTAGAGCAGTTTGGTTTGGGAGGACAACGCACGGTACGCGGCTATCGTCAAGACCTGCTGTTAACAGATAATGCTTTTTTAGCTTCTGCTGAATTAAGGTATCCTATTTTACGAATTCCCCAAGTGGGCGGCGTGTTACAAATTACTCCATTTGTTGACTATGGAACAGCCTCGAATCGTTCTGGAAACCCCAATTTAGACGTTAGCGACCTCGCTTCTGTAGGAGTAGGATTACTGTGGCAAAGCAATAATTTAAGTGCCAGATTTGACTACGGTATTCCTCTTGTATATGTGAGATCACGCGATGATGAAACTTTACAAGAGAAGGGTCTATATTTTTCCATTGTTTATACTCAATCATTTTAATAGTTATCAGTTGGGTAGATGGGTAGACCAAGCGAATTTACTACCCACGGCGCACGGCGCGGCTGGTACTGGTTGAATCATAACCACCACTCATAACCACCACTATATAAATCAAATGTTTAACAGCTTATGTCTAGACTTATTCTTCTAGCTGCAATTGCCCAAATTGCAGTTGCTACAAGCCCACTTGTGGCAGCTGATAGCGGTAATTATCTCCATCAACAAAGCCAGCCGACCCAAGTAGTACAGCAAAGGGATGGCAGACAACTATTGCAGCAAGGCTTGCAACTCTACCAGACAGAACAGTTCTCAAGGTCTGTGCAGATTTTACAACAAGCAGCTAAAACATTTCAAACTCAAGGCGATTTCCTGAATCAAGCCTTATCATTGAACTATGTTGCATTGGCATATCAGCAGCTTGGACAGTTACCCCAAGCAAACACAGCCATAGCAGAGAGTTTGGAACTGTTACAAAAAAATCGGGGAAATTCTAAAGAATACATAAAAGTTCGCGCCCAAACACTTAATAACCTAGGTCAAATTCAACTAGCCGAAGGAAAATCTGAAAAAGCTCTTGCCAGTTGGGAGGAAGCAACTAGCCTCTACGCTAAAAACCGCGATTCAGAAGGCGAGATTGGTAGCAAAATGAACCAGGTTCAGGCACTGCAAGCGTTGGGGCTTTACCGTCGCGCTCGCCTAAGTTTAACAGACATAAATAAACTGCTGCAGGCACAACCCGACTCTCTACTTAAGGCAAATGGGCTGTTGAGCTTGGGTAATGCTCTACGAGTCGTGGGAGTTTTAGACGAGGCACAACAACAGCCACAGGAACAGAAACAACCACAGCCACAGCAAATAGAAAACTTTGGTTCCCAACAAGCCTTAGAGCAAAGTTTGGAAGTAGCTTCTAAACTCAACTCTGGAGAACTCGTATCACAAATTTACCTGAGTTTGGGGAACACAGCCCAAGCGTTGCAAAAGACTGATGCAGCGATGGAGTATTACGGACAAGCTGCTGCGTCTTCTGCTTCGCCGACAACTCGACTGGTGGCGCAAATTAATCAACTGCGGTTATCTCTACAAGAGCCACAACAACAGCCCAAAGAAGTGGGGCAAAAAGTTTCTTACCAAAATTTGCAACAAACTTTATTGCCTCAAATTCAATCTCAGCTTGACAGCTTAGCACCTAGTCGTAAAACGGTTTATGCTAGGATTAATTATGCCCAAACTCTGGCTTGTCTGAGGCAAAAAAGTGAGGCAAGAGGAACGGCAATAAATGCAATAAACGGAAATTGCCCCAAACACGAGACATCGGCAGAAAATATCACAACAAACAACATTCCAGAATGGAAGGCGATCGCCCAAATAGTGGCAACAGCTGTTGAGCAAGCCAAAAGCCTAGAAGACAAGCGTGCCGAAGCTTATGCCTTGGGGACTCTGGGGGGACTGTACGAGCAGACTCAGCAGTGGAACGATGCACAAAAACTCACCCAGCAAGCTTCGGCACTAGCTGAAAATATTCCAGCACCGGATATTGGCTATCGTTGGCAATGGCAGTTGGGTCGTATTTTGAAAACTAGAGGAGATGAGACAGGAGCTAAAGCAGCATACACCAAAGCTGTTAGTAACCTCAAGTCTATACGCGGCGATTTAGTTGCCATGCGCGAGGTGCAATATTCTTTTCAAGAAGAAGTTGAGCCAATCTATCGCGAACTAGTGAGTTTGTTGTTGCAGTCAGGAAATAAGCAACCTAGCCAAGATGACCTTAGCACAGCTAGAGATGTCATAGAATCACTCAAAGTAGCAGAATTAGACAACTTCTTCCGCAGAGCTTGTGTAGACGCAACACCCGTCCAGATTGACCAAATTGATCGCACAGCAGCAGTGATTTATCCAGTGATTTTAGCGGATCGCGTGGAGGTCATCGTCTCGCTACCTTCCTCCTCAACCAAACAGAAACAGAATCAGAATCAGGACTTACGTCATTACACAAAGAATCTACCCCAAAACCAAGTTGAAGACAAGCTGGAGGAACTGCGGCAAAAATTAGAAACCCGCCAGACTCCAGAGTTTCTGGTTCCGTCCCAAGAAGTTTATCAATGGATCATTCAACCAATTGAATCGGAATTGGAAAAACGCCAAATCAAAAACTTGGTGTTTGTCTTGGATGGTCCGATGCGAAGCATCCCTATGGCGGCGTTGTATGATGGAAAGAGCTATCTTGTCGAGAAATATAACATTGCTCTGACACCAGGTTTAGAGCTATTAAACCCCCAACCTTTTGCACGTACTGAACGGCGAACTATTGCGGGTGGACTCAGCGAAGCTAGCCAAAACTTTCCGGCACTCCCTGCTGTCAAACGCGAACTTGATGAAATCAAATCAACAGTTCGTCAGAGTGAAGTACTGCTTGATAAGAAATTTACCAGCGATGCTATTAAAGAGGCTGTTAAGTCGTTGAATGCACCGGTAGTTCACCTGGCAACTCATGGTCAGTTTAGTTCTAAGGCAGAAGATACCTTCATTTTGACTTTTGATGGTCGGGTCAAGGTCAACGAGTTGAGTGAGTTACTCAAAACTAGGGCAACCAACCAACGAGGTGCAATTGAGCTACTTGTTCTGAGTGCTTGCTCAACGGCTGCAGGAGACAATCGAGCCGCATTGGGGATTGCTGGAGTTGCTATCCAGGCTGGGGCACGTAGTACATTAGCGTCGCTTTGGGTTGTAGATGATCAAGCAACTGCTGACATCATGGGTGAGTTTTACAAACAGTTAAGCAGACCCGATATCAGTAAAGCACAAGCCTTAAAGGATGCTCAACTGTCCTTGTTGAAGAATCCTTCCTACAAGCATCCGTATTATTGGGCACCCTATGTTTTGGTAGGCAACTGGCTGTAAAAGGGATTGGGGATTAGGGATTAGGGATTAGGGATTGGGTTAAGAGCGGAAAAATTATGGAAAACCTTTCGAGCCATTGGCTGATTTTGGTAGCAAGTTTCCACTCGCAAGTACCTAGTCCCCAATCCCCAATCCCCAGTCCCAAGTCCGGTTAGAAACTTTGCAGAGCATATAAAACTTCTTCTACTGATTGGTATCGCTTTTGGAAGTCAAAGCAGACCATTTTGTCTAAAACCCCAGCTAATTCTTGCGTAGTTTCTGCAAAATGTCGCCAAACAAGTTCTGTTGTAGAGTCTCGTTCTAGGTATTTAGCTGGTGTCCCAGTTAAAGCTTGGATAGCAATCATTCCTAAAGCATAAATATCGCTATTCAGCCTTGGCTGTCCCATAAACTGCTCAGGAGGTGCATACCCCACAGTACCCACTGCTACTGTAGGGTTTTCTGTTGGGTGCTGAGGCTGAATTTGTTTGACAGCGCCAAAGTCAATCAGCACAATTCGTTGATCTTTTTCTCGACGCATCAAGTTGCTAGGTTTTATATCTCGATGGATGACACCGTGAGTATGAACAAACTCTAATATCTGCAAAACATCATTCAGGAAATCCACCACTTGAGCATCAGAAAAGCGTTTACCGGGAATCAGTTCTTCATTTAAACAATGCCCTTGAATATACTCTTGTACAAGGTAAAATTGCCTATTTTCTTCAAAATAAGCCATCAATTGTGGAATCTGCTCGTGTTGACCCAAAACTTCTAAAATTTCTGCTTCACTTTTAAAAAGACGTCTTGCTACATCTAAAAAGACCTCATCTTTACGAGCAGGTTGCAAGTACTTGACCACACATTGAGGATTCCCAGGGCGATGAGTATCTTCAGCCAGATAGGTATAACTAAATCCTCCACAACCAAGCAATTCAACGATTTTATAACGCTTATTCAGTATTGCTTGTAGTTGTAAGCCATCGCTCATTCCCGCTTGTGTCTGCGTTCCCTGACTTCCACCGTCCCGCAGGAGCGCTTGCAATAGCGAGATGGTTTCCTTTTGCTCTTGAATCTGCAAGGCAACTTTTTCTTTCTGTTGCTTGTTTTGGAATGCCGTGTAAGCAACAACACCCGCTTCCGCCACAAGAAACCCTAAAATCGGAGAGACTATCGGTACCCACCCTGCCTGAGTCAAGATAGCAAAACAGCTTAAAACCAGTATCCCTAAGGAAGTGATCGTTGCTAGCCCCAAATAGAGTGGATGCTGAATGCGCCACGCTACCACTCCACCTACCAAAGTCCAGCCCCACATCCAGAGAATTTGTCCCCATTCAGGAAAAAACCAAAAAAGTCGTCGTTGGTTTGAAACGGCATCCAGAATTTGACTGACTACGTGAGCATGGATGATAACTCCAGGCATTTTGCCGGAATTATCCTGTAAACCACCGCTATAAGGTGTGACGCGAATGTCTTGGGAACTGGGTGCAGTTGTGCCAATCAAGACAATACGGTTTTTTACCAAACTAGGATTAATGCGGTTCTCTAGCACATCTGTTATGCTGACTTGCTGAGCAATGCTTTTCTTTGAACGGTAGTTGAGTAATATTTGAAAACCTCGGGTATCTATATTTCGGTACCCTCCTGAATGAGGTTCTAGAGGTTGAAACAGGGTATTACCCAGTTGCATTCCTTTGTCGATGAATTTTGGTTCAATCCTTAAGTAATTGAGAGCCAGTTGAAATCCAAGGGAAGCAGGAGTTGCACATTTTGACTTCTCATCTGGGGAAACAATAAGTAGATTGCGGCGAATCACCCCATCTCGATCTTCCAACAGATCCGCGAATCCTACGCCTTCGGGTGCTACACCTTCTGGAGGTGGTACAGCAGGCTCCCTTTCATCACCAAGTTTGCAAATGCTCACAATCTGCGAACTCTGTTTGAGGCGTGTCAGGAGCTTTTTGTGACCTGGCTCCACTGGTACATCACGAAAAAAGTCTAAACCGATAACTTTTGCTTGATATTGCTCTAGCTTGCTCAAGACTGTACTCAAAACATTGCCATTGGGCGATGACTGCTTTAATTTTTGGATGTCATTTTCAGTAAACGCCACAATCAGAAGGCGAGGATCTGGATTCACATCTGCACGCCTTTGCATCATCTGGTCAAAAGCTATTAATTCTGGGTGCTCTAGTACTCCCAACTGTTGAGCCGTAACCAGCAACACACCTACAATTGCGCTAGCAAAAACCGCAGGCTGTGTCAGTAGATTTCTTAAACTAGCAAGCATAAGCAATTATCAATTTAATATAAAAAAATTATTATATTTTTTTGAGCGTTATAAATTTCCACCAAAAGTGCGATTCGCAACCAGGCGGCTCTCAAAGGAACCATCGCCCAAAAAGCCGAAACTCCGTGCGATTGGCTTTGCCACTGCCCCGAATCGCGATTGCCCTCGTGCTTCCCACTGCGCTCCTTTGCGATCGCCCAAAGGATCATAGCAATTCGCAGCTTTCCTTTTCCAGGGTTTGCGTGTTTCCATTCTTCCATATCATTATCATTATGCATCAATGACAACTCGTCCAATAGGGTAAGAGATGCAAGTCAGAATGTAGCCTTCCTGACGTTCACTTTCTTCCAAACCTTCAGGTTCGCCTTCTAAATCGACTTGTCCGTGTAACTTCAACTTCTTGCAGCTACCACACACTCCAGAACGGCAACTATTGCGAATTTTCAATCCCTGCTGTTCAGCCAAATTGAGAATCGATTCTTCCCCATCACTGTTGACTTCTATTCCCGACCTAGAGAAAAGAACACAACATTGGCTAGTGGGATATCTTGCAGCATCGCTCACACTTGAGTCAGAAACAGTTTCTCGAGGCAGATGTAGAAAATCTTGTTTTGAATTATACTCAATATCACGGTTGACAATATGACTCGCACTCCCCAGAACAGTCTGCTTCTGCATGGAAATGGTAGATTTGGAAGTCTTACGCACAGGTCCAAAGCTTTCCTCATGGTAGTTTTGCATTGGATAACCAAGAGCTTGCAACATCGCTTTGACGTTGTCCATAAAACCGTGTGGACCACAGACATACACACTACGCTCCCGAAAATCCGGTGCAACAACTTGGAGCATGGTTGCATCCAACCTGCCAGTTAAACCAAACCATGTCTGTCCGGGTTCTCTACGAGTCGTGGAAACCGCCAAATGAAAATTCTGATGTCGTGCTGACATCAGTTCTAGTTCCTGCCGGAAAATGAAATCACGCGGAGTACGAGCACTGTGGAAAAATATTATATCACAATCAGAACCAGTGTCACACACCCACCGGGACATGGACATCATCGGTGTGATACCGACACCTGCGCTTAAAAATAAGATTTTTGGGAAGGGGTTGGCTAAGCAGCTAAACTTGCCTAGTGGTCCTGAGAGCTTTATTTTACTGCCAACAGTAATATTATCGTGCAACCACTGAGACACGAAACCGTCTGGTTCCCCCAATGGCGAAGCGGAAGGAGGAGGAATACGTTTAATGCTGATTTCTAAGGTATGGGGACGAGAGGGGCTTGATGAAATGGTGTAGGAACGCGAAACCTGTTTGCCATTGATTTCTAGCTTGAGGGTGACAAACTGACCTGGTTTATAAGTAAACAATACCGGAGGATCTGCCACAAAGCGAAAGGTTTTGACATCATCTGTTTCATCGATCACACTTATGCAGGTCACTGTTAACTCTCCCTTCATCCAGCGTTGCAACTCGGTTGGTTCTAGCATCGCCAGAGGCATATATTTCTTGGCAGAGACAGGAGAAGATAGTGGTACTGCCTGAGAGTTCGGCTGACGAAAGCTGAGTTGTTCTCCTTTTTTTTCAACAACTGTTTTGTCTTCTTGTGACCCAATTTGTGAAATCATCAGGACAAACCGACCGATTTGAATCGTGTCGCTTGGGTTGAGGAGATAATCCTGATTGATTTGCACCTTTTCGCCATTAATCCGGGAACCACCCCTGCTACCTAAATCAGCAAAATAATAATTTCCATTTTTCATGGAAACTTTTCCATGCATCCGGCTGACTTCAGCACTGTCTAGAACTAAATCGCAGTTCACAAAGCGACCAATCAGGCACTCATGATTCGGCTTGGTTTCTGGCTTTAAGTCTACGTCTTTTAGCTGGTCTGGTGTATTAGGATCTACTAGCTTGATTTTAAGCATACTTAATGTGTATTTAAAAACGTTAATGTTAATAATGAATATAAATTCTCTTTGTATGAAGCAATATACTCATATCCACCCTAGCTCGTGTGGCTCAAAAGTCAAAAACGCCGCCGCCCAAAGCCCAAGGCGAAAGTATGGACTTTGAACGGCGGCAATATCTTTAAAGTTGAGTCACAGCTGCAGCTTGCCCTAAACTTTCTTGAAGACGATGACTGACCATTTCTAAGACATTGATCGCGAGTGGTGGATTATGTGAAAGCGCCGCCTCGAAATCTTTTGCCTTGATAGCTAAGGCTCGAGTCTTTTCCGCTACTGCTACGACTGTTACCACATAATAGCTGTGGGTCAGGACTTCTAGTTCACCTATAGTCTGCCCACGCACAATCGTCTGATTATTCGCTGTATTGCCTGAGAGTACCATTGCCTCGCCATCAATCAGGACTATGAGTTCAACAGCAGTGGCTCCCATCCGGCAAATTTCTTCTTGCGGCTGATATTCCCGCACACTTGCATTGCGAGCAAGTTCAATCAAAACATTTGCCTTCAGCCCTTGGAAGAAACTGCTGTCATAAAGCCATAACAGCTTTTCTAGAGTTCCTGCTGAGTGGGCGATCGCCTGATCTTGTCGGGGTTGCATTTGCCATTGCACAAGGATAACCAAGTCATCTCCACTGCTAAGGCGAATAATTTCTCCCTGTTTGAGTTGCTTTTGCTGGTCGTGAATATTTTCTTTACCAATGCGCAGACCATTGCTGCTTCCCAAATCTTTAACACTCACTCCTGTTTCATCTAAATAAAATATGGCATGCTGTCGGGAAACACGGTTATCCAAAATCACAATATCATTCTCGTGTCCTCGTCCGACTTGAATTGTCGGCTGTTGGAAAACCCGCCTTTCTGTGCGTCCCATGACTTTGATCTGAACAATCAAAGTCGCTACATGATCCTGCTGCTTCTGGTGCTGACTTTGACCAAGAATGCTTCGAGCTGTTTCTTGTACGAGTGAATCTTTATTTTGCTTAACATTCAGTATTTGACGAGCATACTGCATACCAACAGCATGATTCTGCTGATACAACGCATAAAGACTGGCGGCTTGCACTAAGGGATCTAAGTCCTCTAAGAGTTCGACCAAGACTTGATGAATTGCTTCTGAACGAGGTAGACGCATATTCGTTAAAGGATTGGTCACATCCAGAGAATAGCGTTTTTTTTGTGGGTCATGATGAATGTTCCCGTCAATACCAAGTTGTGTTGATATTTGCAGAGGCGGGCTGAGCTGGTCTTGTTGTCGTAATGAAGCGAGAACTCTAGGATTTAAACGCTTTTGCCAGCTTGGCTGCTCATCGTTCACTTCCAGAATTTCTGCAATCACATTTGCCGCCAGTACGCCTGTTGAACGAGCAATATTGAGAGCTTCCGGAGATTCTTTTAAAAATTCTAAGATGCGGAGTAACTGGGTGGCAATCAATTTTTTCTTCTCCTGCACTGCTTTGCGTAGCAAAACATAAACAGGTGCTTGAGGGTTTCCTACTGAGTTGTACAGGATCTGATCGCGTACTGCCAATTCTTGCAACTGAGCCAAAAGTGTTTCTGCTGTCCGCAGTAGTACGCCGTTTTGATTAAACATCTCAGCTAAAACTTGTTCCTGTTCATCTACAGTAATCGCATACTCCTGTCTCAATGCCTGGATTTGCTTTTGCTTGCGATCAATCACCTCTGGTAGAGGTATCCCTCTTTCCACCATTTTTTGGATCAGCAAATCTAACCCCCGCCGATAGCTTTCAATACGCAATTTATTTTCGCGGCTGGGTTGTTTTTGCGGAGTGAGTAAGGTTGGGTCTTCCACCTCAAGTTCTGCTAAAACAGAGTAATGATCCTCATCGGTGACGTTCAATTGGTTTCGCAAATCCTTGAGGGCTTGTAAACTCTCTCCATAAGTCACATTCCCCTCTTCTAAAGCATCACGCAAAACTCCTTGATACACTCGCACTTGGTCTACACGTCTAAAACCCGGGAGGACTTTTGCCAAAACGTATACCTCATCGGGAATCAGGTCTTGCAATGAACGTCCTTCAAGCAACTTAGACCAATCTACTGCTAGTTTGTTCAACTGTCGGCGCAAACTATTTGCCAGACTTTCACGAGCATAACGCTCTTTGCTACCCCCTAAACTGCGCTCCAGCCATAAGCTACTGACGAGTACGCTGAGTATGTTAAACCCGACGATCGCCCAATTTGGCAGTGGGTTTAAAATCGGGCGAATGCCAAAGACAAAAAAGACATTAAAGGATATAAAAGTACACAAAACAAAACAGACGTGCAGAACTTGTTCTTCATTGAGGTATTTATTTTTCTTTTTCAGATAAGTTCTATAAAGTCTTTCTAAAAGTTCGCATCCAAAATAGCTAGCAGCGCAAAAAACAGCGAGGGTGAGGGGAGCTGCAATGATTTTGGGAATCGGAATTGCACGATCAAAGATGTAAAATCCTGGTCCCCAGAGTGTACTTAAGGGGTTTTGGTCATACAGCCATCCACCAGAAAAATAATATTCCCAGTTCCCGGAATACAAGTAAAAAAAGACGTAGTATCCCACCAGCAAACCGAAGTAACCGTAAAAGACTAGCTTCTGATCTGGTCTGGTAATTCCTTCCCAATAAGAACGCTCGGCGTCAATATCAATACAAGGAGATTGGCAACTGACACAGGCACTCTTCTCGTTACCAGAACTATCAACTGTCCTACAAGTGGACTGAGTTATACTCTGTGGCGGCTGGAGGTGAGCTTCGCTGCCCAGCAAGCCCCGTCGTCCTGTGAAAAACATTTGTACAGGTGCCATTGGGCAGAAATACTGACACCAGCTTTTTCCTTTGTAAAGAAAACCTACAGTAATGGCTGAGGCGATCGTAAATAGCAGGAAAAACCCCATCGCAATGCGATCGCCATTCACAAACAAAATGCGAATATTCAAGCCTAAGTACAACAAACCAAATTGCATGAATAGGTAATTGCGACCCAGCCAAGACTCTTTTTCTATACCTGCCAATTCCGAACGAACGCTACCTGTATCTGAGTAAACCGTTTTGCGTTTGCGTTGGATTCCTAGCGCCCTTGGAATCTGGGAGAAGAAATACAATGGACAAATCCGCCGCCAAAATTCATGACCGAACACCAGCAAAATAACGATCGCACTTGGAATAACGACTGTCCAAAAGATGCGTGCGCCGATACTGTAGGGTTGTTTTGATAAACAAGCTCCCTGAACTTTCAAGCAATTTGATGCATCTACGTACTTGTTGGCATCAAGATCAACAGAACTGACGAAACCACTGGGATTTGTCAACCAAGGTGAGATTGGATCGTAAAATAAAGAGAAGATTAGCATCAGCCAGCCGATAGCAAGCAGCCACCTGATGAAGTGCATCTTTGTTTCTGAAACTTGACTAATCATTGTTTTGGCTTCTATATGTAGCTATGTTGGTACTAATCACCTATCAAAAATGCCCTCGGTGCCAACGCTGCTCGGTAAAAATCAATTCAGCGTGCTTAAAGGTGTGAGGGTTTGATATTGTAGTATTACGGTTAACTAACCGCAATTTCTCTTACGTGTCAAGTTGCAAAATGACAGTAAAGTATAAATCTTTTAATAGTTGTTCATGAATATTGCTAACTTTCTACAAAATATTGCTAAAATTCCATAGCAGCAAGTAATAGTACGCTTTGGGAGACGTCAGAGCAAAAGTTTGAGATGCATAATCTCTAAGGAACTCCCCGTATAATACTTATAGCTAATAATATTGTTAGCTAAAAAACGTATGGTGGAGTAAGCTTTTTTTAAGCATCTACCACCAAGGTTTTCACCTTACCAGTGATTCTTATGAAGACCTTTTTACAAGACCGCTCTTTAACAGCAGCCACCTTAACTGCCGCCTTAGGGTTATCGTCTGTCCTGATCGCTTTTACACCTGCAGAAGCTCGGATAACATTCAAGGCTCCAACTGCTTTAGGAATACCAGCTAGACGTGTCGCTGGTGCTGCACGGGATAGTCAATGCCTAACAGATACAAATAGTAAGCGTCTAACAGCTATAATGCCTCAGAGTAACGTAGGGTTAACAACAGTAGCAAATCCCGTGTTGCTATTTTATGTTCCTAAAACCTCTACGCAAGCAGCACTAGAACTGGTAATCTTGGACGAGAATAAAAATAATGTTGTAAGTAAGCAGTCTTATAAACCGAGTGGCAAAGCTGGAGTTGTCAGTATTCCTGTAACTACGGCGTCACTAGAAGTAGGGAAGCAGTATCGTTGGTCATTCTCAGTGATTTGCGATGCCAAAGCACGTTCCCATGATCGCGTCGTCGATGGAGCCATCAAACGCATTCAACCGCAAGCTCAACTGGCAACACAACTCAAAAATGCTAGCCCACAACAGCTTCCCCATTTGTATGCAAACGCTGGAATTTGGCAAGACAGTATTGCCAGCCTAGCCAGTTTGCGTACCTCTCGTCCCAATGATCCAGAATTAAAAGCTGATTGGGAAGCATTGTTAAAGACACAGGGTACAGAACTAGCCGAAGTGGTGAGTGCGCCGTTGCTGCAAGGGGAGGAAGCACCACAACTTAAATCGAGAAGGTAGGAGTAATGCCAAGGTGAGACTGTGAGGAACGATGCTGCAAAGCAGGTGCTACTTTGAACGCAGCAAATTGAAAAAGCATTATGCTCAGATTACAGACGCGGTTAATGAAAGTGTATTGGTTATTAACCACTGTCTTAAATCTTTGATCAGGCAGGCTTGAATTCTCCTCCTAATACCAATTCCTTAAGTTAAGGCTAGAAATAATTCTCCCCTGCTATTGTGCTGTTGTGCTGTTGTGCTGTTGTGCTGTTGTACTCCTCTGCTCCCTGCTACCAATTTGTAGCAACCTGAAAGTGAAATGGTATAAAAGGTTGTCGGCGAATTATGAAAACTTTTCATTGTAGGGTGGGCATTGCTCACCCTACTACATTATTGCCAACAGTATCGTTTAAGGCAGCGAAAGCTCAATTAGACCGACTAAAACTATAAATCTTTTGCGTGCCCAACTGCTCACAACAAATAGACGAAGGCAATGTCCCTAGGGGGAACGTCTGTCGATCCAATTGCACTTGCAGGTTACTCAAAGGGTCAACCCCTGGTGACATCAGAAATTCTAGCTTTTCAATGTCAGGTAAACTGACGAGCTGATCCAAGATTTGACTAATCGCCTGTACGTAAGGATGACCTTTCTGCTGATACCAGTCGTGTGTTGCAACGTTCGCTTGATCGAAACCCAAGTGTACGATTAACGATGGCTTATCAAACAGGGCGATCGCCAAGGGACGTGCTTCTTCCTGTAACAATAAGTCATGACTTTTCGCTAAATGCCGTAATTTTTCTAAGCGTTCGTAGCGTTCCGTCACTGCTTCCGGATCATCTTGCCAGTTGATCGCCACTGTCACCAGATAAGTCTGCAACAGCATATGACCCAGCTTTTTCGCTTTTGTTGTCAGGTAATAAGAATTGTAGTCCGTTGCTTCAATTAACAACGGCACGCGATCCACAACTTCCAACTTGTATCCCTTTAACCCAGCAATCTTACGGGGATTATTGGTAATCAAGCGAATCTTATGCACCCCCAAATCCATCAGCATTTGCGCTCCCATACCATAGTCTCGCAAATCAGCGGGGAATCCCAATCGCTCATTCGCTTCTACGGTATCGAGTCCCATATCCTGTAACGAGTAAGCCTTCAACTTATTAATCAGCCCAATTCCCCGTCCTTCTTGCCGCAGGTAAACGACAACACCATGTCCGGCATTTTCAATCATTTTCAGTGCTGCTTGTAACTGCATCCGACAGTCGCAGCGCAAAGAACCCAAAGCATCTCCCGTGAGGCATTCGGAATGCATCCGCACCATAACTGGGTTGTCTTGAAATTCAGCAGGATTCCCCTTGACAATTGCAACGTGTTCTGTACTGTCAAGAGTATGGCGGTAAGCGTAGATTTGAAAAACACCAAACTGGGTGGGTAAATCAGCAACAGTTTCGCGCTTAATCAGGCGATCGTGCTGGAGGCGGTAACTAATTAAGTCCGCGATACTAATAATTTTGAGATTGTGCTGTTTGGCGTAGGAAATCAACTGGGGTAACCGCGCCATCGAACCGTCGGAGTTTTGAATCTCACAAATGACGCCAGCAGGGTATAATCCAGCCAATCGGGCTAAATCAACAGCAGCTTCTGTATGTCCTGCCCGTTTGAGTACGCCTCCTTCCTTGGCGCGAATGGGGAAAATATGACCGGGACGACGCAAATCTAAAGGCTGTGTTGCTGGGTTAATAGCAACTTGGATCGTCCGGGCGCGATCTTCTGCTGAAATGCCAGTACTTACCCCTAGCTGAGGTCCAGCGTCAATACTCACGGTGAAAGCAGTTTGGTTGGTGTCCGTAATGTTGGTCACCATCAATGGCAAGTCTAATTCATCCAGGCGATCGCCCGTCATTGCCAGACAAATGAGCCCTCGGGCTTCCACTGCCATAAAATTAATGATGTCAGGGGTAGCAAATTGAGCAGCACAAATCAGGTCGCCTTCATTTTCTCGATTTTCGTCATCCACCACCACAATCTGGCGACCAGCTTTCAAGTCAGCCAAGGCGGCGTCAATCGAGTCAAATACAAAGCTTGGGTTTAAGGTCGTGTTAAGCTGCGACACAGAGAATTTCCAGCTACCAAACGTAAATTTTTTTTAATAAATCCTTGTTTTTGATTGTAGCTCTTTTGGAATATTGCAGAAGCACCAGAAGCAAAGATTCGGTAACATACCGATAAATATCTGCGGCTAAAGTAGGATTTATGATCGCTCTTGGTAGTAACAGTGAAACAGCAATAAGCCTTTAGCGGCAGAATACTGGTAATGACAGTTGTCCAGATTCAAAAAGGATTTTATAGTTATGGGTAATTTTAGACGCGTACCCGTTGGGATTGTTGGCGCGTCAGGCTACGGCGGAGTTCAGTTAGTGCGACTATTGATGGATCATCCAGAAGTCGAACTGGTTTACTTAGGTGGAGAGAGTAGCGCAGGAAAACCGTTGGCGGATCTCTACCCCCATCTGGCTCATATAATTAACCAACAGATTGAGGCTGTTGATCCAGAAACAATTGCAGGGCGTTGTGAGGTAGTTTTTCTGTCTCTGCCAAATGGTCTGGCTTGCAAGATGGCTCCGCAACTCTTGGAAAAAGGATGTAAAGTCCTCGATCTGAGTGCCGACTATCGCTTTAGCGATTTAACAACTTACACAAGCTGGTATGGTGTCCAGAGAACAGATCTTGCAACCGCAGCACAGTCCGTTTATGGATTACCAGAACTGTACCGCGATCGCATTGCAGAAGCACAACTCATAGGCTGTCCTGGTTGCTACCCCACTGCTAGCCTGCTGGCACTTTCACCACTCCTCAAGCAAGGGCTGATTGTCCCAGAAACAGCCATTGTTGATGCCAAGTCAGGCACATCTGGCGGCGGACGTCAAGCCAAAGTCAATATGTTACTTGCCGAGGCAGATAACTCCTTGGGTGCTTACAATGTTGCCCGTCATCGCCATACGCCAGAAATCGAGCAGATTTGCAGTGATTTGGCGGGACACGAAGTCACCATTCAATTTACACCACACCTGATTCCGATGGTGCGGGGCATCTTAGCAACAGTGTATGCCACGCTACGTGACCCTGGTTTGGTGCGAGATGACTTAATCACCATTTATAGAGCCTTTTACCGTAACTCTCCTTGGGTGACAGTTTGTGATCCAGGCATTTACCCCCAAACCAAATGGGCAGGGGGCAGTAACCTTTGTTACATAGGCATAGAAGTTGACCCGCGTACTGGTCGGGCGATCGTCATGTCAGTGATCGATAACTTAATCAAAGGGCAGGCGGGTCAAGCCATCCAGTGCCTCAATATTATGATGGGCTGGGATGAGACACTGGGCTTGCCAAAATTGGGGTTTTATCCGTAATTGGGGATAAGGGAGATGAGGAGGATGAGGAGGATGAGGGAGAAACTTTTAATGCGTGAATTTTGAATTTTGAATTTTGAATTGATTTCTCCCCTATCTCCCTCATCTCCCCCTGCTTCCCCTGCACCGGGTGCTCCCCCTGCCTCCCCTGCTGCCCATTTGTATTTACCTTAAAGTGAAACGGTATAAGATGGGAGTTCAGTTTAGAGGAGCTTCACTTGATGACTTTACAATAAATTATTAATTCTATTAACACTTTGTCCACAGAAGAACGGGACTATTTATTTGAGTTTCTGCGGAAAAAAAAGGAGGAATCTAGAGGAGATAATTTTTGGGAGGGATTACAAAAATTTAGAAAGGTAATCGAAAGCGAGGGGATTATCTTTACTGATGAGGATTTCGCTGATTTACGAGATCCTAGTGTGGGAAGAGAAATTGATCTATGATCTGGAAATTCTTATTTGATACCAATATTCTTTCAGAACCAGCACGTCCTATTCCTAATGCCAATGTTTTGCACAAACTAGATATTCATAAGTCAGAACTTGTCGTTAAGAGTGTTGTTGTTCATGAACTTCTACATGGTTGTTTGCGGTTGCCATAATCTAAGCGGCGAGAGTTTCTTTGGAATTATATTCATGAGTCTATCTTAAATTTACCAGTCTTTGGTTATGACTTAAAGACGGCACAATGGCACGCTCAAGAAAGGGCTAGATTATGCAAGATTGGTAAAACTCCTGCTTTTGTAGATGGTCAAATTGCGAGTATTGCTTACAGTAATAATTTAATTTTGGTAACTAATAATGTTTCTGATTTTGAGTTTTTTAATGATTTAAGGGTTGAAAATTGGTTTATTAAGTAGAGTAACCAAATTAAACGTAAAATGTCATTGCGACCGAAACGCAGTGTGGGGAAGCAATCTCATCAGAATTACAGTAGAATTCAGGAGTCAGGAGTCAGGAGTCAGGAGTCAGAAGTAAACTTGGCTCTATATCTGGCTTTTGAGTTGAAAACCTGTACCTCATAAACCTGCAATCTGCTGTATCCCTTTTCTGTCACTTTCCGGAAGAAGCAAGTAGTAAATAACTGAAATTAAGCAGAAGAGAAAAAAGGTTTAAATTGGTTCATTGTACAAATTAGGTGATTAAATCCAAGCAATAAATCGGAATTTTGGAAAACATCTAGCCAGGGATAAATCAACCAAAATAGTAAGAGAGGTTGAACAATTAAACGAAGATTATTTAAAGTATTCTTCCATCCAGAACCATGATTCCATTGTTTATGATTAGAAAAATCTACACAATCAATACAAATACTGTCTTGTACCTCTGTTTCAATTTGAGGAGCTTGATTTAAGGATAAGAAAGGTGGAGAACTTAAACTAATCATTGTGTAGACACAAAAAATAATCTCCCACCATTTCTCAATATGTTGGAAATTTGTAAACCTGTAATCTGTCCAGCCCAGTTCCTGTTTACACTGCCGAAAACCATATTCTACCCATGTTCTTAATCCATATAGGTCGCCTAAAGTTTTCTTGAGGTTCCCTGAAAGATTACTCATAACAAATGAAGTAGAATTTTCTGGCATTGTTTCTGGGTCAGTTGTTATTTCCCAGTAAGTTATGGCTCTTCTTTTACCATAAACTATTTCTCGGATATATCTAGTTTCTGATTTTTGATTACTAAATGTTCTCTCAAATTTGCACCACTTATTCGCCCTAACGCTTTGGCCTGCTGGCAGCCAGACACCATGATTACTTCTTATTGCTACGACATAATCTAATTTATATTCAGCTAGTTTTCTCAAAAATTGGCTACTTTCACCATATAAACTATCTGCTAGTACCAATTCAATATTAAAGCCCTCTTCAATTAATTCTGTAATAATTTCTGATGCCAATTCTATTTTAGTTTTATATTTATCTTCTGCTTTTAGCGTCCCTTTCGGTTTGAATACTTTTACATTTAAGGGAAATGTTATATTAGAGTAAACTCCATAAGCATTAACTGAAACTATCCCATTATCCACTTTTCCTACACTTCCTAAATATTGTCTTGCTACATAATCAGTTTTTTTACCTTTTTTTCTATCTCCTGTTTCATCTATTACTACTGTAATCGCCTGACCATCTAGTGCTTCCTTGAGTTTCTTTAATCTTCGTTTTTTTAATTTATCTACTGACCAATTTGAATTCGCTAGAAAATGATGTAATGACTGTGCAGAGTTTATACTTACCACCTTCGCTATTTCTGGTAACGATTTTCTTTTTATCGTTGATATTATTCCCAAATGTAAATATTTAAAGCACTCATAATTTCTTACCTCTTTGAACAAGTCTTTATACTCTGCACAATATTCATCTACGATCGCAACTGTTGGGTGGGCGTCTCTTGCCAAATGTTTCAGGATTTGTAATTCTACATCCATTGCCCTGCTTACCTTCCAGAGTTTTTTCTTTTAATCCTTTTATTCAGAATACTCGGAAAGTGACAAAAGAGGGGTATGTTTTTGACTGGTTCCCAGCCTCCAGGCTGGGAACCCATCCACCGGAGGCTCCGCCTCCACCAGGCAAAACTTGCTTCGGCAGAGCCTCTCGAAATACATTCCCAGCCTTTGGGCTGGAAACGAGGCAAATGTTTTCCTTGCTTGTTGGCGATACCCATGATTGCGTCTGTTGCTTTGCGCGATCGCCCAGTTCATCCTCAATTCGTAGCAAACGGTTGTATTTTGCTACCCGTTCGCTGCGACAATAGAATTAGGTGGCTTGCTTTGGACAGGAGATAAAAAACTTAAAGAGGGGTTGCAAAGGAAGGGTTTTGTCCAGTTATTCGATCTGAATAATGAGTAAGAGCACTATGACCCTTTGTGACCAAATCAGTGAACAGTACCAGCCGCAGTTATCAGATAACGGGAGCACAATTGAGCTGTTCACATTCCGGGTCTTGCCCCCAAATTGATTTGTGGAAAAAAAGAAAAGTTATTCCGCCTTAAAATCCCCAGCAATTCATTCATGGGGATTAACTGGTAACTGATAACTGATAACTGTTCACTAAACAATGCAAGCCGATGCATTAACAATGTATCGACTTGCGTTTAGATATAACAGTCACCAAGCTGCTCTTACTTCGGTCCTAATCCCGCAGCACCGGCATAAACAGCGCGATCGCCTAATTCATCCTCAATTCGTAGCAAACGGTTGTATTTTGCTACCCGTTCGCTGCGACACAGGGAACCCGTTTTGATTTGACCGGCACGAGTTGCGACTGCTAAATCAGCAATAGTTGTGTCTTCTGTTTCTCCAGAACGATGGCTGATGATTGACCGGAAACCGCTGCGAGTTGCCAAGTCAATTGTTTGCAGCGTTTCTGTCAGCGAACCAATTTGATTAAGTTTAATCAAAATCGCGTTACCAGCTTTGGTCTCAATTCCTTTTTGCAAGCGCGTGACGTTGGTGACAAACAAGTCATCCCCTACCAACTGCACGCGGGAACCTAACTTCTGAGTCAGTAACTGCCAATTTTGCCAATCTTCCTCATGCAAGCCATCCTCAATTGACACAATCGGGTATTGGTCAACCAGTTGCCCGAGGTAGTCAACAAACTCAGCAGGAGAGTGAGGTTTGCCATCGTAGACATACTGCCCATCTTTGTAAAATTCACTTGCAGCAACATCCAACGCCAAAGCCACTTGTTCACCCGGTTTGTACCCAGCCTTCTCAATCGCCGCCACCAGCAATTCCAAAGCCACCTGATTTGACTCCAAATTGGGGGCAAAGCCGCCTTCATCCCCCACACCAGTCAATAATCCTTTCTCATCCAACACTTTGCTGAGGGTGGCAAATACCTCCGCACCCCAACGCAATGCTTCCCGGAAAGAAGGTGCGCCAACGGGGACAATCATAAACTCTTGAAAATCCACGTTATTAGCTGCGTGCGCACCACCATTAATCAAATTCATCAGCGGTACAGGTAACAAATTCGCGAGTGGACCGCCTAAGTAGCGATAAAGGGGAATTCCCAAGGACTCAGCACCGGCTTTGGCTGCTGCCAGGGAAACCGCTAAAATCGCATTAGCGCCAAGCTGGGATTTGTTAGGAGAACCATCCAAGGCAATCATCGTGCGATCGAGCAATTCCTGGTTGAGGGCATCCAAGTCTATCAATTTTGGAGCAAGTGCTTCTTTAACGTTTTGCACCGCCTTGAGTACGCCCTTACCCCCGTAACGCGCCTTATCCTGATCGCGCAGTTCGTGCGCTTCAAAAGTGCCAGTAGACGCACCACTGGGAACCTGCGCCAATCCTACAACACCGTTGACCAAATGCACTTCTGCTTCAACTGTTGGTCTACCGCGAGAGTCAAGAATTTCGCGGGCGACAATAGCTTCTATGGCAGTGTCAAACATTTGTTCTTCGTCCTTTGTCATTTGTTCTTTGTTCTTCGTCCTTTGTCATTACTCTTTTGTTAAGGAATAATGACAAATGGCTAATAGTCCAATGGTTAACCCGAGAATCTAGCATAGGGCGTTTAAGTGACTTTATAGGCTGAGATTAAGGAAGATTTCCAGCGATATGGTCTATCTAAGTCTGGGATCAACAGGAGATTGGCAGAAAAAATATGGACTTGTGAGGCAAAACCCCTCTTGCAAAAGCAGATTTTTGTCTATGAAACCACAGATAAACACAGATGCACACCGATAAATTATCTGCGTCCATCTGTGTCCATCTGTGCTTCCAACTAAATGTCGGTAGGGGTCTCCTGTTATACCCGCGCGTGTTAGCGGGAGGGGAATACCGACCAGTTAATAAACTGAGCGATAGCGAATCATTATTCAGGTGTTGCTTGTTGCTCAACATACTTTTTAAGTTGTTCAACAGTTACTCCTCCGCAACTAGCGACAAAATACGAACCAGTCCAGAAAACGGGTTTGCAGTAAATTTTGTCTAGATAGTCACCAAACTCTTTGCGGATCAGGCGGCTGGAAACGGTCTTTAGATTAGCAATAAACTTACTCAGTTCAATTTGAGGATGATAGCGAATTAGTAGATGTACATGATCATCCTCCCCGTTAAACTCTAGCAGTGTTGTTTCCCATTTGGAACAAGTTTCATCAAAAATAGTAGCAAGTCTACTATGAATATCTTTATTGATGACTTTCTTTCGGTACTTTGTAACAAATACTATATGAGCGGCAAGAGAGTATACAGACCTAAAACCCTTATCGTATAGACTTGTCATAATTAGCGGTAAGTTTTAAAATAGCAATTATGATTTTAACTTACAGCTACAAAATCAAACCTAATGCAGAACAAGAAGCGGCAATGCTCCACACACTGGAGCTATTACGTCGCCATTGGAATTATGCACTTGGTCAGCGTTTAGATTGGCTGCGACGAACTCGTTGTCAACTAGACCGATGTAGCCTTGTAAGCGAGCCTATCGGGGAAATTCCTGTTTCTGTCAACTACTACACTCAACAAGCTGATTTAAAGCAAACCAAGGAACTGTTCCCAGAGTACAAAAACATCTGGGCAGAATCACAGCAGGTTAATCTGCAACGGTTAAATAAAGCATGGGAACGTTGGTTATTCCCAGATAAATCAGGGAAACGAGGCGGGAGACCCAAATACAAGAAAATTGGAGAATTACGGTCATTTGTTTACCCGCGAGTTAACTGCCCAAAAGCTGGAGCATATCTCAATAACAGCATTTTAAAGCTCTCAAAAATAGGGGAAATGCGAATTATTGTGCATCGCCCTATTCCGGATGGTTTTACTTTAAAGACCTGTACGATTGTCCACAAAGCTGATAGTTGGTATGCCTGTATTTCTATGGCGGACGACACCATACCAGAGCCACTACCGCTCGAACAAGTCAAGACATCTGTTGGCGTTGATGTAGGGTTGAAGGAGTTTCTTGTTACGTCCGAAGGTGAAACAGTCCCAATTAAGCAACACTATCGGAAAGCCCAGTCTCACCTAGCTCGTCAGCAACGCTTCTTGGCACGCAAGCAGAAAGGATCTAGAGGGTTTACTGCTCAACAGAACAAAATAAGCAGAATCCACCAACGTATTGGTAGGCAGCGCAAAGATTTTCATTACAACACAGCACACAAACTGGCAAAAAAGTATGATTTAATTGCGGTTGAAGAATTGAATATCAAGGGACTTGCGCGTACACGATTGAGCAAGTCAATTCTAGATGCAGCCTGGGGTCAGTTCATCACAATTCTGGAATCAGTGGCAGTCAAATGCGGAGTCCGAGTAGTGAAAGTAAGTCCTCATGGTACAACCCAGAATTGCTCTAAATGTGGCGCGAAAGTACCGAAAACCCTCTCTATCCGATTGCATGAGTGCGATAAATGTGGACTGCAAATGGATAGAGACCAAAATGCCGCTCTGAACATTAAGGAGCGAGCATTAAGCGAGGTGGGACTCATCTTGCCTGCTGGTGGAGGCTTAGTCAATAGACAGCCCGTGAAGCCAGAAGCTTGGGGTTTGAATGGAGTGCAGCTCTCTCTATTTTAATCTTGAGAAGCTCCCGTTGTTATAGCGCAAGCTTAACGGGAGAGAACGTCACATACTAAACGCGGATTTTTGCGACCAGTCGAATGAAATTTTCCTAGGCTAGGCACTGCCGACTATATCTACACCTTTTTTACTCCCTTCCCGCCCTAAGAATACCTAATGTAACGAACCGCGAAGGCACGTAAGCGCAAAGCGCAGGCTACGCCAACGCGCAGCGTCTCCGTCAGGAGAAGGACACGAAGAAAGAAAAGACGAAGGTTCGGTAATCTTATAGCGGAAAGGGAGTAGTCAGCAATGCCGGTTCTACTCTAGTTCCTCAAAAGTTCCTCAAATTTTCCCTCTAGCCTGCAAGTAAATCCTTCCCCAACATAGAGAGAGAAAAACAATGACCCAAAAGAAAACTAACCCTTACCCAGCTTTGATGGAAATTCCCGCCGGATACCTCAACATTATGGGCTATATCGATGAATCAGAGGTGAATGGTCCTGGATGTCGTGCTGTTGTTTGGGTGCAAGGGTGTTTGCGGGAGTGCCCTGGTTGTTTTAATACTGAATCCTGGTCATTTGAAATGAATCAACTGATATCCGTTGACAGCCTTGCGGAAAAAATTCTCAGCAATCCTCGCAATCAAGGAGTGACATTTTCTGGAGGGGAACCCTTTTGGCAAGCCCCTGCATTGGCTGCTGTTGCACGCAAGGTAAAAGCGGGTGGATTGAATGTGATGTCTTTTTCTGGTTTTACTTTGGAACAGTTACAATCCCAGTATCCACCAGCTGGCGCTCAAGACTTATTGGAACAGTTGGACATCCTGATTGATGGTCCTTACATCGAGTCGCTAGCAATTAACTCACCTGATTCTCCTGTTTCGTCCAGCAATCAAAGGGTTCACGTCTTTAATCCCGCCTTAGAAGACCAGATTACCTGGGCAAGCGACCAAATAGAGGTTCATATTTTCAAAGATGGTAGCCGTCTGATCACTGGCTACCGAGGAGGGTTGGAGTTGTCTGAGGGATAAGCGGGCAGGGGGCAGGGGGCAGGGCAAGCAAAAGAACAATTATGATTCCCCCTCATCCTCCTCATTCGCCTCATCCTCCCAATATGGAGTCGGTTACCAGATTACAATATTGAGCGGAAGCACAAAAAATTAAGCCAAAGGAGATAATTATGCGACTCCTGCACACGATGCTACGGGTAGGTAATCTTGAGGAATCTCTGAAGTTCTACTGTGATCTTTTGGGAATGAAGCTACTGCGTCAAAAAGATTACCCCGGGGGAGAGTTTACTCTGGCTTTTATTGGCTACGGTGACGAAAGTGAAAATACGGTGCTAGAACTTACTTATAACTGGGGTGTGGAAAAGTATGACTTGGGCGATGCTTACGGTCACATCGCCATTGGTGTTGATGATATTTATGCCACTTGCGAGAACATCAAAAAACTTGGTGGTAAAGTTGTGCGCGAACCAGGACCCATGAAACACGGTTCTACGGTCATTGCTTTTGTGGAAGACCCAAATGGATATAAGGTAGAACTTATCCAAGTGAGTACTCTCAGTTCTAGTGTTAAACAAGAAACTGAACAGCAAATGATTGCTCAGTAAATCTAACTAAAAACATGGGTGTGATGGAGTTGAGCCTAAAGCAATGCCTACGGCAAAGAATTCGTTCTCGAAAATTGTTGGCTAGGAATTTACTCATTTGTGGAATTCTCAGCCAAGTTATCTGCTTTCCAAAAGCAGCGAATTCTTTGCCTTCTCCACAGCAGCCAGAAACTGCTATTGCAATTTCTGATCACCAGGATGACCTCGGTGATGGCAATATACCAGAGAAATTTGAACTGTCTGCGGGTGCAGGAGATAACTTATTTGTGACATCTGCTACAGAACCTGCTGCCTCTGTTGTTTCAAGTTCGTCTCAGGAACCACAATACGAAGACTCCACGCGCCCCGCTAGCAACGGGGAGTTGCGAAAGAACCAGTCATTAACACAATCGCCTGGTGCAAATGAGCCTGGTAATCTTGAGATGAATCCTCAACCGTCACCTCAGCAGCCTGCGGTTTCTGAATTGTCTGATGTTCAACCCACAGACTGGGCTTATCAGGCATTGCGATCGCTCATGGAACGTTATGGTGTCCTCTCTGGTTATCAGGATGGCACCTTTCGTGGTAACCGCCCTGTGTCTCGTTATGAATTTGCTGCTGGCTTGGCGGCTACCTTAGATAAAGTCGATAGTTTGATTGCTAATCGTCTTGGGGATCAGTTTATTCAACAAGACTTGATGACTTTACGACGCTTACAAAGAGAATATCGTTCCGCCTTGGATGAATTGCAGCAGAGTGTCAACAGAATTGGCGATCGCGTCCCTCAACTCGAAGCAAATGAATTTTCGACCACAACAAAACTCCAAGGTCAAGCTATTGTTGCTTCAACACAAGGTAGTCATGCAAACGCTACCATTGTCGCCCGCCTACGGTTAAATCTTTTAACAAGCTTCGACAGCAAAGATTTACTCCTCACTCAGCTAGAAGCTGGTAACAATGGCGATGATGCTATTGGTCGAAAACAAAAGAAGAACTTTAACCTGTTAGGAACGACTGGTTTAATCGCCAATGGTGGCGGACTTGATTATGCGGAAGTTGATGATCGTTTGAAACTCAGACGCTTGTACTACTCGTTTCGCCCCGTGTCAGATTTGGCTGTAACTGTTGGGGCAAAAATGTCTCCACGGGATTTTATTGACCGTAACAGATATGCTAACAACGAGGCGATTGATTTTAGTTCCAGCTTTTTTCTCAATAACCCTCTGATTGTCCAAAACCAAATTGACCGAAATGGCGGTGCAGGAGTGGCGCTAGCTTGGAATCCAGGCGGTGGTCAATTGACTTTGCGTTCTCTTTACATCGCCGCTGATGCAAATCTTGTCAATTCAAATGCCAGCGGTGGCTTATTTAAAGATAGATATCAAGCGAGTGCAGAACTGGAATACTCACTTAGCAATCAGTTTGCATTAAGACTACAATATACTAAAGCTGAAATCAACAACACCGACATTAACGCCTTTGGGGTTAATGCCGAATATGCCCTTAATCGAAACATAGGGATTTTTACTCGTGTGGGATTTGGTACTTACCAAGGGTTCAACAACGCCATTAACCAGGATTTAGATTTACATCCCTTTAGTTGGACGGTAGGATTTGGTATTCGTAACCTCCTGCTTCCCGGTACTGTTGGGGGTATCGCCGTTGGTCAACCTTTCATCACTGATGGTCTGGGAAATGCCACTCAGATAAATTATGAGGCATTCTATAATCTGGAGCTAAGCGACAATGTTAGTATTACCCCCACGCTTTCGGTGGTAACAAATGCAGATAACGATAGCTCCAACAACACTATTTGGCAAGGCACCTTCAGAACAGTGATTTCATTTTAAATTAGAGTAGGTTTGTAGTAAGGGCTTAAGCCCTTACTACAAACTTTCGCCAAATTGCAACCGCAGATACAAGCAAATGCACTCCAATGATGGTTGGATATTAATTTGAACAAAGTTGTTGAGTGCAGTCCTTATTTATAATCTTTGATTTAGGTAGGGTGAGTGAATCAGTCTAGAAAAGCGAAGTAACATTTTAGTGTAGTTAAGGTTGAGGTCGAAACCGTGAGTCACAAAAGAACGAACTCAAAAACTAAGATATTGATATTATCTGCCGTTAGCAGATAAAAGTATTTCTAAAGCGTTTGTTAGCAAAATTACTAAGTACGCACTGAGAACGCCAGTAACTCTGGAAACCTTGAGGAATTTAACAGAGGAATCTAACAATTTCTCTTTTGAAACAATAGTACCATCCTTAATTTCGTTGGAGTGCGTTCAAAGAAATACCTACATCCATAGTTTAAAATTCAAAATCTAAAATCCAAAATTGTAAAGATGCAGCCTACAGATCCAAATAAATTTACTGATAAAGCCTGGGAAGCAATTGTCAAATCACAGGATATTGTCCGAGCGTATCAACAACAGCAACTTGATGTCGAACATTTACTGATTGCTTTATTAGAAGAACCTACTGGGCTAGCAACACGCATCCTCGGTCGTTGTGAAGTTGACGCCATGCGCTTGCAACAGCAACTAGAAGCATTTACCCAACGTCAGCCTAAAGTAGGTAAAGCCGATCAACTCTACCTCGGTCGTAGTTTAGACACATTGCTAGACCGAGCGGAAGAAGCTAGAGCTAGAATGAAAGATTCCTACATATCTATTGAACACTTACTCTTAGCTTTTGTTGAGGATGAACGCATCGGACGAAAGATATTCAAAAGCGTTAACCTAGACACCGCAAAGCTAGAAGCTAGTATTAAAACCGTTCGTGGTAGTCAAAAGGTGACAGACCAAAACCCAGAATCTCGTTATGAAGCTTTGCAAAAGTTTGGCAGAGACTTGACAGAACAGGCAAAAGCTGGTAAACTAGACCCCGTTATTGGAAGAGATGACGAAATTCGCCGAGTTATACAGGTATTGTCCCGTCGCAGCAAGAATAATCCTGTACTAATTGGTGAACCTGGTGTAGGTAAGACGGCGATCGCCGAGGCGTTGGCACAGCGTATTGTCAATGGCGATGTTCCAGAATCTTTGAAAAATCGCCAACTCATGGCTTTAGATATCGGCAGCTTGATTGCTGGGGCAAAATACCGGGGTGAATTTGAAGACCGCTTGAAATCTGTCCTCAAAGAAGTCACAGAATCGAATGGTCAAATTGTGCTGTTTATTGATGAACTGCACACCGTTGTGGGGACTGGTTCCACCCAACAAGGGGCGATGGATGCAGGGAATTTGCTCAAACCGATGCTGGCGCGGGGAGAACTCCGCTGTATTGGCGCAACCACCTTGGATGAATACCGCAAATATATTGAAAAAGACGCGGCTTTAGAACGGCGTTTTCAGCAAGTCTTTGTCGATCAGCCGAGTGTGGAAAATACAATTTCCATTCTGCGGGGTTTGAAAGAACGCTACGAAGTTCATCACAACGTCAAAATTTCTGATTCGGCGTTGGTAGCAGCAGCAACACTGTCTGCGCGTTACATTTCTGACCGCTTCTTACCAGATAAGGCAATTGACTTGGTGGATGAAGCAGCCGCGCAGTTGAAAATGGAGATTACCTCCAAACCAGCGGAATTGGAAACCATCGACCGACGGTTGATGCAGCTAGAAATGGAAAAGCTGTCTTTGGCAGGAGAAGAGAAAGCTACAGCCCAGACGAAAGAGCGTTTGCTGCGAATTGAGCAAGAAATTGCCAATTTGACGGAAAAACAGCAGGAATTTAATGACCAGTGGCAAGGTGAAAAGCAGCTCTTGGAAGCGATTAGTGCATTAAAGCAAGAAGAAGAAAAGCTGCGGGTGCAAATTGAACAAGCAGAACGCGCCTACGACCTTAACAAAGCTGCTCAGTTAAAGTTTGGCAAGTTGGAGAGTGTCCTGCACGATCGCGAAGCAAAAGAAGTGCAGTTGCTGGAAATTCAAAGTAAAGGGGAAACCCTGCTACGAGAACAGGTGACAGAAGCAGATATTGCGGAAATCGTCGCCAAATGGACGGGAATTCCCGTTAATCGGCTGCTGGAATCTGAACGGCAAAAGTTGCTGCAACTTGAAAATCACCTCCACCAAAAAGTTATTGGACAAGAGGAAGCCGTTTCTGCTGTCTCAGCGGCAATTCGTCGCGCCCGTGCAGGAATGAAAGACCCTGGTCGCCCAATTGGTTCATTCTTGTTTATGGGACCAACAGGAGTCGGTAAAACGGAACTCGCCCGTGCTTTGGCACAGTTTCTCTTTGATTCCGATGACGCCTTGGTGCGTCTGGATATGTCCGAGTATATGGAGAAACACTCAGTTTCCCGCTTGGTGGGTGCGCCTCCGGGATACGTGGGTTACGAAGAAGGCGGTCAACTTTCTGAGGCGATTCGCCGCCGTCCCTATTCAGTGGTGCTGCTGGATGAAGTCGAAAAAGCTCACCCAGATGTGTTTAATATTCTGTTGCAAGTGTTAGATGACGGTAGAATTACTGATTCACAAGGACGAACGGTTGATTTCCGGAACACCGTGATTGTGATGACCAGTAACATAGGTAGCGAATATATCTTGGATGTGTCTGGTGATGACTCCAAGTATGAAAAAATGCGCAGCCGGGTTATGGATGCTTTGCGATCGCACTTCCGCCCCGAATTTCTCAACCGCGTTGATGACATTATTCTCTTCCACACCCTCAACCGCAGCGAATTGCGGCAAATCGTCCGCATCCAACTCAACCGAGTGGAAAAACTTCTACAAGAGCAAAAAATCTCTTTGGAAATATCATCAGCCGCTTGCGATTACTTGGTGGAAGTGGGTTATGACCCAGTATACGGCGCACGTCCCATCAAACGGGCGATTCAGCGAGAAGTCGAAAATCCCGTTGCTACCAAGTTGTTGGAGAATACTTTTGTCCTTGGCGACACGATTGTGATTGACAAGACGGATCACGGTTTGACATTTAGTAAGAAAGTGGTGGTTAAAGTGCCAGCCCAGCCAAATAAGACCTTCTTAATAGAGGCATCCCAAGAGGTGTGAGTAGTAGCAGGGTGTGTAAGGCGCATTGCTTAATTCACATCCTGCACTTATTGCTGGCACTATAAAGGACGTTTTTTTAACTTATAAATTACTATCCCTAAATTGGACAGTATGTCGCTGGCTCACGGACGCTCAATTAGTGCTGAAGATGTTGAGAGTATCATTAGCCGAAAATTTTCTCCACAAAAATTTGCTTCACTTTGTAATGCACTTACTTGGGCATCCTCTAGAAAAAGATGCACATCCTTGCCGTCTTTTACAGAGAGAGTCAATGTTAAAGATGGGGGCATAGATGCCGAATGGTATGTGGAATTGGAAGATGATAATTATAGCTCACCATTTCTAGGCTATGGCTGGAATGTTTTTCAATACAAGCAGCGTGATATTTTTACTAGTGGACGAGATAAAGTTTTCTCTGATTTAAAAGCCGGACTTCAAGGTAAAGACAAACGTAAAGGCGCAGTTTGTGACTTATATCATAGAACTGGAAAGCGCCCTAATAAATATATCCTGTTCACAAATCTTGATTTAACTCATAAAACAAACGCCAAAGGAGGTGCAAAAGCTCAAAAAGGTGAAATTAGAAAAAAGATTCTTGAAGGTTACGATCAACCAGACACGGTTAACGTTGAAATTGTAGATGCCGCCGGACTTGCGAGTTTACTTAATGATTTACCACATTTACGTTCAAGTTTCTTTTCTACTGATAGTTTCGCTACATGGGAGAAAGCTTGGTCTGATTTAAAAAATGTAAAATTTTATGGTGCAAACACTATATTGGTCGGTAGAGATAAGGAACTGGAAGATTTACGAACTGTAATTGATAATCATGAAATTCGAGCAGTAGTTATTTCAGGACAGCACAATATTGGAAAAACGAGACTCGTACTGGAAGCTACAAATCAAAGACCTATTGAAACTATTATTGCACTTGACCCTCGCTCTATGAATTTGAGGGATTTGTTGGCATTAGAGTCTTCCAATTTAGAAATTATTGTTGTTATTGAAGATCCTGATTTAGATAAAGTTGAAAACTTTATTAACCAAGCTCTTGCATCTCAACAACTCAAGCTTGTAATTACCTTACCTACTGTAGAAAATTCTTCTATTCCTATTTTTGGACTAGACAAACGAATAAATCATATTCAGATTCAGCCACTCTCAGAGGATAATTCTAGAGAACTTTTAAGGACTGCGAAAGCAAACTTTGATTATAGTGTGGAGTCATGGGTAATTAAACAAGCTGGTGGAAATCCAGGAATATTACTACAAGCAGCTAATTTTAGAGCAAATTTTAGAAAAGAAACTGATAACTTTATAACAAAAATCACTGATACTTTAAAGCTAAAGATTCGCCAACAGTTTGGTGAGAATGCTGTCGAAGTACTTCAACTTTTGAGCTTACTGACATACGTTGGTATTAAAGAGCAGTATTTTGACGAAATCAAACTTATTTGTCAATGGTTTGGAGAAAATATTCAGCCTAATAAAGTTGTTAAAGTAATTGAGCATCTTGAAAAAGCTGGAGTAATTCAGGTTAGAGGCTTTTACGTTGAGGTTATTCCACCACTGTTTGCAAATTCTCTAGCTGAGGATTTGCTAAAAGATAATCATTCCGAACTCTTAGCAGTATTTCAAAATTTGAGCCAAGATGGGCGTTCACGTCTACTCCAAAGACTGGCACAATTAAAACTAGAAAAGATTTCCTGGTTCTGGGATGAGCTGTTTAGTTCTAATGGTTTGTTAAGCGATTTACAAACTGCACTTTCTAATGGACAAATATTGCGCGTAGCAGCCAGTGCGGTTCCAAACAAAGTTGCAAAACTTCTAAAAGGCTTGGAAACACTGACTTTTGAACAGCGCAAATCCATAAGGTATTCAGAGAAAGATGCGTTGGTATGGTCTATTGAAGAACTGATATTCCGTAAAGAAACGAGTAGATCAGGAATATGCTACTTAAAACTGCTTGCTGAAACTGAGGGGGAGAATTACGGAAATACTAGTGTTACTAGTAAATTCTGCCAATGTTTTCAGCCCCTTCATTCACAAGTACCGCTATCACTTCGACGTAGACTGGAGTTTTTTAAGACAATAATCACACCTGAATCTCCTGTTGAATCTCGCTTACTAGGAATTAATGTAATTAAAACTATTCTTTATCGTTGGGGATATACCTTTCTACGTGAGGAAAGTGGAAATAAACCTATTGATATAATGCCTGATATGACTTGGGGAGAGGTGTGGAAATATCGTGAAGAATTATTAGAACTTTTAATGGGATTAGCCCAATCAGAAGAACCCAAAGTAGCTGATGCTGCAAGAGAAGCTCTTCCAAATGTAGTTGCTGAATTTGCATTACTCCAATTTTCACCTGAGTTTACAGTCACAAAATTCAAAACTCTTGTGGATTGGGCAATAAATAATCAAGTGACTCTTTCTATCTCCAAATTAGCTGATGCATTAGAATCTGTTTATAGTCTTCGTAGAAAAGATAAGGAAAAGGAAGAAGCCTCGGAAGACATATCTGCTCAAATTGAACTATTTTTAGCACAAATAAAAGACTTAATTAATCAACTTGATAAAGCAGATTTTGCAGTAAGACTGAAAAGATGGGGGGGTCAATGGACGAACAGCCACAAGAATCATGAGCTAGATAGAAACGGAAAAGAGGTCTACAGAGACGAAAAAGAAGCGCAAAGTCTTGTGGAAGAAGTGATAAAAAACCCAAAGCTTTTGACTGCTGAACTTTTAGAATGGCTATGTTCAAGAGAAGCTCAAGAAGCGCATAATTTTTGTTTGTGCCTTGGTCAGCTAGATTCTAAGCGAAAGTGGCTACCAAAAATTGAGGAAATAGGTACTAAAGATAACGGTACAAGAGTTTTCTCGGCTTATTTTGGTGGTTTAGCTAAAGTTGACCGTTCTTTCATCAGCGAACGACTTGACCAACTGACCAAAGCAAATAATGTTAAGGGTGAAGCAATTGTCGGTGCAACTAAACATATAGATGGCGATTCAGCGGGAGTTGAACGTGTAGAAAAACTTATTCAAGAAAAACGAGTTAATCCTATCTATGTCGAACAAGTACTAAGTACTGGTAGGTGGTTTCATGCACTAAGTTGCGATAATTATTTGCGTCTTCTCAAAGCAATAGCAGGTGTAGAACTGGAAAATGCAGCAGCAGTTATTGATTTTTTCTTTATGTGGCTGTATGACCAACAATTTATAGAAGGTGAGCTTGCAGAGTTTGTATGGCAGAGCTTAGAAGCTTCCAATACATTACAGGTTGAATACAAATGCGACCAAATCGCTTGTAAATTAGCCCTGTCAAATATCGAACGTGGCTTTACTTTGCTAGAAAAACTACTTGATAAGTTATTAACTTTGCCCTACGATAACAGATGTTGGAATCCGATTAACCGTTACGGACAAAGAGAATTTTGGAAAGTTTTATATCAAGCTGATAGTAAGCGTGCTGTTCACATCGTTCTCTATTCTGGAGTAGCAGAAATATCGTGGAGTTCTATACTTACAAACCATATTTCCGCAGTAGTTAACCAAGAAACTGACTTAGATTTGCTTATAGAATTCGCTTTGGAAAATGAAAAGCAAGCAGAGTTAGTTTGCTCAATTCTATATGCTGCAAAATTTACTTTTTGGTCTATTGCTTTCAAGATATTAGAAAAATATCCTGAAAACCTTGAAATTAAAGATATGTTGTCTCAGATAGCTTTAGACAATTACTGGTGGGGAAATGTACTTGAAAAGCTAGAAAATCATCGTGAAAAAGTAGAGCAATTACTGGACGATCCTGCAACACCATCTGCTGTTTTTGGTTGGCTTGAAGAACTTTTAGCTTCTGTGAACACTCAAATAGAAACAGAACGAAACCGTAACACAGATAGACTATAAAAGCTGGTAAATGACTAAAAGTTTATAAATCAGGCTTTATAACGGTCTCTCAACAAAAGAGCCAAAACGTATATTACTAGAAATGGATTAAAATCTGGATACCAAAGGCTTGAAGCTGTCGCGCCTACAAGTTGCAAAGCGACAACTTATCTGAGTTCTTGTGGGATGGGCATCTTGCTCGTCCAAACAATGCAAGTTAAAAGCGCGACAGCTTACCATAAAATTTAAATAAATCCTACGCAGATAATAGCCTTTGGCTAATTGGTAGGGCAATCCCAATCCCTAAGATCGGGTAATCAATGCTGCCAAGTAGGAGCCATCTGGCATACCGTGCCCCACGTATAGGACTCTAGCTCTCACAAACACCATAAAATCCACTTTCTCGTAGTTTTTTTGGTTCATGATAGATCCTCCCAGAGATTTCTTAAAATGGGGATAAGAATCTAAAAGCGATCGCTTTGCTTGAGTACTGACACCTTGACTGCACCTGTATGCCAGCTAGAGACATCTATCACAATAATGTCAAGAATGCTTTGATTAAAGACCAATGGACAATTACTCATGACCCACTGACTCTTAAGTTTGGTAAAAAAGACTTGTATGTTGATCTGGGTGCTAGGCAATTGTTGGCGGCGCAGAAAGCAGAATGTAAGATTGCAGTTGAGATTAAAAGTTTTACCGGCAGATCGGATGTTGATGATTTAGAAAAAGCATTGGGTCAATATGTCTTGTATCAGGATGTATTGAGTGAACTGGAGCCAGAACGAGCGTTATATCTTGCTGTACCTAGCAGTGTCTTTGATGATTTGTTTGAAGAACCCATAGGCAAACTATTGCTGAGAAATCGCCGTTTAATGGTGATTTCCTTTGATCCTAAGCAGGAGGTTATCAGACAATGGATCACACCCAGTTAGACCACTATCGCCAGGTAATTGAAACTATCCTGAATGAATATGCTTCTTTGACCTATTCCTATGCGGATATTCAATCGGAAGTCGTGTTTGATCGAACCCGAGATCGCTATTTGTGGATGGATGTTGGTTGGGATGGCGAACGCCGCATTCATGGCTGTCTAGTTCATATTGACCTCATTGATGGTAAAATCTGGATTCAACGAGATGGCACTGAAGAAGGCATTGCTGCAGATTTAGAACGGGCTGGAATTCCCAAAGAACACATCGTACTTGGGTTTCGTCCACCAGAGTTAAGACTTTACACTGGCTATGCAGTCGCTTGAGAGGCGATCGCCCAAAGAGTGGACACCCCGTCCTATGGCGCTTCGCGGCTACTTATGATTGCGCGTGTGTAGGGATGAACAATAAAAACGCGCAATCCTTATTTAGACAAATCCTACGCGGATAGGACCTTTAGCAAATTGGTAGGGAAATCCGAATCCCTGTTATCGGGTAATCAATGCTGCAAACTAAGAGCGATCGCCCTTACACGCACCATAAAATCCTAATGGGTAGAATCCCATATCTGCCCTTTCAGATGAGGGTAGTTATTAACCAACCACCTAAATTAGGCTTTAGGTGTAGATAGGGGTGCTACGGGGTTTTGCCTCAGTTATCATTCAGATACTTGCATTGAAGATTATCAGTTATGCTAGAACAAGGCACAATCAGTATTCATACTGAGAATATTTTCCCGATTATCAAGAAGTCTCTTTACTCCGACCACGAAATCTTCTTGCGGGAACTGGTTTCTAACGCTGTAGATGCCATCCAAAAGTTGAAAATGGTATCTCGCGCTGGGGAGTATTCTGATGAAATCGGCGAACCGGAAATTCAAATTGCTATAGACAAAGACAAAAAGACCCTCTCCATCACGGACAATGGTATCGGACTGACGGCAGAGGAGGTCAAGAAATACATTAACCAGGTAGCCTTCTCTAGTGCTGAGGAATTTATACAGAAGTACGAAGGCAAATCAGACCAACCGATTATCGGTCACTTTGGTCTTGGCTTCTACTCCTCCTTCATGGTGGCACAAAAGGTAGAAATCGATACCTTGTCCTACAAAGAAGGTGCGCAAGCAGTTCACTGGAGTTGCGACGGTTCTCCAGAGTTCACCCTAGAAGAATCTTCTCGTACAACTCGTGGTACTACGATTACCCTGACTCTGCAAGAGGAAGAACAGGAGTATTTAGAAGCAGCACGCATTAAGCAGCTTATTAAAACGTACTGCGATTTCATGCCAGTACCCATCAAACTTGATGGCGAGGTGTTAAATAAGCAAAGAGCAGTATGGCGAGAGACTCCTAATAGCCTGAGTCAAGAAGATTATTTAGAGTTTTACCGCTACCTGTATCCTTTCCAAGAAGAGCCGTTGCTTTGGGTGCATCTGAATACTGACTATCCCTTTATCATCAACGGTATTCTGTATTTCCCCAAAATGAGACCGGATGTGGATGTCACCAAGGGGCAAATCAAGCTCTTCTGCAACCAGGTTTTTGTGAGTGACCACTGTGAGGAAATTATCCCACAATTTCTTCTACCTATGCGGGGTGTGATTGATAGCGCAGATATTCCGCTGAACGTATCGCGGAGTGCGTTACAAACTGATCGCACTGTGCGGAAAATTGGTGACTACATTGCCAAGAAAGTGGGCGATCGCCTCAAAGAACTTTACCGCGACAACCGCGAACAATACATCAGCACTTGGAAAGACTTGGGTACCTTCGTAAAATTCGGCGTTCTCAACGACGAGAAATTCAAAAAACAAGTCGAAGATATCATTGTCTTCCGCAGCACCTATCAACCAAGTAGCGCTCAACAGTCAACGGCTACCCCAGCAGTTGAGGTACAATCTCAAGAAGGCGATGTTTGGCAAGATGTGAGCTCAGCAAACGAGGAGAAAGACACTCCAAAATTGCCGTACACAACCCTTAAAGAGTACCTAGAACGCAATAAAGAACGTCACGAAAACCGCGTCTTCTACGCCACCGATGAAGCAGCGCAAGCTCCATACATAGAACTGCACAAAAATCAAGGCTTAGAAGTCCTGTTTTTAGACTCCTTTATTGACACCCACTTCATCAACTTCTTGGAGAGGGAACATCAGGATGTCAAATTTACGCGGGTAGACTCTGACTTAGATAGCACTCTGCTCGATCAAGACAAAGCTGGGGAAATTGTTGATCCCAAGACGAATAAAACTAGAACTGAGGTTATCAAAGAGCTATTTGAGAAAGCTCTCAACAAACCCAAGCTGAATATCCGCACCGAAGCTTTGAAAGCCGACGATCCGCAAGGAACACCACCTGCAATGGTGCTTTTACCAGAGATTTTGCGCCGCCTGCGGGAAATGAACGCTTTAATGCAGCAGCAAACAGCAGAGTTTCCCGAAGACCACATTTTCCTAGTCAATACTGCTCACCCACTGATTCAAAATCTGGCGGATCTCAGTCAAGGTAGTATTATTCAAGGTGATGTTCAATCGCCTACCGGACAGCTCGTGAACTTGGTTTGCCAACATATATATGATTTGGCGCTGATGTCTCAAAAGGGTTTTGACGCTGAAGGAATGAAATCCTTTGTTGAGCGTTCTAATGAGGTACTCACCAAGCTCACGCAAGAAGCTACAAAGTAAAAGAACCATACTCTCTCGTTCCCTGGCTCCGCCGGGGAATGCCTACAGTGAGGCTCCCCCTCACCTTAACAGGAGGCAAAGCCTCTGAAAATGCATTGCTAGGCTCAGCCTAGCAACAAGGATAAATTGCATCCCGCTTGGAAGGCAATTTTATATAATGAGAGATTGTGCTAAAGAAAAAAATAGGAGTTTCAAATAATGTCCCGTCGTTGTGAATTAACAGGCAAAAAGGCAAATAACGCCTTTGCAATTTCCCACTCCCACCGCCGCACCAAGCGTCTTCAGCAAGTGAACCTGCAAACTAAGCGCATTTGGTGGGAAAGTGGAAAGCGTTGGGTCAAACTGCGCATATCTACTAAAGCAATCAAAACCCTACAACTTAAAGGGTTAGAAGCAATGGCGAAAGAAGCTGGAATTAACCTGAATCATTACTAACACTGTAACCTCTCCCCAACCCATCTCCTAGTAGGAGATGGGCTTTGTTATTGTTTAAAATTTTCATTTTCTCTTACGCCTCCCGATTCCAGGGAGGTTTTTATTTACCTAATATTAATTTGTGATTGATACGTTTTATCTAACAAGTGGGTACTATAAGTTGACCATCTGTGTTTATCTCTTGTTTTATCATTATAAAACTTGCCAGGGAAGCAACTATGTCTCACCACTGTCGGATATTAAACAAGATAGATAAAATTTCTAGAGAAATTATAAAAAAAAATGTATCTACAATTAAAAAGCAAATTATTTGGCTGTTAAGGACTTTGTTGGTCACTCAAAGAAGACGACGAGCAAGTGCGAATGCTGGTTTTGTCTTACCGACTGTGGCAATGGTAGCACTCGTAGTTGTGCTACTGACAACGGCTATTTTATTTCGGTCTTTTGAACGTGCAAAGAATGCTAGTAATGTCCGAGTGAATGAGGCTGTTTTAAACGCAGCATCACCAGCTCTTGAAAGAGCAAAAGCAAAAATAGAACAGTTATTTAGAGACCCGAGATTACCAAGCACAACTCCTTCAGACGATTTACTCAGTCAAGTTATTAACGGCAATCTTAACCAGTTCACTTTTGGTGATGAAATACAGTTAAAACTTGTTAAAGAATTAAACGGTAAAACGAATATTCAAGAAGATGAAGAGACTTTAAAAAGTGCTTGGAAATATTCCGTAGATACGGATAATAACAGTAAGTTTGATAGTTACACTCTCTATGGCATTTACTTTCGGACTCCAACTACTAACAGAGCCAGAACTGTTTTAGAAGCAAGAACACCACCGATGGACGAGAGTAGTTTTAGTACTCAATGTAAGAGCTTGTTTACCACTAGTGGAAACTTGGTCAGTACTCAAGGTTGGTACAAAGTCGGTGATAAGCTAAAAAAAAGCATTTTTGTTTTTACCACAACTGTACCGCTCACAGATTTAACAGGGCTAGATATTTCTAAATATGAACAATTTACAGGTAATAATACTTTTATAGCTCTAGAATATCAGCAAGACCGAGAAAGAATACCTCTTAATAATAATTTTGTTGTTTTTAACAATGATTTAGAAATTGCTGCTGAACAAGGTATCAATCTCAATGGACGCGTCTTCACTAATGGTAACTTACTAACAAAAGCGGGAACAAATCCTATTAGGTATTATCTAGTCAGTAGTCCTAACTCTTGCTATTTCAAAGAAGAAAACAGCAAGATTATTGTCGCTGGAAATGTAATAGATAGTACTATTACAGGAACTTCTGGCGGTAATAATGTACAGATAGATTTATTTGACCAATCTTATACGCCTAGCAGCATAATTAGAAGTGAATTTATAAATAACACAAATAAAACTGTACCTGCATCTGTTTACGGAAATACAGCAGCATATAACGATGAGGCATATGCCAAACGAATTGACCGTTTAGTGCAAGCAACAAATATTGCATATCCAAACAACGGAGATCTACCAGATGAAGCTAAACAGAAAATAGAGCAAGATTTAAATGCTGACCGAACTTTAGATCCTACTAAAGTTCGTGATGAAAAGCTAAGAATCTACTTTAGAAAGCGGACTCGTCGCGTTCCATACGCTGAAGTTCCTCCGGGTGGGGACTCACTTGGAAATTATAAATCTCAAGCTAACAGTCCTCTTCAAGGAAGTGGGAACTCCTTAAGATCGGTGGATGCATGGATATTTCCTTATGCTCCTGCTGATGGGAAAACTGCTAATAATTATGCAGAAATAGGGATTAAAGAAAATGGTAGTAAAATTTACCTGGCTGCTACAGAACCAGTAGAACAAGCAAAAGCAGGTAGAGAACAAAAAATTGGCGATCGCATTTTGGTTGGCAATAATTTACCGCAATTGTCGTTTGACGCAACCAAAGACAGATTTGTGAGTTCGCCAGAAGGACAAACAATTGTTGGTAAGCAATGGGATATTGATAAGGATGGAAATAATAGCACTGCAACTCGTGAGCGCTTTTCCCAAGCATATGAATTAGAAGATTTAGGAGCCAACCGAGATGGCTTTTGGGAAAAGTCAGCAGCACAAAGACCTCAAAGTCCTCTGGATGTCGTTGGAGGTTTGCGAGTCGTCACTGGTGCAGGAATTTATTTACCGCCTAATTACAATTCTGGCTGGACAGCAGCTGACTTTAATAATGCACTCACTGCCACAGATACTGGTACAGATAAAGTATGGGCAGATTCGATGCCTATGGGTGTGACTAACAAGAGCCAGGGTTTGCCTAATGACAATACACCTTATCTACGAATGCGGGCTACAGTGGTGTATCACTACCAAAATGACTCCTACGATCCTAAAAACCCAACTGATTATCAAAGCCCTATTGCCTGTATCAGCAGCTACTACGATCCCAGCAGTAGCACAACAGCTAGGAATATGAGTTCAGACTATGCTGGCAATAGTCTTCCAGACGTTAGCTTGAGAGACACAAAGTTAGCCAGCCCAAATAGAGACTTAACTGGACTACCCAACATTACTACTAATCCAGGAAATTCTATTAACGGTGTTGTATACTCGGCTTCCTCTCTATCAACAACAGGTTATGAAGCAGTGCTGGATTACCAGGCACAGCTAAAATACCCTCACGGGCGTTGGGTAAATGAACTACTTAAGAAAGCTTTGGCAAAAATTCCAGCTAATAGGTCTGTTTCAGAACAATCAGCAGTTGATTCTGCTATCTGCGCCTTGAAAATATTAGACCGCACTATCGGCAGTCCCACAGATACTGACATTCCTCATGGCGCTATTATGGAAACCGCTTTTCTCGATGCAAGGCAGATAGAAGCAATTGACAAACCTGTATCAACTCCAGGAAACTCCGATTTGGATGTTGAATCGCGTCAACCATTAGAAATTCGTGCCACTGTTTTGGATCTTGATTTGTTACGAAGAAAATCAAAAACTAATGGAGAGTTTTTATTTCCAAATAGTGGCATTATCTATGCAACCCGTGATGATGCACTTGAGGACAAAAGTAATGCTGCAAGTAGAGATGTGAGTGCTACTGACTTCAAACTACATCCAACTCGGCGACCCAATGCCATCATGCTCATCAATGGCAGAGATTTAAGCCGTAACGCTACCTACAAACCAGAAGAGAAGGGGTTAATTTTAGCATCTAACCTTCCAGTTTACATCAAAGGGGATTTCAACCTTCACACGCAAGAAGAGTTTCTAGACTACTCCTTGAAGGGGGAAAAGGATTGGAGCAATAAATTCTATGCACGTCAATCACTAAATCCTAACTTTGGCTGTCGCCAAAATCAGTTTTCTGGTTGCAATACTGGTGAAACTTGGCGACAAGCTGTGGTTATTGCTGATGCAATTACAGTTTTATCGAATGATTTCCACTTCGATTTCCGTGACAAGATAGACGACAATAAAATCGCCACAAACACAGAAACAAACCTCATATTTGCTCAAGGTAACACGCCAAATGTTAGTTTAGAAAACTTTGTGCGTTACTTAGAACCCTGGGAAGGGAAAAGTCACACAGTAGCTGGTTCTTTCATCCAGTTTAAACACAGTAACTATGCCATAGCTCCTTCTGATAATGACACTACGCCTAACCGTTTCTGGAGTTATGATGTAGCGTTGCTAAGTCAGCCACCTGACTTATTTACTCAACGCTTCAGTACACCATCCACAAAACAGCCGAGTGAGTTTTACAGGGAAGTCGGGCGAGACGATGCTTGGGTGAAAACTTTGCTATGTGCTCAAGAAGCTAATGGTAACTATGCTATCAGTTCCGACCAGCGCGGTACATGCCCTTGATTTGATTGAGTTCCTCTTCTGTAAGAAGCTTACATCTGATTGCTGAAATATGATTCACCAAAAACAGCAAGTATCTGCATCTAGTCAGTCAGGTTTTACCATTATTGAGTCATTGGTAGCAATCGTTGTTGTTGGCATTTTACTAGCAGCGATCGCTCCTGTCATTGTCTTATCTGTCGCCACACGTGTGCAAGCAAGACGCGTTGAGTTGGCAACTGACGCTGCTAAAACCTATATTGATGGCGTTAGATCAGGCGCAATTCCACCTCCTCCTATCACCAATACAACTACATCTTTTCCCCCAAACGCCCCCTCAGAAACAACCTTGAACTGTCCTACGGCAAATGTCTACTGTTCGTTACCCACAGTTCCTCCATCACCATATCAATTATTTTGTGTGAATGGAGATACAGGAGGTTGTACAAATAATAACTCCAAAGACTTAATTGTTCAGACATTTGGGTATAATCCAACTTCTTCTAATGCTCAAGATGGTTATAAGTTGGGCTTGCGAGTTTACAGGGCGGATGCTTTTGAAAATAACATCACACTGAAGGCATTGAAAGACCCAGAAATTAAACAAGCACAAACTTTCACTGGGGGAACAGGTTTAACATCAAGACAAGCACCCTTGGTAGAAACGACTACAGAAATATCAAATAAGGTAACGACATTTAGTGATTTCTGTGCGCGTTTGAAAGCTCCACCCAGTAATCCTAATCCTCAATCTAATTGCTAAATAGACGGAACTATTCTAGGCAAATTAATATTATGACTCCGCTGAAATGGCTTTTCATTAAGCAGCGAAAACTCTTTAGGGTGAAACAGAAAAGTGAAGGTTTTACCCTAGTTGAGTTACTGGTAGGCATTGTCATCGCTACCCTTGTTATCACGCCTTTGCTAGGATTTATGATTAACATTATGACAAGTGATCGACAAGAGCAGGCAAAGGTAACGACTGAGCAAGAAATTCAAGCAGCGGTTGATTATATTGCGCGAGACTTGCAGCAGGCAATCTATATATATGATGCTGATGGAATTGATAAAATTAGGCAGCAACTACCAAGGTATGGTGATAAGAAAAATTTTTTTCCTGTTCTTGTCTTTTGGAAGCGGCAGTTTCTTTCAGATAAACTTCCCGTTCCCGGTTCTCAAGAGAAAGATGATACCTTCGTCTACTCTTTAGTTGCCTATTATTTAATTAAAGATGATGATAAGGACTCTGTATGGTCTAAAGCTGCTCGAATCGGTAGATTTCAAATAAAAGACGGTTATGGAGCTACTGAAACCGATAAAAACAAAACTCGAGACAAAGGCTTTCAGATATTTAATCTGCAAGCATCAGGTAATCTGAAAAATAAGATGAATCAATGGACAAAGAGCGGGAATTATGACCAACGGATTTCGGCTTTAGTTGACTATATTGATCAAACTCTGATCAATGATAATAGCAATCCAGCCCCCTCCTGCGCTAGTGGTCAACAAATACCACAATTTTCTGGGAGTGGAGATGCTGTTGCCATTGGCAATGTTAAAACACAAGGTTTTTACGTTTGTGTAGATTCAGAAAACGTTGTAGCGGAAGTTTATTTGCGTGGTAATGCTCTCGCTCGTATTCAAAATAATAATATAGATTTCAATGGCAATAATAAAACATATTTTCCTCAAGCAAGGATACGAGTCCAAGGAAATAGATTCTTATTTACGAATTAAGAATCGTTCGAGCAGTGGCTTCACGCTGCTAGAGGTTTTGGTAAGTATTATAATCATTGGTATCTTAGCTGCTATCACAGTTCCCAGTTGGCTAGGTTTTGTTAATACTGTGCGCCTCAACACTGCACAACAAGAAGTTTATCTTGCTATACGTCAAGCTCAAAGACAAGCTAGTACAAACAAATTAGACTGGAAAGTTAGTTTTCGTGAGCAAAATGGTACTGTGCAATGGGCGGTTCATCCTGCCACTATCAACCCCGCTGACGCTATCTGGAATAGCTTAGATCCAAATGTGCGCTTAGATACGGAAACAACCTTGCAACAGGAAAATGGCGGGCACATCCAATTTGATTACAGAGGTAATGTCAACCCGCCACTAAGACGAATAACCTTATCCAGTAGAAATGGTGGTAAAGCTAAACGTTGTGTCTATATTTCTACAATTTTAGGTGCAATGCGAACCGCAAAAGAACAGGAGAAACCTGACAGCTATGGTAAATATTGCTATTAAGATATTTCTGGTTGATTTAAATCATGTACCCCGTGCTACATTTACCAGAAACAGCAAAACAGCATCTCATTATTTTCACCCGCTATCCAGAACCAGGTAAAACGAAAACCCGACTGATACCTGCTTTGGGAACTGAAGGCGCGGCAAATCTTCAGCGTCAAATGACGGAACACACCTTATCTCAAGTGAAACAGTTGCAAAAGACTTCTGCCATCTCTTTTGAGGTGCGGTTTGCGGGCGGTCATTTGCAACTGATGCAAGACTGGCTGGGATATGACATCGCTTACCAACCTCAAGGTGAGGGAGATTTGGGTTCGCGGATGGCACAATCTTTCTACAATGCTTTTCAATCAGGTGCAGAAAAAGTCCTGACTATCGGTACTGACTGTCCTGATGTCAATGACCAAATTTTAGCAGAAGCCTTTAAACAACTTCAGCAGTGCGACCTTGTACTTGGTCCTGCGGTAGATGGTGGCTATTACTTGATTGGTTTGCAGCGTCCCGTCCCAGAATTATTTATCAATATAGATTGGGGAACCTCTCAAGTATTGCAACAGACTATAGATACTGCCCAGACGCTTAATTTATTGGTAGATTACTTGCCTTTGTTGGCTGATATTGATCGTCCGGAGGATTTGCCAATTTGGGAAAAGCTTCTCGGACTTACGCACTAAACTTGTGTGTGGTCGCTGGGTGTGTAATCATTTCTTTGCTCACACCCTACCTCATACACCACAAAAATGCACACGAAACCCCTCTAATGGAGTATTTACTACGGTTATCAATGGTGTCAATCTATATCTGGTAATTTCTAACACAGGGATTTCCAGAAGACAAGCTAGAATACAGATGCTACCGTGGTGTAGCTCAATCCAAAGGGTAGAAAATATATCACCCAAAAAAGAATCTCGGAATCATAAACAATAGATAGCGTCATGGAAACAATATTCCAGTACCTTTATATAGAATATTCACTCTGATTAACTACGAGACAAAAAACTATGAATAACCGTTTTGCTGCTGCAACCGCCGCCCGCACACTTAAGGTAATTGGGATAATTTTAATATTGTCCTTTTTGATTGACTTTATCATTCTCAGCCTTGACTTCAGCCCTACTGATAAACAGTTGCAACTAAGATGGGCAGCAAGTATGGTTGAGCGGGGAGTCGTACCATTGGTTGGCTTGGGTATGCTATTCGCGGCGTATTGGATTGACAGTTTTGATGATGGCAATCAACCACAGCCCCTAGACTTTAGAATGCCGGCTCTGATTATATCAAGTATCTTGGGGTTACTCTTTTTGGTTATTGCTCCTGTCCACGCGATGAATATTATTAACCAAAGAACTCAAGTCGTGGACCAAATTACTAGGGATGCGCAAGTAGCAGAAAACCAATTGAAAACCCAGCTCAACCAAGTGCAAGCTCAACTGGGTAATGATCAAGTCAAAGCAGCTGTAGAAAAGCAGAGAACTCAAGTCAAAACTCAGTACAGTGAACTCCTTCAAGATCAGCAGCGTTACAACCAAGCACTGAATAACCCAAATGTTCCCCAAGCTACAAAAGATTTACTTAAGAAGTTTAAGGCAAATCCTCAGGAGCTTGACAAATTTATCGCCCAACAAACAGATCCACAGCAACTTGCCAATCAAAGACTAGCTCAAATTCGCACTCGCCGGGAAGAGCTGGAAAAACAAGCTCAAGAAAATTGGAAGCCTGGTTTAAGGATTGTCGTGAATAGTTTGCTGTTGTCTGTTGCTTATATCATTATTGGCTGGTCAGGATTAAGAAGTATGGGTGCTTTCCAAAGTGCAAAACGCAAAGTACCTGCACGCTAGTTCATTATCCTCAAAGGCGGTATGACGCATCAAAAATTTAACAAAGGCTCATACTGCCACTTTGACTTATTCCTTGATGAAAATCATTTCGTGTTTCTTGCAGATATTCACTATAAAAAAGTATAATCTGGCACAAGAGAACTTATATGACTAACGTTGGGAATGTTTTCAATTTACATATTGACTTATAACGAAGAAATCGATATTGCCGCTTGTATTGAGTCGGCGATGCTATCGGATGACATTATTGTTGTAGATTCATGCAGTAGCGATCGCACCGTCGAAATCGCCAATCGCTACCCGGTTCGTGTCGTTCAGCACCCTTTTGAAAGCCACGGTCGTCAGCGTACTTGGATGCTAGAAAATATACCTCCCAAGCATGAATGGGTTTACATTCTAGAAGCTGACGAACGCATGACGCCAGAACTGTTCGCAGAATGCGAAAAAGCAAGTCAGAACCCTGACTACATCGGTTACTACGTCGCTGAACGAGTGATTTTCATGAATCGTTGGATTCGTCGCAGTACCCAGTATCCTCGTTACCAGTTGCGCCTTTTTCGCCACGGTAAAGTTTGGTTTACAGACTACGGTCATACAGAACGAGAAGTTTGTGACGGTTCAACAGGCTTTTTGAAAGAAACATATCCCCATTACACTTCTAGCAAGGGTTTAAGCCGCTGGATTGAAAAGCACAATCGTTACTCCACAGATGAAGCCAGAGAAACCCTGCATCAATTAGAGAATGGAACAGTCAGCTGGCGCAGCTTATTTTTTGGGAAGTCAGAAGTCGAACGACGCCGCGCTTTAAAAGATTTGTCCTTACGCTTACCAGCCAGACCACTCACACGTTTTTTGTATATGTATTTTCTCTTAGGCGGCTGCTTAGATGGACGCGCTGGTTTTGCTTGGTGTACCTTGCAAGCTTTCTACGAATACCTGATTCTGCTAAAAGTTTGGGAAATGAAGCATATCCCTACACCCAACTTGGATGCAAAAGTACCTGCAAGCGAAGCTACGCATTTAATATCAAATTCTGTTGATTAGTTATAGCTCAATACGGTTCAGTTAAGGTTTATGTGTAAAAAATTACCTATGTAGAGACGCGTTATGGCGAGCCAGCGCCCTTTGGAGGGTCTCCCGAACTCACAGCGACTGGTGAGTAAGCGTCCTGTTGGCGTAGCCTGCCCGCAGGGCGAATGAGGGTTTCCCGCGCCCTCTTAACTGGCTCTCCCGTTGGGCGTCGCGTCTCTACATTGTGTTCTTGATAAGGGTTCTGGTCTTATCACCAAGCGTATTGAGTGATAGCCAAAATTTTCTTCAACTGACCATACAAAAAAAGTCCGCCTATCCAGGCTAAGCCTCTGGCAAAAGTTAATTTCATGAAAACGAAACCACAGATGCGCACAGATGATTTATCTGTGTTCATCTGTGTCCATCTGTGGTTTAAAATATCATCTTATAGCTTTTGTAAAAAATCATAACTTTTTATTCTTTTTTTCGGTTAAAGAAACACTGCCAATTCCTTGAAGAATCCCACGACCAACCAAACCTAGACCACGTCCAATAACTTGCGTCAGAACAAAAACAACACCACTTCCTAAAAAAGATAATAATGATTGTAGACGAGGGGCGATCGCATCACGAAATTCTATCGCTAGGGTGATAACTAGCGGGATACCAGAAAGTTGAGCTAGCTCTTGTCGACGCGGCGCATAAATAGAAATTGTCGCAATACCGCGAGGTGCAAAAACAAATAGCTCATAGCGGCTTTCAAAAATTGCCTGAGGCTCATTGACATAATTCCTTAGGCGATATCTCCACGACAAATTATTTCTAAAACGTTCGATTTCCCGCGTAGAAATCAATTGGCGATCATAAAAACTTTGTTTAATTTCTTCGACATCCGCTAAAGAGTTGAGCAGCGGTTGTATCACACCATTTGCTATCTGAATTAACAAATTCTCTAGGAGCATTTCTGCGTACTCTTTTGCTTCAGAGCTTCCTGCTGGATATGAGGCATTATCAATTTGCAAATCAGTTTGAAATAACAGATAAGAAAATAACTCCTCAGCAAGAGGAATTTTCTGAAAAATCTCTGTTTGCACAATTGCAGAATTTTGTAGTAGAAAATTGACGATTTCTAAATTGTTATTGCCAACTCTTACCCTAGCAAACTTTCCAAAGAACTCTGTAGTTGCAGCTTCCCAGGCATCAATGAGTAAAGTATTTTTTAATTCCGATAATTGGTTGATTTCTACCCGAGAAGCTCGTATTTCATCTAGGGTATCAGCAACTTTTTGGAGAACTAGATAAAGTAAATCACGTTTTTTGTCTTCACGTAAAATATCAATTTCTAGAGGGGTAGCTGTCAAGTTTTGTAAAGGAAGCTGAAGTTTGGTAATACAAGATGCAAACAATGCCGCTTGCAGCGATCGCGGGCTGAGTAGAGAAGGGGTATTTTGCTTGTTTGGTGAGTCAGATTTGGAAATAGAAGTACTGACTCGGGGATTTGCAGGAGGCTGCAACTGTACAGACGCGAAATTATTTCCTGTAGGAACGTTACGCCAACGTGGGACCTCTCGCCTTTCCAGTGCTGAAGCTAATAATCGATTCAGCAGCCAACGAGCTGCTAGCAATTCTCGTCTTTGCCCAGCTAAAACTGCTCTATCAAGTAAAGGTAACCCGGGGACTTGTAATTGTGCCGTTACTTCTGCCAAGGTAGCGTCAATGTAACCCATTCCTGATAAGCGTAGATGCTTCCGCACTTGAGCGAAAGGCAGTCGAGAAGAAGTGGAAAGGTTTTCAAGAGCATACCCTGTGTCCTCTCTTATCTCCCTACCCCAGCATGAGCCACCTGCTACTATCTCGTGCATGGCGGTGACTAATTCAGAAACAGGCGTACCTTTGGGACAGTAACCATTAACCCCAGCAGATCTTGCTGCTAAAAGCAACCCTTGTTCTTGAACAGAACTTAGAAGCAATAAGGGCAGATTGGGGTACTGGATTTTCAAATGCCGACAAAGTTGTAAACCGAGCTGCTGACTAGAGAGGGAGCGACCATTTCCCAATTCCAAAACAAGTAAGTTCACTTGATTAGGGTCTTCTTGTGCAAGTTTGGCTAAAATTTGCAATGCAGCAGTATCTGTTTGAGCTTCCGAGACCACTTGCAAATCAGGAAATTCTTCCAAAGCCACTCGTAGCCCTAGCCGGAAGATAGGGTCTTGGTCTACTAACAATAGTTTTAGAGGGCGATCGCTCATAATCGGCTTAAAAACGCAGGCTTTTTTTCTTTTGGTAACAAATAACCTTGACAGATTAGCTTTGTTACCTGACTAGGAGTTGTTTCCGTAGACAGATAAATGAACCATAATTGCCATAGGCAGGCATTTACCCTTTGATTCAATGACTTTGAGTATTCGGCACACCTTAGCAGAACACCACATTGAACTACCCCAAATAAGAGAGTTTTCACCAGGGGAGATAGCAGGCTTGGCATTCCGTATTGTTCAGGATATGGAAGTCAAAAGCCTTATGTTTTTTGATATTTGTACCTTAGCAGAAATTTTAGAACTACCCCTAGGGAGTGTTTGCCAGGAAATCAGTGTATTCGCCCACATCACTCAAAGCTTGGTGAGTGCACTGAGCAAGAAAAAACCCTTGAAACGCAACGAAGGCACATGGCTAGCCTTTCAAATTGCCTATCTTCTTGGTCTACAACAAGTTCTTAACCAAGAAAAAAGCCTACAGCGACCTTGGCTAGACCGAGCAATCGTATGGGACACACAAAGAATGAGAGTAGAGAGCGAAATTTCTCCCTCATCTCCCTCATCTTTGATGCGTCCCCTGCAAGATGCTCAACTGCAAGGGCTACTCAAAACTCTCCGTCCAGGGAAACTCACTGACACACAAGCAGAACAAGCGCTTTCTCAGGTCGCAGATTCATTACTTGTGCAACAAATGAACAATGGGGCTGTGGCTTGGTTGATTGCCAATGGTGCCGAAGAACCTGAAGCTAAGCTGATCATACAGCGATTGATGAACGCACTTGCTGGGCATTTGCTAGTAGTCATTGCCGAGAATGCGCTTGCATTCGCTCAATTGCAAAAATTTTTCCGGATAGGAACTTCATTACCAGCCAGTCCAGGCTTAGCTTTACACACCCCAGAAGTTGTAGGAGGGTTAACTCCCAACCCTTCGACATTTGATAACAAAATTGACTTGTACCGGGAACTCTACCGAGCGAGTTTGCTCGAGAGTCACTCAGAACCTTTACTCACAGAATTCTTTTCCCTCAAGGATATCTATGTTCCTCTCAAAGGCTTGCCCGTAAAGGAAAATGATTCACAGCAAAATCAAAAAATTCCCCAGCTTGATTTAATGACATGGGCGCAGCAACAGCTATCTGATTTAGAAACAATTGCTGTGATTTCCTCAGAACCTGGCTATGGAAAAACCAGTTTCTGCCAAATTTGGGCTGCTAAAGTAGCACAGGAATTATACCCAACTTGGATGCCGGTTTTGATTCGCCTGAGTGAAGTGACATACGGCAATACTTTAGAGGAAACGTTAGATTCTGGTTTTAAAGGAAATAATTTTCACCTCAGTCTTTTAGAGTGGCTAGAGCTAGAGCATCCAAGGTGTTTGCTGATTTTGGATGGTCTCGATGAACTACCGCCTTCGCGTCAGGGCAAAAGGATACAAGCAATTTTTATTCAGCAACTGCTGAAATTTCAATCTCTCAACCAACATAAAATTTTCCTGAGCAGTCGGTCAACAGCATTGCAAGATATCGCTCAAGAACTTCCACAGCAATTAAAACGAATTGCGATGGAGCCGTGGGATAAGGAAGAATTGAAACAATGGTTTCAGCAGTGGGCAAAAGTGCAATCTTTGCCCATATCTCAAAATTTCTTTACATTCTTAAAACAGGCAGGGGTATTTTCCGCTAAATCCAAGCTCCCGGAAATCTCCGCTCTTGTGCGCCAACCTTTTATGCTCTATTTGTTAGGTGTTCTGCACCGTGATGAACTGCTGGATGAGGAGATATTGCAGTTCACAGCCGGAAATCAGCATACTAGAAATGCCTCTTTGCTGTGGGAAATTTACCATCGCCTAAGTCGGTTCCTGTTAGATGATCCTCAAACTGGTAGCATCAAAACAATGCTTATGCGGTGGGGAGTGGCTCATAATCACCGCACGCAAGAAGCGATGGCAAATCTTTTACAAGGTCATCATCCCCAAGAGTTACTTGAGAAAATGCAAGCAGTGGCACTGCAAATTCTACACTCACGGCATTCTCAAATTAAGTTGAGTGGCCAATTAAATACACTGCCAGCTTTTTATTTCAAAATAGACACATGGCAAGAAGGGGAGAAATTTTTATCTCACATCCAAAATCCTAAATCACGCCACTCCGCTCAAGGTCGGGAACCTCCGCATGGGAGTGGCTCCAAAATTCAAAATTCTCTCGTTGAGTTTTCTCATGCGAAGTTAGGAGAGTATCTTTGTGCTGAAGCTTTGATCACTGAATTAAAACTCTTGACTAAGCGCCAACTGGATGCTTACGGTGAATTGACCTTCGTCGTTGATTCCAGTAGTGTTGCCCAACACCTCTACAATTTACTTGGTTACGGTATCCTCACTCAGGAAATAGAGGAACTTGTGATCGAGGGGTTGCGACGCTCTTCAAAGCGGGATTTCTCTTTTGAAATACTGTGTCATCGACTCCTACCTTTTTGGTATAGCTATTGCCGAGGTCGTTGGTTGGATGAGGGTATAGCGCACAAAGCTTTAACTTATTTTCAGACACTGCAAAACCCTGTTAATATCGAGCAGCTCAATGCATCTGTCGGACTGAATCTTTTCTTGTTACTATGTGCTATCCACCAGGAAGCAAAGATTCCATTTTCGCCTTGTGCTGATCCAGCTTGTTTAGAACAATTCAATCCAGAAGCACTACTCATACTTATTGGTAAGACAGCAGTTTTGGGCAAAAATACCTTTGCAACCCGTATACGCTCAAAATCGCTCGCTTTTCTTAATTTAGCAGGGGTTCACTTGCCGCAAGTCATGGTATTCGCAGGAGTCCATCTTGGGCAAACAGATTTATCAAATGCTGAGTTAATTGAGGCAAATTTAGCGGGAGTCAATTTGCAGGAAGCTAACCTCACAGGTGCCAACCTCACAGGTGCAAATCTCACAGGTGCAAATCTCACAAGTGCCAACCTCACAAGTGCCAACCTCACAGGGGTGAACCTTAGTTCTGTTAATCTCACCAACGCTTGCTTATTTCAAGCTATCCTAAGCCAGGCTAACAGAGAAATTGCCCTGATGAATGGTGCCTTATTCTCATTAGAGCAGTTTCAAGCCATCAAAAATTTACTGTCCCAGCAGTCTCATTTTAACATTGCTGAGGCAACAGAAGACACAGCAGCTTGGTCTAAGAATGCACCCCAGAAGGGGCTAATTGAAAGCGCAGAAGGTGAACCGATGATGCCAGAAGATTTGTACGACGATTATGCTGATGATGAAACAGCTATAGACGAGAAGTATAACTAAATATGGTCATCGGTGATAGGTTGGTGATTGCGTTCGCGTAAGCGCAAAGCGCAGGCTCCGCCAACGCGTAGCGTGTCCGGAGGACTCAGCGGGAGAAAAGCGCCATCGCCTAATTCCATCAGCACCGCAATTGATCACAACCATCATTTGGTTTCTTGTGAGTTACGGTAACCGTAAAAGTTAATACTGTAGTCAGTAATCCGCACCCCTGTTTGTTCTTCAACTTGGCGGAGAAATTCTTCTGGTAATTCTAAGTGAACATCCAAGATTTGATTTGTATCCAAACAGTTAACATGACTGTGGGAATCACTAATATTGCCGTATAAACGCCCATCACAGCGTTCAATACATTCAATGATGCCCTGACTGGATAACGCTTCTAAATTTTGATAAACAGAAGTATGTCCGATCTCTTTGCCTTGCTGGTTCAGGCGATCATAAATCTCTCTAGCGGAAAGATGCTCTCTTGCGTCCCAAAGCAGTTCCAGAATAAAGCGACGCTGACGACTCACGCGCATACCTAATGCCTGACACTGCTCAAGAGCATCTTCCAGTGAACGAATTGGTTTTGTAGATATCTCTTGCTTTTGCATATTTTATAAGTTTCTTAACTTAGGGGCTAATTTTCCCTTTTGAATGTTTGTTTGTTATTTTATATATTCAAAGGTTTTGCACCCTGCACGTTCCGCTTTGCCTGTGTTTTTGCTTTTTTGCTTGGGGAAATTACAGGTTGGTTTAAGGGGATGGTTATACTTTTTAACTGCTCGATCACACTCTCTTCTAAAACAAACTCATTACAACTTTAGCTTAAAATGGTTGCCAACGTCTACCTGAAGGCTTTTGTCTTGTCAAGAGCCACGATTTATGATTCATTTGCTTTTAGTTAGCTGAATCGGTCAGAAACCCACAGGCTCACTGCTTGCAGTCAGTGTGGGAGTATGTCACGAGCCTTGAGTTATTCCCCCCATTACTCTCCAGTTCCACAGCCAGCAGTGCTTAGCCCTGGTTCCATGCATACGTGCCGACTGATTTTGTGATTTGTATGCAGGAAAAGAGTAGTATGAATTGTCGAGGCTATTTTTTGACTCGATGACAATCACCATCGCAATCAATACTGACCACATTAACTCCTTGGATCTGTCCCCTGTAGTCACAGAGATTGAAAAACTGCTGCAAGACGGGACGATCGCATCCCAAGAGCAGCAGCTGCGTTTTGATATTGACTATTCCTTGGAACCAGGCGATCCACGGGAACTTTCAGAAATCCCAGAAGTGCGGATGTGGTTCATCCGCCTGGATACTCGGTATCCCTGGTTGCCATTTCTACTAGATTGGAAAGCTGGGGAATTCGCTCGTTATGCAGCTATGCTTGTACCCCACCAGTTCAGTACCAGAGAAGGTATTCAGTATAATCCTGAAGCTTTAGAAATCTTTTTGATGCACAAGCTGTTTGTTTTAAACGACTGGTTACAACAGCAAGGCATTCCCAGTAAATCTCGCCTCCAGTCGATGGCGCAACTTCTGGGCTATGAGTTAGATGATGCCTTATTTGAGATGTTTTGAAAAGGTAACTGGTGAACAAAAGGCGGCGGATGCCCTCATCGGCTAGAACAAAGAGAAAGTATAGCATTTAATAAAATGTCTTATAAAGCATTTTATTAGATGCTATGGAAATCAGAATTAACTTGTTGTGAGTGTTGAGTGTTAAGAGTTAACACTCAACACTCAACGACCATGAAGAGTGATTAGACGTTATTTATAAAGTAAAAATAAAATTACTGTAGGGTGTGTTAGGCGCAGCATGAGCGATATGATTTGTCACCAAAAACATAATCAAAGCGCAAGGGCGCACCATGTTATATAGCGGTGCGTTACGGCTAGTGCCTAACGCACCCTACTTAACATTTACTTTATAAATGGTCTCTTATGCAATTTGTACACGCAGTTTTCTTCTCACTTAATACGGCATATAAGTTTTAATGCTGTACTAAAAGCGTATTCTACTGCTTTCGATTTACTCGGTAATGCCGCTTTCCAAATACGATAATCATTATATTCAAGAATCAAATTAGCCATCTCATCAATTTTGGTCTTTTTTAGGACATCGTATTGAGTCGATTCAAAATCTCTCAAGATGCCACCATTTTCCAATACTTCTTGTCCAGCTTTAATAAAGCCATTCAAAACGGCTTTCATGTATTCTCTACCAGCACGTTCTGCAAACACAGGAGATGATTTCAACGCCTGAAATTCTTCTAATAGAAGGTTAGCGATTTTTCTTCCTTCTAGAGTATTCCAATCATAAGGTAGTTGAACATCCAGATATTCATCTTCGACGTATTGATATTTAAGATACTCCTTTATATCTACAGCGACTTGAACTATTTTGTAACCAGCAAACAATTGCTTTAAAGAATTTGCACTTGTATCAATAGATGAGTCAGGGAAAACTTTTTCCTCACCTTCTGGACATTCATAGACAAGATACGTCCAAATTCCTTCTGAATCACCAACATCGGAACTTCCAGCTTGGTAGAAGGTCATTGTTCCATCTTCTTCACAGCGAAAATATGCACTTTCTGCATCTGTTAACGTACAGTGATGCATATTTTTTGAAAAGCGCATGAGCGTTCTAAAAATGCCAGTAATGTGGTGAGGTTGGCTCTCTACTTGGATGTAACGTTTTCCACTGCTCACAAAGCTATGTAATCGAATCGCCATCTGTTTTTCCTTGTAATCTTTCTTCACATTCTTTTTTCAATGCACCAACCTGACAGCAAGAGGGAAGTGAAGGAACACATAACATGGCGTGCTAGATCCAGCTGTAAGCTATTCACACCTAATAATAATGGCAACAAGCAGATGCCATGTAGCCGAGAATCCTCAGCCTGCTGCACTGAGGTCACTAATCTTTGTTCTAACGTAAATTTTTAGTTGCAGCTGATCAGTTTCGTAACAAAGCTTTAAACTCCCTGTTTCTTTGATTTTCAAGAGCTATTGTCAGGTTTTCTATTCAATCACTCAGTGTGACCTTCAAAAATTAGGCTCGAAGTTGCGCCCAAGCTTAACTTTTAACCTATTCTTCATTATGATAAGGCACAACTAATGTGTACTAGGTTACACATAGTTATTCGTTATTTACAAAATTTTACATAAAAGTTTGATTTATATTAGCCTTTAGCAAAAAATCTTTTTTCTAAATTCCTCACCTGTTACATATTTTTAGATATTTAATTTGTATACAGAACCGTTAAGAGGAACCAAAAGTCAAGAGTTGTGAAAATCAATTCGCTCAAATTCCTGACTTTTTGAAGTAGTCGGGAATTTTGTTCTTCAGAAATAATTTAGAATTGCCTGATTCAGATTTTAAATAGCGATCGCCCCCAAGAGACGATCGCGTAGCGCGCCCTATTGCCCAACAGCACTCCGTGCGGTTGCCTCAAAGCGGAGCTTTGAGGAAGCCTGTTCTGGAACAACAGGCTTGGCAATATACGGGCGTTCGCAAAAGTTTTACTACAAGTGGTACCGAGGTGAAGCTCAGTAGCGCTTGATTTGTTGTATTTTTTTTAAATTTGTAGCTGGTGCAAAATCCATTCAACAGCTACAGCCAAATCTTTGGCAATGTAATCGGGTTTTGTGTGGTGCTGGTAATCACCAGCCAAAACGCGATCGCCAAACCCTGTTTGCACCAAAATTCCCACACAACCAGCATTGTGTGCCATATCAACATCAGTCGCTTTATCTCCCACCATAAAACTGTGCCTGAGATCCAAATCGTGTTCCCAAGCCGCCGCGACCAACATTCCTGTGTTTGGTTTACGCCAGGTAGACCAGCGAGTGTATGCTGGGTCTTTACCGCCTTCTGGTGGACTGAGGTAGGGACAATAATACAAAGCGTCTAATTTTGCCTCAGCCTCTTGTGCCAACAATTGGCAAAGTCGATCATGTAACGCTTGTACGTGAGTGTCTGGATAATAACCTCTAGCTGGTCCAGATTGATTGGAAACAAGGCAGCAAAAAATACCTTGGTCATTGAGCTGGCGCACGGAAAGTGCAACACCGGGAATTAAATGTAAATCTTCTACCGAGTGAATGTAGCCAGCCTCAACATTTAACACGCCATCGCGGTCAAGGAATACAGCAGGTTTAGCCACCCCAAATTTTCTCCAACACAGTGTTAGGCACGATATCTGCCATTTTCCCCGTGGGGGATTTAATGGCAAGGAATTTATCGCTTCTAGGCAATAACTTCGCTGGGTCTGTTGGACCAAATAAGGCAATGGTATAAGTCTGTACCGCCACACTCAAGTGCATGGGGGCGCTGTCCGTACACAGCATTAAATTTGCCCCAGCAATCATCGCCGCCAACTTGCCAATATCATCAGGAGAAGTGACTTTGATATTGGGTGTGGACTCTTTGAGGCTACGCACAAACTCTTCATCTTCTGGTCCTTGGATAACCACCACAGGCATTTCCGGCTGCTTTTGCTGGATGTCTTGAATAATTTGCTGCCAATTCCTGACAGGGTAAATTTTATCTAGACCTTTGGTCTGGGCTAGCTTGCTAGAACCACCGTGAATCAAAATGTAACCAGTTTCTTTTATTCCCAACCGTTGTTGTTCCACAGTTGCACAGTCAATATCTGGTTTTGGCACATTGATTGCTAACTCTGGACAAGAGGAGTTAATACCCAACCCTTGCAGCAAGTCATGGTACATACTAGCAGCATACTGTTCTGTTCTCAGAGGAACTGGATTGGTGAGAAAAGCAGCTCCTTTGCTCCTATAGCCAATTCGTGTGGGGATTCCGGTTAACCAGAGGAAAAGACCCACTAAAGCGCTTTGCCCTAGGGCAATGGCAATATCGTACTCGCGATCGCGTATCGTGCCTACCAAGTTGCCCCAATCTGCCATACTGTTACGGTCTTTGTAGTCAAACCCAATAACCTCATTAACTGACTTACTCACCCGGTAAGCAGCCTTTGAACGGGGTTCCACAACAACATCTACCTGAGCATTGGGGTAATAGCGCTTCAGGTCATCTACGGTCGGGAAGAAGAGAATTTGGTCGCCAATTCCGCCGGGAACAAGGGCTACTATTCGCATAATATATCTTCACGCTTACTCGCTCATTATTTTAGGGGAAGATAGGGATTGGAAATTAGAGATTGGGGATTAGGGATTAGAGATTGGGGATTAGGGATTAGGGATTAGGGTAAGGTGCGAGTATTGCTCAGCCCCCAGTCCCCAGTTCCCAGTCCCCAGTCCCCAGTCCCCAGTCCCCAATCCCCAGTCCCCAGTCCCTAACATCAAACTTGAGGAATTCTGTGCATTTATTAATTCCAGCTGCAGGAACAGGCAGAAGAATGGGAAGTCACCGCAATAAACTCCTGCTTGTGGTAGGCTCCCAGCCTATTATCGCTTGGACTCTTCTTGCCGCTGAAGCAGCAAGTCAAATCAGTTGGATAGGCATTATCTCCCAACCTTATGACTGGGAAGATTTCAAAACCATTCTTGCCTCTCTAAAGCTAACTAAGCCAGTGGAACTGATTCAAGGGGGTTCTACCCGTCAAGAATCGGTTTACAATGGATTGCAGGCGCTGAGCGGCTCCGCAGAGCAAGTGTTAATTCACGATGGAGCCAGATGCCTGGCCACACCAAATTTATTCAACTCTTGTGCTGAAGCTATTCGACATTGTCCTGGTTTAATTGCCGCCGTACCAGTTAAGGATACTATCAAAGTCGTAGATGAAAATCGCATAATTCAAAGCACGCCTGACCGACGGCAATTGTGGGCGGCACAAACTCCTCAAGGTTTTGATGTTAAATTATTGAAAAAGTGCCACGCCGAAGGAGTCCGTCAGGGCTGGGAAGTGACTGACGATGCTGCTTTGTTTGAAAAATGCGGCTATAGTGTGCGAATTGTTGAGGGAGAAGAAACGAATCTGAAGTTGACCACTCCACAAGATTTGGCGATCGCTGAATTCATCCTAAAAACTAGACTGGATCAGCACTGAGGTGGGTTATAACAATTTTGAAGATCCCGAAGGCTCACCTTTGGTATTTTCAGCATAAAACTTGATTTTTTTCAAATATTATGTTATTGTGCCAAACACTTGTGATTCTCCTTCATTCATCATTTTTTATTTATACAAGTGACTAATGACCAATAACTCATGACTGATGACTGATGAATAATGCCGTGATGAATGCATCGACGAAGATAGAAGCAATTCTGTATTTGAAGGGTAAACCCCTGTCCATAAGTGAAATTGCCGAGTATGCCCTTTGCGATCGCACCACAGTTCAGGAAGGCATCATCGAACTCATTGATGAGTATGCCCGCCGCGATAGCGCCTTAGAAGTCGTAGAAACTTCAGATGGTTATAGTTTGCAACTTAGGTCAGACTTTCATGACTTGGTACAAACTTTGATTCCAGTAGAATTGGGTCTGGGAGCATTGCGGACTTTGGCAGCCATTGCCCTAAATAGTCCAATACTGCAAAGCGACTTGATCAACTTGCGCGGTTCTGGTGCGTATCAACACGTTTCAGAACTCGTCGAACTCGGTTTTGTCAAAAAACGCCGAGATAGTGAGTCTCGCTCGTATTCGTTACAAGTCACGCCTAAATTTCAGCAATATTTCCAAATTGAGCAACTTCCCCAATTATTATCCAATAGCCAAGAGCAAAAACAGCTAGAGCTAGAACTCACAGCACAACCACAACCAGATTGAGTACTGCTGCTCTTCTTGGAATGCTAGTACTCCAGAAAGAGGTAGTGATATGTCTCACCCTTCTACTATGGTTTAGAGTAGAATAAGCAACTCAGCTAAAAAAACAGCCAATGGTGTTTGATCCTAATTTTTTGAATGACTACCCTGAGGAACACCCGAATCAGATCCTGAATGATAGCTTCGAGGAACTTCCTAATCAGTTACTCAAGTATCTACAGCACCAGCCACCTGAAGTCCTAGCCCGCGTCGCCCAGTCTGTCAGCCCCGAAATTAAACAAATTATTTCGCAAAACGTCCAAGGGCTTGTTGGGATGTTACCTTCAGAAAATTTTAACGTGCAAATTACCACAGACCGAGACAATCTTGCTGGTCTTTTAGCATCGGCTATGATGACAGGTTATTTTCTCCGTCAAATGGAACAACGGATGCAGTTAGATCATTTGAGTAACAATCATTAGTTAACAGTCATTAGTCATTTGTCATCAGTCATTAGTTACAAAGGACAAAGAACAAACGACAAAGGACTAATCACTACTTCTGGGGATAAGCCCCTGATTGTACTTTAAATGTTTGAATTTTCCCGTTGCGGTTGACTTCGATTTCCAATATGTCACCTACGGTGCTAGAGTCCACCTGCTTCTGTACTTGAGCAGATGTTTTTACTTGCTTACCGTTAACTTTTTGAATCAAGTCGCCAGCAAGGAGTCCTGCTCGTTGTGCTGGAGAATTTTCCAGGACTCCTGTAATGGCTATCCCAACATCCTGTTTAATGTTGAGATTCTTGTCTTGATTAATCTGCTGTTTCTTACTAGAAGATAAGTCGGACATTTCAACCCCTAAAAACGGGTGTCGCACACGCCCTTTGGTAAAAAGCTCATTAGCAATGCGGGCTGCTGTTTCAATGGGGATGGCAAAACCCAGCCCTTGAGCATCGGCGCGGATAGCAGTGTTAACGCCAATCACCTCGCCTTGGGCGTTTAATAAAGGTCCACCTGAGTTACCCGGATTAATAGCCGCGTCGGTTTGGATAAAGCTGACTCGCTTATCTGGAACACCAACTTGAGCGCTGGTACGGTCTGTGGCGCTGATAATCCCGATTGTCACGGTATTATCTAAACCGAGGGGATTGCCAATAGCGATCGCCCATTGACCTGGTATTAAGTTTTGTGAAGTGCCTAGTTTCACTGTTGGCAAATCATAATCTGAAATTTTTACAACAGCCACATCTGTCACTGAATCAACTCCAACCACCCGACCCTCAAAAGTCCGACCATCTTTGAGGGTGACTTGTACTGTATCTGTATCCGCGACAACATGAGCGTTGGTTAGTATTTGTCCATTTTCACTCAAAATAAATCCAGACCCTGTTCCACGCTCTATCCGTTCTTTGGGGAATGGCTGCTCTTCCTCTCCAAAAAAACGCCGTAAAAGGGGATTTTTCAACGCATCAGAAATAGGATTAGCCACTTTGCGGGTTGCATTAATTCGCACGACCGCAGGTCCAGTTCTTTGAACAGCAGTGGCAATAAAATTCATATTATCAGCACTAGGAGCTGCAACTTGTCCACCAACCGGATTTGCAGGTGCAATTTCTGGGGGCGAAGACGCTGTTACACTTCTTAACTCGCGAAACAAGCGATTTTGTGTCGGGAGATAGCGACTACCCAACAAGCCTGCACCGCCGCCAATAGCCAATAACGATAGATAAATAATCAGTTGCTTTAATGATAATTTCATAAAACTTCGCGGGATGTGGGAAACGAGCGCGTCTTTAGACCTGAGAGGAAAACGACACGAGTGACTTTAGTCACCTTGCTCCATTACCGCCTTGGGGTTACTCAATACCGTGTAGTTTTGCAATCTACTTTCGTTCGGGCAATTACGAACTGATACCTTTCACCCCAACGGGAGAGCCAGTTCCCTACGGCGGGAAACCCGCCTTCAGGACTGGACTCACCTGTACGCATAATGGTTTTGCACTCGATGTGCCTTCCCAAAAGGGAGTAAAGTTAGCTTCGACAATGTTAACGGTCGGTAACTATATTTAGGACACTGACTTAACCCAATAAATCTGTTTAATCCTAGATTTCTAGAGCTTGGAACTAGCTTCACATCCCAAGGTAGGAACTTTAACACTTGCCGTTAACGTAGTATCCGAAGATACTGAGGCTGGTCAACTACTGTCTAAAACTTAGGCTAGAAGCCCAGTGTCTTTAGACCTGGGTTGTTGACAATCATGACGCTCAAGGTCAGCAATGCAGATGCCTAATTTATAAGTTTAGTCAAGCAAGTCCAAACCTGACATATGAATTACTCATCAGTCAGTTGTTTAGTTCTTAATTGTGAGTTGTTAGTTGTCAAAAAGTAGCACTAACCACCTCTCATAACCTGCTGTTGCCATCTAAAATCTAGAATAATTGAGTGCCTCCTTTATATACATGACTTTTTGCTATCGTTTACTTTTTCTCTGTAGCATAGTCACCAGCACCCTTGGGCTAGTATACACAAACCCATACTCTGCAGTGGCACAAACTTCTGTAACTGGTTGCCAGACCTCAGCCCTTGAACGCTTCCAGCGACATAAAGTTGCACCAGGAGAAACTGTGGAGAGTATAGCGCAACGCTACAATCTCACACCAGCTACTATTATCGCCATGAATTCGGCTTTACAAAACCGTAAAATTGCCGTTGGTAGCGAAATTCAAATCCCTCCATATAACGGAATTGTTGTTGAGGTATCGCCTGGTCAAAACTGGCGACAAATAGCAGCAAAATATAAAATTCGTCCTGATGTATTGTTTGACGTGAATGGGTGTCAGAAAAATCCCAGAGTCGTTTTTGTTCCTCAGGGAAATCGCTCACCCAGTCGTCCTATGACTGAATCTCCCACACCTCAGTTCCCTGGTAACACCTCTACTTCCACTCTCAGTAAATTAGCTGGGTATCCCTTAGCGGAAGTCGCAACTGTGGCTGTAGGCTATGGCTGGCAAACTAATCCTAGCAATGGAGAAGTTTTTTTTCATAGTGGTATGGATTTGTTAGCAGCAAAAGGGACGCCAGTACAAGCGATCGGTGAAGGTACGGTCGCCTTTGCCAACGAGCAAGGAACTTATGGTAAATTGGTCATCATTAATCACAGTGGCGGCTTGCAAAGCCGCTACGCCCATCTTGACAGTATCAAAGTCTCCGTCGGTCAACAAGTGAAAAAAGGAGACCTAGTGGGAACTGTGGGTACAACTGGAACACCAACCATCAGTCAATCCCATCTCCATTTTGAAGTGCGTTCTAGCTCATCCTTAGGTTGGACTGCTCAAGACCCTAAAGGGTATCTCCAACGGTGAGAAAGTAGAGATTAGGCGAAGTAACCGAAGATGCCAAGACATAAGGATACAGGGACATTTTGTCTCCCTTACTCCCTTACTCCCTCACTCCCTCCTTCCCCCATCACTCAACTCAAAAAGAGTTCCGTAGATTTAACCAAGTGCATCCCTGCTGCTGCAAATCGCTCAAATGCTGCATCTGCTCCTTCCGTATAATCCACCACACCGGGAACAACAACAGGAGAAGTGCAATCTTCCAGCAGATAAACTTTTTCTGCTAAATTCGGGTCTACTTGCTGGATTTCTGTTAATAAGTCGTCAATTGTCCAAGCGACACAGTGACTTTTGGCTTGACCTGCAACAATCACACCATCAAATTCCAACAATTGTTGAATCAAGCGTGTGTTCTTTTGTGCAAAGGGACGTTTATCAAAACTTTCCAAAACTTCTGGACGCAAAACAGAATAATTTTCTGTTAAAGGATTATTCCCTTTGATTTCAAATTGCGTTTGACTATGACGAGCAATGCAGTGAAAAAATACCGCTTCTTCCACAGCAGAAACCAAAGCATGACCGATACCACCCAACATAGAATGATAAGACCAAACTGTTAGCGGATATTTTCCATCTTGACTGAGCTGCTTAACATAGTGATAAGCGTACTTTTCTAATAATTCGTAGTCGTAGCCAAGACTGTAAGCAACTGCTGGGTTAACTTTCCAAATCCCTTTTTCAATATCTGCTGGTGTGATGCTAGTAGCAGATGGTGTGGGGTGTTCACCCGCCTGGTTTACCCAAAAAATGGGATGGAAAATTTGCATTGCTGTATGGGTATCCATCGTAGGAATAATTTTAGTAATAACTCCTAAATAGCGATAGATAAACTCACACAGCCGGAGATTATCATCTACTGCACCCGTTCCAGATTTTCCACCTACAAATAATTCAAATTCAGGAATGCAAAAGGTGTTTTGCACATCAATTAAAAGTAGGCAAATGCGAGTTTTGTCTTCGGATGCTGGTTCGAAGTCATATTTTTTTGCCCATTCTCTTGCTTCTTCTGCACGTTGTTCGTAAGGTACGCGCCAGACTGCACCTACGTTTTGGGCGTTGAAGTGAGGAGGAATTGGTAATTGGGTTTTTGTTGGGGTGTTCATTGTTAAATAGCAACCTCTAACTAAACCGCTGTAAAAAGCTTGCAATGTCTAGGCAACTTGGATAGGTTGATAGTGTAGAATCATCAAATGTTCAGCCTTTAGAGTCAGCATTGCGTAAGTGCGTCCAGAGTTGTCACTAAATTCAACCTCGAAAACATTGGGAGCTAACAATTCAACTACAGTACCTACTTGACCCCGATATACACCTTCTTCAGGCAAATCCTCAGTTAACGCTACAACATCAAGAAGTTTGATTTCACTATTCATGGTTTAGCTACCTATTCAAATAACATAACAAGTTGTTAGCCTGGGAAAGTCTTCACCAATACGTATAATCCAACTACTGCGAATCACCGCTTGTTTATCTGTGGTAATTGTAAAGTCTATTATGTAAGACTGACCATATTCGTTTTGTTTGGTGAAAGTAGCGTCATAGGTTTGAGCAGCAATAAGCAAAATATTTCTTAATTCTTCAGCATTTTCAGTCGTTAGACCAAGAGCAGATGCAAAAACACGCGCTTTATGTTTACCCTTGGGATGTTCAGCATTTAGACAATAATCTTGGAGTTTTTCTATTTCTACAACTGCTCGCTCAAAATGGGGAAGTTTCACTAAAATGTTACCAATTAATCATGTTTATCAGAGCTACTTTCTAGGTTAGAAATCCTTCAACACTTTTTTCATAAGTGAGGTTACTGGCAATAAAATTCAGTATGTAGCGCTAGATGTAAGCTGGTAGTGGTGGTTGTTGCAAACTCAGGGCTAGGAGTTCGGGAAGGCGATCGGATCACCTCTCATCGGAGATTTAGTGGACAACATTGGACAACGAATACAAATAACTTATATCTTGCACCTCTGGGGATAAACCACTAATAGGCAAATAAGAGTGTAAAAAAGTGACTCCAGCAGTGAGCAGGTGTTTAAGTAGAAAAAAGACATTTATATAACCAACAAGGGGTGAGATTACGTAAATTCCTAAGGAGCAGGCGATCGCTAACTTGAAAGAGTAGATGGATTTGCACACAAGCGCAGAAATATGAGAAAAAAGGGCGTGAAAAGCATATATCAAAGCAAGAAAAATGGTTTCAATTCTTGCCCACGCCCAAAATTTAGTTTATACCCTACTATCGCTGATGCCTTCTGTCTACCAACAAAAAAATCTTGAAGCGATGTTGGGATTGTTCTTGCTGCTCACTTGGTTATCCCTTACCTCAACATAGTAAAAGCAAGTCTGCTAGCGCCTTGAGCAGATTTCTTAATATCTACGATTGGTCAACATTGAGTGTAATTCGTACTACTCGTAACCGTGTTATTCAGGAAATTCTCTCGGAACGGACTTTAGGGCGCAAACCATTTTTACAAGTGATTATTGACCTGACAACTTTGGAGAAGTTTGGGAAATTTAAAGGATTTGAAAATTTAATCCGCGTATACAACGGGAAACGAGGTTTACACCTGGTTGTAGTGCCCACCGTTGTTGGTCGGTGGCGAGTACCCTGGAGTTTCCGTGTATGGAGAGGTAAACGAACCTCTTCCCCCGCACAATTGGGATTAAAAATGGTCAAATCTTTGCCTAAAAAATTAACCCAGCACTTCCAAGTAATGGTTTTGGTAGATACAGGCTTTGGTAGTGTGCAATTTTTACACGGTGTCCGAAAGAAAAAATACCATATAATTGCTGGCATTGCTCGTACCCGCAAGTTAATTGATGGGCGCTGTGTTGCTCAACTACATAAACGAGGACAACAACTTCGCCTTCAAGGCTTGAAGTTTCCTGTCTATGTATCTTGGTACTATTTTCAACGTCATGATCGTAAGTATGAAAAGCGATTTGTAATTTCTACTAAAGCTCTCAAGGCTAGCACTATTTCTTGGTGGGGTAAACGGCGATGGCAGATAGAGGGCTGGTTTAAAACTGCAAAGCACCGTTTTGGGTTGCACCGCTTTGGACAGGGGACACTTTTAGGCGTTTACCGTTGGTTCGTGCTGTCCCTTATTTCTTATGTTTTGGCGCATTGGGCCTATTTATCGACCGCGCTCGGCGAAAATCCTCCCCGCGAAGCGATCGCCTTTAGAAATCTACCTGATTGGGGACAAGCCGCAGAAATCGCGTTCCAAACTATATTTCCGCATTTGGTAATGTTACTTCTTTTACAAGATATTGAACGCCTGAGAGATGTGGCACTTAGTCAAGGAATTGACATTCACATTTCCAGGTGCAAGATATAAGATAACCATCATGACGTTGTAATACCATGCAGTACTTATGATTGATGATTTGCAAGGTTTTTGAGCCAGTGTTTATGTCAAATTGACCAGTCTTACGGGTGGAAACTCTACCTATATGAATACCTGCATTTTTCCCTTTGGGGACATCTGCTTTAACAATATCGCCCGTCCTAAATCCAAAATGAAACTTACTATTAGTTTTGTGGCTTTTAGGGAAACCAAATTTATCGGTTACAGCCATTTGTCGGTTGCCATGCCCAGTAGCTTTTATTATTAAAGGTTTCATGCCTTTAATAACTAGCTTGTTCGACGTTGATAAACCAACACACGCGGCATCAAAGTAGTGAGTCTTGGGTAATTCTAGTTTTGTTCTATTGAACTTTGTTAACCCACCGCTACCTGTTTCTACTGGCAAACCAGTAGATTTTAATACTTCAAGTAACTTGAATCTAGTTGAGTTAACTGCCGTAGTATCGACAAGAGGTTTTTTAGCTTGTGCTTCAATTTTTTTCAAGCGTTCAGGATCTTTTTTAAGGAAATCTTTAATGTCTTTAGTCCCCTTCTTGATGTTGCATTTTTCACAACTTAATGTCAGATTTGAGATTCTATTTGAACCTCCGATATTATCGCGGATGAATGTGTTCGATCTGTAAGGGTAAGTCTTGCTTGTCACAGTATGCACACTTTCTACCAAACTTTTCTAGTAAATACTCACGAGTCTCATATCCCTGAATCGTACCTTGTTGATATTCCTTGCCTTGAATGGCAGGATTTTGCATCAACTGTGTGTCAAACCTAACTAACTCTTGAGAAATAGACGTGATTGGCGCAAGTTTAACTAGTCGTTTCACCCATGTTTCAATATTGTAAACACGACTCATTAGACTTGGTGGTAGCCATCCATCTGGACGTTTTCTATTATTAAACCGAGGTTGACGATACCGCGTTTTTCTTGTTCTCCTACTTCTACGCAACTGTCTACGAAAAGTTAAAGATTCTCTGCTCGCAAAACCTCTATGTTGAAGTTCTGCTGCAAAGACAACAACACCAGTGATATCGTTTACTATAGCTATCCCTGTAGTTTTTGAACCTGGATCAATCTTGATTCTTAATGGTTGTGTTGGTATTTCTGGACATGATTCTTTAAGAATGATTGTGAACGGGAATTTTCTCAACACTGCTGCTTTTTGATTTCTCAAAAGCTGTCTTGCTGTAGCTGGATGAATTGGATTTAGTGGTCTTTTATCTGTGTCAAGTACGAATACTTTGCTCATAAAGAGCCTCATGAACGGGTAATGTTTTCCGAACCTAAGAGGTTCCGCTTCGCTAACGCCAATGTTTTGAAGGCTTGTTATGTCAATCACACTTCCTTAACCAAATACACATGTTTAATGATTGACGACAGGGCTACGGGCTGGAAAGTACCTGTAGGTGTCGTGACCCTCAAAACGTAGTCATTTAAGACTTAGGCTGGCTATCTGTCCAGTGATAGAACTAGATGTCTAGCTTTGTCCACTGTTTGGTGAATAGCCTACACTAGCCAGTTGCTCAGAAAGTTCTTCAGGGACTTCGAGTGTAATTTTCGGCACATTACCACCTCTGACGGTAATTCTTTCCATTATTGTAGCTATGTCCTAGGGTTATTTCATTATTTCCTATTTTCTCAGGGATGAAAATACTTAGCTTTTAGTTTAAGTAAGGTTTGGAACCAACGGACTAAGAATATCTTTTTAAGTGAGTTGTAACGCAATTTTGCTATTAGCTCAAAAATTTATTTAGAAGCGATTGTTTGAAATCTATATATGCCTGCTTTCTAGTATTTAGACTTCAACATCATCCAAACTTTTTAACATCGCCAAACGCTCATCAATCCACTCATCAGTGAACCACCCAGAAGCCAAAACATCTTTCACTACACTTGCACTAATGCCCATTACCCAAATCTAGGTAGTAGGCAGCTTTAAAAAACACAGGAATTGCAGCAAGTTCAGGTTCACTCAGTTTACGAATTGTCTGATATCCTTCTATAAAACGGTTTTTCACGGTAAAATCTATTTTCATTCTGGTTGCTGCGTGCAAAAATTTCGCTATGTCAAAAGCACGCCAGCCGTAACCGCACTGGTCAAAGTCAAATAAAGTCGGCTCATTCTGTTCCGTGAAATGAGCATTTCCTGAATGAACATCTCCAACACAAATTCCATAAGCTGGTGCTGACAAAGGCAATTTTAATTCTTCTAACTGCCTTTTTATTTGGTCTACCTGTTTTTGCAGATAGTTAATATCGCTTTCTCGGTGTTGGTACACAGCTGTAATTGCTTGTATTGACCAATCTAGCAAGTAATCGCTATTCAAAGCAGAGCGAGTAAAACTACTTTTGAACTCGTCTAGTGTCTGATGAATTTTTGCCAGTGCTTCTCCTAAACGATAGCTTTGTATACCATCAAGCTTTTCATTGACTGCACGTCCTGGTGCATATGAAAATACTGCCGCATAGCGCTTTCCTTCTGGTGCGGCAATTTCGGTTGTCAAAACGCTATCTTTTCTTGCAATGGGGTATGCAACTGGCTGTTTTTGCTTCTGTAGAAACGCTAACAGTTCCAGTTCAAAATCAATTTCTTGCTTATTTCTCCACCCACACCGATAAACTCGCAGAATATATCTCTCTTGCTCAGTTTCCACCAAATACGTATCGTTGAGACCGCGTTTGTATAGTTTACAGCTACGGATATTTCTGATAAGATAGTGGTGTAGTACGGTGTCAATTAAAGCCACACCGTCAGGAATAGAATAAATTACAAGAATTAATAATTGACTCATCAAATGATAGCCACTGCTAATAGTATTTATTCCTTATTGCCAGGATTTTGATAATCCATAAGTAATTTTTACTTTTTTCCCGACTCCTGGACTCCCCCACTCCCCTCATCTCTCCCTTTCCCTTTCTTACTCCTATTTTTTCTCAAAATTCATCACTCAAATTTGCACCACCTGTGGCACTCTGGGAAACAGAATGTTTTCAAAGTTGATATCTTCGCTACAAAAAATTACCTAACAGGTTATGCAAACCCTGCCTACGCTTACAACTTCTAATACCGCATTTAGTCAACCGACGTTCGACACGACTATCAAGCGGCGCAAAACCCGTCCAGTCAAAGTTGGCGATGTCACCATTGGGGGTGGTTACCCTGTGGTGGTGCAGTCAATGATTAACGAAGACACCTTGGACATAGATGGATCCGTAGCAGCGATTCGTCGTCTTCATGAAATTGGCTGCGAAATTGTCCGCGTTACTGTACCTAGTATGGCCCATGCTAAAGCGTTGGCAGAGATTAAACAAAAATTAATCAAAAGCTACCAAGACGTGCCAATTGTTGCGGATGTGCATCATAATGGCATGAAAATCGCTTTGGAAGTCGCGAAACATATAGAGAAAGTCCGGATTAACCCAGGGTTATATGTGTTTGAAAAGCCAAACTCTGGGAGAACCGAGTACACTCAAGCGGAATTTGAGGAAATCGGGGAAAAAATCCGCGAAACTTTAGCTCCCTTGGTGATTTCCTTGCGCGATCAAGGCAAATCTATGCGAATTGGGGTAAATCACGGTTCCCTTGCCGAAAGGATGCTGTTCACCTACGGGGACACTCCAGAAGGAATGGTAGAATCTGCTTTGGAATTTATTCGCATCTGTGAATCTCTGGACTTCCGTAATATCGTCATCTCCATGAAAGCCTCACGGGTTCCGGTGATGGTAGCCGCTTATCGCCTGATGGCTAAGCGGATGGATGAACTGGGTATGGATTATCCCCTACACTTAGGTGTCACAGAAGCAGGTGATGGGGAGTACGGGCGGATTAAATCCACTGCGGGTATTGCCACTCTCTTAGCTGATGGCATTGGCGATACAATTCGCGTGTCCCTGACGGAACCACCAGAGAAAGAAATCCCCGTATGCTACAGTATCTTGCAAGCTTTGGGATTGCGGAAAACAATGGTGGAGTACGTCGCGTGTCCTTCCTGCGGACGTACATTGTTTAACTTAGAAGAAGTTCTGCACAAAGTCCGCGAAGCTACCAAACATCTAACTGGACTTGATATAGCAGTTATGGGTTGTATTGTCAATGGACCAGGAGAAATGGCTGATGCCGATTATGGTTACGTTGGAAAAACTCCTGGATATATTTCTCTCTACCGTGGGAGAGAAGAAATTAAAAAAGTTTCAGAAGAAAAAGGAGTAGAAGAGTTAATTAATTTAATTAAGGCAGATGGACGTTGGGTAGATCCATAAAATTTTCGACAAGTTTTGTACCGGTGGTTCCGATATCGCCGGACGACAAAGGCTTTTAATGAAATAAAAAAATAATGCTCAGTCTGTACATTAAAACCCTGTGTTAGATTGGGCATACTGACTATAAAACTTTCCGTAGACGCGCAGCTGTCATTATGGTGATTACAAGAAGTGGGCTTGTTTTGGTGGGTGCTACAGCGGTGACACTGACAACGATCGCAGTCACCAGCCTGGGAATTCACTCGCAAGGACAGGCTTTATTTAAAGAAAGTCCTAAGGATTTAGTAGATGAAGTTTGGCAAATTATTAACCGCCAATATGTAGATGGTACTTTTAATAAGGTAGATTGGTTGGCTGTTCGTAAAGAATACTTAAACAAGTCCTACAGCAACAAACAGGAAGCCTACAAGTCCATACGGGAAATGCTGAAGAAGCTAGATGACCCCTACACCCGGTTTATGGATCCAAATGAGTTCAAAAGTCTGCAAGTGGATACCTCTGGAGAACTTACAGGTATTGGTATCCAGATGGGTCTAGATGAGAAAACGAAAAAGCTAACTGTGATTGCGCCAATTGAGGATACACCAGCCGCCAAAGCTGGACTTTTAGCAAAGGACACTATAACCAAAATCAACGGAAAAAGCACCGAGGGCATGGATACTAATCAGGCAGTATCCTTGATCCGAGGTGAACCAGGAACGACGGTCAACTTGACAATTGTGCGGAACGGTCAAGAAAAAGAATTCAAAATTACAAGAGCAAAGATTGAAATTCATCCAGTCGAGTATTCCCAAAGGCAAACTCCAGCAGGCAATGTTGGCTACATTCGCTTGAAACAGTTCAGCGCTAACGCCAGTAAGGAAATGCAACAAGCAGTGAGAAATTTGGAGAATAAGCAGGTTGCTGGTTATGTTCTCGATTTACGGAACAATCCGGGGGGCTTGCTCTTCTCTAGCGTGGAAATTGCCCGGATGTGGATGAATAACGGCACAATTGTCTCCACTAAAGACCGTCAAGGAGAAGTGGAACGGGAAACAGCAAACGGACGTGCTTTAACTAATAAGCCGCTCGTGGTATTGGTGGATAAAGGTTCAGCCAGTGCTAGTGAAATCCTTTCAGGAGCCTTGCAGGACAATAAGCGTGCTGTTTTAATCGGTAGTCAGACGTTTGGCAAAGGCTTGGTGCAATCAGTGCGTCCTCTGGACGATGGCTCAGGATTAGCTGTGACCATTGCCAAATACTTTACTCCCAATAATCGGGATATTAATAAGCATGGGATTGATCCAGATGTCAAGGTGGAATTGACAGATGCCCAGCGACAAGCATTGTGGCTCAAAGAACGCGACAAAATCGGCACACTAGCAGACCCCCAATTTGCTAAAGCGGCGGAAGTGTTAGGCAAGGAAATTGCACAAAGAGGCAATAATAGGGCAGAAAAATGAAGAAAGTAGAGGGAAGAAAGAAAACTGAAGACGAAAATTATTCTTCGTTCTTCCTTGTTCTTTCTTCTTTCTTCATACTGGTTGGCATTTACCAGATCTAATCAGTCCCACACGACGGGCGATCGCTTCACCTTCGGAAGTAAAAGGTCCCCACTGTTCTATAATTTCTGGATTATCATCTCCAGTCGCTTCGTTGCTGGAGACTATTTCGCAATGACCAGCAGTGCGCTTGACAATGTACCAAGTTTGTGTATCGCTCATGCGTTGTATTAAAATCTGTTTTGCACTGAGGCAATTTTACGGCTTTAAGGCGCAGCGTAGCTCTTCGACTTAGAAATCGCCACAACGAATCCGTGAGAATTAAAAAACCGCCAAGACGAGCCAGCGCTGCAGGAGGGTTTCCCGACAGCAGGCGACTGGCGTCGCCAAGAACGCCAAGAGAAATAAAAGAAAATCTCACAAATGATTTAGGACTGCTATATAAACTTTTCTGGTAGCATGGTATCTTCCCAAAATTAGGTTCTAGCTGATTAGCTATCAATAGGCAAGATGTCTATGTCGGGGAGAGGACAAACGCCACTTGTGCTGAATAATGCATTCCAAAATAAATCTAGATTCAGTTCTCGTCGTTGCAAAGCATAGAGGGCTTTAAAAAGCTGCGTTGTTGTCATTAGACATAGATCAAACTTTTTTGCTGCTTGAATACAGTTAGGTGGAAACGGTTCACCTCTATTACCTATCGGTTGATTATAGAATGTGTTAGCAATCAGAATTCCCTTGCTCTCCCATTCCTCATCCATAAACGCGTCACGTACCCACTGATCCAGTTGACGCACCTCGCGTAGCTTGAGTTGGTGTGTTAAACCCTTAATTTCTAACATCCCTCTCCGCTGCTTAGGATCAATTAGTCGTCCATCTTCCCTGCCTCGCTGCTGTGGTTCGTCAACCTGAGCGCCTAATTGGCTAAGTGCGTCACGTACAACAGGTTCTAATGCAGCTTCACCCTGCTCATAAAGTAACTTGCGATATCGTGACTCTTCTCGTAATCGGGTTGTAGCTGCTGCCAATTCCTTTTCTAATTGCTGAATCGCGTCTTTACACCGATCTATCTCTGCTTCAATTGGCAACTCGTTAGGAAGCTTGTATGCTTCCACCCAAGCAGGTGGAGCTGACTCAAATTGCAAACCGTATCTTTCTTGCAAAATTAGATCAACTGCTTCTTGGGCAGAAATTTCTGTCGGTATAGGAAGACAAATGACATCACCTGATATTTTGAGGACGGCTTGATCTTCCTGTGAATATGGAACGCTTCTTGTGGCTATACCGAGTGCTTGAAACTTCATTCGGAAAGCAACAGCCTGTTGAAATCGTGTTTGGGCAAGTGGATGAAATTGAATACCTAGCTCATTAGCCTGAGGATGGATTACGCTCAAGTAATGACTCCAAAGGTCATCTTTAACATTCAAATCAGAGCTTGTATGAAAGAACCATCGGCTCACATACTTGAAGTAATAAGCAAACTCGGAGTCAATATTACGAATTTCTTCACCAGAATCAACGATAAACTGTGGAAGTAATGGTGGTAGCCACTTGGAAATATCTGTGTAAAAAGGGTAGCCAATTAGGATTATTGGCATTCCAATAATAATCAGTTCGCTGGCATGGCTAAATACAAGTCGAGCAAATTGTTCCCAAGAGGGCAATGTCTCTATATTTAAGCTGGCAGCAAAATGTTTATCCAATAAAGGTTCTAGGTTAAGAATAACTACATCGTAATCCGCAACATTCAAGTATTTAGGCAATCTATCCCAACTGTAAGCGCTGATCTGTCTTGTATGGGGTGCTGAACCAAGAACAAGAATTCGCTTTTGTGACACTCCTACACTGACATAAATGTACAGTGTAGGCTTCTGCCGGAAATTATCCTTGCAGAAATTCGTTCGTGGTACTCCATCTGTTTCCCACTACCGCAGTTTATAGTCAGGCACGTGTCCCTCCCGACTTGAATGATTGAAAAAACCATTCACCTACGTTCCTTGAAGATTTTACATACCGGAGGCAGTAGTCGGCTATTAATAGCACAATTGAGCCGCACTTCCCGGTAAAACCCCCTATCTTCAGTTGTCTAGGTACAGATGTGTGGACAGCATTTTAGGCTTGGCCATCACTTCTTTATGTTAGCATAAGTGTAATAACATTGGGTAGTTATTAATGAAGATAACTAGATTAAATGTGCGGATGTCAGAACGAAGATTAAACAAATTGAGACTATATGCAGCAAGTAAGGATAAAACGGTTACTCAAATTGTCGAAGACGCTTGTTGACAGGTTGCCCAACACGGAGATTGGTACTCAAGGCACTGTCCCCATTCCCTCTTCTAACGACGTAGAAAATAGGTCGCTTTACGTACCTTGAGTACCCGGTCATTCATCCCACGCTCCCCTCTGGGTGAGACGTGGGATGAATGACCGAATCAGCTAAATGTTCTTCGACAGTAGTTTGATTAAAATTTGCCTCTGCTTGCGACACCAAAGTTTCTCTCCTTAAGTACATCCCTAAATTTAGTGCTTACCTGCTACTTCACAAAGGACGTACAAACACTTAAATGCAGGTTATTCTATGCATTTAATAAATACCGTGTATTGTTATAAAAATTATAGTACAAAAGTACGCGTTCTCTTTGCCGAATTAAAATCAATCAAATAACATTGAGTTAGTCAGAGGAAATCAGAAGTTACTGAGTCCTGTAAGGTCTAAAAACTTCCACTTAAAAACCTGAATGGCAAACAGGTATCAAAAACACTAGGGACACCCTTATGGGTGTCCCTACATTAATGACAAAGTTAGCAACTCTAAAAATTCAATGAATTTTAGATTAATCTAAAATCCAAAATTACTTGTTACCGTTGCCGTTTCCACTATTGCCATTACCAGAGGTGCGGATGCGATCGGCAATTCTATCAGGAACTTCCTGAAGATGGTCATATTCCCAATGGAAAGAACCAACGCCAAGAGTGAGCGATCGCAATTCTACGATAAAGTTTTGCATCTCTGCTTGGGGCAGGTAAGCGCTGACACTGTCCCATCCTTGCCAGTCATGTATACCTTCATAACCCAAAATCTGCCCTCGTCTACCAGTCACAAGTTGCAGCACTTTGGCAGTAAATTCGGTTGGAGTAGAAACTTGCACACGGATAATCGGTTCTAGCAGAGTAGGTTCACACTTGGGTATTCCCGTTTGCATAGCAAGACGCGCTGCTTGCTTAAATGCTTGTTCGGAACTATCAACAGTGTGATAAGAACCATTTGTTAGTGTTACCGCCACATCCACGACCGGGAAACCCAAGGGACCGTGTGAGAGAAACTCTCGCACGCCTATTTCCACACCTGGGATGTACTGCTTGGGAACCACACCACCGACAATAGTTTCTTTGAAGTTAAAGCCTTCGCCGCGTGGTAATGGCTGGATGTCGAGATAAACATCGCCAAACTGCCCGTGACCACCACTTTGGTGTTTGTAGCGCCCGTGAATTGATGAGGCTGGCTTGCGAATCGTTTCTTTATAAGGCACTTGCGGTAAGTGCGTTGTCATCGGCAGATTGTATTTGCGGCGCAGGCGATCGAGTGCGACTTGCAGATGAATCTCGCCTTGACCCCAAAGGATAACTTCGTGAGTATCGCCGTGTTGTTCCCAAGCAAGAGAGCAGTCTTCTTCCAACAGCTTAGTAATAGCACTGCTGAGCTTAACTTCATCGTTGCGCTTTTCCGGAGTAATCGCTAGGGCATAAACTGGTTCTAGCTGCTCAGCTTTGGGTAATGCTGTCGTCAACTGCTCACAAAAAAGAGTATCTCCAGTCTTGATACTCTCTAAACGACTGACAGCAACCACTTCACCAGCACAAGCTTCGTTAATTTGCTGCTGTTGTTGTCCCATGAGGCGGTAAAGACCACCAGCGCGAACGCCATTGAGAACAATACCGTCTGTTAACTTTCCCCGCCAAACTCGCACGAGAGAGAGTTTGCCACCTTGGGGAGTGTAATAAGTTTTTAGTACCTGCGCTATAGGAGAATCGCCTTTTTGGGTTTTTAAGCGACGTTCTGCTGTGGTTTCTGGTTCAGGGGCTTCCCTAAGTAAAGCTTCCAAGAGGGGGCGTACGCCATAATCTTGTTCAGCGACTCCAAAGAAAACGGGTACGACTAAATCTGCCCCTAATTCCAGTTTCAAATCTGTGAGAATTTCTTCTTGGGGCGGTTCGATGTCTTCTAAAAGTTCTTCTAATAAATGGTCGTCAAAGTTTGCCAAAGTTTCGAGCATTTCTGCCCGTGCTATATGTTCTTCTTGTTTGAGTTCTTCCGGGAAGGGGATGGGGTCAGCAGGACCACCTGCATGGTACTTGTATGCTTGCTCGCTTACCAAATCGATAAAGCCAATGAGCTGTTCCGCTTGAATGATGGGATATTGATGCGCTACCAAGGGACGGCTGGAAACGGCTTTCAGGGCGTGCAATGTGTCTAAGACATTGATATTAGCCCGATCCATTTTGTTGACGAACACGAGGTGAGGAATTTCCCAATCGTCAAGAAATTTAAATAAAGGAGCAAGGGTGAGAACTCGGTCTGTAATGGGTTCGCAAACTACAATTGCCGCATCTACTCCCATGAGGGCGTTGTAAGTTTCTTGGGCAAATTCCACACTTCCAGGACAATCAATAAATGTGAAGCGAGTGCCATTATACTCAGTGCTAGCAGCACTCACTTCTACACTCATGTGGCGATCGCGCGATTCCGCAGCACTATCTCCTACCGTGTTACCATCCTTAACGCTGCCTTTGCGAGTGATCGCTCCTGTAACGAATAATAAACTTTCCATTAATGTGGTTTTGCCACTTAAATATGGACCGACAATTGCCACATTCCGCGAACCCGATTTGACTTTTTCGTTCATACAACCTCCTTAGCGGCTTGCTACGTTTCGCCGCGTTATCCTAAGTTATTGAGGATTTAACATTGATGATTCAAAAGATTATCCTGTCTTTAACTTGAGATTATCTCTCCTTTAATATGAGAGTTAAAAATCGTATTTTCTCGTAATATTTACCACAGTCAAATTTAAGAAACACAAAATTTACTATATAAACTTAAACTTATGTGAATATATTCATGTCTCACACAAACTTTGTAAAGTAAATGTAACTCAAATTCCCACACAAGAAAACAATGCGAGTTCCTCTTTATAAATATCGCCTCCCAGCTTTGGTGATCATATTAGTGGCGCAAAGCTTTCTCTCGGCTTCTTCCCCAGCCACTGCATCTCCTGGTGATCCCCGCCTCCCTCTACTGGCGCAATACGTTGATAGCAGCGCTCAAGACTACTTGACTCAAGGGTTGCAGGCAATTCAGGTAGCGAGAGTACAAGATGCGATCGCCTTATTTCGCAAAGCCACAGAACTCGATTCCAATTTAGCTGCAGCGCACTACAATTTGGGACTAGCACTGCGACAAATAGGACAATTACAACCTGCGGCAGATGCATTTTACAAAGCAACACAAGCTGATCCCCAATTTGCGCTAGCTTATGCGAATTTGGGCGGATCGCTGTTGGAAGGAAGCAATTGGCAGCAAGCGAACGATTACTTGCAACGAGCAATAGAACTTGATCCCAAACTGGGAGTTGCTCACTATAACCTAGGGTTGCTGCGCGAGCAACAACGAGATTGGGACAGAGCGATCGCATCCTTTAAAAAAGCAATGGATCTGAGCAAAAATGCACCAGAACCTGCCTATCATATGGGCATATGTTATTTACAACAAGGAAAAGCTGATAAAGCAAAAGATGCCTTTCGCAAGGCAGTGAAAATCAATCCCAAATATTCCGACGCTCACTACAATCTCGGGACACTTTTGTTTAGCCAAGGCAAGTCAAAAGATGCATTAGAAGCTTTTAGAAAATCGGCAGAAGCAAATACAAATAACGCCAATGCTTATTATGGAGCCGGGTTGGCTTTTATACAATTAAGGCAATATCCAGAGGCGGCACAGGTGTTGCAATATGCCAGGAATTTATACAACGCTCAGCGTAATTTCCAGTGGGCGAACAATGCCGCACAATTATTACAACAGGCGCAAAACCTAAATTATCAGCCTCGTTAAAGCGTAATCACGGCACAATAAATAAAGCGTAATCGCGGCACAATAAAAGTGTCAGAGAGACTGGCTGGTGTGGTTTAAAGTTCTCCCGTTTGGAATCAAAATAGTCATGAAAAAGCGCCTCAAGAGCCAATTCTTGTTCTACGATCGCTGGCTAGATCGGCATTGGATTGTTCGCAATATGGAAGCATTCCAAGACCTAATTGTAGTTATCCTGTGCCTAGGTCTATTTGCCGTCATGCTTATCCAGTTATGGGGGATATTAATTGCCCTCACGCAAGCACCAGATTATAAACAAATAACCGCCAAGATATTATTTATCTTGATTTTGGTCGAGTTATTTCGACTGCTCATGGTTTACTTGCAAGAACACAGCATTGCCGTAGGAGTGGCAGTAGAGGTCACAATTGTATCTGTACTGCGAGAAGTGGTGGTTCACGGAGCGTTGGAAATTTCTTGGATTCAGGTTGCATCAATTTGTGGCTTATTGTTTATATTGGGCGGATTACTGCTAGTGTGTGCCAAAACACCCCATATGGACTGCATAAGCGCTAATACTAAATTTTGTCCTGTTAAGCACGGTGAGATTAGACAACATGAAATTGAGCGTGAATTCAAGCATTCACGTCGGTGTGAGGAGATTGCTTAAATAGTAGAGTTGTCTTCAACTTCTTATCTCGTTCCCAGGTTCCACCTGGGAATTTAACCTTTTAGGTTAATAATTTATCTACCGATTACGTATCCTCGCATACTCTTTTAGGAAGATGAATACCTCTTTTAGAGCAAGTAGAAGTGAATAAGAAACCTAAAGGAGGGTAAATCTATGGTTCAAACCGCAGGAAACGCTCAAACTCAAAATCCCATTAGCAACCTGGAGTATGACTTCCTCACAGTGTTGCATAACAAAGCTGAAGCAATCAAAGCTTATGACACTTACATCAATGATGCACAGCAAGCTGGTTCTCAACCTTGTGTAGAACTGTTCCAGAAGTTGCGGCAGTCTGATATTGAGCAAGCACAGGAAATCCGCCATCACCTTCAGCAAGTCATGCAGCACGGTAAGATGTAAGGCTAGTTATAACGTAGCCTTGAGACAGATTTTGCACTCTTTCCTGACAGGCTACACAAACAAAGCCCCTTCGGTATGTCCTCCGGACACGCTACGAATTGCGCCAGTTGCCTAGGTTGGGAACCCGCTGTGCTGTACTAGTCTCACCGCCTGGGCGGGCTAAAAAATTCAGGGGTAAAAAACCAGATTTGCGATTCTCTCGTTCCCAGGTTCCACTTGGGAACGAATTTTCAGCGTGCCACTGAAAAGCTTTTATACAACATTTTATACAACATTATTTTTTAACAATAATTTTATAACAATAATGTTTATTAAAGACTTACTAAAGCTTTAAAATAATCTGTGCAAATCCCGCTACAACCCCTTCATCCTGCCTGTCGTAATGTTGTAATATATCATTTTGATTGAGCGGTTTTTCTTATTAAATATACCGAAATTCTGAAAGCGCTTTCATATAATTAATAATACATTAAATTAGCAAAAAAACACTAAATTCTAAACCAGGGGATGATTATCAACCCGCTGGAAAATCATCTAAGTTATGATGTGCAACCCTCCAGAATCAGATCCATATGGCGATATTCTCATTGTTGATGATGAGCCAAATAACTTGCGAGTTTTATCTACACTTGTGCGGTCTTGCGGGTATCAAGTTAGACAAGCTATTAGTGGAAGCGTAGCCATTAGAGCTGTGCAAGCACAACAACCAGATTTAATACTGCTGGATATTATGATGCCGGAAATTGATGGTTACGAAGTTTGTCAGCAGTTGAAACTCGATCCTAAAACTCGCGATATACCCATCATTTTTTTGAGTGCGTTGGTTCGAGGGGTAGACAAGGCGAAAGCTTTTCAAGTGGGGGGAGCAGACTATATTACCAAGCCGTTTCAAGTTGAAGAAATTTTAGCAAGAATCAAATATCAACTGACAATTCGCACCCTGCAAACTCAGCTTCAGCAGAAAAATCAGGAACTCAGTCAGCAGAATCACCAGCTAAAAACAGAAATCAACATTCGTCAGCAAACCGAAGCTGAACTGCGGCATTCACAAGCCCAATTACAAGCTGGAAAAGAGCAACTCCAGCAGGTTATTGATAACCTCAAGCGTACTCAAGCGCAGCTTGTGCAAAGCGAAAAGATGTCTAGTTTGGGACAGATGGCGGCTGGAGTAGCTCACGAGATTAATAATCCCATTAGCTTTATATACGGCAATCTTGATTACGCTTCCCAGTATATGCAAGCTTTGATGGATGTTGTAAAACTATATACTAAACATTATCCTCAGCCTCATGTAGAAATTCTACAGGCAATACAAGCCAATGAACTCGATTTTGTCATTGAGGATTTTCCAAAAGTACTGGCGTCGATGAAAGAAGGGGCAGAGAGAATTCGAGACATTGTGCTGTCGATGCGCTATTTTTCTGGTTCGGATCAGGCTTATGCCAAGCCTGCTGATATTCACAAAGGACTTGATAACACCTTGATAATTTTACAAAACCGTCTGAAAGCGCAAAAAAACCTAGCAGCAATTGAGGTCAAGCGAGAATACGGAAAAATTCCCTTGGTGAATTGTTATTTAGGGCAAATCAATCAAGTTTTTATGAATCTTTTGTCTAATGCAATAGGTGCTTTAGAGGAAAAGCAAAATGAAGGCACTTTTAAACCAATTATAAAAATTAGTACAAAACTTAGTCATAACAGCAAAGAATCCCAAGACAAAAATTCAAAATGGGTTGAGATTCGTATAACTGACAATGGCACTGGTATCCCCTACCAACTTCAAAACCGTATCTTTGACCCCTTTTTTACCACAAAGCCTGTGGGCAAAGGCACTGGATTAGGGTTATCAATCAGTCACTCCATCATCGTCGAGCAACATCGTGGTCAATTACTTTGTCGTTCAGAACCTGGACATGGAACAGAATTACTCATTAGACTCCCAGTATAAGCAACTGATGTTTACAATACCAAGTTGCATTCATACATTTTACCCCTCTTTGAAACACAAAGAGGGGCTGATAATGAGGTGCTTTGATTGCTCTAATAAGCGTCCTGCAACTCATAGAAGTCAGGCGACACGTAATCCTTACGCAGGGGCCAACCTACCCAATCTTCTGGCATCAAAAGCCGCTTTAGGTCTGGGTGTCCTTCATAGATAATGCCGAACATATCGTAGGACTCCCGTTCTTGCCAGTCTGCTGCCTTCCAAATCCAGTAAACTGAGGGAACTTTGGGATTTTCCCGTGGTAGGAACACTTTGAGACGCACTTCCTGGGGACGATCAGCATTATCACTGAGTTTAATCAAGTGATACATACTAACCAACTGCTGTCCTGGTCCCAAATCAATGCCAGCTTGACACTGGAGGTAATTAAACCCATAGGCATACAGTGCAGTGCAAAGTGGCAGCAAAAAATCTGGCTCAACTTTAATGACCTCTACACCTTCATGATCTGCTTCTAAAGACTCATGGGCAAAGTCATTTTCTGTCAACCACTGGGAAACTTCACCCGCTTTGACTATTGACTGTTCTTCTGCTGGTACTGGTTTCGATTCTTCTTCAGCCACGGTTAGTTTCCTCCTTTTGTGCCTTTTGAGTCAAAAGAGCAGGTGGGACTGGTAGACCGATCGCTTCGGTTAATTCCTTCGGCGGTGTAACACGAGACTCAGCCTGCAAATACTTACCCGTGTGAATTTGCTCTGCAGGCTTGAGGTTGTGAGTTGTGCTGTAGTAGCGGTGAGTTTGCTTAATCAGACTCCGCTCTTGCATCGAATCATTTGCTATCTTCTTCCGCAGCTTAATAATCGCGTCAATAATCGCTTCTGGACGCGGCGGACAACCGGGTAAGTAAACGTCCACTGGAATCAGCTTATCGACTCCACGTACTGCTGTGGGGGAATCCACGCTGAACATTCCGCCAGTAATCGTGCAAGCACCCATAGCAATCACGTACTTCGGTTCTGGCATTTGCTCATAAAGACGCACGAGCTGAGGTGCCATCTTCATGGTGATTGTGCCTGCAGTGATAATTAAGTCGGCTTGGCGGGGACTAGAACGGGGAATCAGACCAAAACGGTCAAAGTCAAATCGGGAACCAATCAAAGCTGCAAACTCAATAAAGCAGCAAGCGGTACCAAACAGCATGGGCCAAAGGCTAGAAAGCCGCACCCAGTTGTAGAGGTCATCAACCGTGGTTAGGATGACGTTTTCTGACAATTCTTGGGTTACTGTAGGACGCTCTATCGGGTTGAGGATGCGTTCTTTTTGCTGCTGCTCTATGTTAGTATCTAAGACCATTCCAAAGCTCCTTTACGCCATGCGTACACGAGGGCAATTACAAGAATTGCAATAAAAATTAGCGCTTCAATAAATGCCAATAGCCCAAGACGGTGAAAAGCAACCGCCCAAGGATATAAAAATACAGTCTCTACATCAAAAATGACGAAGACGAGCGCAAACATGTAGTAGCGGATATTGAACTGAATCCAAGCTCCACCGATGGGTTCCATGCCGGATTCATATGTAGTGCGCCGTTCTGGGTTGCGACCACTCGGTCGCAGGAGCTTGGACGCTGATAGAGCGAGGGCAGGTACTAGGCTACAGAGGATGAAGAAGCCTAGAAGGTACTCGTAACCGCTAAGGACAAACACAATGAATTTCTACCGCTTTTGGTGCTAATAAACTTGTAACCTTCTTTTACATTATATCTCTTTGACTTTTTTGAATCCTGAAAAATAGAGCTGGAGACGATTTGATTCGTTTTTGCTCAAGATAGAAAAACCTAACACTTATGTCATAATTTTTAACGTATATTTAAGATTTGCCTCTCACCGACGCCAAGAGCCATGAGCGAACAAGCTGTTGAGACAAACGCGTTAGACCGCTACGAGTGCCGTGCCTGCGGTTACATTTATGAACCCGAGAAGGGGGATGACAAGCATGACATCGCCCCAGGGATACCCTTTGCTGAATTATCTTCTACTTGGCGCTGCCCAGTTTGCGGTGTCAAAAAGAATGGTTTTACAAACATTGGTCCTGCCGGTACAGCATCCGGCTTTCAAGAAAATCTGAAATATGGTGTTGGTGTGAATAACCTGACACCAGGTCAGAAGAACCTGCTGATTTTCGGGGCTTTGGCTCTTGCGTTCTTGTTTTTTATGAGCCTCTACGGCGTACAATAAGACGCGCTTTTAACGCGGAGGGTGGGCAATAAACCTACACCAAACCCATACACAAATTCAAAAAAACTAACAGATACTAACAGATAAAGATGCGCTCAATTGTGAAAATTTACCAACGAATACTCGCTTTGTTCGTGGTTATCCTTGTGTGTGTTGGTTGTAGTCATGTCCCTTCGACCAGCTACAATCCTTGGGAAGTGATTTCCGTCCCAACAGATGCAAAACTACTGGATATTGCCTTTACAAATGACCCCCAGCATGGTTTCTTAGTAGGCAGCAATGCCACTCTGTTGGAAACAAAAGACGGTGGCAGAACTTGGCAGCCTCTAGAATTAAAACTGGATGACCAAAGGTACCGTTTTAACACTGTCAGTTTTGCAGGTCAAGAGGGGTGGATAGCTGGAGAACCTTCTCTACTGTTGCACAGCACTGATGAAGGTCGTTCTTGGTCACGCATTCCCCTGAGTGAAAAGCTACCAGGTAGCCCCGTGAGTATTGTGGGACTGGCACAAAACACAGCTGAGATGGCTACGGATGTGGGAGCAATATACAGAACCACAGATGGTGGACAAAACTGGAAAGCGCAGGTGGAACAAGCCGTAGGAGTGGTTCGTAACATCGAACGTTCTGCTGATGGCAAATATGTTGCTGTTTCTGCAAAAGGTAACTTCTACTCGACTTGGGAACCAGGGCTAAATGCTTGGGTACCTCATAACCGCAATAGTTCCAGACGGGTAGAAAATATGGGATTTACCGAACAGGGACAAATGTGGATGTTAGCACGAGGTGGTCAGGTACAATTTAGTAACCCACAAGAGCCTGACAAGTGGTTGGAAACTCAATATCCAGAACTCTCGACCAGTTGGGGCTTACTTGATTTGGCTTATCGTACACCCGATGAAATTTGGGTTAGTGGCGGTAGCGCTAATTTGCTGCACAGTTCTGATGGCGGCAAAACTTGGGAAAAAGACCGTGATGTTGAAGGAGTTCCCACTAATTTTTACAAAATCGTTTTTCTCAACCCAGAAAAGGGATTTGTGATTGGCGATCGCGGTGTTTTACTCAAATATAATCCCAATATTGCAGCCGCTTCTAAATCAAATGCTGCCTAAGTATTTATTCCTATTTATGAGAAAGAAGTTACGAGGTGTAACTCTTTCTTAACTTTGTAGGATAATGATCTCAATAACAATCTTGCTCAAGGTAGGGGTATAAATGTCGGGTACTACTGGAGAACGTCCATTTTCGGACATTATTACGAGCGTTCGTTACTGGGTGATCCACAGCATCACCATTCCTGCACTGTTTATTGCGGGTTGGTTGTTTGTCAGCACTGGCTTGGCATACGATGTGTTTGGTACACCTCGCCCTGATGAGTATTACACACCAGCACGGCAGGAATTGCCAATTGTAAATAACCGTTATCAAGCAAAACAACAAGTAGAGCAATTTAGTAACACAAAGTAGTTTGAAATCATGACTAGCGGCAATAACATCAATCAACCAGTTTCCTATCCAATTTTTACGGTCAGATGGCTTGCAGTTCACACCCTAGCTGTGCCAACTGTGTTCTTTTTGGGTGCGATCGCTTCCATGCAGTTTATTCAGCGCTAGGAGAGAATCATGGAAAGAAAGGACAATCCCAATAATCAGCCGGTTGAACTCAACCGGACTTCGCTTTACCTGGGACTGCTACTCGTTTTTGTTCTAGGGATTCTGTTTTCCAGTTACTTCTTTAACTAACTGGAACGACAGCTATTGACTGGTGTTTATTTTTTAACTTTCGTCGCTAATTTTTTATTAAGGGAGGAGAGACTGTGTCTGGAAGTGGCAGAATTCCCCTGTGGATTGTTGCAACAATCGCAGGCTTAGGTGTAATTACCGTTGTAGGTATTTTCTTTTACGGAGCTTACGCTGGACTCGGTTCTTCAATCTAATCGTAGTTTGAGCCGACACAATTGCTAATTGCTATTTGTTTGCATACTTAGAGGATGTTTTAAAAGTGGTTCGTTATGTATCAAAAACTTTTCGCTCCCCCTAAATCCTCCTTAATAAGAGGGACTTTGAGACTATTTTCCCCCCTTTTTAAGGGGGGCTAGGGGGGATCTCGATACAACTCGGTACTTCACAAACATCCTCTTATGGCAATACACAATTAGCAATTAGTAGCTGTAAGCGAGATTTAGCTAGTAGCACAAGTTGAACAAATAGCGCTATCCTTCCCCACCCTCAGCTACGCGGAGTGGGGAAGGATAGCGTTTGCTTGGATGTTTTTGTTTTGGGGTGCGTTTTAGTCTATCCCTTTTCTGTCACTTTCCGGAAGAAGCAAGTAGTAAATAACTGAAATTAAGCAGAAGAGAAAAAAGGTTTAAATTGGTTCATTGTACAAATTAGGTGATTAAATCCAAGCAATAAATCGGAATTTTGGAAAACATCTAGCCAGGGATAAATCAACCAAAATAGTAAGAGAGGTTGAACAATTAAACGAAGATTATTTAAAGTATTCTTCCATCCAGAACCATGATTCCATTGTTTATGATTAGAAAAATCTACACAATCAATACAAATACTGTCTTGTACCTCTGTTTCAATTTGAGGAGCTTGATTTAAGGATAAGAAAGGTGGAGAACTTAAACTAATCATTGTGTAGACACAAAAAATAATCTCCCACCATTTCTCAATATGTTGGAAATTTGTAAACCTGTAATCTGTCCAGCCCAGTTCCTGTTTACACTGCCGAAAACCATATTCTACCCATGTTCTTAATCCATATAGGTCGCCTAAAGTTTTCTTGAGGTTCCCTGAAAGATTAGTCATAACAAATGAAGTAGAATTTTCTGGCATTGTTTCTGGGTCAGTTGTTATTTCCCAGTAAGTTATGGCTCTTCTTTTACCATAAACTATTTCTCGGATATATCTAGTTTCTGATTTTTGATTACTAAATGTTCTCTCAAATTTGCACCACTTATTCGCCCTAACGCTTTGGCCTGCTGGCAGCCAGACACCATGATTACTTCTTATTGCTACGACATAATCTAATTTATATTCAGCTAGTTTTCTCAAAAATTGGCTACTTTCACCATATAAACTATCTGCTAGTACCAATTCAATATTAAAGCCCTCTTCAATTAATTCTGTAATAATTTCTGATGCCAATTCTATTTTAGTTTTATATTTATCTTCTGCTTTTAGCGTCCCTTTCGGTTTGAATACTTTTACATTTAAGGGAAATGTTATATTAGAGTAAACTCCATAAGCATTAACTGAAACTATCCCATTATCCACTTTTCCTACACTTCCTAAATATTGTCTTGCTACATAATCAGTTTTTTTACCTTTTTTTCTATCTCCTGTTTCATCTATTACTACTGTAATCGCCTGACCATCTAGTGCTTCCTTGAGTTTCTTTAATCTTCGTTTTTTTAATTTATCTACTGACCAATTTGAATTCGCTAGAAAATGATGTAATGACTGTGCAGAGTTTATACTTACCACCTTCGCTATTTCTGGTAACGATTTTCTTTTTATCGTTGATATTATTCCCAAATGTAAATATTTAAAGCACTCATAATTTCTTACCTCTTTGAACAAGTCTTTATACTCTGCACAATATTCATCTACGATCGCAACTGTTGGGTGGGCGTCTCTTGCCAAATGTTTCAGGATTTGTAATTCTACATCCATTGCCCTGCTTACCTTCCAGAGTTTTTTCTTTTAATCCTTTTATTCAGAATACTCGGAAAGTGACAAAAGAGGGCTATATTAGGTTTTGCGAGGCATAAACGTAAAGTACCCGCTTTGCCGTAAAGGAAGACTACCCGTAGCATAAAGGCAACTAGGCGACTGGTCGGCAATAGTCAACCCAATCGATACAGTTAACGGCAGTATCCTGATACCAGAATCAGCATCTAATAGTGGCTACGTCCCCTTAGATATTTCTGGGCTAAATCAAATATTTAGCCACGGCGTTAGGAACTAGCGTCGTCAGACGCAGATGGTCAAACCTCTATCCACTAGAGCCGTCAGGACTCAAACAGGTAAGTTTACCAAGCGAAGCGTCAGAAGCACGACCCGCAAGTTGGGACTTTGGAAACCCCAACCTCAGCAAAGCGGGTTGGGGCAGTTCATGAATCGATTAAAAATCACCATAAAAAAGCCGCCCGTCTTTATCAGATGGGCGGTCAATTTTTAATTCATGATTAAGTCGGTGGACAAGTTTAGCCGATATCGTCGCGTTCAATGTATAACAACATAAACGCAAATGTCACAGCTGGAACAACTAGACCAGTTACAGGAACAAGAATGGAAGGCACAAATGAAGCTGCGTACATCAGGATGGAAGGCATAAATGAAGCTGTGTACATAAGATTCCTATGAAACAAACTACAATTCAACAAGAGCTTACTGCAAATTTTCCCCTAAATTTTTAAATTCTAAAGATTTTTAACACAGAAGAAGAAGAATTCAGAACTTAGAACTCAGAACTTAGAACTCAGAATTCAGAACTCAGAATGCACTTAATGGGATCGATGGGTAGCCCTAAATTAAAGATCTAAAAGTTCATCTAACTGCAAACTCGGTAAGTCCGGAGGAATCACACTCCGTTGGATAGTGACTTTGTGGCTTTCCTGCTGAGTAACGGTATTCACAGCGATCGCTTCTAAGCGAATTTCCAAACACCCAAAAGGAACAATGATGTGAGTGGTTTCTTCCAATCCTCCAGAAGAGTTAGGTACTAAATTTGTCAACCAAAGCGGATCTTCCAGCAACCAGCGAGTTTGGCAATCCTCAACCCATAACTTGACAGCCACTTCTGGACACACTTGCGCTAACTGTACGCGTACCCTAACAGATTTTCCACACACTAGTTCGCCTGGTGGCAAATGCAATTGCGGAACTGGTAACGCTTCCGTGATTTCTTTTCCTAAAGGCAAATAAAATAATACATTTGATACTGATGCTTCTTCCTGTTTGGAAGCTTGATTTTTGAAAGTATCAGCTTCCGCTTCATTGGATGTATGATCTACAACGATTTCCTGTACCAACCAAGCCGACGGTATCCCCTGATCAAAACGGGAGTGGGCGAGGGAGAAAGAATTTATCTGCTTGTCCTGTTGAATGTGTGTGGCAATTTGTTCTTCTACCTGCGTGTCCTGTGGATTCTTAACGTCGCCATTTCCCCGCGTGTGTGTGTCAAGCTCCTCATATATCTGCTCTTGGCTAGGGACAATATAGGTATAGTCCTCTTGGTTTTGCAAATTGATGGGTTCAGGCAAAGAGTACCCTTGAGTATGCATCCACTTTCTAATTAACGGGGATATGTAGGGACTGCTTGTCGTGATTAATTCAGAACTAGAGGGAGCCACTACTTTGACAAACGATGTGTCTTGGGATTGTGCATCCTCTGCGACTGATAACGCTGCATATTCATGATCAATCTCAGTCGTGTGCTGCTGCGAGTTAACTGGCGCAGGAAAGTCAAACATCTCTTGCGGATTGCGCTCCCGGACTTCTATTTCATCCTGCGATGCTTTTAGTCGTTTTAAGTAGGGAAAAGCCGTACCCTTGCTGATGAGATAACTAACAGCAGTTACAGTGCTATTCGTGTCTGAATTCTCCAATTTTAAAGGAGGTTCTGAAACCGCAGGACTCATCATCTGATTTTGGTGTTGAGCAAACCTCGGTAATTGAGGTGAAATCGCTGCTGATTTACGAAGTGATTGTCGGTTAAGTCTCGGTGGTAGGGATTTTTTTGGAGATGGATGCAACAGAAGCGATCGCGCTTTGTTTGGAGTTTTTACCAGATTGAAAAGTTTTAAATCTAGAGGTATCGATAGTTTTTGGGCTTCACAAGTCGCCAGTGGTTCACTTTTTTTGAATACAGCACTGGTTGCTAGTAATTCTGTAACATCTGTAATTGTGAAAGACTCCTTCGCTAAAAGTACCGCCTTACCACCAATTGTGAGGACGCCATACAAACTGATTTCTCCCAAAATCAGCTTCGATTCACAATCAGCTGGAATCTCTATTGAACATCTGATAGGAAACGGTATTAACTTTTCTGGTAACGATTGGCGCACTCGCCTAATTATTTCAGAACCTTGGGGTGAGTGCAATTCTATTCTTATTTCTCCTCCGTAAACTCTTTCATAATTTGATGTTTGGCTCAGATCCAGCGTCGCTTCTTTTTGCTCCACACGCCCGTTAATTGTGAGAGTTTCTCCCCAACGACCAATGTAGATTTCTTCTTCAAGTTTCACAGCAAGCGGTGCAGCTGGCATATTTGCTGGAGAATCCTCAACCGTTTTGTCATCTTCGGGCAACAATTCACAAGCAGGTAAAGCCAGTTCTATTAAGTTTTGTAAAATCTGTTCTGCTGTCTCACCTTTAAGCCAGACTGGACTGATCGGCTGCTCAATAATCGCTTCTTCTTGAGACAACTCAGCGCTTAAGACAGGTAATTCCTCGTTGTTTCCTCGTCCTAGCTCTGCACCGACTTTAGGTAGGACTTGCAATTGGATACTGTGTTGCCAGGCTTTACCACGATCAGACATCAACTTACCAGAACAACGTAACTCCCAAATTCCTGGCTTAAGGTAGGTATAAGGAATGACAGCTATTAAGCCTTCAGAGTTTGTGCGGCGCGATCGCACCTGAATTCGCCGCTTTGGTGGAACCTCCAAGGTTGAGGTATGAGTGATTTGTACTTCCACATCTACGTTAGCAAGGTTAGAACAAGCGACAACTCTATACCGACCTTCTATAATTTCCACATTTGGCGATTCCAAGGGACGCCAAGAGCGTTCATGTTCGCCTAGCGTGTCCGGAGGACTCAGCGGGAGAAAAGCGCGATCGCCCTTGGCGGGGCTTTGCCCATCGCCCCTTGGGGGGTTCTGTTTGGGAGCATCGCCCTGTTTCTGTATCAGAAATTGCCACTGTTCCATTTTGAGTGATGCAAGAGACCGTGGAGCCGCTCTCGTGATGTTTGAATTATCTTGCTTGCCAGTTTAACTCAGCAAGAATGAAAATTTATCACCTGATTATGTTGTTTTGATTCAAACATTGGCAAAATTAGGATTACGTATAGCAAGCTGCTGGCTAAGCTATGAGAATCGCGCACTTTCACCTACCGAAAAGAACGAAGGTGTCAGTCGTCAGGAGCCAGAATGCGTCGGTACACTTGAAGGATGAGTCGCCCCTGGATCGATCCTGCTCAAAATTGCCAGCCTTTACCAGTTATGGGTTTGGCGGCACAAATCCGGATGAGGTGAAAAGGAAGCGCCTTTCAATAAGACCATCTTCTTGACAAGATTAGAAGCAAGGGAGGCGCTTCCTGATGGCTCGTCAAGTTTGAGTAATTTTGTGATAGCCCCCGTGCGCGCTATGGAGAAGAACAGTCATCGGAGCATCGTGACTGTTACCCCCGAGTTCATTCGTCGGGTTATTCTGAATTCTGAATTCTGTCTTCTGACTCCTTGTTATTTGACTTCTCGCTCTTTACCCAAGCGAGTAAAGCGAATTTCAATGCGTCGCCGTGTCGCATCTGGCTGACGCTGGTTGTTGGGAATTGGGGCAAATTCCCCATTCGGTAATATTAACTGCGCCGCCGAATAGGCGCGAAACTTAACTCCTGGCATTCTACCTTGTTGTTTCTGGATTTTAAGCAGTTCTTTAACTACCGCCAAGGAACGCATTAGTCCCAAGTCAGCGTTAGAGCCGGCATTCAGATTGCTTAGCGAACCCTCACGACTAACTGCTGCTTCTAAATAGTTGTCTAGATTGCTTGTGGCACTACCAATACTTTGCTCATCAGTGTGACCAATGATTTCAACGGTATTTATGTTGAAATCTTTTGTAGTTTTTTCAATGTCAGGTACTATTTTATTTGTGATGTAATTGAACATTGAGGGAGCAATTGCGGCGCTTCCAGGAGCAAATCTGTAATTTGCATCTTTAATTAGCAGAATTGGCGGCGTAGCTGTATTTTTATTATTAGAGATTTGCGATATTGCATACTTTGTGGTAGTTATTAACAGCAATAACAGAAGTATCATAAAGGCATTGGACATTAAATCCGTAAAAGCCTGCCAAATGTTTAGGTCTTCATTGTACTCAGTATGCCGCGATCGCCGAGCCATAAAATTTTAAATAACATTATTTTTTGCTAACATCAGATATTGTTTTTATAGAAATCGCATTTTATCTTACTTATTCTTGTAGTTATTATTAGTTTGTGCCTCTCTTAACTGGTAAATTCCCTGTTTAATGTCACTAACTTGTTCAAGAAGCTGAGCCATTAAAACTTGATAGTTTTTAATGTTATGTTCTGTTGTTTCTTCGATACCTCCAAGCAAGCGATCGCCCATTTTTTTGTATTCGTAAGTGACTTTCCCATTGTTGTTTCTCATTAATTCCATTAAATCTAACCTAAACGTGTCAATTTTGATGCTTAACTCATTCGCATATCCTTCAAATTTGTCGATAACAGTCTCAACTTTTTGGTTGTTAGTACCAATTAAAGACTCAATCGCCGAATTTACCTGTTCTGTATAAGTTACTACAGTCTCCACCAACTCATTCAAACTATCGGCTTTATTCACAATTCTTTGCTCTAAATTATCAAGCTTGTTGATCGCCTTTGAAAAACTATTAGCTCCTTGTTTGAGTTGGGGAATAATATTCCCAAGAGAAGTTTGATTATTTTGATGTAACTCTAATACAGAGACTGAAGTTTGATTAACGCTCTTGATTTCTTCTCCCAAGTTAATTAACTCCTGACTGCAACGCTGAACTTCATTCACTGCTGTTGCAATAGATATTACTGTTTCAGCTAAACTTGCAGCAGACTGAGAAAATCTCTCCTGTGTTCTTGCCAAATCTCCCGTCGCCTCTGATAATCTTTGCGGAAACTGGCTATTATCAAATATTTCAGCAGCCTGTTTAAATATCTGCGCTTTTTCTTTCAGTTCTTCACTGGCAAACTTAAATTCAGTAGCAGCAGCAGATATAGTGCCAGAAGATTGTGTAAAACTCTCATAAACTTGCCTTGCTAGTTCATTGGCTCTCTTATTTTCTTCAGCAATTTCCTTGGCTACTTTTCCTAAAGATTTCTCAACCACATCCCGAACATTGTTACCAAAATTAGTTAAAAACTCATTTTGTAGAGAAGCCATTCTGTCAACAGCTTTATCAAGGCGAGTATGACCATCTATTGTTGGTTGATAAATATTATCCAGGTAATCTTCTAAGGAACTAAGAAGTCGAAACTTAGCTAAACTAGTATTCTTACTCCAGTTAAATACTGTTAACAAAGCACTAAATAATATTCCCATCAAACTAGTAGTCTGCCAAGGGAAATTTGCTGGGTCATACAGTCGGGTATAAACGCTCCATCTTTCTCCGTGCATCTGTAGTTTGAAAACGCCAATGGACACTTGTACGTTGAAGATTGCGTTGTTTCTCCCAAGTAGCAATTTCAGAGGATAATGTTTGTATATCCGGGATTCGTCGCTCTAAACATTGGCGAGATAAAACAGATAACTCAATCTCTACTTGATTCAACCAACTTGCATGTTTAGGAGTGTAGTGGAACTCTAATCTTTGTACAATTCGACGTGCCTCTTGAGGTTCAAAAACTTCATACAAGGCTGCTGGAGTATGAATATTAAGGTTATCAACTACTAAACGAATAACATCAGCATCGCGGTGATAAATATCTACTAAATCTTTCATTTGTTTTGCAAAATCGTGTTTTGTACGCCGTTGAGTTACTTCAATATGTCTCCACCCTACTAAAGGTTGAAAATAAGCAAATAAATTTACTGTTCCATTGCGTTTATATTCAAAGTCATAGCGTTCTGGTTGCTCTGGTTCAGGTGGCAATGGTTGTCTGACTTCTTCCACCAGTTGATATGAGCATTCATCAAAACAGACTACTGGACGTTTGGGATCATATGGTTCATTGTATAAATCCAATAAATCTTCCATCCGTAAAACGTACTCGGCGTTTACTTCGGGAATGCACCACTGTTCTTTCAGCCACGGCTTAATGTCGTTTTTTTTAGGGTCTGACGAACAGTTTCATCTGAAATCGAATCAACGATACCAACTTCTATTAAGTGGTCTGCCAAAAGTTGCATTGTCCATCTTACCCGTCCAGACGGTGCGTCAGAACAAGCTGTAGCTATCAAAAACGCTTCTGATTTTCCTTCAAGTTTACGAATCTTCGGTGGATGAGGTTCATCAATGAGTGCAAAATCTAACCCACCGAAGACAAATTTCTCTCGTGTCCGTTCCACTGTCGTAACATGGACTCGAACAATGGCAGCGATCGCTTGATCTGTTTCTCCCTCAGAAGCCATCAGAAGAATGTTTGCGCGGGTGATGGTTCTTGCCTTGTGCTTACCTTTTTTAATTAATGCTTGCAGCTGAGAAACTTCGTCCTCACTCAAATCCACAATGTACTTCTTTGCCATGCTATTTCCTGATTTTTAAGTAGCTTATCAGTAAGATGTGCTACCCTGCAAAGTTCCCTTGGCAGACTACTAGTGGTAAAGGCAATGCTCATGCCTTGTAGTGGTTTTTCTAATTCAGCCACAAAACTGTTAACATTGCTAGCAGTCGTTTGATTTATGGTTTGGCTGAGTGCTGACAAGTTCATTGTGATACCAAGAAAAGTCCCCAGTAAACCAAATGCTAGGAGTAAGTTTGGCAAAATGCGGCAGAAGTAATCAATTTGTTCGCAGCCGATTTGTTTAGGAAAAATTATCAGATTAAATTTCAGATTTTTTTGACTATAAACTTGTTCTATTAAAGCTGCTGTATTAACATTATCTAATTTACTACTAGCTTCTTTAAATCTGGTTTTTAAATTTTTGATTATCGGAGGTTCTGTTACACTGTCATTTCTATCAATGAGCATTTTCACTTTGTCAGCTTCCTCTACAAGATGTTGATAGAGAGCCAAACGTAAGAAAATAGCAGCTATAGATGGCAGAAGTACAAATACAAGAGTCAAAAAAATTAAGTAAGGTGGTACTGGTGGCATGAAAACACTTTTGATTGTTTGGAAGTATATTTTTCGTTGACTGGCTCAGCCAAGAAACGAGAAAACAATAATAGACTTGTTGCATTCATTGGTTTTCTTGGTGTTCTTCTTTGCGCCTACTCTGCGAGAAGCCGCTAACTCCCAAGGGGACACGCTGCGCGAACGCGGCGCGAGACAAAATAATATTTATGCAATCTTCTCTAATGTCATAAAGGGTATTTTTTGAAGATTTTTTGACGCTCGCGCTCATACTCTTCTTCAGTTAGAAAACCATCAGCTAAATCTTGTTGTAGCCGCTCTAATTCTAACCGTCGTTTTGCTCTGTTGTCATGAGAATCTACAGGAGAATCTACGACTATCTCGCCAGGAATAACTTTCTGATTTCCTAGATTTGTGGCTGAAGGAAAATTTTGCTGTTGGCTGGTTTTAAATTGCTCATCCATCTTTCTCCAAAAGCGATTGATAATTCCCTCTTTAGCTGTGGCTTCTGTGCTTCCTGGAGGTACATATAATGCTGTTTTGTAGGGATAATTGGGATTGTCTTCTGGTAAGTTTTTAATTTGTTCGACAAATTGTCGCAGTTTGGGTAAATAGTCATTTTGCCAGAGTTCTGGGTTGCTGGCAATTTTTGCGATCGCCAGATCCAACAGTTTCTTCAAAGTTTCAGTCATTCCACGGTTGTTTGCAAGTTCCTCCAAAGCTTGACTCCACTCTGGGTTTAGAGAAGCAGTGTAATAATTGTCTTGCAATGCATCATAATATTGAAATTCCAATTCGTGATTTTCCTTGTTTTTCTCCAACAAACCTAAGGCTAAACAAGGATAAAAAATATCTTCCAATTCTTCCATTTTTCTTGCATCAGGAGGGATGATGTCAGGAAAAGAAGCGCGATAGTCATTGTGGAGAAAAGATGTAGCGGAATTCTGGTCGCGAATGTAAGGGTTCCTCATCCTTTCTAAATTGGCTATCAGTCTTAGAGGAAACCCAGCGTACTCATTCACAATTAAAATTTCGTCGTCAGCTTGAGTCGGTTTAAATTTATCTGTAGTAATTCCCAAATCCTTTCCCAGCAAACTTTTAAATTGTTGTACTTCTAACTCATCGGTGTCCTTAAATCCTATTAATTTACTATGTTTAGCGGGGTCATCGTGGAAGTAGGGGTCACTCAAATTAAGACACAACAGGGGGTCAGCTTCCTGCATAATTTGTGCTAAGCGCGTTGAACGTGCTGAAATCGAGTAATTTTGCATAAAGCGCTTAATCACAGAGTTGACAATATTGCTACCGCGAGAAGCAAATAAGCTGTCAACCTTGAGATCAATCTCTTTTTGCAACTGGTATGGAGTCGTGCGTTCCCTGTCAATAAAAATTGCCAATGATTGTCCCCGACCAGTTGGTTCTGTAATTGCTGAACTCACTAACACTAACTGGCGGCGCACATCATTTTCTGCCAAAATAATTTGGTAACAGCGGTCAATATCTTCACTATCAAAGATTGCCTCGCCGCTCATTTCATCAAAATTCAGTTGTCTAAGATCCCGTTCTTGTTTCTCATAGGCGCTTTGCAAAATCTCTAGGCTTGCACTAAAAGCAGCGACTTGAGTTGCTCTTTCTTGAACGTGCTTTTGCAAATTCGTGACAATTTGTAGCGCTTCCTGAAAGATTACTAAATCAAAGTTATGCTTGCTCAGGTCACAGACTTCCCGTACCACCCTTTTCGCTTCAACCTGGACTTGGCTATTCTTAGTATTGAGTAAGGGAATACCGGGTTTCTGCTCAATCTCCTCAATTATTTGTTCAGCATCCCGCCATTTTTTCTCTAAATCTTCCAAGCGTTTCATCCCGCCAAAATTGCTAATTTCCTCCTGGAAATTCCATTGATAGTTATTCAGTTCCTGCTGCAAAGCATCTAGCCAGTCGCGAGTGCTTTTTATCGAAAAATTTGGTTCACTAGGAGTGAGTAACCGGAGCAGGAAATCGTCAAGATTTGACTTGAGTTCTTTGATGATGCTTGGAGAAATTTGTTGCAGTCTTGTCAGCCAAATTCCCCTGCTACTCTCAGTCTCACCCGGTTGAATTTTGCGGAATTGCTCTCGAAACTCCCTTGGTAACTGTTGACGAATTCCATTGCGGTCATCCCTGTTTTGGCAATCTGAAATTAACCGTTCTAATTTATTTCTCCAAGTGGAGATTGTATTACTAAAATTCTTGTTAGATTCTTGGACAGACTCTGCAAGTTTGGTAGTTATGCCGTCCTTTTTTGCCAGGTCGCTGTGCCAACGGTATTGAATGAGGAATTGCTCAAGTAAACTGAGGGGGTCTGGACTTTGACCTTCGCCATTTAACCAGAATTTTACTAGTTCTAAACTGACGCGAGTTAAGGCGATTTGTACTATCGTATCGCGGGGGAAATAAATCGCCGCCAGTCCAAATGTTAAATAACGCTGGACATTAGTACGTGGGTGCTTATCCCACTGAATCATGTGTTGCAAAAAATTATCCCTGTTGCCTTTAACGACTGGTGCTAATTCACCCGAAAAGTCCAGAGCAATCTTATGAGCAATAACGTTACACAGCTTACCTTGCGCCAGAATTTGATATTCGCCTCTCGTTTGACTGGAAACCAAATAGGTGTAGTCAAATGGCGGACGCCGTTCTTGAAAATACACTAAATTTTGAATATCATAACAAGCTTCAAATTTTGTGCCGGAAGTGCTGTAATAATTTAATTCTTTAAGAGCAGCGTAAGTATTGGCGCTCATACTGGGAGTGTTGCCATACAATTCTGGACTAATCACTAAATAGCCGACAATTTGAGCGCTTTGACTTCCATAAAGATGTCTGAGACTATAAGCAACGTCCAAAAACATTCCGCTTCCTGTACCGCCACAAAGAGAACCCACGACAAAAATATTCAGTCCTGGTTCGACTCTTAAACCAGCTTTTAGCAATACAGAATCATGTCCTCTTGTGCGTTTTTCTGCTGTTTCTATTGCTGTTTTAATTTTTTGGTAATTGTGGAAAAAAGCGAGTCTTCCTACAGGTCTAATGCCTTTTGCGCCTTCTTCCACTGCTTTAATATTTCTTAGTAATTGTGGGGGAAACCAAATACCAATATGGTCATAAGGTCCGTGACGAGTGTATTCTGAACGCCGCTCTAATCCTTCCACAAACATGGTAACTTCAGCCGACGACATGGTAGCGCTAACTTTCTCTGCTTCTCGAAAGCTAAGGTCAACGCCATGATAGGTACTTCCCGTACGAATACCAGTTACCTGGGTTGCGGCTTTATCTGTGTCGATGTGGACAAAACTAACAATTGGTAGCTTACTTAAATCTTCATACCGGTCTACAATTAATCGCCGAATTCGCATCAAAACATCACGTCCAGTACCGCCTAATCCAATACAAATTGTGCGGTTAATTCCGCGATACTGAAGTTCATTTGCAGTGACGTTAGTCATGCTATGCTTCCTTAAATACTATTTTTTAACTTTAATGACTATCTCGTAATCGCGCTTTCCATCTGGACAATTTATTCTAAACCGAGAACTAGATATGAAAGTGCGTGATGTAATTTCTCTACCACTGTAATAAATTGGTGCTAAATTCGTTGGCATTAAGTAAAGTTTCTCGCCTTTGCGCTCTAAATATGCTCTAACTTCTGCTCCGGGAGTATCAATAGAATCTACACAAGTAGCATCATATTCACCAATGGCAATGCATTTGTTGTTTGGCAATCGGCATTTTTGGTCTTCGGGGTTTGCTGTCACCTCAAAATCAACTATCAATTCCCACTTCTTTTGTAGACGACAGAATTTGATGAGAGCAAAAACAAAACCCACGAAGATTAACAGCGAAATTAACCCTGGTAGCCACAACTGATTAATTAAATAACGAGTCACTAAACAAGTTTCTTGACCACCTGGTGCTGGTGTACAAAATTCCTGGACTGTAGGCGCAATATCAACTACAGTGAGTTTATATTCTTTATTATCTTTGGTTGTTATTGACTGCGAGCGCTTACTAATCGGCAAAGCTTTTATCCAAGCCTGTCGCCGTTGACTTTCTGAAGAGTTTGCTATCCGAAAAGGACTATCAGCAGGAGTTTCAACCCACACTTGTGAGGTAATTCCTGGTTGAGTAAGTAAAGGTGCATCAGTAACCCAAACAATTGATTGTGGCTTGATTGATTGATTTTGCCGCAGGCGATTTTGATTTATTTGAGCGATGCTTTGATAAATACTTAACTCGGCTCTTTGAATATCTGCACCGTATCGATTTGGATCAGATACAAAAGGTATCTTTTCTAAAACTTTGTCAATATTTTCTTTACTTTTACTCGTAAACTGGATGGGTATTCCTAATGGATTTACACCAGGTATAACTTCCCCTAAAGCTACATCTCGGGCGAAAGGAACAACGTAAACTGAATCTCCCGGTTTCAGGCTATCTTCAACAATCTGACGTAAGCGAATACGGCCCTCATCATTCAGTCCAACACTTTCCGTCAAATCAATTGCCAAGACAACATCCCGTCCTCGATCCAAACGGGAGACTAACTCTAAACCTATTTTTTCTGAAGGGTTAAGATTCTGACCAGGTGTAACTGTTGTAGAAGTTTCAGCCAAGACAATTTCTTTATATATCCTCGTTATATGTTATTATATTAACTATAATATCCGTATTTACTGTGATTTTTAAATTGGTGAAAAAAATATACGTATTGAATATATTAAGATATATTGAAGTCATTGACAGTTGAGTTATCTTGCGTTGATTCTCGTGAGTCTATACTAGTAGAGCGCATCTCCTCAACAAAAAAATCGAATTGTTGGGTAGAGAAACCTCAACCCAAAAATTCTTAAATATAGGCATATTTACTTAAATTTATTGCGAAAATTCGTCAAGCTACGTAGCGACTGCGATAATAAGTCAAGATTTGCTGCACCCGTTGCCGACTTTGAGCGCCAGAGTTTGGAGTGTACTCAATCCACAAGCCATTGATTTGGCTTTGATTGTAGTCAAACTCTTGCGAGGTTTGGGGAATTAAATTAACTTCTACTCCTTCTACTTGACGTAAATGAGCTGCTATCTCTCGATAGACTGCTAAAGGTAAACCAGCAAATTCAATTTTTTCTGTTGTCTCCATGTTTAAGTAGCTCCGCCTGGAACAGGGTTTTGGGGTGGTTCTGTCAAAGAAACAGGATTTCCCCCAGAAGCAGCAGTTGGTGGCGTTTGGGTAGCAATTCCTTCCCCTACCATTCTGGCAACTTCAATACCATATTGTTCCAGAATTACGCTCGGTTCGGAGCCTTCATTGATCTCAATACGTTTAATCAGCACTCCATTTGCTAGCCGCTGTCCTGCTTGCACATACCGACTTGTTGGCTCATTCGGTACTTTGATAATTGCTTGCGGTTCTTTGCCAATGAGAACCACACCAGAAACAAAAACTGTTCTGGCTAACTCTGGTTGTGGTGGTGGTAATACAGATGCTAAAGCAGGGTTGGGGATAACTTGGGGTAAGACTTTAGGCAGCGCAGGAGTAACAGCACGTTTGGAATTGACTTTAACAGATGCGATTACCCCTTGGGCGGGCACTTGTGCCATCGCCCTTGGCGGGGCTTTGCCCATAGCGCTTTGGGCGGCTTTCTCCGGCAGCATCGCCTTTTGGGGCGCGGTGTTCAGCGCACGCAGGCTACGCGAATGCGCGATAGTTGCTTGCGGCGCTGTTGCTTGCCCAATCACCCTTTGGGGCGCAGCGTTTTGCCCAATGGCTGTTTTGTTGATTCTGTGCTTTTTTTGGTTTAAAGGGTTTTTGGTTGTAGTAGCTATCACATTGCTTTGCCGTTTACTCTTAGCTGCTGGTAGAGGTAACTTAGAAACGGGTTTTACCACTACAGGCGTATTCGTTACTCCAATCGAATAAGGTTCCACAATTTGTGCAAACGGGTCTTTCCGACCTTTTAAGACAACCCCTACCCGTTGTGTAGCATTCGTTGGTTGAATCAAGTTAGCAGTTGTTGTAATAACTGGTGGAGTGTGTTTGGCAGAGACGGCTGGGTTATTAAACGGCTGATTTGCTGCTTTTTGATTGGCAGAGACGACTGGGTTATTAAACGGCTGATTTGCTGCTTTTTGAGTCCCTGCTGGCGTGTTAGTAGATGTAGGATGACTAGATTGATCACCTTCTGAGGAACACGAGGCGATCGCCAAAGCCAGAATAGTAGCTATTGCAATTTTTGAATTTCTGCCCATGAGCTGTTCTCAAAAGCCATATAAAAATTTGCTTGTCGAAGTGAATATGCCTAAAATTTACACATCAAGCGAAGTCCCATACCTTTATAACCGAACTTTCCGCATGACCAAGGTTCTTTTAAACACTTTAATTTTAAGTGATATTGCGATTGGCTAAGTTTTGCTGTTAATCCTCTGCCATACACATTAGGTGTTTCAGCAAGTCTAGCCCTTTTTTGATTTTACGAGAAACCGTGACTACACTTATACCAAGGCGTTCTGCAACTTGTTTTTGCGTCAAATCATGCAAAAACACAAATTCCAAGACTTCGCGGGTGCGTTGTTCTAACTGCACCAATGCTTGTTGGAGGCGAATTCGGTCTTCTTGTGCCAGCTGAAAGCTGCGGTAGCGGTTGTCCGGAACGAGTTCTCCCAGTAAAGTTGGGTCTTCATCTCCATTCTGCACTGGGACATCGAGGCTTAAAGGGGCGCGGTTAGCCCATGCTAATTTAATTTCCTGCCATTCTCCTGGGGAAATTTCCAATGCTGCTGCTAACTCAGAATCAGTAGGTTGGCGATTGTATTTTTCCCGTAAACAACGCGTAACCAAAATTGCTTGCTGTTGTAGCGCTAACCAGCGTCGGGGAATTCGCACGGTGACTCCTTTATCTCGAAGATAGTGTTGAATTTCACCGCGAATATACGGAATCGCAAAAGAACTAAAAGCATGCCCCTTGGAAATATCAAATCTTTCTATAGCTAAAATCAAACCCAAACAACCTACCTGGAGCAAGTCCTCATAGCTTTCTTGGCATTGATTGGTCCAGTAGTGAGCTTCTTTTCTCACAAGTCCAAAATTCAGTTTCACCAGTTGGTTGCGAACATCAGCTGCGCGAAATTGCTGATATTCTCGCAACAACTGCCAAATCTCATGCTTCAGTTCATTGGTAAGTGTGGTTGTCATAGCACCGCATTTCTAGACCAAATAAGGTCGAATAAACAGATAAATACTCACTTTTAAACCAAACTGCGATTGTACTTATAAGTCAGATTTTTGCAGCGTACCCGTTAGATGGTGAACGCAACACTTTTACGGGCAACAGACACCCAAACGCCCTCTGGACGCCTTTGTGCAAGGTAGCGGACTTGCGCCAGATGCCGCGATAGCGGAGATCACATCGCCCTATATAACTAAGAAGCTCCTATGGCAGATAAAAAATTTTGTACTGGAAATACCTACCACAACCGGATTGCCAATGCAGCGTAATTTAAATTTGAGGGGGTTTTTTGTTTTTTAGTTAAGTTTTTGGTGTGTTCTGTAGTTTTGAAAAACTATATAAAAATAAAATAAAAACTTTATTACTAAATTAAAAACCGCAATTCTACTGAATTAGAGTCGTTAATCCACCAGTGCAGTTAGTAGAGATAGACGGAAAATAGAAACTATCTAGCTGAATTAGGAATCAAACATCTCAGGGAAAATACTTAACTGTAAATATTTTGTCGATACCTGTGTTCTCATTAAGAATCTAAAATTAAAAAAGTCAAAATACTCAGACGAGCAAAAAAAAGGGCGAGACGCCGGTTGTTGCACTTACGTATATAGTCAGCAGTTTTATCACCTAAGCAGATACAGACAGAGGTAACTCCAAACCCTCCTTCCAGAAAATATCCTGTGAGAAGGCAAGAAGCTACCTCATAAAGGCAATAGAAGCTCTAAGTGCCAGTCAGTTGCAGTCTTTAGAAGAATCTACACACGAGCGGGTTCTACACGAGCATAGAACAGACCGCGAACTTTGACTTCCTCAGGCTCTTTAGCGCCTAAATCGGTATCAGAGGGCTGTTCGCTCTCGAAGGTGCCTGCAATTTCGCCAGTAGAGTTATCTACTTTCGCTACTTGCAGAGAGATTTTACCTTTGAGAACTTCAGCTTGCTTAACATTGGCACGTCTGAGTTCTTCATCATCAGATTGGGCGGGAAGAGCCACCGCGTTATCATACCCACTGGTAACACCGCGACCTTTGGGATCGAGGAAGGAAGCACCACGATAGGAGGGGACTCTGAAGCTACCTTCAAAGTCCGTTGAGGTGTTAATGCTGGTCAAGCCAGGTTGTGTTTGAGCCACCAAGCCTTTGACGGTAAACAGGAAAGGTACGCTTTCACCACCAGGCAGTTTGACTGTAATAGCTTGGAAGTCAAAGCCATCTTTCTCGACAAAAGTGAGGCTACTATCTGGATTGACTTTTAAATCGCCGATGATTTGATCCAAGGAGTAGGTGCGGCGAGTCAACAATTTGCCGGCAACGTATTCTGCTTGTTGCCGTTTATTAACGGGTTCTTCTTTGACAAAGAATTGGGTGGGTTCTATGCACAGTTCTTTTATGGTGTAGGACTGGCTACCATCAATGGGGATGGAACCACGACTTGTTTCTGCCAATACGGGACATTTGACAGCCAAGCCAGTGCCTCTAATCTGCTCGTAAGTCAGGAATTCTGTACTAGTCGATGATGGAGCTTCACTACAAGCAGTTAGTAACCCCAGGCACAAAGCCAAGAGTGTAACAATTAAAGCGCGAAACCTCATAGTTAACCTCAATGTCAAAAATTAATATTTAACTTTTGATACTCCCACGCCGTGCATGCGATGGAATTCACACCGCTTAGCGGTGCAGGCTGAATCAAGCAGCCTCTACCCACTTGGCACAAAGCCTTGTGCTTACTTAGAAACAATGGCGATGCCCAAGTCTATCATCAACGTGTCGCTTCCTTTAGCCTAAGGCTTTAAACCCCAAGCTACCCTGCCCACTGCACGCCATTGGGATGCATGGCGATCAGGTGGTAAAAGAACCAGCAGTTTTACATACAGCCCCTTGTTTTATGGGGAAATCAAAGCGATCATCAGCCAGATCATACGATTTTTTTTAACTCAAAATCAAAGCGTTCTGATATTCACCAACAAAGCCGGGATCGCATCTGGCTAACTCAGAGCCTAACTCATGCGTCACAGTTTTATTATGTAAGTCGTAAGAACTTCAACTGTTGCTCTATAGGTAGTTCTCTAGGAAGTTAGGCTAAATATTGTAAAATATATGACATTATTTTACGTTTGACATATGGATGCGCTCAACACTTAGAGTCTCTAACCTGTTCTTAACTCCTGGTTAACACTTGCTGGTGACATAGATGTTTAAAATGTATCAAGTTTTTCTACAGATACAGAGACTAAAATCATCACTCTGCCTTCTCTGGTGGCGTGGCTACTTTCAATGAGTGCATTCAGAATAGTCGGAATCAAGATTTTTCAATCAATTCCAAGCTCTATCATGCACCACTGTGGGATAGCCACGCCAGTAGGATAATTAATAGCGGGACGCTATGAGGGTAGTGAGTCTTTGTCTCCCCAGGCTACTCCCCAAAGTTAAACACAAAGCAAAAACCTATTTTTTGTTGAGATATGCAAATAAATTTGTCACAGCAACACCTCATAAATCAATTAAACTTTTCAACGTAAGGTTGACTGGTAACACGTCAAAGCAAAAAATATCCAGTAAATTTGATCAGACCTGATTCACAGGGATAGGGGGGTATGAGCAACGGCAAAAAGTTAGAGTCTGCGAAATTGTCTTGTGAACTGCAAGCGATCGCATCTGCGGTATATGATGCGGAACAAGATTGTCTAGGGGATGCTAAGGCTCTTTTAGCCTTACTGCGACAGTTAGAGCAGTTACACCGACAGATCCGAGATGGGGCTTTTCAACAGAGTTTGCCCGATAACCGTCAAGCCCTCTACTCACTGCTTCGCGATATTGAAGCTGAGGGAGGGTGGCCTTATATTGAACGTATGAGACTGCAAGCCTTTTTAACAAATTTGGAACAAGAGGCAGCTGTTGAAAACAACAGTGAAGTTTTGGAAAACGATAGCTCGTTGAGCTGGTAGTACCAATGCGTGGATTTTAGATTTGAAAATGGGAATTGTTAGTTGTTTTTTGTTAGTTGTTCTTGACTACAAACGACTAACCAATCCCCAAGACCATGTCTAACACTTGCTAGTCATGCCATCACAAAGGGTACGATGCCTGTAAGGGCAGTGTGCTGTCTTCGCGAATGCGAGTCCATGCCCTTTGGGCATTGGCACAACTACCCCCCCAAGAGGCGACTTCCAAGGGTAGGTTTTTTGGCAGAGCGAAAATAGTTGAGAAAATTCTCAATTGCTTAACGTGGTTTGGTTGTTTCAGGATTTAAGTATCAGCTGAAATAGTCAAAAAATGACCAAATACAAAATACCTACCTTTGTAAGCCAACAGGCGATGGGCTTTGCCCCGGCAAGGGCGATGGCGCTTTGCGCCCCCTGAGTCCCTCGGACACGCTGCTTTGTTAGCGGAGCCTGCGCTTTGCGCTTACCCACAGGGCAAGGGCGAACGCCGTTAGCGCAAGCTCCTCCGGAGGAGGCACGGACACGCTACGCAAACGCGAGCGCGCTGGTTCAAGCTGCGGTTGTACTTAAACAGATATTGATGATTTTACGTTGTAGATGCAGATTTACTGTATTGCATATCTATCCATACACAATTCTTACCTAGGTCGCAAGTATAATCCTTTGTTTTCTAGCTGATCATATGCTTAGACACTTGTTTGTTATAGCAACTTGCTAAGCAATTTTATTATGGTAATATTATTATCTCAATTTTTTTTCAAACCTTGTAAATGCCTTCGTTAATTTTTGCAATTATCAGCAACAAATTTTATCCGTGTTATTGGTCATCTAAGTTACCAATTTCCACAATTTAGGAGCTAGATTTTTTGTTGATTTCCTCAAGGACGCAAAATATTGGTTGAGAAAACCAACTAAAATGGCAATTTTACCTTGACAGCTTCTATGTACAAAATTTATGAGCAGCACTGAGAACTTAAAATTCAGAATGACTCAATACCCTATGGCACAGGTTTGCTGGAAAATTGCTTCGTCTATTAATTCCTGTTGTGTGTTTTATAGCAGGGGACGCTTGGACTGGGGACTGGGGACTGGGTGAAAAGTCTTTTTGTGTCTAGGTTTTATCATCTGTTGATGTCCTAACCACCTTGGCTGTTGCTATAAGTGCTGATTTCTTTGTGAGTCAGATCCTGAAAAATTTGTTACCATTGTTCAAGTTATTTGTCAATATAATATTTTTCATTTTTTTCAGTAAGAAATGGTTGCCATAACAAAGTCAAAAGCCCAGATTCAATTAAGAAGCTTGGCTACAAACTCTAATCAGCCTCTAATAAACTCGCCGGCACAAACAAAGGTAACTTTTAGGGGTTGGGGATAGGGAGGGAATAGAAAGAAACCATTCCCGATTTACCATTCGTGACTCCAATAAGTGATGTTTAAGAACGCCCAGATATTTAGTTAAGAATTATTATCCGTACAATTCAGTGAGATGGCTTATATAGCTGCTGTAAAGTTTTAGTAAAAGTGAAAAAAGTCTTTTGAAGAGCAGGTCTGCAAAGCTCAAGAGCGTTGACTAAAATTACATAATGGTACGAGCGCAACAACGACTTGGACTGAAAGTGTGGAAGGGTTTGAATGGCTGGCATTGTATCGGTTTCCCGCTCAGATTTAGAAGGTCGGCGTAAAAAATTACGTCAAAAGCGGCAGATGAAAATTATTCAGACTATTTGGCAAACTTTTGCCGTGAGTTCATTGGCGGGAGGTTTGCTGTGGATGGTTACCCAACCGATTTGGGTACTAAGAACTCCCAAAGACATTGATATTTCAGGTAATCACTTACTTTCTCGGGAGGCAATTGAGTCACTGCTCGTGGTTTCTTATCCTCAGTCTTTATGGCGGATAGAACCTTATGGAATCGCTGAATCTCTCAAACAACAACCGACAATAGCACAAGCGACCGTCAGTCGTCGCTTGTTTCCACCTGGGTTAATAGTCCAGATTCATGAACGAGTCCCTGTAGCGATCGCCTACAGCGGGCACTCCCGTGCCATCGCTCAAAGTCGCGGGGAGCAACGAAACACTGACAGTGATCATAAAAAAGTATCTGTGGGGTTACTAGATGCAAGCGGGGTTTGGATACCCGTAGAAAAATACACATCACTCAATCCCAACTTGAAATTGCCCAGTCTCAAGGTTTTTGGCTTGCCAGAGCAGTACCGCCCTTATTGGGATCAACTTTATCACGCTCTAATTCAGAGTTCTGTGAACGTCATGGAAATTGATTTCCAAGATCCAACAAATTTAATTTTGAAAACAGAACTAGGCAACATACATCTTGGGGCTCCAAGTTCCTTGTTGCCTGAAAAAATTAAGGTCATGGCACAAATGCGCCATTTGCCCGCACAACTCAATCCTAATCAGGTAGAGTACATTGATCTAAAAAATCCAGAGTTTCCTTTAGTACAAATGAACCAAAAGAACAAGAGCTTAACTCCTCAACTCCCTAAAAAGTAATGGTGTGTTTGATGTCTAAAACACACCTAATGAATAAAGAAGTTCTATGCTGATAAATATACTATTTTCTGATATTGCAGTAACCCAAGTAAAAATCCGCGTTAACTTCTAATTACAATGGGAAGAATAATCATAAAAACTTCTCATTGGAAGTTAAAGCTAAGCTTGTTGTTACACTAACATCTCATGATGGGGTGCAAGATGTTAGACAACCTGATGATGGCGTCTGGGCTGGAAAACGCCTATTGCGTACCTGGTATTCGACAGAGCGCATTACCTTACCAAGTTGAGTTCATGAGCTTTTTATTCCCTGCTGACTCACAAGGAGAAAGCAGCGTTGTATGCAAGGAAAACCCCTGTTTACAACGGCTTTTCGTAAGGATGAACGGTTGGTGCTGCAATCAACTGCATATTGTAGGCATATATATCAGACATCCTCAAGGCGAATCGCCGTAGGTAAAACCTGCAACAACGAAAGTGAAGGTACTGCAATAAACGCAATCTAGTGGTGGTTTTTGTAGATTCGTGTAAAAGCCCATAGACACTGGTACTAGCCCGAAGGGGAATTCCAAAGCAAAGGTCGAATCTGTTGATTGCAAAGTGTCCCTCGTATTGAGGCGAATAACAGCAAAACAACTACGGTGTTCTATTACCTAAGCTCGCAATTTCTCGGTGATCTCAAGTGTAGAGATAGGTAAGTAAAAGATAAGTAAAAGATAAATCTTGTGTTTTGTATCTTAAATGGTAAATCCTATTGATGAAATCTTGATAACAAACGAGACGCGCCGAGGCGGGTCTTTACAAGTTATACAGTTATTTGAGAATTTTGTGTACAGAATTTCTGGCTTGCGGCAACTGTGTATAGTAAATTACTTACAATTATTCCGAGGCAGCCGTATTAAAAAAGGAAAAAATTGGTTGTATCAGTGGTTTAAGTATTTATTCAGAATAGAAAGGTATCAAAGTATATTTATATGTAGGGTGGGTAGGGAAAAAAAAACCAGTAGCCCCACTCGTAAAATCAATGTCCGATGGAAATCAATAGCAGAAACACGGAGATATTATTGGGAATACCAAAGGTGTACTGAACCAAATCAGCAAAATACCAGTGAAGATATTAATGTCTGGTGGAAGTTACACAGGTCAATTTTAGGTGAATATAGGTATACTTCACTAGAATTAGCTGTGCGACTGGGTGCCGTTAGGGCTTACCCCATAGCAGACTTTCGCACCTCCAATCCTCTGAGGGCTGGAAGTAGAAAGAACAATAAACAAAAATGCCATAGATGATGGCAGCGTCAAACTATAGTTGACTCCTAGGTGAATAACACCTTAAAAAGTCGTTTATCTACATGCTCGCAACTCTGATGACACTTGATAATAACCAAGGGCTTACCTATAAAAACTCCCAGTCTCCCGGACAGCAGGGGTTCTCGCTGGCAATTAACTCCACCAATCCCTTTAATAATACTGGGGTAAACTACGGATCAAATCATGACAGTAAGAAGATTTCCAGTGAAGAAAGTCGAATTGGTGACATTGTTCCTGGTCGGGTCGCCAATATCAAAGTGATTGGCGTAGGTGGTGGCGGTAGCAATGCTGTTAACCGCATGATTGCTTCTGATGTGATTGGGGTGGAATTTTGGTCAATCAACACCGACGCCCAAGCTTTGACTCTGGCAGATGCTCCTAGGAGACTACAAATTGGACAGAAGCTGACACGGGGTTTAGGAGCAGGTGGCAATCCTGCTATTGGTCAAAAGGCAGCTGAGGAATCACGAGACGAGATCGCTACTGCTTTAGAGGGTGCCGACTTAGTGTTTATCACCGCTGGTATGGGAGGAGGTACTGGTACGGGTGCCGCTCCGATTGTTGCTGAAGTCGCAAAAGAAATGGGCGCTCTCACTGTTGGCGTGGTCACGCGTCCATTTATCTTCGAGGGGCGTCGCCGCACCTCTCAAGCAGAGCAAGGCATTGAAGGTCTAAAAAGTCGGGTGGATACGCTGATCATCATCCCCAACAACAAGCTGTTGGAAGTGATCCCAGAGCAGACACCCATGCAAGAAGCTTTTCGCTATGCAGATGATGTGCTGCGTCAAGGGGTACAAGGTATTTCCGATATCATCACAATCCCTGGTTTGATCAACGTTGACTTTGCTGATGTGCGAGCTGTGATGGCAGATGCAGGATCAGCATTGATGGGGATCGGTATTGGCTCAGGAAAATCAAGAGCGAGAGAAGCGGCGATCGCTGCCATTTCTTCGCCGTTACTGGAGTCTTCGATTGAAGGAGCCAGAGGCGTTGTCTTTAACATTACTGGTGGTAGTGACCTTACCCTGCATGAAGTCAATGCTGCAGCAGAAACAATCTATGAAGTTGTTGATCCCAACGCCAATATTATTTTTGGAGCGGTGATTGATGATAGGCTTCAAGGTGAGGTCAGACTGACCGTAATTGCCACAGGATTTACAGGTGAAGCACAAGCCGCACCACAGCAAAACGTTAATCAACCACGGGTTGTCCCCCAACAATCAACAAAACGACCATTACCACAGACACCACCAGTTAATCCGCCGACGCCTATTGTGGAACCTAAAGAAAAACCAGGATTGGATATACCAGATTTTCTCCGCAACCGACGCACACCCCGTAATTAAGAAAAATGATGAATTATGAATGCAATCGCCCTTGAAAAATTTTATAGGATTTATCATCCATAAGTCATAATTGGAGGATTTCGCCAGCTACTAGGGTGAGCAGTTCTTCCCATAAGTGACTAAACTCGTCTACCCTACCCAGAGACTGAATTAATTTGGGCTAGAGTTCCTTTGTTCGGATGTCCGCCACTGCATTTGGTACAAAAAAGCGGGGGCGGAGAGGTTTCACGGTTCTACTTGACCAGGCTGAATTTTGCTACCTGGTACTTGGTGTAATTTCCAACTTATTTGCAATTATCTAGGTTTGCCAGGGTGCTAGGGAAATTACACGGAATATAAGCCAAACTTTTAACGACTGGTATTGCTGCTGGTGAAGCCATTACTAGGATGTTACGGTCTAACTGTGGCAGTGTGACTTTATGGTAATAGTTATCATTCATGATTTTTTTGCTTGCTCGACCCATTGAATAACTTCTGAACCAAGGCGAGTGCCGTCTAGTCGATCTATCTCGCGCAGACCAGTAGGACTAGTGACGTTAACTTCGGTCATGTATCCACCGATAACGTCGATACCGACAAATATTAAGCCGTCTCTACGTAGTGTTTCTGCAATTTGCGCACAAATTTCATCTTCCCTTGGAGTGATTTTAGTTTGGGCAACTGTGCCACCAGTCGCCATGTTATTGCGAAAATCGCTGCCAGATGAAAGGCGATTGAGGGCACCAATCGGTTCGCCATTAAGTAAAATAATCCGCTTGTCCCCGTCTTTTGCCTCCGGTAAGTAGGTTTGCACCATAACTGGCACTCGACCTTGGAGAGTACTGAGTTCAACTATCGAGTTGAAGTTGCGATCGCCTGGTTCTAAAAATAAAATTCCTTCTCCTGCTTTGTTTCCTAGTGGTTTGAGTATCGCTCTTCCCTTAGCTTCTACAAATTCCCGAATCAACTGTTTATCAGCAGTCACGATGGTTTCGGGAATCGCTTCGGTAAATTGGAGGGCATACATTTTTTCGTTTGCCGCTCGGATACCCGCAGGACTATTAATCACCAAGGTTTTGTTTTGGTCAATGTAGTCCAGAATGTATGTGGCATAGAGATAAGGGACTGTGACTGGTGGATCTGTCCGCATGAATACGGCATCCATTGTTTCCAGGCAAAGGGCGGCGCGTTGGCTCAATTTGTACCAAGGATTCGCCGCCTGATAACGTCCCTCCACCAACTGCACTGGTACAAGTTCCACTTTTTCTAGGACTGCCCAAGCTTTGCCTTCCACCACACTAAGTAGATTGGCTTGAGTTATCCAAATTTCATGTCCTAGGATTTGCGCCGCTTCCATAAGAGCAACGCTGGTATCATGACACGGATCGAGTTGATGGATGGGATCAATGATAAAAGCCAGTTTCACGCTTTCTGCCTCAATTGCCAGGAAATTTCAAGATTATTTCATTTTGATTATCTCTTGAAGAGTTATGAGTTAAGTAGGTCAGCACAAATAAAGTTAACTCGTGTTCACGCGCAGCGTCTGGTGACAGGAGAGGGCTGTCATTCCTCTAGGGCGCGAATTTCAGGCGTTATCACTTTCGCTCTTCGTAGATCTGTTGATTCCTACCTACCTACTTATGAGTTCTATTCCTAATTCCTCACTCTTAACTCTTAACTTTTTTCCTTGCTTTCAGCCTGGACTTTTGTGTCAATCTACACATTATTGGTAGATGCTAGTAGCTGATCCAGCTTGCCTTGGGAGTCTAAAGCGTAGATATCGTCACAACCACCAATGTGGCTGTCGTTTATGAAAATTTGCGGCAAGGTACGCCTTCCATTTGCTCTTCGAGCCATTTGATTGCGTGCAGCCTCATCTCCATCAATACTGTATTCGGTGAAATTCACCCCCTTTTTTGCCAGCAAATTTTTGGCACGGATACAAAATGGGCAAGTTCTCCAAGTGTAAATTTCTACTTTTGCTGCCATAACATCCTCAACTTTCATTAATATTTCTTAATTTTAGAATAATGTTGTTGTTGGCTGTGGATGCTTTATCCTATGTTTGCTGTTTTCATTGGGTGCAAAGTCAATTGATACCAATCAAAATAAAATAAGATACTGTTATGGGTAACAAACAGTACCTTATTTTTCTATTTAAAAGTGTTTGATGACACCGAGAAGTCTTCGTATTTCTCAACCATCCGCTTGTGCGCCTGCTATTTAAAGACAATCTCACTCAACGGAATATTTCACTTGTACTTATTATGTATGCTTGCACCTTATCCAATGAACTGATAATATTGCATTTCCAATACCTATAACTTCAGGGATAATACTGATAAATTTTCGATATTAGAAGTGATAACCAGTATTGTAAAACCTCTATAGATAATAACTAGGTAGCTACTGCTCGTTCAAAAAGTGTTAAGGTGTGGGCCAGGGCTTATTGTTCACCTACACCCCACACCCCTATTTACCTATACCTATGCTGACAGAGACATTAAGCTGTCTCTATATTTAGCAATAGGAGACGGCATATTCAACCAGTTGACCGAGACGCTGGCGTAAGGTTTCTAATCCTAAACGCTGGCTCGCAGAGATAAACACTGCTAGAGGAAACTCTTCCCGTGCTAATGCTAGAGTATCGCTATCTACTTCATCAATCTTATTAAAAACAACCAGCGCCGGACCAGGAGTGATTGGCATTTGTGCGAGAATCTCCCTGACAGAGCGAATATGACTCAGCCAAGCAGGATGAGACAAGTCTACCAAATGCAGCAGGGCTTCAGCTTCCGTGACTTCCTCTAAGGTAGCGCGGAAGGCATCCATTAAAGATGCAGGTAATTCGTGAATAAACCCTACTGTATCTGTCACCAGAATCTCTTGGAGTTCACCCACCTCAGCATGGGGAACAACGAGGCGGCGTGTGGTCGGGTCGAGAGTGGCAAACAACTGGTCTGCTGTGTAAACTTCTGCATTAGTCAGAGCATTGAGCAACGTAGACTTACCAGCGTTGGTATAACCTACAATAGCCACTGAGGGAACCTCCTGATGTTGTCGCCGCTGACGCAACCGATCGCGATGTGCCTGTAGTTGGTTGACTTGTTGTTGCAGTCGAGCAATGCGCCGCCCAATAGCACGGCGTTCTGTTTCTAGTTTTGTTTCACCAGGACCTCTTGTACCAATACCACCCCCCAGCCTGGACATTGCCTGACCTCGACCAGCCAGTCGCGGCAGCATATATTCTAGTTGTGCGAGTTCAACTTGCAATTTACCAGCACGTGATTGAGCGCGTTGGGCAAAGATATCCAAAATGACTTCGGTGCGGTCAACCACCCGGACACCAATTTGGGATTCTAAGTTGCGAATTTGGGCGGGTGAAAGGTCATGGTCAAAGACCACGAGGTTTGCTCCCAGAGTTTGGGCGGTGATAGCGATTTCTTGGACTTTACCTTCACCAACGACTGTTTGAGGATGAATGCGCGATCGCTTTTGCCGCATCATCTCCAAGACTTCTCCACCAGCGGTATCCACCAACCGTCCCAATTCATCCAAGGTGTCTTGGAATTGTTGAGCAGTCATCTCATCAGTCATCACCCCAACAATCAGGACGCGATCCTGGTCGGCGTCTACTTCTTGGGCGACATATTCCCGGCGGAACTCCGCTTCCAGTGCTTCCACCAAATCCATGAAGTCCTGCTGTGTCAGCATATCGACACTCATCGGCGGTGAAATGCTCCAACTCGTGTATGGGAGGTTGCTCTTCTGTTCTTTACCCCCCTCATTCCCCCCGCCAGCAGGGGGAAGATCAGCAGAAACTTTTTGCACGGCTGGACTGGTGATCAGGGCGCGAGCATCTTGGGGTGTCAGGTGAGCTAGGTAAGCTTGCTTGACATACCCAGTTGCGCCACCGCCTCGTCGTTGAAATCCCGTTCCGGTAATGTTGAGCATGACTAGAGCGTCCAACCGTTGCAGTGCCATAGCCGTTAGCGCCGTTTCATTTGGCGGTTCTGGCTTCAACTGAGTGGCGATGCAACGAATACCGCTCAATCGTTCTGCGCCATAACGTGGCAATTCCAACGGTGGAATTTGCGTTTGACGCGGCGTGCCTACCCCTACGCGGATCACCTGTCCGCGACGGTTGAGGTAGGCACACACCGGCTGATTGATTTCAGTGCTAATTGCTGCCAGTCGCTGGGAAAACTCAGGCGTGGTGATGCGATCGCCCGGTATGCGCTGGTGATACAGTCGCTGTAGTTGCTTCAGCTGACTTGACTTTAGACCTTGGAGATTACCGAAGATAGTCTCTATAAGCGCCTATGACCAGTTAAATGGTCCCCCGAATCCTGCTCTTTCTATTTTAGAACACTCTTTTTGTGTCTAAACTCTTACTTAGGGAGGATGCGTTTTGATTAACTGCTTTAAAACTTTTTCTCTGACGCTATTTTTTATAGTATAAGCCTGTACCTGGTCAAGCAATGGTAACGACACGCGCTTGTTCAGAACAAAGGGTTGTCTTGAGAAACATTAACTCTGGCAGACCTTTGAAACCATGCTAGCAGAAATGGGAAATGACCGAGCGTCCCGAATGGCTTACGACAGAGGTACGCTGGAAATTATGGCTCCAGTCTTGCCCCATGAGTATTGGAACAGATTAATTGAACGTCTGATTTTTGTTCTTGGGGAAGAGTTGAATTTAGAAATTTTTCCTACAGGTTCGACGACTCTTAAACGTAAAGATTTGCGGCGTGCTGCTGAACCCGATAGCAGCTACTACATCCGGAATGAAGCACGGGTGAGAAACAAAATAGCAATTGACATGAGAAATGATCCACCATCGGACTTAGTGGTAGAAGTAGACTTGACTAGTTCATCTTTGGATCGATTCCAGATTTATGCTTCTTTGGGTGTTCCTGAACTTTGCTGCTATGACGAGGGTGTGCTGTACATTTACCAATTGCAACAAGGGGAATATGTTCAGTGCAATAATTCACCAACTTTTGCACAGTTGCCATTAATTGAAATTCCTCCTTTTTTAGAGGAAAGTCAAAGAATTGGGGTGATGGGAATGACGCGAAATTTTCGTCATTGGGTGAGGGAACAGATTTAAAATTGCGGTTTAATATACGTATCCCATACCTGATTCAACTGCTTTGCATCTGACTCAGAAATCTGCCCAATTTTCACGAGCAACAAAGATTTTTCTAGACAGTCCAGTCGAGAGAGACGCACAGTTGAAGCAACACGTAGACCACTTGCAGCCCAATCATTAAGCGGTACATCAGTCTGTGTACGTGGTTTGGCAGATGTGACTACTGCTGCAACAAAATCATCTCCATCTAACCACAATACGAGTACTGGGCGCTTTTTAGAACCGCCACCACTTGTGAATGGAATATCTGCTACCCAAAATTCACCTGGTTGGATAGTCATCATATAGTCCTTCGTCTTCTGGTGCGTAACCTTTCAAAAATGCATCATGGCTAGGAGTATTTACAGGTTCTTTTGCTTTTTGTTGGATGGTGATGATCCAGCGTCCTGCACCCACACTTTCAAGTAATGATTCTGGAAGATTCAATTTCTCCCCTGGTTTCAGTTCAATTTCGTATGTCAAGTTTTTTAGTTCACTTTTCATAGATTTGTTTTTGGTATTTTCATAGTGTTAGTTTACTTTTGTAACAAGTTTACCACTTTCCCAGTCTTGCCCGTCCAAAACAGAAAACTCTGTTAATTCTGGATCTTTAAAAAAATCTTCTGTTGAAGCTATATATGGTGCTAGTAGTTTGTGACGTTCCTCCACAGGTAGTTTAGCCATTTCTTGCAAAGATAACTGTTTTTTTTCTTAGGTTGTTGATGAAATTTTAAAATCTGAAGCTTTGCTACTCATACCAATTCTTTATGAAGATGCATAGAATATTAAAAAACGTAGACGCGCAGCGGCGTGCCGCAGGCTACCGCCAAGACGCCAAGAGCGCCAAGAATGGAGGTTATTTATTTAGTGCAGCTTCACATTAAATTGGTATCACTTGCTTTGACTTTCCTGATTTTTGCACTAAAAATTCGACAAAATCTAGTACTTCCTGTTGTTGCTCATTTGGGAGTATGCGCAGATTATCTAATACCGCTTGTTCGATATTGATTGTTTCTAACATCCAATTTTATCTCCATAAAAATAGATTAACTATTCTATGTGTATCAGGCATTCTCTAAATCGGTAAGCAGTTCCTCTTCTGTTAAATCAATCATTGGGACTCCGTAACGATGCAAATTGAGCAAGAAAGAAACTCGATCCATGCCTGCTAATTGTGCTGCTACGCCTGAGGAAATGCGTTTCATTTCAAACAGCTTCACTGCCATTGCCATTTTGGCTTCTTGTTCAAACTGTTTTCGAGTTTGTTGCAAAGCGTCTGGTAGAGTTTCTGGGTAGTCCATTTTCAGTTGTAATGACATATGATGTGAGACATTCTTTACTTTATCGCCCCAGGATGCGTGCCTATAGGCTTATCTCAACCGTATTGCATTATGGTAAGCAACAACGCACTTCTAAAATAACTTTAATTAATCGCCTGTGTGCTGTTCTTGAATCAATGCCACAAAGCGTTCATCTTCACGAATACTGTCAAAATCTGAATTGGTTTTTGCCCATTCCCGACATTCATCAGGATTGAAATGAATTGCTTTTTCGAGGTTTTCAATTGCCTGCTCAATGTTACCTTGAAGAGCATAGTTACAAGCTTTGTTGTACCAAGCTTGGTGGAAATCTGGTTTAAATTTAAGCGCCTGGTCATAGGATGCGATCGCTTGTTCGTATTGTCCCAACTCGTCCAGCGCATAGCCCCGGTTGTACCAAGCTTGGTGGTCATCTGGTTTAATTTTCAGCGCCTGGTTATAGGATGCGATCGCTTGTTCGTATTGTCCCAACTCGTCCAGCGCATAGCCCCGGTTGTACCAAGCTTGGTGGTCATCTGGTTTAATTTTCAGCGCCTGGTCATAGGATGCGATCGCTTGTTCGTATTGTCCCAACTCGTCCAGCGCATTGCCTCGGTTGTTCCAAGCTTGGTGTAAATCTGGTTTAATTTTCAGCGCCTGGTCATAGGATGCGATCGCTTGTTCGTATTGTCGCAAATTCCCCAATGCAATGCCTCGGTTGTTCCAAACTTGGTGGTCATCTGGTTGAATTTTCAGCGCCTGGTCGTCTGTTGCCCGTTTAGAATACAGCATAGAAATGGGAGCAGTATAAACCAAATGGCAATCCAAAGCTTTGAGTTGTTCGCTGCGGTCTAAAAAAACTTCCTCATAGTTGGTGTTGTCTCCATCTTTGACTAACACCATCCGGTCTAAGTTATCGACAATAACTGCTAGTTGAGTGTAGCCGTTTGGTAGGTGCTTTTTTGCATCCGCGAGAAACTCATTCAACACCTTAATCAACGTGACAGTGTGGGGATTGACTTTTTGGCGAATCTGTTGACGTAGTTCGGGAACGGCTCTTAAATTTGCTGTCAGCTTGGCAAACTGCGAAAGTTGTGATTCTACTTCCATGCTTTCAAACTCCATCGGAGTCTGCGCTAAATCTTTCACATCTTGCCAGCGTTCTTTGAGCCAATTTAATATTGGTTGAGGATTAGCAATTTTGTGTAAATCTTTGAGCAATCGGCGGGTACAGGCGAGGAGAATATCTGTATATTGGGCATCTTCTGAGTCGATATCCTCTTCATCAGCGGCAAAATACACGACATAAAATTGCCGATTTTCTAAATATTGTTTCAATCTAAGTAGTTCCGTAGATTTCCCCGCACCCCGATGCCCAGAATACAATTGGCAAGTGTTTGTCTTTGCCAGTCGCATCCGGTTTCCTAACTCATTGAAAATATCCGCATCTCCCCGCACATCCCGACAGTCTACATATTTTGGATCACCTGCGGGTAAGGGTTCAAATGGGTTAAAGGCGTTGTATAGATTTGTGAGTAATTCTTGACTATCAAGCATAGGTAAGAAATATTGCAATGTTTCTCATACTAAGTCTAGTTTGTAGTAAGTGCTTTAGCGCTAAAGCGCTTACTACGAGCCAGATAACCTCTGACACTCGTGCGTGAATATCAAACACTCGTTCGCGAGTATCAAACACTCGTCCACGAGTCCTAAACACTCGTGCGTGAGTCTCAAACACTCGTGCGCGAAACAACTAACAGGAAAAGTGAAAATTTTCTCTCGTTCCCAGTCTCAGGCTGGGAACGCAGTTTATAGAGGCTCTGCCTCGTTTACTCAGCAGCACTGTTAGAGGCTGAGCCTCCTATATGGCATTCCCAGGCTCAGCCTGGGAACGAGGGTACTCGCTTCTGCTTGTAGGAGAGGGGCACCTGGTGAGGTTCTGCCTGGTTTACTCAGCAGCACTCTTAGAGGCTGAGCCTCTTGTATAGCATTCCCAGGCTCAGCCTGGGAACGAGGGTACTGCTCTCTCCTTGCAGGAGAGGGGCACCTGGTGAGGTTCTGCCTGGTTTACTCAGCAGCACTCTTAGAGGCTGAGCCTCCTGTATGGCATTCCCAGGCTGAGCCTGGGAACGAGAGACGAAAATTCTTACTCCCCTCTCCTTGCAGGAGAGGGGTTGGGGGTGAGGTTCTTCGCCATCGCCTAACAGCTGTTTGCAATTCCTCCGACAACCAGTTATCAAACTGGGGATAAACTGGTAAACGCGGCACCAGTTCCCATCCCGCAGGCTCTAATATTTCTTGCAATGCCTGATAATCAGGATGAGGATAATCAGGATTGACTTCATCTTTTGGTCCAATTCCGCCTAAATCTCTCGCACCAGCTTCTATACAAGCGAGTAACCATTTGGCATCTTTGACTAAATTCGGCGGAATTTGTATTGTAATATCTGGTGGTAAAATTTGACGTGCCTGAGAAATAACTCTTGGCAGTTGATGGGGGTCAAAGGGTGGAGCGTCAAAAGTTTGCTGATTTCCTGGGCTGTGGGGTTGCAGGATAACTTCTTGAATGTGATGGTAACGTTGATGAATGTGGGATATAGCTTCTAATGTTTCCCACCAATCGTCTTCTGTTTCTCCAATTCCTAACAGTAACCCAGTGGTAAATGGTATTTTTAATTCTCCCGCCCACTGTAATTGTTGTAGACGCACTTCTGATAATTTACTAGGTGCGTGTTTATGCACCGTCTTTAATAATTCTGGCGTTAACTGTTCCAACATCAGCCCCATTGAAACGTTAACTCTCTTGAGTTGTTGCATTTCCTCAAAACTTAGCGGTCCCGCATTGGTATGTGGTAGAAATCCCATTGCAAGAGCTAATTCACACAAATCATAAATCCGCTGAAACCACGCCTGACGTTGTGGGGAATGGGGATGCACCTCGCCACTAAGTATCAAGATTTCACAAACGTCTTTGCCTTGAAGTGGTTTTAAAAGTGTTTCTGCTTCTGAAATCGTCATCCAGGAGCTTTTGCCTGGGTCTGTGCGAAAGTTACAGTAGGCACAGCGATTGAAGCACTCGTAAGTTGGAACAATTGTGTAAGCAGGGCTGTAGGTAACAATTCGGGAATGAGAAGTTGGCATATTGGGAGTTCGGAGTTAGGAGCTATCAGTTACTATGTTTGCTCATACCCGTGTCTCCCAATCTGCCACTGCTACCTATTATGACCACAGCATTTCCTGTTGCTTAGCGTAAATGTTCTTTAAGTGCTTTTTAACGGTGTTGATGGTAATGTAAAGCTGCTCCGCAATTTCCTTATATGAAAGGTTAGCGCGACGCAGTAACCAAACTTCAGCCTCGCGATTAGTCAGACCATACTTTTTGGCATCGAACAACGTCATACTTTGGCTCGTCTGATTGCGGTCTTCCAAAATGACTAACACAAAGTTCTGCTCACCTGTAGTTAGTGGCAACCATCTCGCCCGAATACGTAATTCTACACCTCTATCGGTTTCTAATTCGGACTCGAGGAAAATTTTCTCCCCAGGGAAGAGTTCGCGGCTGTCAATCAAAGACTCACAAACGCGCCAAACTTCCTCTGGTATAGTATCAGGAGAACTTCCCCCTGGGATTAATTGTCGGCAAATTCGACGACCGCATTCATTAGCATGGAGCAACTCACGTTCAGTACTCAGTATCAAAATTCCATCTAAAAAGCTTTCAATGACAGCTTGCAGTAGATCAACGTTGGACTCAGGTTGCAACTGCTCACTTTTTGAATGTGATTTAGATTCTTTTCCTCCGGTAGATGGAGTGTTATGATTTGGTTCTTCATACGGAAGGTACATGCGAATCTCCTTTACAACTAAGTAAACACGACAAAAATAAGCACCAGTCAGAATGAATCTGGTGCTTTGTCCGAATTGTCATTTTTCGGGTTCTGTAGTGTCTATGCCGTAACCTGTATGCTCATCAAAAGCACTGAAGCGAATTTTTGTTGGTTGAAGTTTGTGGAAGTTACCTGAAGCAGGGTGAAGTTTTTCTAAAATAAGTCTGAGGGCGATCGCAATTGCGAAATAATAAGGTATTGTCCCGGCTCGTCAAGAGTTGGTAGTTTGTAGTCGATAGCTTTTTTGCTGTTGGCTATTGACTGTTGACTCATGGCTATCATGATGTAAACGCAAGTGCAAGGGATCTGTACAACCTTGGGAAATTCTGCCAGGAGTCCCGTCAGATGAATCCAGTAACCATTGACGAATGGTTTCCAATGGAGCAACAACTCAAGTACGTCGCTTTGCTCAAAGGACGGGTTGGTGTCACACGCCGTCGGGCAGAATATTTCGTGAGATTGTGGGCTTACTTATTACTCAAACAGCAGCAAGAATTAGGCAAGCGTGTAGCGCCTTTAACTCAACTACAGTTACCAGAAGGGTTTGTTCCTTGCTCGCATCGGGAAGCTTATGAAATTTTCTATGGTCAGAGAAATAATGGGCGGGGGAGCGATCGCGCGGCGGGTTTGATGATTGATCAACTCGTCGCTTTAGGATTGATTGAAAAAGACTTTGATGGCAACACGACATGCATTCGCATTCGCTCTTCATTACCAAATCCTGACGAATCTGCTGATGCTAAAGAAGCTATACAGCTTGTACCAGATGACTTTGATCAGCGAATTGACACCATTCCCGTTGCCAATTTTCTGGCTCGTGCTTTTGTCTTGAATAAAAGGACGGCTGCTGCACCTTATAGAATTGCAAGAATACTGCGGCGCTGGGCAGAGCAATATCCCAATGGTATGCGAGTGCTACGTCGCTGTGACAATCAACATATAGTTGGCTTTTACGCCTTCCATCCCACAGCCACGGAATCTGAAAAGAATTTCTTTCTTCCCCCGAACAAAAGCCTTTACCTTCTTAGCTCCACCACAGAAACTGACCCTTTCAAAATCGCTCTCCCAGGTGACCTCAATTGTACATCTATATATAATCGAGTTTGGCAGATAGATACCCCCTATCAACAGCGAGTTAACATTTGTCAATTCTTAGAGGATTCAAAAAAGACATTAATCCAGATGCAAGCTGACTTTCCCAATCTTTGCGATATGTATACAATTGCCATAGATCCAGCTAATGAACTACTCGCTTCAGCCTTGGGGTTTCAGAAAAACAGCTACAATTCGCAGCGATCGCTGTTTTGGATGTATGTACCCATAGATAAGTATCTGGCTCTTAATATTAAACAAGCACTGTCAGTCCTGCCATTAGATTAACCAAGCCCCGAACAAGCCCAAACTCTTGCGGCATAAGGCAGCCGCCCCTCTGTTCACCTACACCTACGCCTTACTACCGACTAAGAGAAATAAATTTTTCTGAAAAGGCTTTACAAAATTAAACACAGATATTAAGATATTTACAGAGAGGTAAAGAAACCTACCTCGCTATCAAATACATACACATTACGTAAGTAACGCACTTATAAAACCATGACCACAACCTTACAGCGTCGCGAAAGCGCCAACGTATGGGGTCGGTTCTGCGAGTGGATCACCAGCACCGAAAACCGCCTATACATCGGTTGGTTCGGCGTCCTCATGATCCCCACCCTGCTTGCAGCAACCACCTGCTTCATCATCGCATTCATCGCTGCACCTCCAGTTGACATCGATGGTATCCGTGAGCCAGTTGCAGGTTCATTAATGTATGGTAACAACATCATCTCTGGTGCAGTTGTTCCTTCTTCCAACGCTATTGGTTTGCACTTCTACCCCATCTGGGAAGCAGCTTCCTTAGATGAGTGGTTGTACAACGGTGGTCCATACCAGTTGGTAGTATTCCACTTCCTGATTGGCGTATTCTGCTACTTGGGTCGTGAGTGGGAATTGTCCTACCGCTTGGGTATGCGTCCTTGGATCTGCGTAGCATTCTCTGCACCTGTAGCAGCAGCAACCGCAGTATTCTTGATTTACCCCATCGGACAAGGTTCCTTCTCTGATGGTATGCCCTTGGGTATCTCTGGTACATTCAACTTCATGTTGGTGTTCCAAGCAGAGCACAACATCCTAATGCACCCCTTCCACCAACTCGGTGTAGCTGGTGTATTCGGTGGTAGCTTGTTCAGCGCAATGCACGGTTCTTTGGTAACCTCTTCCTTGGTTCGTGAAACAACCGAAACCGAATCTCAAAACTACGGTTACAAATTCGGTCAAGAAGAAGAAACCTACAACATCGTTGCAGCACACGGCTACTTCGGTCGCTTGATCTTCCAATACGCTTCATTCAACAACAGCCGCAGCTTGCACTTCTTCCTAGCTGCATGGCCTGTAATTGGAATCTGGTTCACCGCACTGGGCGTAAGCACCATGGCGTTCAACCTCAACGGTTTCAACTTCAACTCAAGCGTGATTGACTCACAAGGTCGTGTGATTGGAACCTGGGCGGACATCCTCAACCGCGCTAACCTGGGTATGGAAGTAATGCACGAGCGTAACGCTCACAACTTCCCTCTAGACTTGGCAGCTTTAGAAGTTGCTCCTGTAGCTCTGTCTGCTCCTGCTATCAACGGCTAATAACAAAGTTTAGCTAAATAAAAAAGCGTCTCCCTTATGGGGGGCGCTTTTTGGTTTGAATAACAGATTTTTGACAACCTCACCCCTGCCCCTCTCCGAACTTGCGGAGAGGGGTACTAGGCTGTTGACTCTGAACCCTTTAGCCCATTTATCTGTGTCCATCTGTACGGCAGTTGCTATCTCCTAAGCCCTTCGGGCACGCTGCGCGAACGGAGACGCTGCGCGAACAACGGGGGGAACCCCAACGCCAGTCACCTGCACTGGCTTCTCCGTCTGAGCGTGCTGGCTCCGCAACGCACTGCCTCGTCCATCTGTGGTTCATTATTTCTTTGGTGTACCTTACAAGGCTTGCAAACCCCTATATCTGTGTTTATCTGTGGTTTGATATTCAAAAAATTTAACTTTTGCAAGAGATGCCGATGAAGTGGCGCTGACAATCTATTTGGAAAGTAAACTTTTAAGACAAATGTTTTTCTCTATTTTCAAGATATGTGTCACAAGATATGTGTAATAAGCAAAAAAAGTCAAAGAAATGACTAAATGACAATCATGGCGTTTATTGCTTTGTAGTGAGAAAATACACTTAAGTAAACCACAGGCGCTTGGCGATACTTCCTCAACATCATGGGCAATACTTTTGGGCATCTGTTTCGCATCACAACTTTTGGCGAGTCCCACGGTGGCGGTGTGGGAGTCGTGATTGATGGTTGTCCTCCACAACTGGAAATCTCCGCAGAAGAAATTCAAGTAGAACTAGACAGAAGGCGTCCCGGACAAAGTAAGATTACAACGCCTCGAAAGGAAACGGACACCTGCGAAATTCTGTCTGGGGTGTTTGAGGGGAAAACGCTGGGAACTCCAATTTCAATCTTGGTACGGAACAAAGACACGCGCTCTCAGGATTATGATGAAATGGCGGTCAAGTATCGCCCTTCCCATGCGGATGCGACTTATGATGCTAAATATGGTATTCGTAATTGGCAAGGTGGCGGTAGATCGTCGGCGCGGGAGACAATTGGACGAGTTGCTGCGGGGGCGATCGCCAAAAAAATTCTCCGTCAAGTCGCCAATGTCGAAGTTATCGGTTACGTTAAGCGCATCAAAGATTTAGAAGCCGATATTGACTCCAACACTGTTACTTTAGAGCAAGTTGAAAGCAACATCGCCCGCTGTCCCGATGCTGAATGTGCAGAACGGATGATTGAATTAATTGAACAAACTGGTAGACAAGGTAATTCCGTTGGCGGCGTGGTGGAATGCGTAGCGCGAAATGTGCCGAAAGGGTTGGGTGAGCCAGTTTTTGATAAGTTGGAAGCAGATATTGCTAAAGGCGTGATGTCCCTCCCAGCTAGCAAAGGCTTTGAAATTGGTTCAGGTTTTGCGGGGACGTTACTCACAGGTTTTGAGCATAACGACGAATTTTATATTGATGACAATGGTGAAATTCGCACTGTAACCAACCGTTCTGGTGGAATTCAAGGCGGTATTTCCAACGGTGAAAATATCATCTTGCGTGTAGCATTTAAACCAACGGCAACCATTAGAAAAGAGCAGAAAACAGTCAATAATGAGGGTGAAGAGACGACATTAGCAGGCAAAGGACGCCATGATCCTTGCGTGTTACCTCGTGCTGTGCCAATGGTTGAGGCGATGGTGGCGCTGGTACTGTGCGATCATCTGTTGCGGCATCACGGGCAATGTAAGGTGTTGTGATATATTTTACATAAAACTATAAGGGTGCGTTAGTGGAAGGTAACGCACCCTATGTTTGAATGGTGCTGAATGACAGCACTTTTCAAGTCAATAGACAAGATTGCATCTCTTTGATTCCATCTGTGTCCATCTGTGTCCATCTGTGGTTCATTATTCTTTTTTTGGAATGAATGCAAGAAGTCTAATGAACTACATATCTAAAATTTCAATCCCTGTAATGAAAGTGCATAAACTTTCATTACAATGTGGTCTATTTAAATCAAAACGGCTGTAATTCTAAAATTGCGTAAGCGCTGGTTGAGGAACAAAACCCAGCCATACCATAAGAACGCGATTATGGACTCAAAACAACTGAAGCGCAAAGCAAAATCGCGTCGGATTTCAACCGATGGACAAGGAGGATATGAACGTCATATTCTGCTTTGTACAGGTATGAGAACGACAGGTGACACTTGTTGTGCAAGTGCAGATGGCGAGAAAACTTGGAAATATTTGGGTAAGAGACTCAAAGAACTGGAAAAAAACGGACGGTACTTTTACCGTACACAAGCGGAATGTTTGATGTTTTGCAAAGGCGGACCGCTTGCGATCGTTTACCCAGAAGGCATATGGTATCACAGCGTCACGCCTCTTGTATGTGAGCGTATTATTCAGGAACACTTGCTAGCTGGTCAGCCTGTGGAAGAGTTTGCGTTTGCAAAGAATCCTCTTATTCAAGTTGGAGTGCATAAAAAAATTGAGGAAGAGAGAGAATAAATAATTCACTGCTAGCATATTCAAATGGATGCATCGCATTTGAAAGTATAAATTATATGTGTGTAGATAATTCTTTAGCTGAAAGTATAGCCTCAGAATTTAGTAAACTGCCTCAAGTTGTAGCTGTTGCTTTAGGTGGTTCTCAATCAGCTAATGTTTCCGATGAATTATCCGATTTGGGTTTTTACGTCTACATTCAAGAAGAAATTTCAGTAGATATTCGTTCTGAAATCAGCAGAAAATTCGCAACTCGTAGCGAAATAAATAATCAATTTTGGGAACCAGGAGATGAATGGATAGAGACTAATTCTGGACGTGGTATTGATATCATGTACCGTTCACCTGATTGGATTGAGGCGCAGCTAGATTCTGTCCTTGTGAAGCACCAAGCCTCAGTTGGCTATTCCACTTGCTTTTGGTGGAACGTTTTGCATTCAACACCCTTATATGACCGAAACGATTGGTTTAAACAGTTGCAGGAGAAAGCTAATGTCCCCTATCCCGAAGCTTTAAGAAAAGCTATCATTGCCAAAAATTATCCGATTTTAAGAAATAATATTTCTTCCTACTTGCATCAGATAGAATTGGCAATTCTTCGTCATGATTTTGTAAGTATCAACCATCGAATAGCTGCATTCATAGCAAGTTACTTTGATATTATTTTTGCTATCAACTATCTACCATCACCTGGAGAAAAACGCTTGATACAATTTGCCAAGCAGCTCTGTCAAAAGTTACCTATGCATATGGAGCAAAATTTAAACAGCCTTATTTTCTGTATTGCATATCCATTTAGTGACCAAGGCATTCTTGACAAAGCTAATAACTTGATTGATTGTCTGGATGAATTGTTGCGTGCAGAAAATTTAATCAGCGATTAAATAAGTCAAATAAGTTCTTAAAAGGGTTGCATCCAATGGATTTTATTACAATTCTAGGATTAGTCGCTGCTACATTAACCACATTCTCATTCTTGCCACAAATGTTGAAAACATGGCAAACAAAATCAGCAAAAGATGTTTCTTTCGTTATGCTGATTTTCTTCAATTCAGGTATATTATTATGGTTAATTTATGGAATAAGTCTAAACGCTTTGCCGATTATTCTTGCTAACGGCGTCACCTTGGTTTTTAATCTCATAATTCTATGGCTTAAAATTAAATATAGATAAACCTGCAATTAACAAACACCTGTGACATCCTCTGTATTTGCTGCTGAACGCCTTTTATTTACACCTGCTATCCCTGACACCGACGCTATCCCCACCATCTTTGCCTTTCCTAACGAGTACACCGTGGGTATTACTAGCCTTGGCTATCAGGTGGTGTGGGCAACTTTGGCAATGCGTTCTGATGTGCAGGTAAGCCGTCTGTTTACCGACACTCACGAACAACTTCCAAGAAAGCCTGAATTACTCGGCTTTTCCATTTCGTGGGAATTGGATTATGTCAATATTTTGAATCTGCTGGAATCTTTGGAAATTCCCATTAGAACAAATGCCAGAGATGATAATCATCCCATAGTTTTTGGTGGCGGTCCCGTACTCACAGCCAACCCCGAACCTTTCGCAGATTTCTTTGATGTGATTTTGCTGGGAGATGGGGAAATTTTGCTGGGGAATTTTATCGAAGCTTACAAACAAGTTAGAAACGCTGATAGACAAACCCAACTCAAAGCACTAGCACAAGTTCCTGGTATTTATGTCCCCAGTTTGTATGAGGTGGAATATCTCGCATCAGATGGGGCTGTAAAATCAATTCAACCCATTTCACCAGACATTCCCGCTGTGGTGCAAAAGCAAACTTACCGGGGAAATGTCCTCTCCGCATCAACAGTGGTGACGGAAAAAGCGGCATGGGAAAATATTTATATGGTGGAAGTGGTGAGAAGTTGCCCAGAAATGTGCCGCTTCTGTTTGGCTAGTTATCTCACACTGCCTTTTAGAACTGCTAGTTTTGAAGATTCGCTGATTCCAGCGATTGAAAAAGGGTTATCAGTCACAAATCGCTTAGGATTATTGGGGGCTTCAGTGACCCAGCATCCAGAGTTTGAAGCTTTGCTGAATTACATCAGTCAGCCAAAGTACGATGATGTACGTCTGAGTATCGCCTCGGTGCGAACGAACACCGTTACGGTGCAGTTGGCGCAAACTTTGGCAAAACGAGACACGAAATCGCTTACCATTGCCGTAGAAAGTGGTTCGGAAAAATTACGACAAATCATTAACAAAAAGTTGCACAACGACGAAATCATCCAAGCTGCAGTAAATGCTAAGGCTGGCGGATTATCTAGTTTGAAACTCTACGGAATGGTAGGAATTCCTGGTGAAGAACCAGAGGATGTGGATGCAACCGTAGCGATGATGCGCGAAGTCAAAAAAGCTGCTTCTGGACTGCGGTTAACACTAGGATGCAGCACCTTTGTTCCCAAGGCACATACACCGTTTCAGTGGTTTGGCGTGAATTCTCAAGCAGAAAAGAGGTTGCAGTTTTTACAGAAAAAACTCAAGCCTCAAGGGATAGAGTTTCGTCCAGAAAGTTACAATTGGTCAATCATTCAAGCTTTGTTATCGAGGGGCGATCGCCGACTCTCCCAGCTTTTGGAACTCACCCGCGGCTTTGGTGATTCGTTAGGTAGCTACAAACGTGCTTTCAAACAACTCAAAGGACAAATCCCTGACTTAGACTTCTACGTTCACGCGAATTGGTCAACAGAACAAGTCTTACCCTGGAATCACTTGCAAGGACCCTTACCGCAGTCTACACTACTAAAGCACTTGGCTGATGCCACCAGTCATTTCGACTCGACCCAAAAAGAGTTACAACCATTAAATCAGTGAACAGTGAACAGTACCAGCCGCAGTGACGCCTGCGGGCGCTTTGGGGGATTTAAACCCGCAACCAACGCTTTCCACGCTCTTGGTGTGGTGTTTCCCCCAACGATAAAACCGATAACTAGTAACTGTTAAACTCATAGCCGAAAAGTTAATTTTTGAAACGCAGAGGAACGCAAAATTAGATTCTTCGTCTGTGTTCTCTGCGTCTTTATAATTCGATAATATTACGATAATGACTGTATATGCAAACAACCGCTGAATATTACTGCGCCTATTGCGGCGAACCAAATACCACCTTTGTTGATTTAAGTGCAGGTGGACAGCAATCTTACGTAGAAGATTGTCAAGTTTGCTGCCGCCCTAATCTTCTCTACGTGCGGGTTGATGAAGATACACTTGATGTAGAGATAGATACTGAATACGATGAATAAACTTTTCTACTGATTTTAAATTTAAGATTTTTTGGTAATAGGTCATAGAGAATAGTTAGTGGTTAGTAGTTAGTGGTGATTAAAAAATTTAACTAACAACTAACAACTAACAACCATTAACTACCAATTACCACTTGCAAAATCGAAAATCGTTGAGATGCTGCTGTTTAAATATTCCTCAGTGATTAATGCACCAGTGGAAGTCGTTTGGAAATTCCACGAAAGACCAGATGTTTTGCAACTTCTGACTCCACCTTGGCAACCAGTTCAAGTCCTCCGCCGCGAAGGGGGACTCGGCAAGGGTGCTATCACTGAGTTTCGCCTTTTCTTGGGACCATTGCCCTTGCGTTGGTTGGCACGTCACACAGAATATGAAGAATATCGCCTATTTACCGACGAGCAAATTTCCGGACCTTTTGATTCTTGGGTACATCGACATCTATTTCAACCAGAAAATGGCAAAACCAGGTTGACTGATGAGATTTCCTTTTCTATACCCGGTGGAGAACCTGTGGAATTTGTCAGTGGTTGGCTTGTGCAAGTTCAACTAGAAGCTATGTTTCGCTACCGCCACCATGTAACAAAACGGGAGTGCGAGTCAAGTTAGGTTAATGGCTTCTATCCGCAGCTTTTATAAGGAGGTGATAACGCAGTGCTGGTACTGGAGTACAAAGTTAAGGGTAAGCAATATCAATATCAAGCAATTGATGAGGCTATTAGGACTACTCAGTTCATCCGTAACAAAGCGATTAGATATTGGATGGATACACCACGAGAAGCAAAAATTAACACGATAGCCTTAAATAACTACTCAACAGCACTGCGAAAAGAGTTTAAGTTTGTAGAAGAGCTAAACTCAATGGCAAGGCACGGCTGCGACTGAGAGAGCATGGTCAGCTATTGATAGATTTTACGCTAACTGCAAGTCTAAGAAACCTGGGAATATTGGCTTTCCTCGCTTTCAGAAAGATAACCGTTCGGTTGAGTACAAGACTTCAGGATGGGCTTTAAACCCAGTAAAAAGACACATCACCTTTACTGATAAAAAAGGTATTGGTGAAGTTAAACTATTAGGGAAGTGGGATATTCACGCCTATCCGGTTAAGTCTATTAAACGTGTACGATTAGTCAAAAAAGCCGATGGTTACTATTGTCAATTTGCAGTTGATATTGAAATAAAACCTGAACAGACAACAGGTAATGGTGAAATCGGTCTTGATGTCGGGCTTGAGTTTTTCTACTCTGATTCCAACGGACATCATGAAGAAAACCCAAGGTTATTAAGAAAAGCTGAAAAAGCTATTAAACACGCTCAACGACAAATTTACAAGAAAGAAAAAGGGAAGAATCAACGACGCAAAGCAAGACAGAGATATGCTCGGAAGCACTTAAAAGTAAATAGGCAACGTAATGAGCATTCTAAGAGACTAGGACGTGCGGTGTGCAAAGCTAACGCTTTAGTCGCCTATGTAGACGCGTTCGCGCAGCGTGTCCCCTTGGGACTCAGCGGCGTGCCGCAGGCTAGATTTAAGTATTAAGAACATGGTGAAAAATCATTGTCTTGCTAAGTCCATCAATGATGTAGCTTGGTCAACTTTCCGTCGTTGGGAGCGAATATTTTGCTGTTAAATTTGGAACCACAGTTGTTGCCGTCAATCCTAAAATGACATCTCAGAAATGTTCGGATTGCGGTGCAGTTGTGAGAAAATCTCTTTCAACTCGTACCCATAAGTGTGCTTGTGGGTGTGAGATGCAAAGAGACGTGAACGCAGCAATAAATATTCTCAATCTTGCAAAAGCTGAGGCAGCGCGTTGCCGAGGTTCCCTCCGTTGTAGCGACTGCCGTAGGGGTGGGCAATCCCGAAGTAACGCTACAGGACTAGCGACCTCTGTTCTAGTTGGTGAGACCAGTCCTGTTCGCGTAGCGTGTCCGAAGGACATAGGAGGGTCTCCCTCCGTAGGGAACTGGCGTGCCTCCTAAGGGAGGAGCTTCGCTAACGCCGTCAGGCGTGCCGTTCGCGCAGCGTTCCGAAGGAAAGGCATACCCGAAGGGTGAAAACCTGCTTGAGCAAGTAACTAGGACGAGTGTAGAATCCCCTCGCATGACGGCAGGGGAGTGTCAATTATCTTTATTTTTCAAGCCTTGCCGAGAAACCCACTGAAGGGCACCAGGAAACAATCGATAAAAGCCCTGCGAAACATTTGCCGAACCAACCATTATTTCAGACTTCTGATTCTTAACTGCATCCCAGATCGCATTTGCCACATCCTCAGGCTTTTCCACCATCGGAACTTTCAGCACATTCTCGAGCTGATCACGACGGATTTGAGCATCCTCCTCATCGCTGCCGCGAAAAACTGCCCGTTCCATTAAACTACTCTTGATTAAATTTGGGTAAATGCCACAAACATGAATACCTTTGGGCTTTAATTCCGCGTGCAGTGATTCCGTCAACCCTGTAACAGCAAACTTACTCGTGCAATAAACCACTACATATGGGGTAGGTACTTTGCCACCGATGGAACTTAGATTCACAATCGTTCCAGATTTGCGCTGGAGGAAATGAGGCAAAAGGGCATGAATTGTGTGGATATATCCCCATAAGTTCAGGTCTATCACTTGATGCCAATCGCTGAGTGAAAACCCGTCCACTGGTCCCTCTGCGAAAACGCCTGCATTGTTAATCAGTACATCGATATAGCCATAATGATCCAACGCCTTTTCCACTAGTGTGTCCACCTGCGACGGATCTGTGACATCACAAGGAACTGTTAATGGCGCTGGACAACCAAGGCTTTGCACCTCCTGCGCTACACTTTCCAAGCGGTCAAGGTGACGAGCAGTTAGTACTAGGTCGTATCCTTTGCGGGCAAATAAAAGAGCTGTTGCTTTCCCAATGCCTTGAGAAGCACCTGTAATGAGTACTGTAGGAGCCATATTTTCAGTTAAAAAACTTTATTTCCTGTCTATTAGTTTGAGCAACAAAATCTAGGAAACCTTCTGACTAACGTTAGATTTTCAATTTATAAATTCTCTTGGTATAGCTGACTACTACTCAATCGGCTCACCAAACACTCATTCACCCATGCGATACAAAAATTTACAGAATTTTCTCAAAAACTCATCCTTTAGGCTAGCTGAAGTTTTGGCACTACAGACAGATAGCGTTCACTAGGTAGGTGACTATTATAAGAAGTGTAATGGAAATACTTAAGGAAAATTAACAATGACTAAGGGATCTTTTCCTACTGATGCAACTGAAAAAGCATATAACGGCAGCGATCGCAATGCAGTTAAGCCTGGATTCACTCCACAGTCCGAACTTTGGCAAGGTCGTTTAGCGATGATTGGTTTTATTGCTTACCTACTTTGGGATCTCAACGGCTTCAGCGTTGTGCGCGACGTCCTCAATCTCACTCACTAGTCTTGAAAGAACCCAGAACTCAGCAGTGAGAAATTAGTTCCGCAAGTTAAGCCGACAGTACAGATAATGCAGGATGGAGTATCCACAACAGCCAACCCATTCTGTATTTCACGTTCTGGGTTCTAAATAGTTCTCAAGAATTTTGGCTGCATCATGCCTATACCAACCTCCACACGAAAAAAGTTTTCGGTATGGCAGTTATGTATGTAATTATTAAAGTAAATTAATATTTCTACATAATCTCAGGCTAGTGTTGCCTAAGACACAGGACTAACCAGTAATGGAGTTCCTCTGTTAGGTGGTTGGTATATCTTGTCATGCCCTTATTTTTGTGAATTTTTCACCTAAGACAGAGTAGAACCGTGATCGAACAATTAGAAAAACCACCCACTGATCAAATAAAACTTAGTCCAGTGGGGAAAAGTAAATCTGAGAATTGGGGAATTTTAATCGCTACTGTCATTATTACTGTATGGGCAATCAGCCTTTCTCTCTTACTTTCCCTTGACATCTCCAACTTTAACTTTTTGATGTTATTGCCTATTATACTTTGGCAAACATTCCTATATACGGGATTATTTATCACAGCTCATGATGCTATGCATGGAGTAGTATTTCCTGGCAATAGCAAAATAAATCATTTTATTGGTTCAGTGTGTCTTGTTCTTTATGGTTTTCTATCTTATGGAAAATTATTGAAAAAGCACTGGATGCATCACCACCATCCTGCTAGTGAAAAAGACCCGGATTTCCACGACGGTAAACATAAAAATTTCTTCTCTTGGTATTTTCATTTTATGAAGGGTTACTGGAGTTGGGGACAAATCATCATATCAATGATTATTTATAACGTTGTTCATCGTACACTCCATATACCCGAGGAAAATCTTAATTACTTTTGGGTTATCCCCTCGCTTTTGAGCTCATTACAATTATTTTACTTTGGCAGCTTCCTGCCTCATCGAGAACCAGAAGGCGGTTATAGTCAACCTCACCGTGCGCAAACTCTTTCACGTCCCGTTTGGTGGTCATTTATCAGTTGCTATCACTTTGGTTATCATGAAGAACATCACGAGTATCCTCATGTTGCTTGGTGGCAACTGCCAGAGATTTATATGATGAAGCGGTCAACGATTAATGCAGCTTCAGTAGCAGTCCGTTGAGGATTTGTGAAAAAACAAGATTCCCGACAACTTTGGCGAAGTCGGGGATCTGATGGGGAATAACTTATTTAACCGCAGCAATATCGCCTAGGAAGTCGTAGAGCCCCATATGTTCGCCATATGCTTTGTTCATTGCAGGTGTCGTGGGGCGATCTTCGTCGTGCTTCAGTTCAGCCGCAACAGCAACCCAGTTTGTCATAATTGCACCAGCTTGGGTGAGCCTTAGTATAGTCGCCATCTCTGCTTGTGGACTCCAGGTACCAGACGCATCAACGACAGCGTAAACATCATATCCTGCTTTGAGTGCTGACAGTGCCGGAAACGCCAGACAAACATCAGTTGTGATAGCAGCCATAATCAGCTTTTTGCGTTTGGTTGCTTCTACAGCAGCACGAGATTTAGGGTCATTCCAAAGGTTGATCGGTGAGCGATCAAAAATTTCATGATCGGGAAATAGTTCAATTAACTCTGGAATGGTAGGACCATTAGGACCTTTGGAAGAACTAGTGAATAACACCGTCGGCAAATTGAACACTTTTGCTGTTTTTGCCAAACCAATGACATTATTCTTCAGAATCTGCTGATCGATACTATGAACACCTAGAAAAAGTCCAGCCTGATGGTCAATCAGCAATACGGCGGCATTATCAGGTGTAAGCGGGTCGTAAAATGCGTCGCTGTTACCTGTTATGTTAGTCATTGACAGTTCCTTAAGCGGTTCAAGGCTTAATTATTGAATGAAGCCAACTGTTCCGCAAGTAGGCACACGCTTGTACGTAACGTTCATATTGATTGAAAGTGGATCAATACCCCAGCCTTCTCAATTCGCATCCATACTTACGACAAACGCTCGACTTAGTAGCTGACAAATGGGTGACAGTAGTAATCTATGTGCTATCTCACGGTACAAAACGCTATGGTGAGCTTCAAAGAGAGATCGGAGACGTTTCGCAGAGGATGCTAACGCGTACACTGCGGGATTTGGAACGAAATGGTCTTGTGCAGCGCAATGTCTATCCTGCTGTGCCGCCGATAGTGGAGTATTCCTTAACACCTTTGGGAGAAACGCTGGTTGAGCCGCTTAGATGTCTCTGCCAATGGTCGATCAAGCACTTTCATGAAGTAGAAGCAGCTAGAGGAAGTGCGGATAGTGAAATGAGTGAATGAGACTGAGGCTTATCGATGTATTTTCCTTCTTAAGCAAGGGTTTCAGGTACTTTTCCTGCCAGAAAGTTCTAAAGTCTCACTAACGCACCCTACTACTGCTAAAAGATGTTGGTGTTTATTGAGCAAGATTATCTGATATCGGTGGACGCAGGCAAAGATACACAAGTGGACCGAAGAGTGGGACAAGTGCTGTTACCCAATACACCTGAGGATTATTCCAACGCCGTCGCGCCATATCATCACCAAGGACAGTTGGGAAGAGTAAGCAAAACAAGCAAAATGCCAAACTCATGCCATTAATAAAGCGATCGCCTTGAAACTGCTGCCAAAACCCTACCCAATCTCCCAGAAAAGCATAAATCAGCAAACCAAGGGTGCTTAAACTGAGGGCAATACCAAAAAACCGAGAATCCAACAGCTGCAAAAAAGCATCCTTTCGTCCCGAAAATTGTTGATTTGGTTCCCTCAAAGCCAAATAAGGTATAAGACCAAGCGTACCTGAAGCAACGGACGCTATTGCAAAGGGATAGAAAGGTATCCACTGCATTCTGCCATCAAAGAACAAAACACCACTGTAAATCAGCAGCCAGATGCCAACAAGGGAGAATAAAGAGAGGATCACTGGATTTACAGCCGCCCAATTTAGAGTGAAGATATTTTTGAGCAACGTGAGAGTTTCCTCTAAGTGGAGTGGAGGAGCCAAAAATAATAGATACGCTATAAATCCAACCCACAATAACCAAAGAGCAATTTTTCTATTCATAATCTTAATTTCCCGCTGGTTGTTGCTGATTTGATATCATCTGTTCACCCGCTTCTTGTAAAGGTGGACGCATACATAAATACATCAAGGGACCAAATAGCGGTATTAATGAGATCAACCAGAACAACTGAGGATTATTCATATCCCGCCGCGCCATATCATCTCCTAACAAAGCTGGAAACAATAGGCAAAGCAGGCAAAAATCTAAGCTCATCACATGAATAAAGCGACTTGTTTGCCACTGGTGAACAAAATCTCCCCAATCTCCTTGCCCTATACCATAGGCGACTAGGATAGCCGTTCCGACAGCCAGGGCAACACCTGTGAGGCGAGAATCTAGTATCGCTAAAAAAGCATTCTTTCTACCAGGGAACTTTGGATTTGGTTCCCGCAAGGCTAAGTAAGGCAGTAGGGTAAACGCCCCAACGCCAAAAGAAGCTGAAGCAAACAGCCAAGCAGGAATTTTTTGCCCTCTACCATCAATAAATATGAGGCAGCTGTAAATCATAGGCCAGAAGCCCATAATGTTGAAGAGTGCCACGACTAAGGGGTTAATCCCTTGCCAATGACCCGTGGAAAGATTTTTAATCAACTCGAATGTGTCGGGCTGATTTGGAGGCGCAAAGAAAAAGGCATAGGTAATAAATCCTAGCCACAGCGCCCCAAAGGCAATTTTTCTGACCATGATTTAAGCTAGTTCTAACCAATCCACCGATTGTACTGCCACAAGTCGCGCTGTTTATATGCTTTTTATCGGTTTGAGAGCACCCAAATTCACAAATCCCTACTAGGGATTGAAATAACTGAAAGCTTCTGATAAATAATCAGCAGCAGCAGTCACCACTGCGATCGCACCTTCATAATCTAGGCGCGTTGGTCCCAATACTCCCACGCTACCTACTGCTACGGAACCCCGGCGGTAAGTGGAAGAAATCAACGAGCAAGTGCGTATAGGTTCTAAAGGGTTTTCTGAGCCAATACGAACAGTAACTCGTGGTTTGCCCACTTCCTCAGTCTCCGGCTGCTCTTCAAATATTAATCGCCACAGTTGGTCTTGTTCTTCTTCCAACAGGTGGATGAGCATTTGCACTTGCTGTAATTCCGAAAACTCTGGCTGGCGCAAAACCTCAGCAACACCGCGAACCATAATTTGTGTCGCAGATGGAGCGAGAGTGCGATGGGCGAACTCTGCGATTGATTTTTTCAAGAATTCGCCATATATTTGAAACTCCCGGTCTAATTGGCTCCATTTCAGGCTGGCTAATTCAGTTATGCTTCGTCCGCGCAGGTGGCTATTCAAAAAGTTAGAGACGATCTGTAACTCGCGGTCGATGACTTCTGCATCTGGTTGTGTATCCTCCGACGCTTGCGGTAAATCCATCAATGCTGAATGTGTCTCATATCCATCCGTCACCACAATCAGCATCACCCGTCCTGTTTCTATTTGCACCAGTTGTAAATGTCTCAACACTGCTGTCGCGGTTTGCGGCATGGTAATCAAGGTAATGCAACCACTTAGGGTTGCTAGGATATGGGCGGCTCCTTGCAGTAGAGCTTCCAAACTCCAATCTTCCCACTTGAGCCGCTTTTGCAGTGACAGTTCTACCTCTCGTGCTAAAGTTTCAGAAGGTGTAATGAGCTGGTCAACATAAATCCGGTAGCCAGAGTCAGAAGGTACGCGTCCAGCAGAAGTGTGAGGTTGGTACAGTAACCCAGCTTTTTCCAACACGCCCATGACATTGCGGATTGTTGCTGAACTCACACCAAGCTTGTACTCATCAACAAGAGTTTTAGAACCAACAGGTTCTGCTGTGGCTATATAATGACGTATCGTTGCGGAAAGTATATGCTGTTGACGATTTGTTAGGTGGACTTGCATAAGCTATTTTGCACTGAAGCCGAGTTTTAAGTAAAGTATGAAAAAATTTATGGAGACAACTCCAAAAAAGATTAATAATAGTAAAGTCAAGATAGCAAACTGTTGGCTTCTACAGGAATAAGTAGAAAGAAGTAAGTTAACAGTAAAGATTCAGTACTGCCCCAGAAAAAAGTTTCCTTAACTACAGCATAACTCTGCTGGAAATGCTTTTGCATTTTAAGTAAAATAGCCCCCTACTTATGCATACTTCCATAAGCTTCTTGAAATCGCTGTATTTCAAGTTACTAATTTCCTGATAGCTATTAATACTTAAAGCTATCCTAGCTTGTGCTAAGGGATGTGCATTAAATAAAAAAGCAAAATTCAGAATCTCTGTAGGGGCACGGCACTGCCGTACCCCTACCCAAAAATTGGAAATTAATGAATTTGTGTTCCTAAGGATAGCAAAGGCAATTTGGAATCGTTAGTCTCTGACATCATGTCGAAGAAGTGCAAAACAGGAGCTAATACTGGGGAATTGAAGGATCAACCAACGTTGAGTAGGCATCAATTCCGCCCGCAATGTTTTTCACATTTGTAAACCCTTGAACGATTAACCACTGACACATCTGGGCAGAACGAATGCCATGATGGCACAGCACAAGCGTTTCAGCCTCAGGATTTAATCGGGTGTTGACTTGATCTGCCCAATCAGGAAACTGACTCAGGGGAAGATTGACAAAGCCGTCAATGTGGGCGATGCTCACTTCTTGTGGTTCGCGCACGTCTACTAGCTGAAGTGAGTCTTCTGAAGATAAGCGTTGCGCTAGTTCCTCTACGCTAATTTGGGTGATGGATGGTTGGGAAGGTTTACCTGCCATGAAGTTTTAATAAAAATCCTATACTACTTATGTTGGCAGAAATCTTCGTTCTTTGGGGTTGGAACTGTAACGAACGTTCATCCCCTGTCAAACATGGAGTGGATTTGTGGGTGCAATGAAAGCTTGGAATCAAGACCCGTCTAAGTTTTTAGGGAAACCAAAAATTCCTGGTTACAAACACAAAACAGATGGTAGAAACGTTGTAGTCTATCCAAATGAAAGCGTATCAATACCAGGAATGAGAAAAGGTTTCGTAATACTTTCGCAGTGTGGTATCAAGATACCAACGAAAACTTCAAACGTTGACCAGGTAAGAATTGTACCTCAAAAAACATGTTACGTTATAGAGGTTGTTTACTCGAAAGAATTACCAGAAGAAACTACAGGATGCAGTGCAGGCGTTGACCTTGGTTTAGGCAATTTGATGACTGTTACATCTAACAATCCAGGTACGAAACCAATGATTGTGAATGGCAAGCCATTGAAAGCGATCAACCAATTGTTCAATAAACGAAAAGCCGACGCTCAATCAAAGAATGCAACCAGACTTGCTTTAGACTTAGTTCACAAACGCAATAACCGCGTTTCTAACTACCTCCATACAGCATCTAGACGTGTGATTGATTGGTGTCTGACAAATGGTATCACTCAGCTTATTGTTGGTAAAAATGATGGTTGGAAACAAAATATTAATATTGGTAAATCCAACAACCAGCAATTCACCGCAATACCTCACGCTCGACTCATCCAAATGCTTGAGTACAAAGGTGCTTTGGCTGGAATCAAAGTGGTAACGACTGAGGAAGCGTACACGAGCAAGGCTAGCGCTTTAGATGGTGATGTGTTGCCCAAGTATAAACAAGCCACGCCTAGCTTTTCTGGAAAGCGGGTTAAGCGTGGTCTGTATCGTTCTGGTGCTGGTCGATTAATCAACGCTGATGTCAACGGAAGTCTGAATATTGCGCGAAAAGTAATTCCTAACTTCATGGAGGGAATAGAGGGATTGCCGTTTATCCCTGTAGTGGTTGATCCATTACGAATGCATCTGACCAGCTTTGTCTAGCAATGACTAGATATGAGTAGGTTTATGTGAACGGTTGGTAGGTGTATCAATCTCTTGATAGAGGTAGGAGATAACCTAATTTTTGATAGGTTTCTGCGGAAGTTTCAGTACTAAACTAATTTCTAGTAACAGAACTGCCTTCGATATTTCTAATGGTGGTTGATTATTTGTGTTTGCGCCCTTAGTAGTATCTGTAACAATTATGACACAACGCTCATTCTTCAGAGTTCTAGCAGCGGGTACGATTATGCTGCTGTTGATTGGTATCACTGGTTGTAACGGCTTTTATACCAAAACTCCGGTGACTCGCACCTCTACTGAACAGTCAGATGCTGCTATCTTCGTGTCCAAACAAGCACCAGTGATGGTGTCAATGCTAGTGAATCCAGAACGCTTACAGGCGTTTGAGCGTGATGGGGAACTCTCAAAATTAAAAACAAATTTACTGGCTAATACGGGTATAGATTACCAAGAGGATATTAAACCTTGGCTAGGAAACGAAATTACACTGGCTGTCACCAGCTTAGACATTGACCGTGACTCTGACAACGGGCAACAGCCAGGATATCTCATGGCAGTTGCAACCACTCAACCGGAGAAAAGCCGCGAATTTGTCGAGGTGTTGTTTTCCAAACGGGCATTGGCTGGGGCTAACTTAGCAACTGAACAGTACAAAGGCGTGAAGCTGATATATGACAATCAAATCCCTCCAACCGAAGCCACTCCTCTTGAGAAGGAAAAAGTCAAAAACCAAAATCCTCTTGCTGGTGCTGCTGTAGGTAACAGCTTTGTCTTGTTTGCCAACGATCCAAAAGTGCTGCGAGAGGCTATTAATAACGTACAGGCTGCGGAACTCAATTTGACCAGCTCCAGCAAATACCAACAAGCCACGAAACAACTGCCCAAAGAAGCATTGGCTGTTGCTTTTCTGAATCTCCCCACAGTCGCAAAATGGCAAGGGTTAAAACCCGAGGCTCAAGTTTATGACAACCAAATTATTTCTTTGGTATCCAACTCCAAAGGATTGCTAGCTGAAACAGCTTTCCTGGCAAAGGAGAAAACTTCACCTCCATCTGCACAACTCTCTAAACCTGTGGGTGCATTGGAGTACATCCCTGCTGCAGCAAGTTTGGCAGTTGCGGGATCGAATTTGAACGGTTTGGCTGACAGTGATTTAGCCCAACTCTGGCAACAAGTGACAGCCGCCCTATCTGCTTCCCCAGAAGATGTTATTTCTAGATTGCTACCACCTTTGGCAGATGTACAAAAACAATGGGGCATCAACTGGAGAAAGGATATTTTCAACTGGGTGCAAGGAGAATACGCCATAGGATTGTTACCTCGTGGAGAGCAAATAACTCCTGATTGGATATTTGTGGCGGAAAAATCTGAGGGCACACCAGCAGGAATTTCCCATTTGGATGAACTCGCCTCATCAAAAGGGCTTTCGCTGAATTCCTTCACTGTAGACGAACAAAAAATCTCCGCTTGGACACAGTTAAGCGCTGCTGTGAATAAATCTAATGAAGCAAAAGACCGAGAATCATTCGCAATCCAAGCAAAGGTTCTAGGGGCGCGTGCTGATCTGGGAAATTACGAGATTTTCGCATCCTCTGTTGAGGCAATTGATCAAGCTTTGACAGCTAAAAATAACTCCTTAATCAACAGTCGCAATTTCCAAGACGGTATTGCTGCTATTCCTCAACCCAATCAAGGCTACGTGTATCTCGACTGGACAAAGAGTCAGGAGATTTTAGAGCGTCAACTACCAATTCTTAAGTTTGTGGAAGTCTTGGGCAAGCCGTTTTTTAAAGATTTGCGATCGCTCACAGTTAGTAGTTATGGGAGCGACACGGGATTGCTCAAAGGCGGCGTGTTTTTCCAATTCAATAGCTAGTTCAATTCCGAAATTTGCACAAACAAAGCTGTAGCTGTTCATGGTACAGGGAGTACAGAGGGTGCAGGGTGAAGAAGAGGAAACTTCTTCCCCTGCTTTTTTGTCATCCTGTCGATTAAAACCCAAAAGAAAAAAGCTTGGGATTTTGAACAATTATGCATGGACATAGGACGCTAATATAGAGTTTGACTAGATTGGCAAAACTAGGGTAATAGAAGCGTGCTATCTACACTCATTACTGACTTCCGCATCATCTTTGAACGCGATCCAGCTGCTCGTAACTGGTTGGAAGTATTGTTTTGCTACCCCGGTTTGCAAGCTCTACTCTTACACAGATTAGCTCATTGGCTGTATAACATTGGTATTCCCTTTATCCCCCGCCTAATTTCCCACATCGCTCGATTTTTAACTGGAATTGAAATCCATCCTGGTGCAGCCATTGGACATGGTGTTTTTATTGACCACGGAATGGGTGTGGTGATTGGGGAAACGGCGATTGTCGGAGACTATAGCCTGATTTATCAAGGTGTCACCCTCGGCGGTACAGGTAAAGAATGCGGTAAGCGCCATCCTACTTTGGGGGAAAATGTTGTCGTTGGAGCTGGAGCCAAGGTGCTGGGCAATATCCAAATTGGTAACAATGTCCGTATTGGTGCTGGCTCAGTTGTATTGCGTGATGTGCCACCCGACTGTACTGTGGTTGGCGTTCCTGGTCGAATTATCTTTCGCGCTGGCGTTCGAGTCAACCCACTAGAACACGGAAGTTTACCAGATGCTGAAGCCCAAGTGATACGTGCTTTAGTAGACAGGCTTGAGGAACTTGAACAACAAATTCAACAGTTGCAACAAACACAGCAAAAAATTTCATTTTCTTCTCTTAACCCAGCATTTCAAATACCTAGCGTTCCAAATTCCCATATATTAACTGATGAGGCATATTTGGCAGAAAAGCATACAAGTTGCCGCTTGGAAAATAAGGTAATAGAGGAGTTTTTGGATGGTTCTGGGATTTAACGAGCAAGCGAGTTCTATGATGTTCGCTTAATTCCCCATAAGAAAACTTATTTGTAGTAAGGACTTAAGTCCTTGCTTTGTCGGTAAAGAGGACTAAAGTCCTCACTACGAACTTATTCATTCATGAACAACAAGATTCCTGACTTCTTCAAAAAGTCGGGAATCTGAATCTGTCTGATTTTCACAGATTAAGACTGTTTCTTACTTCAATAGCTGTCGAAATTCTGGAGCAAATCGACCTTGCATAACGTTTGAGACACTGCCAGTCATATAAACATCACCATTTGGTTGTATGCTGATGTCAATCTTGCCTCCGGGCATATGAACTTTCATCGTTTCATTTGTCAGTCCTAACCTGTAGGCAGCACTAGCAGCAGCACAACTACTACTTCCAGAAGCCAACGTGTACCCTGCACCCCGCTCCCAAATCTCAATTTGAATATTCTGCCGATCAAGAACTTTAAGAAATTGCACATTGATACGATTAGGAAACATTTGGTGCGTTTCAATACGTGGACCTAATGCTGAAGCAATTTCTTTAGATATGTTCGGCATAGGAATGATACAATGCGGATTGCCAATTGAAAGGCAAGTCATCTTCAAAGGCAGGTCATCTATCAGTAGGTCATTCTCTATAACCTCACGCGAAGAATCGGCAACAGGTATTAAATCACTCTGGAAAGTGACAGCCCCCATATTAACAGTGATTAATGGAATACTCGGATCAGTGATTTCAATAGTAACTTCACCTCCGAGTGTGATTAGTTCAAAACTTTTTGAAGTAATATACCCAGCATCTAGTAAGTATTTAGAAAAAATACGGATACCATTTCCACTTTTCTCCGCTTCACTGCGATCAGGATTGAGGATTCTCAGTTTCATCTTTTCTGAGCTAAAAATAGGTCCATACAAGATTCCGTCTGAGCCAATACCAAAATTTCGGTGACAGATAAGTCGAATATTATCTGGGGATAAACTAACATCTATTTTGTTGGGATCGATAACAATGTAGTCGTTACCCAGGGCATGGTATTTGTAGAAAACCATAATAATGTAATTTTTTATACTAAAAATTATGTGAATTTAATATATAACAGACACAATTTATTTCACTATTTCCGTAATATAAACTCAGGTACTTACTGCATTTTTGCAACTTTAACGAAAGCAAAAATTCTTCATGGATTAATCGCAGTCGTAGACCAAGTGTGACCACGCAGATAAGACCAACGATTTTGGGGCTCGCCGCGCAATTCTAGATGATCCACCTGAGTGGGATCAAACAATAACAGGCAAAAATTAGGTGGAGGGCTAGCAGGATCAAGAAGAGGTGGTGAGAAAGCCTGTTGATGATCTCTAGGTTTTCCAGGATGGGGCCAAGCGAATTGTAAACGAGCATTGTCTGAAAGGTCTTGCCACGTTGACTGACGAGCTTTTTGCAGTTCTAAGTCAGGATGATTACCATCAATGAGACTCAGTTCTCCTGCTATGCGAAATTGCTCACGAGTGACGGTAAAATACCAGCAAGCTTCTGCCCAAGGCTTATAAAGTATTTGGTCGAATTTTTGACTGCGTGTATCTGTGATGATTTTCAGCAGATTGGTATCCCCTAGAAACCCCCGAAAAACAACAGTACGATTCGCGGGGCGTCCGTCAGTTTGGACAGTTGCCAGTTGAAAGTAGCGGGAGTGGGGCTGGCTACGATTGCGGTGCAAAGCACGGGCAAGGGGAGAACGCCAAGGGGCAACATTTTCAATCCCTGATAGGGATTCACACATATCTACCCCCGTTTTATGCAATAAGATTTTTACTGGCTAGTTGCACATTATATACTTTTCCATCAATTAAACTGTATTTTCTTTCAACGAGAAAAGCTATAAAATTTTACCACAATGAGTGCAGCTCTATAGGTAGCGCAAATTCATCAATTTTTCAACCTTTACCCTCTCATTCACTTGCCGTATAGTCATAATCTATGTCAGCGAGCAACAAGACTTGATTATGGTTCGTGAGCTTGAAAGAAAACGTCAGAGTGCAAAATTTCCAGAAACTGCCCCAGCTGCCAACCCAGTGTTTTTTAGAACCTACAGCCGCCGTAAAGAGGCTGGGGTGAGGGAGACTTGGGATCAGGTGTGCGATCGCACCCTCCAAGCCTTAATCACTCTCGGGAAGCTACTCCCACATGAGGCTGATATCCTAGAGCGGATGCAGCGAAACTTAAAAGCTCTACCCAGTGGGCGTTGGTTGTGGGTTGGCGGTACGGACTGGCTAAAAGAGCAAAAAAACTTTTCTGGAGCATATAATTGCACCTCTACCAACCTGCAAGACTGGAGCGCTTTCGGGTTGATGGTGGATTTGGCAATGATGGGGTGTGGGACTGGAGCAGTTCTAGAACCACAATATATTAACCAGTTGCCCCCGATCCGCAATCGTCTTCAAGTACAAGTGCGGGGTGAGATTGGTAGTACTCCTGTTGATGAGCGTCGTGAAGAGACAGAAGTCAAAATAGAAGGCAATATCGTCACTATTTACGTTGGCGATAGCCGTCAAGGTTGGGTGAAATCATATCAAAGCCTCTTGGAACTCTCAACTGATGAACGCTTTTGCGGAGACGTTCAAGTCATTGTTGATATTAGCGACGTACGTAAAGCCGGAGAGGCTCTCAACGGCTTTGGAGGCGTAGCTAATCCAGTAAAATTGCCTGGGCTGTACGAGCGTTGTGCATCGATCCTGAATAAAGCTGTAGGACGACAGTTAAACTCTGTTGAATGCTGTTTATTGATTGATGAAGCAGCTGTCACAATTGTTGCAGGTAACATTAGGCGCTCAGCTGGTATGCGCCAAGGTTTCAGTGAGGATAATTTGTTTGCAGATGCCAAGAACAATCTATGGCAGCAGGATGAAAATGGCAACTGGCGCATCGATCCAGAGCGGGATGCTCTAAGAATGGCGAACCACACAAGAGTGTTTCACCAAAAGCCCACATTACAAGAATGTCTTGATGCTGTCCGCAAACAGTATTACAGCGGCGAAGGTGCAATTCAATGGGCTGGTGAAGCGATAGCTAGAGCTAACTGTGACCTTTTGAGAAATCATGAACAAAAAGTGGATTTTCTCAAAGCATACGCTGAGGGAAAAGCCAAAGATTGGTTGCAGGAGAATTATCCTCAAATTCCTGAAAGTGAGTTAGAGCATCGTTTGGCTCGCTATGGTTTAAACCCGTGTGGTAGATAGTTTTGCCTCACGTTAAAAACCGGAGAAATTCGGTGAACCCTGCGATTGGGAATACCGAGGTAATCAGAGGAACTAAAGCACCTTTGACACCGTACAGACTAGAGAGTGAACCTTTTTAAACCATAAATAAACACTTATTGTTGGGTTTTAAAAAGAATATAATCTGGGTTTTACCTCCGTTCTTAAGAACGGCTCCACGAGTCTCCGGCTACTAATGCTATCGTCAATCATTAGTAGAAAATATAGTCGGATCTACGAGGAATTAGGAACTCGTAGAACTAGGGGATAAAAAGCCTCTAGGGTAACAAAAATGGAAATTATTGGCTCGAATTTCCACTGCAACTTAGCGGAAATTCACCTGAATCAAATTGACCCAGATAACTACAAAGAACAGGAGGAAGCTTTTACCGCTGGTGCGCTCTCTGTAGCAGCACTTTTGCATCACAAATTTATTGAACCACGCTACCAATACAGCCGTGAATTAGACCCGATTGTCGGTGTTTCTTTCACAGGGTTATTTGATTTCTTTGTTGATGCTTTTGGAGTTGATTGGTTGCGCTGGTGGGAACAAGGAAGACCTGAAACTGCTCAAGGACTCGCGTTTAAGCGTCAGGAGCAAGAATACCTGAGTTTTTGGAAAGATGTTGTGCAGCGTGTTGTTTGGGAGTACTGCGATCGCCACAATATCAAACGTCCAAATCGCTGTACCACAGTCCAACCAAGCGGTACTAAGTCTTTGCTCACGAGTGCCAGCCCAGGATGGCATCCGCCCAAGGCACAAAGATTTCTTCGTCGGATCACCTTCCGCAAAAATGATCCCGTAGCTTTAGCTTGTATTGACTACGGCTACAATGTCATACCTTCTCAATCGGACAAAGATGAACAAGGTAACTTGTTAAATGATCCCTTTGATCCCCGAGTCAGCGAATGGCTTGTGGAAATTCCAGTTGCTGTACTCTGGGCTGATTTACCAGGTGCTGATCAAATAGATATTAGTCAATTTAATGCGATCGCCCAAATGGATTTCTATATGCAAGTGCAGAAATTTTATGTGACACATAACACCTCTGCCACCATTGAGCTACGGGAAAATGAAGTTGAACCGTTGGGAACTCGCATATATGAAACTATCAGAGATGATCAAGGCTACATTAGCGCCGCACTTCTAGCACGGTTTGACGATCTTCAAACTTTTCCTCGCTTACCATTTGAGCCAATAACAAAACAACAGTACGAACAGCTCATGAAAGAAGTGGAAATGCGTCGCCAAACCGAAGATTTTCATGCTGTTTTGAGCCGCTATGATTTCGGTGAGTTAATAGAAGCAGGACCAGCAGGTTGTGACTCTGATAAATGCATGATGCCTGAACAAACTTCGATGTAAGTACAATCGAGACGAACAGCGGTGGTTGTGTTGGGAATGTTCTACCACCGCTTATTCTATTCCTAGATAGATGCAGTAACAGTTTTCCTGACAACAAAGCCCTCAAAGTTTCCAGACCGATAGTAATCCTCACGAAGGCATCACTCCACACGTTACCATCGCTTTAATAGTCCTAATTTTTAATCAAGTGCCAGGAGATTTTTCATGTTCATTGATGAATTAACACCCATATTTAAACAATTCACCCAGCACCCAGTGTCATTTCTGGGCGGTTTCGTCTCTGGTGTGCTTCGACTCAGCCTTGCTGACGATCCCGTTAAAAGCTGGCTCGATCAACAACGCGGTTCAACAACCTACACGAATTCAACGACTCAACCCACTCAGGCACATAATGGCAAAACTGGTGGTCCTCAGTCGATTAGCATTGATTGACCACTCCCCGGACTTCTAGTCCAGGGATTCTAAAAGAATGCTGCGCGGTGTTTTTAACCCACCGCGAGGCTTCTTCTTAGTAGCCCGCAAGGATTGGGGGTTTGGCAATCTAAAACGACGCTCAATTGCGTGTTTAAGCGTGATTGTTGGCACGTATAGCTCTGGGAGTTCCCCACGCCAGTGTTAGGGGATAATTTCTTTGTTGGAAATCCCTTTAGTGTATAAAAAATTATACCTATTCTTTGTTATTGCAAGATATTTGCTAGGGCGCTTTGCTCGTCTACTCGATTTATTAAGACCTTGTTAACTGCTTACTTGCCTCCTTCTAAAGAGGAGTGTGCAGTTCATCTCAGGTATGATACAGCAGAATTCAGGAGTCAGGAGTCAGGAGTCAGAAGTAAACTTGGCTCTATATCTGGCTTTTGAGTTGAAAACCTGTACCTCATAAACCTGCAATCTGCTGTAACCCTCTTTTGTCACTTTCCGAGTATTCTGAATAAAAGGATTAAAAGAAAAAACTCTGGAAGGTAAGCAGGGCAATGGATGTAGAATTACAAATCCTGAAACATTTGGCAAGAGACGCCCACCCAACAGTTGCGATCGTAGATGAATATTGTGCAGAGTATAAAGACTTGTTCAAAGAGGTAAGAAATTATGAGTGCTTTAAATATTTACATTTGGGAATAATATCAACGATAAAAAGAAAATCGTTACCAGAAATAGCGAAGGTGGTAAGTATAAACTCTGCACAGTCATTACATCATTTTCTAGCGAATTCAAATTGGTCAGTAGATAAATTAAAAAAACGAAGATTAAAGAAACTCAAGGAAGCACTAGATGGTCAGGCGATTACAGTAGTAATAGATGAAACAGGAGATAGAAAAAAAGGTAAAAAAACTGATTATGTAGCAAGACAATATTTAGGAAGTGTAGGAAAAGTGGATAATGGGATAGTTTCAGTTAATGCTTATGGAGTTTACTCTAATATAACATTTCCCTTAAATGTAAAAGTATTCAAACCGAAAGGGACGCTAAAAGCAGAAGATAAATATAAAACTAAAATAGAATTGGCATCAGAAATTATTACAGAATTAATTGAAGAGGGCTTTAATATTGAATTGGTACTAGCAGATAGTTTATATGGTGAAAGTAGCCAATTTTTGAGAAAACTAGCTGAATATAAATTAGATTATGTCGTAGCAATAAGAAGTAATCATGGTGTCTGGCTGCCAGCAGGCCAAAGCGTTAGGGCGAATAAGTGGTGCAAATTTGAGAGAACATTTAGTAATCAAAAATCAGAAACTAGATATATCCGAGAAATAGTTTATGGTAAAAGAAGAGCCATAACTTACTGGGAAATAACAACTGACCCAGAAACAATGCCAGAAAATTCTACTTCATTTGTTATGACTAATCTTTCAGGGAACCTCAAGAAAACTTTAGGCGACCTATATGGATTAAGAACATGGGTAGAATATGGTTTTCGGCAGTGTAAACAGGAACTGGGCTGGACAGATTACAGGTTTACAAATTTCCAACATATTGAGAAATGGTGGGAGATTATTTTTTGTGTCTACACAATGATTAGTTTAAGTTCTCCACCTTTCTTATCCTTAAATCAAGCTCCTCAAATTGAAACAGAGGTACAAGACAGTATTTGTATTGATTGTGTAGATTTTTCTAATCATAAACAATGGAATCATGGTTCTGGATGGAAGAATACTTTAAATAATCTTCGTTTAATTGTTCAACCTCTCTTACTATTTTGGTTGATTTATCCCTGGCTAGATGTTTTCCAAAATTCCGATTTATTGCTTGGATTTAATCACCTAATTTGTACAATGAACCAATTTAAACCTTTTTTCTCTTCTGCTTAATTTCAGTTATTTACTACTTGCTTCTTCCGGAAAGTGACAGAAAAGGGGTAAGTATTTCATTTCAGCCAAATGATAATACGAAAATTTCAAAATTGGAAATTCCGCATCTGCATAAATAGGTATTTTTCTTAATTGAAAGTTAGAAAAAATTAAACAAAATTTTATTAACCATAAAAGATATCAGCACATATAAGCCAAGCTGATTTGAACCTTTAGGTGTTTGTAAAATCTCATACTTTGAAAATTGACGCAATCAGTTATGATCTGTAGCGTATGCGAAAATTCAGCATGACCACTGGTTGACTTGTAAGAAGACGCAACCTCCTTGGTTGCTTTGCTCCTACAATATTTGCCGTTGGTGAATCAGACGAGACGAAAGCAATTCCTGCTATTTGTTTTAGCTGTTTTCAAGCTGAACTCTTCGCTCTTTGTTGCGACTTACGTGATTCACATGACTATTTACGTTGGAAATCTCTCCTACCGCGCCACAGAAGCAGATTTAAAATTAGTATTTGCAGAATATGGCGAGGTCAAAAGAGTTGTGTTACCTACTGACCGCGAAACTGGACGATTACGCGGTTTTGCCTTTGTTGACATGAGCGAAGACGCCCAAGAGGATGCTGCCATTACAGAGTTAGATGGAGCTGAATGGATGGGTCGCCAACTTAGAGTTAATAAGGCGAAACCCCGCGAGGAGGAGCGACAAGGTAGTTGGGTGAAAAGATAATAGTCTTAAGAGCGATGAAATACAATAGTAGCAAATTGTTTTCTAGTTATGCAAGCTATTAAGCGCTGAAATATCTAGAAAAAATCAATAAAACAATTTGAGCGAGTTATGTCCGACGAGTTGTGACTGTTAGCTCATAGTCATGACGAGTCGGTTTTTAAAATGGTAAAGTATACTCAGCAACGTTCAACAGACTCGCAGTAGAGGCTTTGCTTGTTTTCGTTTTTTCCATTCTTCTATAAGTCTCCCCAGCGAGTGGGGACATCTTGTCAACTTCCACAGTAACAAATGTTCCTTTCGTCTACAGCGGCGTGGCTCGCTTGATTTCCTCACTATACCTATGGACTTCTGTCTAGTGAGACACGATTGTGTTTAAATTTCCATTTAGACTAGGTAGACTTGCTCAAGTATAGCATTCCAAGCTGGTGACTTAGCCTTGGATAGACCTACAGGTGATTCATTTCTTTAGTTTATCTAAAATCACATTTAGATTGTCAAATTACCTTTCTAAGATAGAGGCAGCAACCACAAGTTGCAACGCACGGGATGAACCCAACAAACACCTAGTCTCTAGGGAGAATAAAAAATGGCTAAAGTGCCGGAATCTTTAGAGTCGGTAAGCAGCGAAGTCGTAGACAAGGCGTTAGATCGTGATTGTACAACATTATCCCGTCATGTCCTACAGCAACTTCACAGCTTTTCGCCCGAAGCGCAAGATCTGAGTGCGCTGATGAATCGGATCGCCCTTGCTGGCAAACTGATTGCTCGTCGCCTCAGCCGCGCAGGCTTAATGGAAGGGGTTCTCGGATTTACAGGGGAAGTCAATGTGCAAGGAGAATCCGTCAAAAAGATGGATGTCTATGCCAATGATGTCTTTATCTCGGTTTTCAAGCAAAGCGGTTTAGTCTGTCGCTTAGCTTCCGAAGAAATGGAAAACCCCTACTACATTCCGGAAAACTGCCCGATAGGTCGCTACACTCTTTTGTATGACCCAATTGATGGCTCATCGAACACTGATACAAATCTCAGTTTGGGTTCGATCTTCGCAATTCGGCAACAGGAAGGAAACGACCTCAATGGTGAAGCAGCTGACCTGCTAGCTCCTGGACGCAAGCAACTTGCCGCCGGCTACATATTGTATGGTCCCAGCACGATGCTGGTCTATACTATTGGTAAGGGAGTTCATTCGTTTACCCTCGACCCCAGCTTAGGAGAGTTTATCCTCACGGAAGAAAATATCCGAATTCCTGATCACAGTTCCATATACAGCGTCAACGAGGGTAATTTTTGGCAGTGGGATGAACCGATTCGGGAATACGTCCGCTACGTTCACAGAACAGAAGGCTACACCGCTCGCTATAGTGGGGCAATGGTAAGTGATATCCACAGAATTTTGCTTCAAGGCGGTGTGTTTCTCTACCCTGGTACACTTTCCAAACCAGAAGGTAAACTGCGCTTGCTTTATGAATCTGCTCCCCTAGCCTTTGTCATTGAGCAAGCAGGTGGTCGCGCTACTACGGGACACATGGAAATCTTAGACGTGGTAGCGAAACAACTCCACCAGCGCACGCCTTTGATTATTGGAAGCCCAAAAGATGTCGCAAAGGTGGAGTCTTTTATTAACAACAGTCACTCTTGAATGTGAAAAGATCAGTCTTGGGTGCAGCAAGCACAGAAGCCATGAGTGAGTGGTTAGTGGTTAGCAGTTATTGGTTAATGGTTAGTAGTTATTGGGAAGTCAAACAACGAACAACCAATAACCAACAACTAACAGCCTGACAAACGTTACTTAAACACATCATTAGCAGGAGTTAAACGAATACAGGTATGGCAACTAATCAACTACTAGAGATTAAAAAGTACGGTCAAAGTATCTGGATGGATAATTTGAGCCGTGATATTATTCAATCTGGCGAACTGAAAGACCTGGTTGAAAATAAGGGAATCTGCGGGATCACGTCAAATCCAGCCATCTTTGAAAAAGCGATCGCCGGAAACGCAATTTATGATGCCGATATTGAAGCGGGGATCAAGGCTGGATTACCGACATACAAAATTTATGAATCCCTAGCTTTTGCAGATATCCGTAACGCTTGTGATATCCTACGCCCTGTGTATGATGCAACTGATGGCTTAGATGGTTATGTCAGCATCGAAGTGCCACCAACCATCGCTCATGACACTGAGGCAACAATCAAAGAAGCCCGGCGCTATTACCAAGAAGTTGGTCGGGAAAACTTGATGATTAAAATTCCTGGGACAGAAGCGGGTTTGCCAGCAGTTGAGCAGGTAATATCCGAAGGAATCAGCGTCAACGTCACCTTGCTGTTCTCGGTTCAAAGCTACGTCAACACAGCTTGGGCTTACATTCGCGGCTTAGAAAAACGGGTTGCAGAAGGTCAGGACATTAGCAAAATTTCGTCTGTAGCGAGCTTCTTCCTCAGCCGGATTGACAGTAATATTGACGGTAAGATTGACGCCAAATTGAAAAAAGGCGTTGATGACATTAATGTAGAAGCAAAGCTCAAAGATGTCAAAGGAAAAGTGGCGATCGCCAACGCTAAAATTGCTTATCAGGAATACAAAAAGATTATTCAGACTGAGCAATGGAAAGCATTGTCCGCTAAAGGTGCTAACGTGCAACGCCTACTGTGGGCAAGCACCAGCACCAAAGACCCCAGCTACAGCGACGTTATGTACGTCGATGAGTTGATTGGTCCCGACACAGTGAACACCCTGCCGCCTGCGACAATTGAAGCTTGTGCTGACCACTGCAACGTCGCCAGCCGCGTTGACACAGCTGTGGAAGAAGCTTATAACCTGATAGAAAGCCTCAAAGACCCAGACATCAACATCGATATCAACAAAGTGATGGACGAATTGCTCGTTGATGGTATCGATAAGTTTGTCAAGCCCTTTGAATCGCTGATGGGTTCTCTAGAAACCAAAGTTAGACAGTTGTCGCCAGTGTAGGAATTAGGGACTAGGGACTAGGGACTAGCGACTGGGAAATTTCCCCAATCCCTAATCCCCAATCCCTAATCCCCTGAATCGCTGATGGGTTCTCTAGAAACCAAAGTTAGACAGTTGTCGCCAGTGTAGGAATTAGGGACTAGGGACTAGGGACTAGCGACTGGGAAATTTCCCCAATCCCTAATCCCCAATCCCTAATCCCCTGAATCGGTGATGGGTTCTCTAGAAACCAAAGTTAGACAGTTGTCGCCAGTGTAGGAATTAGGGACTAGGGACTAGGGACTAGCGACTGGGAAATTTCCCCAATCCCTAATCCCCAATCCCTAATCCCCAATCCCTAATCCCCAATCCCTAATCCCTAATCACAAATCTCACATCCCTAATCCAAAATTGTTATGGTCAGTCTGCTAGAAAATCCGCTGCGGGTTGGTCTGCAACAGCAACGGATGCCCGAACCTCAGATCATAGTTATCTTTGGTGCTTCCGGCGACCTTACTTGGCGTAAACTGGTACCAGCACTTTACAAACTGCGACAAGAACGGCGCATTCCACCAGAAACCACCATTGTTGGTGTTGCACGTCGGGACTGGAGCCACGAATACTTCCGCGAACAGATGCGCAAGGGCATGGAAGAAGCTCATGGTGGTGTCGGTCAGGAGGAACTGTGGCAAGACTTCTCCCAAGGTCTGTTCTACTGCTCTGGTGATATCGACAAGCCTGAAAGTTACCAGAAACTAAAGAATTTCTTAAGTGAGTTAGACGAGAAAAGGGGAACACGCGGAAACCGAATGTTCTACCTGTCTGTTGCGCCGAATTTCTTTCCAGAAGCAATCAAGCAGCTTGGCTCAGAGGGGATGCTGGAAGACGCGTACAAGCATCGTTTAATGATTGAAAAACCCTTTGGCCGGGACTTGGCTTCTGCTCAAAGCCTGAACCGAGTTGTGCAGAAATATTGCAAAGAACAGCAAGTCTACCGGATAGACCACTATCTCGGAAAAGAAACAGTTCAGAATCTACTGGTGTTTCGCTTTGCCAATGCGATTTTTGAACCCCTGTGGAACCGTCAATTTGTTGACCACGTTCAGATTACTGTAGCAGAAACCGTGGGAGTTGAAGACCGCGCTGGATATTATGAAAGTTCCGGCGCACTGCGAGATATGTTGCAAAACCACCTCATGCAACTTTTCTTATTCACCGCGATCGAGCCTCCCAATGCCCTAGATGCCGACAGCATCCGTACGGAAAAAGTCAAGGTACTCCGGGCGACTCGATTAGCTGATGTCCAAAATTTGCACCGTTCTGCAGTCCGGGGTCAGTATAGTGCTGGGTGGATGAAGGGTAAACCCGTGCCAGGGTATCATGAGGAACCAGGAGTTAATCCAAATTCCACGACACCCACTTATGTGGCGGTGAAGTTTCTGGTTGACAACTGGCGCTGGCAAGGAGTTCCGTTCTACTTGCGTACTGGTAAGCGGATGCCAAAAAAAGTGAGTGAGATTTCGATCCACTTCCGCGAAGTTCCTTCTCGGATGTTTCCATCTGCTGCCCAACAAATGGCTGGTAACATTTTGGCAATGCGGATTCAGCCGAATGAAGGAATTTCTCTACGCTTTGAAGTCAAGATGCCAGGAGGGGAATTCCGTACCCGTTCCGTTGACATGGACTTTACTTATGGTTCTTTTGGTATCCAAGCAACTTCCGATGCCTATGACCGCCTGTTTTTAGATTGTATGATGGGCGATCAGACATTATTTACACGGGGAGACGAAGTGGAAGCCGCTTGGCAGGTTGTCACACCAACTCTTTCCGTTTGGGATGCACCCGCAGATCCGGCATCGGTTCCCCGCTATGAAGCTGGTACTTGGGAACCAGCCGAAGCGGAATTGTTGATTAACCAGGATGGTCGCCGCTGGCGCAGATTATAGATTTGTAGTTAGTAGTTAGTAGTTAGTGGCTAGTATAACAACTAACAACTAACTACTAACAAATAATAACTCATAACTAACAACTAACAATCCCAAATCCAAAATTAGCTATGACTTCCCAAGCTCCTACGATTTTTTCACTTCAGGCTCCCAAAGATATTTCGCTCTCAGATATTGAAGCGGAACTGAGCCGCATTTGGCAAAGTTACGGCATTGCCGGTGAAGACGGTGCGCTTCCTGCAGCGACTCGCGCCACAACATTTAGTTTGGTGGTTTACGAACCCGAAGAAACCCAGTATCTATTGGCTACTTTGGGATTTTACAAAGGTCCGATTGATGGCATTCTCGGTCCGCAGATGAAAACAGCACTGCGAGAAGTGCAGAAAACCTATGGTCTGACTGAGACTGGAACAGCAACAGATGAAACCTTGGGCGTCTTGCGCGAAGAACTCACCAAACGTCATGGCAATGGGGCTACCGCAGACAACGGTTCTGGTGGTACGTCCTATGTTGCAGACACCAGCAGCCCCCGAATTGCTGATGAAATTGCCAGCCGTAATCCCTGCCGCATTATTGCCCTGACTCCCATAGCTGGCGAAGACGTAGGGGTGAAGGCTCAAGTCTCTGCCTACTGCCCAATTCAAAAGCAGTCCGCAAGTACACTTGTCTGCTGCGAGTACATTACTCTGACAGGAACCGCTGCTGCTTTGGAACGGATCGGTGGCATGATTCCGGCATTGTTGATTGGTGGCTTGCCCAAGTTTCTCTGGTGGAAAGCAACGCCAGACCCCAACAACCCTTTATTCAAGCGATTAGCAGCAGTATGCAACAACGTTATTGTAGATTCCTGCTACTTCAACAAGCCAGAAACTGATTTGCTCAGCTTGCAAGAGTTGGTAGAATCTGGTGTTCCTCTAGCTGATTTGAACTGGCGTCGTCTTTCAGGATGGCAAGAGTTAACAGCTGAAGCTTATGACGCACCCCAACGTCGTGCTGCCCTTACAGAAGTAGATAGAATCAACATTGATTACGAAAAAGGCAGCCCTGTACAAGCGCTGTTGTTTTTGGGTTGGTTGGCAAGTCGCTTGCAATGGCATCCGGTTTCTTATGAAAAAGAAAGCGGAGATTATGAGATTACACGAATTCACTTTGCTGCCCAAGATCAACGGCAAATAGAAGCCGAGTTAGCAGGAGTCCCAGTCGGTGATGTGGGTGAAGTTCCTGGCGACTTGATTGCCCTGCGCCTAAGTTCCACAAATCCACAGGCAAACGGCGGTACTCTGATCTGTTCGGAAACTGGTGGTTGTATGCGGATGGAAACACAAGGTGCTGCCCAGTCTGCTGGTGTGTTTCAACAGGTAACTTCACTTTCTGAGCAAAAGGCAGAAGCTTTGCTGAGTCAGCAGGTGCAACGCTGGGGTCACGAGGCACTTTTTGAAGAAAGTCTTGGTGTCACAACCCAAATTCTCAAAGTAGGACTTAAGAAGTAACTTAAGAAGTAAAATTAAGGAGTTAGGAGTTTTGACTCTTAACTCCTTAATAGAAATTTATGGCTTTAGTTATTGCGGGAGAACGCAGTGGGGTGGGTAAGACGACTGTCACGCTCACCCTTTTAGCGTCTTTATGTCAACCAGGTGTACAAGTACAATCTTTCAAGGTTGGTCCGGACTACATTGATCCGATGTTTCATCAGCACGTTACGGGTCTGGCTTGTCGTAATTTAGACTGCGTACTGACATCGGAAGCTTATGTAAAGCAATGTTTTGCGAAGCATGCTGACATAAGTGAATATGCGTTAGTAGAAGGGGTGATGGGGCTATTTGATGGAGTCACCCCACCCCAACCCCTGCCCTTATCAAGGGGAGGGGCAAATGATTTTGTCACCCCACCCCAACCCCTCCCCGAAATTCGAGGAGGGGCAAATGATTTCGCAAGTACGGCTCATGTAGCACGGCTTTTGGATTTGCCTGTGGTGCTGGTGCTTGATTGCAGCCGGTTGTCTGGTTCTGTGGCTGCGATCGCACACGGTTATTGTTCGTTTGACAACAGAGTGAAAATTGCAGGGGTGGTACTGAATCGAGTGGGAAGCGATCGCCATCTCACTCTTCTCAAAAATGCCCTGGAACCCCTACAATTACCAATTCTTGGGGTGTTGCGACGTGAGGATAACATCACAATTCCTGATCGCCATTTGGGTTTAGTACCTACAGCAGAACTCCCCCAACTACGTGCTGTGATTGACCGACTTGCCCATTTGGGCGACACTTGCTTTGACTGGGAACGTTTATTACCATTGTTGCGGGCTAGGGACTGGGGACTAGGGACTGGGGACTGGGAACAGAGGAAAGAATCTGCTTCATCCCTAATCGCTAGTCCCGAATCGCTTATTGAATCCAAAATCCCAAATCCAAAATCCCACATCAGGATAGCCGTAGCCCGCGATCGCGCTTTCAATTTTTACTACCAAGACAATCTTGATTTGCTGCAACAATTGGGTGCAGAACTCGTTTTCTGGAGTCCTTTGGAAGATGCTGGACTACCAGAGGACGTGCAAGGAATGTATTTTGGCGGTGGTTTCCCAGAAGTCTTTGCCCAGCAACTAGCAGAAAACGCCAATGCTCGCTATACAGTCAAAACAGCAATTCTCTCTGGAATGCCTACAATAGCTGAATGCGGAGGATTAATGTATCTATGCGAGCAAATAGTCGATTTTGAGGGAAAATCTTGGTCAATGGTGGGCGTGTTGCCGACAACAGCCGAGATGGGTGGGCGTCTTACCTTGGGGTACCGTCGCGCAGTTGCTCTACAAGATAGTTTGGTAGTACGCGCAGGTGCAACCGTTTACGGTCATGAGTTTCATCGTTCCCGTTTAATCTCAAATCCTAGTACACCCTTGTTTCAAACTTATCGCTACGATTGCGAAGAATCCACAGGATATGAGGGATGGAATTTGCTTCCATCTCTACACGCTTCCTATATTCACCAGCATTGGGGAGAGAGTCCAGAAATTCCACAAGGGTTTTTAGAACAGTGCAGGGTATTTAAATTTACTTAAATAGATAATGCGATCGCTTGGAAGCGTGACAGTATTTTGGAAAACCTATCTCCAGGCGATCGCTCACCTTTAGTATAAAGTCCAGTTCAAAGACCGACTCGCATTCGGCAAAGCCGTGCCGCAGGCTCAGGACTCAGCGGGAGAAAAGCGCCATCGCATGACTGTGATTCCTCCGCATCATCGCATGACTGTGGGTGGGTGCATGAGCATCGCTATCGTGCTATAGCTGTAGCCATCTATAGCTATATCTTGAAAAACGGTTTTTCCATTAAAAATGTCGTCTTAGGGCAATTTCCCAACATTTTAACGACTGAAAAGCTAAAGCACTAGGGAAAGTAAAGTGACTTTGATTTATAGCTGCTACAGGTTTTGGCAATTCAACATAGTCTCGTGTTACGTTATTTTCATAAATTTTTATACCTGCACATGGAGAGTTAAAGTGACGTTTTATAACAAACAAAGGGTTTTTGCATAAAATGAACTCGTAAAAACGAAGTAAAGATAAACTTCTTTTTTTCGATAAAAAATATGCGTCGTTATCTTAATAAACAGTATTTAATGCTAGTAATAGGTATGAGTTTCATCTGTGCATTCGTATTACCTGTTACCAATGGACTTGTTTTCTCAGTTTTGCCGTCATTCAATCCCCCGGCACCAAGCTGTATTTGAGTATACTATGAAACGAGCAATAGTTTGGCTCTAATAAATAATTGTAAAAGTGAGCAGACAGTGAATATAAGAATACCCTTTGCCTTTGAGCAATGGGGTAATAAAGGGGGTAATAGATGTATAACCCTCTCCCCTGGCTCGATATATTGGACTAGTTGGAAGTTAGGTAAATTCGATAGATTAGAATCGTGTCGATTTAGATTCTGGTAATTCACAGAAAGATTGAACATAGTACTGGTAAGGATTAACCTCACCAGTGTTTTTCTTTTATTCTTTGTCTTGAGCTACTTCTAATACCAATTCTCTATGAAGATGCGTCGCCTTACGGCGATCGCCTAAATTGCAAAGTCCCAATAAATAACATCCCACATGGCTAAAAGAAGCAACAATCAAGAAACTCTCACCTTGGTGCTATCTCTGCTCATTACTCTTGGGCTTCTGGGCTTTGGTGTGTGGTACTTCCGGGGTAGCTTGCCTTTTGGCGCATCTGGGCAACAAACTCAACCCTCTGCATCCCAGCCTAGTGCGAGTCAATCGGATGACACCTCAAGCTTGGATACCAGTCTGCCGAATCCAAACGTGCTGACAATTGATGGTAGCGTCACGATAGTGGCTTTGATGAGGCAGCTTCAAATTGCCTTTAATCCGGTGAACCCTTCTTTGCCTACAACTTATGGCTTACCAAATGGCAGTCCCAATGGCACCAATAAAGGAATTCAAAATTTAAGGGACGGCAAAGTATTGATGGCAGCGAGTTCACGTCCCCTCAAGCCTGATGAAGCACAAGCTGGATTGGTGCAAGTTCCAATTGCAAGAGATGCTTTGGCTGTAGCAGTCGGCATCAACAATCCGTACAAAGGGGAATTGACAATAGAACAGTTGAAGGCTATTTTTCAGGGAAAAATTACCAACTGGTCACAGGTAGGAGGTCCCAACCTGCCAATCAAAGTGATTAACCGCTCTCCAGACAGTGGTACATATACATTCTTTCAGGAAGTGGTGCTTTTAGAGGAGGCTTTTGCACGTGATAGTGCAAATTTCACCACAGTCAAGAAAGATGAAACCACTTCGATATTACGTGCCTTGGGTGATAACGGCATCAGTTACAGCACAGTTTCTCAGATAGAAAATCAAAAAACTGTCCGCTTTATCCCGATTAACGGCATTTCTCCCACTGATAGAACTGCTATCGAAAATGGGACTTATCCCATTAGTCGAGTCGTTTATTTAGTTGTGCCGCGTAAAACGAGTCCAGCCGCAAAGCAATTTATTGATTTTACTATCTCTGCTCGCGGGCAACAGGTTGTCCAACGAGTAGGTTTTATTGGGTTGAAATAGCAGCTAAATTAACGTGAGATCGACAAACCTCTCCCACCCAACCTCCCTCTCCTACAAGGAGAGGGAGGAGCTACGTAAAAATGGGATTTTTAAACCTCTCCCCTACAAGGGGAGAGGTTTAGAGAGGGGTCAAATCAGGACACATCGAACTCACGTTAAATTATTAGCCCCAGCAAAGCTGTTTGGGTGCTTTCTGCTGCCCACCATGTTCTAACCTTAAAGTGAAACGGTTTCAGGCGATTGTCCATGTGCCCAGTGCCGGAGGCGATTGCCCAAGGGGCAGTGGCAAAGCCAATCGCATGAGCAAATAATTTCCTAACAAAAACTATACCGCAATCCTAAATCATTCGTGAAAAACAAGATCCCCGACTTCTTTAAGAAGTCGGGGATCTGAAGGGTAGTCAATTTTCATAAATGTGCGGAGGATTGCTATAGTCCTGAGTCTGTGAGTATTATCTTTCTCACGCAGCACTCAGGACTCATGAAATTAGCTTATTTTCAGTAGGAAGGGCAGGTTTGAAGAGGAGGAGGAGGGGGAGATAAGAAAGCAAATTCTTCCTTGTCTTCCTTATCTGCTTGTCCCCTTCTCCTCTCTGCCTTACCTGCTTAGTTGATTACTTTTTCGGTGAGATGAGCATCATCATGTTTCGCCCTTCTTTTTTGGGCGCTTGCTGCACTTCGCCAACTGTTTCGAGATCAGTCGCCATTCGCTTGAGCAATACTTCTGCCATATCGCTGTGTTGGATTTCTCGACCCCGGAACATCACTGTTGCTTTAACTTTATCGCCATCTTTGAGAAAACGCTCTGCTTGCTTGACTCGTACGTTATAGTCGTGTTCTTCAATTTTGTAACGCATCTTCACTTCTTTAACATCAGCAGTGTGCTGCTTCTTCCGAGCTTCCCGTGCCTTCTTTTCTTGCTCAAACTTGTATTTCCCATAGTCCATAATCCGACAAACCGGTGGCTCAGCCTTGTCACTCAGCAGCACTAAGTCTAGCTCTTTTTCCTCTGCTAGTTGTATTGCTTCTTGTGGGGTCAGAATTCCCAACTGGGAACCATCGGTATCAATCACCCGAATTTTCGGGAAGCGAATTCGTTCGTTAATTTGGGGCAGATCGCGAGTTCTTTTTTTTTCAATCAGAGACATTATGATTCGTGGGATGATTTGTGGGAGCTTTTCGTTAAGAAATTGGCTTGGTTGTTTATAGTATGCCTCAGAAGCGAAATACGAAAATAACTGAGGACTCGAAAAGGAACCTATAGTTATATGGTAGCTAATCCATAGAGCAGTTTCATCGTCGTCGTTGTATCTGCTATTCTACTCACTTTGAAACGATTTCTGTCCACTCGTTAATCTAAATTACATAATAGTAGCAATCTTTAACCATTATCACAGTTTTTTGTCAGCCAATTTACGTTTTGCTCTTTCAGTATATTCTCTGAATTATGCAGTTTCTATCATACATAGTTGCTTTGTGCATTCTGTAGTATTAACTACTTTATGATTCATGATTTCTCAGTAATAACTTTTAAAATAAAAACATGAAAATGTACTTACCCTAGAATATATTTAGAGACTATCTTCTATAAGCAAACTAGAATAACAATTTTGCACAAATTTGGCTGCAAGGAGTTGGGATTAACTCAGAAAGTGGAATGAAAAGTCCTTCTATACGATAAATTGGAGGAAAGGGTGGATAGCGCAGTGCATTGGCAGCAACGGGTTGGCAATCAAAGGGACTGGGTTTGGCGAGGTTGGCAAACTCGCTACACGTACATTCGCCCTGCTCAAAATAACCAAAAAACGACTCCCCTCATCTTGCTACATGGGTTTGGTGCATCCATTGGTCATTGGCGACACAACTTAGAGGTGCTGGGCGAACACTACACCGTTTACGCCCTTGATATGTTGGGTTTTGGAGCTTCTGAAAAAGCCACAGCAAACTATAGTGTAGAGCTTTGGGTGGAGCAGGTCTACGATTTTTGGAAAGTATTCATTCGTCAACCTGTGGTATTGGTAGGCAATTCTATCGGTTCATTGATTGCTATGGCAGCAGCTGCTACTCATCCCGACATGGTGCAGGGTGTGGTGATGATGAGTTTGCCTGACCCATCGTTGGAGCAAGAAGCTCTCCCTCCCTGGCTGCGACCTGTTGTGGCAGGAATTAAATCTGTTGTTGCTTCTGGATTTATTCTCAAAGGTGTCTTTAGCGTTGTGCGGCGACCAGGGATATTACGTCGATGGGCAGGTATTGCCTACGCCAATCCAGAAGCTGTGACTGATGAGTTGGTGGAAATTTTAGCTGGTCCCACCCAAGATCGTGGTTCTGCCCGTGCTTTTAGCGCCCTTTTCCGAGCTACAATCGCTGCGAACTTTGGTCCAAGTGTTAAGACAGTATTACCAACTTTGACAATGCCCATGCTTTTGATATGGGGGCAAAAGGACAAGTTTGTTCCTCCAGTACTTGCTCGTCAATTTGCTCAGTACAACGAGAATCTGCAACTGCATAGTATGGAAGATGTCGGACATTGTCCCCATGATGAGCGCCCAGAACTGGTAAATCAGGTCATTTTAGATTGGATTCACAAACATTTTGGTGAAACCAAAGAGTTTATAACTCCTGAAATGTCGAAGCAGTAGAAAACTGTCAAGCACTGGATTATTTTATTTTGAATGCCGTACCTTATGAATTGCGACTGTGGGGTGGGCAATGCCCTCCCCATAGGCTAAATTCCCTAACCAATCGTAACTTGGCTAGTATCAACAGAAGTTGCACCATTCACTGAACGCGCTACAGAAACCATCTTATTGAGAATATCTTGGCTGGGTACTTTGCCCTTTAACACAACAGTTCCACTTGTCTGAGCAACCCAGAGAGTGTTGACATCATCTAATTGTGGGTCTTGGTCAAATGCGAGCGCAACTCGCTTAGCCAAACCACTTTGGTCATACTCTCCATTCAATCCCACACGTTCTGGGGCAATTTGTTGAGTTGCAGCAGGAGAAGCAGCTTGCTGCGCTTGCTGTACTGCTTGTGGAGCAGGATTGACTTCTGCGTTTTGGGGCTTTTCCATTCCAAAAAGTCTTTTTAACCAACCCATACAGTATTTTCTCCTATTTACGTTCTTACTAAATAAACTTAAAAGGTTAACGATAAAGCAACATCTGCCTGTGAAAATAGATGCAGTCAGGTAGCCTTCTGCTTTCAGTATGATTTCTGTATTTTTCTCGTTCCCAAGCTCTGCGTAGGTATGCCTTGCGCCTCCCGAAGAAGTTTAAACTCACCGCAGAGGACGCTCTTGACGCAGAGAAAGAGAAAAAAAGGAGGGAGAGGTGATGGCGATTGGCTTTGCCCGTCAGGGGCGATGGCACGAAATGCCCAGCTTTCCTCCGGAACGCGTAGCGTGCCTTCACCCGGTGGGAGCTTACGCGCTTGACACAAGCCTCCGCAGGACTTACGGCGATTGCCCAGTATCATTCCAGTTTCCGCAATTGGTTAACTCAGCAACTCAATGCAGCTTAATCTCCAATTGGCATGACATCATGAAAGCGGGTGTAATTAATACTGCGTCTGCCATCGCGTGTCTTGGACAAAATATCGACAAACCGCATATTCCAAAGAATTTCCTCACCGACATACGAGTGACGCGCATGGATAGTCTGAGTTACCGTTTCATCAAGCCCAGTCAGAGTGACCACGATTTCCATGTCATCTTCAACCATCGCTTCTGGTGTGACTCCATACAAAGGACTACTTTCGTCGATTGGGTGCATGACAGTCCAAGTCAAGGCAAAAAGTGGTGACTGACTGCGAACCAGGGACATATCGTAAAATCGACGTAGCATATCACCTTCTTTCGTAATTTCGCTACGTACCAAACTCACCCTGACTTGTGCTTCTAAAATCCAGTTTTGGCGTTCGTTGGCAACCCGGAACATCAAAGTTGGTATACCGTTATAAGGAGTCAGGACAGCTACACGGCTAAACATGACTCGTGCTTGGGGAAGAGAAAACCGGGCAAACATAAGCCCAGTCGCCATTGCCAATCCTATCAGCCCCAAGAGCGCTTCAATGGTAACTAAGATATTGGCATAGGTTGTTTTGGGATACATTGCCCCATAACCGATAGATGCCATAGTCTGGACACTGAAAAAAAAGGCGTCGAAGAAATTACCCGGACGCGCATTTTCAATACCATCTCCTCCAGCAAGATACGCCAAGGCAAAAAAGGCGTTAGCGAGTACATACCCTAAACTGATAAGTGCTAGAGTTTTATACCAGCAAAGAGTGAGTAGCAAATGATATGGGTCACGCCAACGGTAGTTGGATGCACCTATACGCACGACGTTGAACCCGCCGTCGCAGTTATTAATCATCCGAGGTTTTAGGATTTTTCGACGAGTTTTTTTCATCGACAATGGAGTTATGGTAAAACGAACCCAGGATATATAGTTCTAATTATCTACTGTTTCGATCGCACCCAAAGCTTTCAAAGAGGATTTCTCTGCATCTGTCAAACCTGTAATCCCCGTAATTTCCATACGCTCATAAAGTCGGTCAGATTTCAGTTGCCGCAGTCGGCTACACTTATGTAGATCCCACAACTGAATATTTTCATCTTCACTACCACTTGCAAGTAACTGACCATTAGAACTAAACGCTACTGAACGAATCGCTGCTGTATGTCCACGGGTAAGCGTGTCTAAACAGACACCTGTTTTCACTTGCCACAACTTGATAGTTGTATCGCCACTTCCACTGGCAAGGCTTTGTCCATCTGGACTAAAAGCTACTGAGTAAACTTGTTGAGTGTGTCCCTCTAAAGTCTTTAAACATTTACCTGTACTCACATTCCACAGCTTAACAGTTTGGTCTTCACTCCCACTTGCCAGAAATTCTCCATTAGGACTAAATGCGACTGACCAAACTAAGCTTTTGTGGTCTGCTAAAGTTGCAATACATTCTCCTGTACTGACATCCCAAAGCTTAACTGTATTATCAGCACTTCCACTAGCAAGGAGACTACCATTTGGACTGAAAGCTACTGTCCACACCCCCCAGTGAGTGTGTCCTTCCAATATTTTAAGACATTCACCTGTACGAGTATCCCATATTCGTACAGTTTGGTCTTCGCTGCTGCTGGCTAGGGTTTGTCCATCTGGGCTGAAAACGACTGTCCACACCCAATTGGTGTGTCCTGTGAGGGTTCTCAAGTATTTGCTGTGACTGACATCTTTAACATCCCACAGTTTTATGGTATAATCACCTGCACCGCTGGCAAGAATTTGCCCATCTGGACTAAAGGCAATAGAACGAATGCGTCCTTGATGTTTGCCTATTAAGTGACATTCACCCGTACGCAAGTTCCAGACTCTGATTGTATAGTCATCAAGACCACTCGCCAAAACCTGGCTGTCGGGACGAAATGCGACTGAATAGACACCACGGGTGTAGCCTTGCAACACATTGAGACAATTGCCTGTCTCTACATCCCAAAACCTTGCTGTTTGGTCATCGCTGCTGCTAATGAGTATACGTCCATCCGGACTGGAAGTGAAGGCGATCGCCCACACTTGGCTAGTATGCCCTCGTAAAGTTCTCAGACATTTACTTGTATCAATATTCCATAACTTGATTGTCCGGTCTTCGCTACAGCTAGCAATGATTTTCCCATCTGGACTAAAACGTACAGAGTAAATTGTTTTGCTGTGTCCATTCCAGGATTTCCGACATTTTCCTGTGGAAACATCCCAGAGTTTAACGGTTTGGTCTTTGCTGCTACTTGCTAGTATTTGCCCATTGGGACTAAAACTTACAGAGTAAACTTTGCTACTATGCCCTTTTAAGGTTTTTAGGCATTCACCTGTGTTTACGTCCCAAAGCTTGATTGTACCATCAGCGCTACCACTCGCAAGGATGTTATTGTCAACGGGACAGAAAGTCACAGACCAAACCCAATCTGTATGACCTTCAAGGGTTCTCAAGCAATTCCCGGCTTTAATATCCCATACTTTAATCGTTTGGTCTTCACCAGCGCTGACTAAGATAGTCCCTTGAGGATTAAAGGCAACAGAGTAAACTTTGTTGGTATGTTCTTTAAATGTGTAAAGACACGTTCCTGTGTTTACATTCCAAAGTTTAACAGTATAATCTGCACTGCCACTTGCCAGGAGTTGAGTATCTGGGCTGAATGCAATTCCCCAAACCCAAGCAGTATGTCCTTTGTAAATGCGAAGTTGTTTGGTATCACGAGTCCGCCAGAGGTGCATTTCGCCGTTGATTGCACCTGTGGCAAAATACTCTCCATTCGGGCTAAATCTGACTGATACCAGACTGGATAGTGTTTCAGTAAATACCGAACCTATCAGAGCAGCATTGGTAAAGCTAGTGTTTTGTAAATTGACATCTTTGAGATATGCTTGACAGATACTGAGATTGGAAAAATCACGCCCGCTCAAATCAATTTGTGATTGCTCAATCTGAAGTTGACGCAGGAGATTAATTAGGTTTCCAGCAGCGTATCCTTTTTGTAGAGGAGATTGCTGTTGTAGGTTAGCGAGCATCCGACGTAACTTAGGTTCTAGTTCTTTGCCAAAAGTCGTTAATAGCTTCTTTTTGACTGGTTCGAGAATTAATCGCTCTTGTGTTTCGCGGATGTAATCAAGCGATCGCGCCTTCATGAGTGGATAATGGTCAACAACTCCTAAACAGTTTCCTTGGCGGATTTCTTGATAAGCCTTTTCAATCAATTGCTCTGTGACGTACTCCATGACAACAGATGAGGAGCGAAATCTACCAGAACCTGCTTCTTTTTCAATGAGCGTTCGCGGAGCGATCTCTATGAGACATCGCCGCAACAAAGATTCTACAGCTTCTAACACACTAATTGCTGGTTCTGTTGTCATTAAGTCGTTTTTAAGTTCTGTTAGGGAAACATATTCGCGATGAATTGCCAACCAGTACATTAGCCGTTTTTCCAACTCTGATAGGCGATTAAATTGCTGATCTAAAAGAGCGCGAATATCCCCATAAACTGCTGTTTCTTGTTGAATTTGCTTTAAAAATTCTCCAATGTTATTGCTAAATAAATTGTAAACTGTGGTGGCAACTATCTTTAACGCTAAGGGGTTGCCTGAATATCGTTCCACTAATTCCCTTAACTGCTCATCTGGACAGGAAAATCCCTTATCTTTGAGCATTGCCCTAGCATCTTCTAGATTCAATCCTCCAAGATGCAACACCTTCACTGGCAATTTTTTTCCCTCCAGTAGGGCGACTTGCTTAGGCTTTTCTCGGCTTGTTAGTAGTAAGCAACTCTCATGTCCTGCTTCTGCTATCTTTTTAAAGAAATAGCCGTATTCCTCATATCCTTCTTGGTACTCTCCCGCTCTTTCGTAAGCTCTACCTTTACCACTACGCAGCACTGCTTCTACTTTATCTAAAATGACCAAACAACGGTATTTCCGCAAAACCTCAATCAGCCGTAGGATTTTGCTGTTATCGTTATCTGGCAAATCAGGTTCAGCTTCTTTGGGTAAAAACTGTAGTAGCTGTGTGAGAAGATCTCCTAAAGGTGGAGCGTTGTGAAGCGATCGCCAAATCAGGTAATCAAAATCTTTCTGTACTTTTTTGGCAATTCGTGCTGCTAGGACTGTTTTACCAATCCCTCCGATGCCTAATATTGCAACCAACCGACAGCGCTGAGAACTATCTCCTAGAATCCACTGCTCTAACTTAACAATTTCCTCTTCTCGTCCCCAAAAACCATCAACGTCTACGGCTTCTCCCCAATCCTCACGTGGTGTCTTGCTAATAGCTTTACTTATTTGGTATTGGGTTAATAGCGTTTGCTTGAGGTTAGTGAGTTTTTTATTACCACTGCCTTCTATACCAAATTTGCGGTAGCTTTCTCCGAGTCTTTTTCTGACTGCTGGTTGAGAAATATTTAGCTTAACAGCTATCTCGGCACCTGGACAATCGTTTATTGCCAGCAGCAAAGCATCTAGCTCTGTTTTGGTAACACCATAGCTAGTTGCTACCTCTTTGATGAAACTTTCAGGCATCTGAAACATATTGGCAGTAGCCTCCATTTCACCTTAGCTCCACATGACATATCGGTAAGTGAGACAACCCTCTTATAAATACCATGGTTGACTCAATGAGAAAACATGAGAATTACACAAACACGTCAGTTATTGCTGACAATTTTGTGTCAGTAGGTTGTTTCTCATCTGATTTTTGTCTCTTTTGTGAGAAAAGATTATTTTTTCAAGACTCAGGAAAAGAACAATCTTTGTCTTTGTGCCTTGGTATTTCAATCATAGGTCACGTCTAAATGTTAACAATAGTCGGTCAAAAATACAAAGTAATTTTACTTAATTTATTGATTGGTGAGATATTGCGTTATCTCTGTTACAGCCAGCCACTTTGTAACGAGAGCATTGCAATGCCCACCCTACTTATAAAACAATACAGTTCAGTTAAGGATTGATCCTCCCTAGCCCTCCTTAAAAAGGAGGGAACTAAGCCCCCTTTTTAAGGGGGTTGGGGGATTGTAACAAAACTAAACACCACTAACTGAACCGTATTGACTTATAAAATTTAATAACTAGCTTTCCGTAGAAAGTATCAAATTGTCAACCCTATTTCTTCTATGAGCAGTTATCCTAAGAATTTGTACAACCTTTGTTGTCTCTTGACTCAGTGTAATACTCATATTTTTTGTATAAACTCTCGTTTGAATTATCTCAATGTGAGAAAAAGTGATATTAAAAAGATAAAGGAATTTACATATACCTAATACTTTGTGAATATTTTTTATTCCAACACTTGAAATTTGCGTTTTTTATGTAATAGATTATAAATAAGTTATCTGTGTGTGAGAAGAATTGCAGGAGAGAGTGACGTTCTCTTTGGATACAAGTAGTTTGCGGCTTTTTATGAGCAGTTCCGGTGATAGCAAAGAGTTTAGACTAACGGTCAACCTCACGGAGAAACTGATATGACCTTCTCAGGATTCCAAGAATTTTTGAGCAGTCCCGATGCCCTGAAGATGCAACTGAAGCTTGGAGATGCATCTATAGCAGGACCACCTGTAGTCACCATAGAAAAAAAAGGGAGGCAAGATATTGTCCTGCAACAACCTGACTCTATCGAGTTGCACCCAGTTTTTTCTCACATCAGCTTTCTACTGATTCAATCTTTGTCGGAAACTGGACATGGCGAATTTATGACCCGAAGCAAACAGGGAAAGTTTGAAACGATTGTGGAAGTAGGTGGACACGTTAGTCAACGCTATCTCTTAACTAAAAAGGAACTGGAAGAAATTCAACAGATATACGACCAAATTCTTGAAAATTGGATCGGATGGAGGCAGTTGCGTAAAGAAACCTAAACAAGTGCCTCTTCAATAGTAACTCTACTGTTGAAAAGAAAAATAGCAAGGTAGAGTGAGGAGTAAAAGTGAATATCTGCAAGTTCAACAGACATTTGGCTTTCGATAAACCAGACGTTTACAAGCCGGAGAAGTGATAAAAACACTTCCCGGCTTTTTGCTTAGATCCGTTTTATTAAGGAGTCCAAGAAATATGGAACCACAGCAAGACAGTCGTCTATTGAGATTAGTTTCTCGTTTCCTCAAATATTTTCTACTGATACTATTTGGCTTTGCGATCGCCTATGTTGTGTCAATAACTTTTGGCGTAGTAAATATTGCCCTCATCCTACCATTGGTATTCGATTGGGTTGGGCGGTTGGGACTTATCCTGTTTTGTTTGATAGCAATAACAGTCATTTTTGAGTCGTTGCGTTAATCGGCTCAATGCCTGTTACCCTTTTTGTGCTTTGTGGGGTCAACTAACTTGTATGACTGGTTAGGTTCAGGAGTTGGAGGAAAGGGACGCCCAGAGGTTGATGTCACCTCTTGCCCCGTACCTTTTCCATTAGAGTTGATGAGTTCGTACTGTCCGCTTATGGGAGTGCGATCGCCTGGGTTGTACAAGGTGGATTGTTGTTTGTTGGTTGGCTCCTCTTCCCCCATCAAGAGTGTAGTGACAGCATTGTAGGTTAAAGCAAACTTGCATTGGATTTCAAAACCAGGAAGATAGCCACCGTGATAAGGTATTTCTTCTAAGTTGCTGAACGCCCCTTTAATCTCTGAAATTGGTTTTATCAACTGCTCGCTGCGCTGGCTCCAATTAATGAGTAAAGCATCCAATATCTGTTGAAACTCAAGCGCATGTAGTGTTGCATCATCTGGATTCGTTTGGCTGTCTACAACAATCAATATCTTTAAAGTGATCTTGAGCGTAGTTTGAGCTTCTGAAAAATCATCGTTCTTGCTAACTTGGGTATGAAACTCGTCTACATGAAAACCGAACTGCGCTCGAAAGTGTGAAAATTCCTCTGTTTGGAGTTGGTGACGAAGATAGGGTAGTAATCCTGCATCATTATCCAATAGGATTTGGCGAACGGTTAGCTCGTTTGTCATAATTTATCTAAAAAGTATCTACGTTAAGGCTTTCAAACTCAATATTTTGGCTTGAAACAGCAGAATAGAACATCCTCCAAAGTGACCAGAGTTAGCTCACTCTTTGTGCTGTTGCATTTTGTTCATTCTGAAAGTTGTGTCATAATGTCGCCAATTGCCACGGTTCCACTGGTAATAACCTGTGCTAAAACTCCCGTCTGCGTGTGTTGAAAATGCTTTTTCAGCAGAGTCAGCAGGGAGATATCTCTTTCTCCCGTTTCTGGATTGACATCAATATTTAAGCAGCGATTAATTCTGGCTGTAATGGCAATTCGGGCTGAACCAAGTTGCATTTCTTTGCCCACCCAGTCAAATTCTCCCCAGGCGGGTACACCATCTAAAACAATATTGGGGCGGAAACGCCGGACATCTACCTGAAGCCCGGCTAACTCACTTAAATTGTCAAGAGTTGCTTGACTGACAAGAGAAATATGCACCCCTTCCCGGTCGGGATAGCGAGTTTTGCCATACTCTCCCACAAGTTGCAAAGGTGCGCGGTTTGGATGTCTAGCTGCCTGAGTGGGATAAATTCCTGCGAGGTATCCTGTGAAAAAAGCACCAATGCGATCGCGTCCTGTTGGGCTATTCGTATCAGCAACCAATAACTCTACGCCTTTGCGCTTTACTGTTAAAGTCCCAGTGGCTGCTTCGTAGTAACAATCCAACGCTGCAAGTCCAGCCCAGTCATTTTGCATAGCGAAGTGTTGCTTTTTCATCCACGGCACTTTTGTAGAGTCGGGATGTTGTGCGTCTTCTTTGAACATTAAAGCAAAAGAGCGATCGCCCTTGATGCCATGTCCAACTTGCACCTCAACGCTACCGCAGTTCTGGGGACTTAAGCCTTTAAATGGATGGATAAATAACTCTTTGACACAAATCTTACTCATTGGGAATTGGTTATTGGGAATTCGGCTTGTAATGAGCGCTCTTTGCGCTCACCCGGAGGGTGAGCCAGTTACCTACGGAGGGAAACCCTCCTTCAGTACTGGTCTCACTACTAACCTATTATCCATTGCTCAATCCTTGAGAGAACCCATCGACTTCTGTGCTACTGGCTGATTTTTTGCGCTACCACTTCCTGCACCCATGATGCTGCGGAAATATAAACCACCAACCGTTACTAAAAAGACAACATATCCCACTGCTTGCACAACATATAAATATTGTCTATAGCCAAATAAGGCTTTGAGAACAACGCCAGGGAACTGTTCGTCGGGTAGGATCTTGGAAGTATCCCAAAGCATTGGACCTAAGATACAAGAGTGGATTTTAGTAAACCGTTCGTAATAAAAACAAAGACTTTCTGAGGCGCGATTGCTCAGAGCAAGGGTAGTAAAAGCTTCGTCGAACTTATGCAAAGCCGTCATCACTAACCCAGCCACAATCAACACTAAGAAAACCCCCATGACCTGGAAAAATTGGCGGATGTTAATTTTAACGCCCCATTGAAATAACAGCACGCCAATTGCAGCCGCAACTGCAATACCACCAAGAGCGCCAAGACCAGGAATAAGCCCTTGTTGAAAGTTAGCAGCGATGAACAGAACAGTTTCAAAGCCTTCGCGCACAACGGCAACAAATACTAAAGTAAAAACACCCCAACCAGCATATGAATCCTGTTTTAAAGCACCTGTTACGGCTCCCTCAACCTGAGCTTTCATAAATCTGGCTTGCTTGGTCATCCAAATAAGCATCCAGCTGAGCATAACAATTGCTAACAAGCTGAACACACCTTCCATCAATGGCTCAACCACTGATGAATATTGGGGATTAATTGCACTTAGTGCATGAATGATCCAAGTGAACAAAAAACCTATAAATGCACTGACAACAATCCCAACACCAACACCAGCATAAACCCAAGGGTTAAGGCGCGATTGTTTAGCTTTTTTCAGCAAAGCCAGCACAATGCCGACTACGAGAGCAGCTTCTACTCCTTCTCGGAGTGTAATCACAAAAGTGGGTAAGGCAGCACTAAAATTCATTCTTTATCCTTTGTCTTTTGTCCTTGGTCATTAGTCATTAGTCCCTTAATTTTTACTAATGACTAAGGACTAATAACTAATGAGTGTTAGCTGAAATCGCGTAACATTTTCTTCAGTTCGAGATTATGCATCTCTTCCTGACCAATCATATTACGGGCAAACTCTTCGATATAAATGCTAGCATTGCTAACAGTTTCAAGTAGGTCTTTGTACAATTCAAGTGCTTTTTTCTCGTGTACTAAGCTTTCTGCCAAGATATCCTTGATTGAATGCTTATAAGTTTCTTCGATGGGAGAAATTCTCAAGCTGGGATGTCCTTCTATACCTGTGAGAATTTCTCCTACTTGTTGGGCATGAAGTAAAGACTCAGTAGCCTGTGCTTTAAAAAAATCCACAATGGGAATGCGGTAAGGACCAGTTACCATTAAGGAATAGTGAGTATAACGCACTACTCCTGCTAACTCACACTCCATGATTGAGTTTAGCAGGTCGATTGTTTTTGTATGGTCAAGCTCTTGCATCATGTTGCTAATTCTAGTGATACGTTGAAGTTTCTTAGGTTATGAGTGATGAGCGATGAGTTATGCTTTGTTCATTCGCCGACGAGGGGTTAAAGCTGAGGCAATCCAGGTTCACCCAACTCTTCACTCCTCAGTCTTTGTTCACTGCTTACTCACTTTAAAGTTTTGAGTGAGAGTAAAATGTCAGCCAAGTATCACTACAAACAATTCAAGCAGGCTATCGCTGCGCTTGTGTGCTGGAACTATCAATCACTTTTTGAGAATTTTGTTCAATGGTTTTCACCAGGCTGGTGACATCTTCGGGAGTTTTGACTGGTTTAGCTGGTGGAACTGCAGAGGGCCAAGCTGTTGTCAGTTGAGCCATACTCGTTTCAATTGCTTTATGTTCTGCGGGATGCTCTTTAGCCAATTTGCTGGAAATCCCTTTGTATAAGTCGTTAGCGTAGTTGACAAAGCCACGGGAATCTTGATATTCAATGGCTGCAGAAATTTTTCCATCTGCAATCGCCGCACCATATTCTGAGTTAGCTGCATCTAGCAAGGCGTTCATTACCTGGAGTACGAATCTTGGTTGCGATCGCTGATCTGCTCCTAAAGCTGTCACAGCGTTATCAATAGATTGCATGGAAGAGGCAAAATCAGTTTTCACCTTGGCATTTTTAGGGTTAGATTTGACGAAATCTTGCAAACTAATCAAAGATGTCTTAAACTCTTTGACTTTACGCTCATTTAATTGCTCTTCTACATCAACATAAATCTCTTCAACTGGATGTCCAATGTGAGGTTCCGCCTGTTTTGGCTGATTTTGATCCAACAGTTCTTTTGCTACCAAAAGGTGTCCTTTCATTAACCCCAGTTTGGTCATGTAGTCAACATCTTTTGCTTCTCCAGAGAGAACCACTTCCTCAATAGTCACTTGGTCTTTAATTTGGTCGAATTGCTCCTGGGAAATCACTTTTTTGGAGACTAAGTCCTCAGGACTGATGTAGGGACGACTCGCCTGAATTTTGTGCGATAGTGCTGGAACACCAAGCTGTGCCTCAAACTTATCCAACTCCGACAAGATAGCATTGTTGATGTTGATTTTCTTTTTGTTACCGTGTCCGCTGTGACTCACAGTCTCAGCAGCTTGGGGGCTAGAGTTAGTAGCCGGTGTCGAATTTTCTGCCGTTGGCGTACCGTTACAGGAAGTTAGAGCGAAAATGGCTACAGTAGCAATAGTTAAGCAGATGTAACGGAATTTTATCATTGTTGCTCCTAGGAGTATTTCAAAGGTAATCATTAAAACATTCAAACAAGTATTGATCGATGGATTTGACAGTATATCTTAGATTTTGCTATGATACTTTCTCATAAATGAGATTATTTTTCAACTATTTGCTAAAATTTTATGGATACTTTGATAACAATTCTCAGTTTTTGAGTCACTGAAATGCTTATAGGGGACAATCTTCCTAATTAAGAACTGATGCTACATTTGCATATTTGAGACTGTAGAGGAATTAGGCTAGGCACGAAAGAAGCGACAACAAAGCCAGCCTCCTGATCGACAGTCGGAAGGCGCATTATGTTCTAATCATAGAATCAGTGTTGTCAGTCCTACTAAAGTAAACCCCCTTGCAATACCGAATAAGGTAGCTTGCAAGGGGGGAACACAACTGGGAGAAATTGAAAACTGTATATTCCTTTTTCAGCCTGTGGCTGCAAATCTTGTTATTTGATGAGACGCTGTTTCAACTTGGCGTCAAGTCTCAAAGATTCAACATGATTTGCGAAAAAATTTTATGCAAAAAATATCGGCGAGTTTTCTTTTAGCCAAGCCCGCACACTGCTGAGGTGAAAATCTGCAATGTAATGCATATATGCTAAGTTGCCAGTTGCAATAGCCAAAAATGCAACAACAGTTGACCAAAATGTTAGGGTACGCATTTGAGGGAAAATTTTACTCACTCTCCAAAGTAATGGAAATGCTAAATGTCCTGTGTATACAGCAACAAACCTTGCACGTAATGCTCTCAAACCGTCAATTCTTCCCATCCATTGATGACAAGGACTAAGATGCAATAGGTTGAATAAGGGCAAAAATAGAAACATCCCAACAGACAATAAGTTTAGTCTATTAATTGCAACTTTAGCAATATCTAGCTGCTTTGAAAATTCCCCAAAAATTGAATCAACACGTGAATCTCCCACCATAACAAATCCTCAGTTGGTGTTCAACAAACAATTATTGATGATGAGGGAATCTAAATTAGGAAGTCCCCTCCCATTAGGTAAATGGGGTGCCCTGGTACTTAAGAGAAACTTCTCGAAAGTGTATGTTTTTTTGATGCGTTTTACACGCTTATTTGAGCATACATACTTTTACGGAAAAAATCTACAGTCAAAAAAATAATAGATTTATTCTTTGACATAATGGTGATAATTTTTTGTTATTGTTTTCCGTGAGTTTCATAGCAAAACATCTTTTTACTGAGTTCAAAGCGATGCTGTTTTTTTTGCTTTTGACTTATGTAGTTAAAAATGTTCTTGATTTGCTCAATACCGAGGTGTTGCTGTTGGCTAATCTGCTCAATGTTGGCATGATTGATTTGGGAGTAAATACTCTCTTCATACCTTCGTGTATACTTCCTTCGCCAATCAATAAACTGCAATCGCTCAGTAATGTATCGCTGGCAAACTCTGCAATAAAACTGGCGACGTGGTACTTTTAAATACACTTTCTTACCATAAACTGGTAAATCTCTCACTACAATTGGTCTGGTTTGATGTAATTCTTTCGTGTAGTTACGGCAATGCGGACAGTATGTACCTTCAGCTAAAACACTTAACTTAAAAGATACTGAATCGTGAGACAAATTGCAAGATTCTACGGCTACACCAGGTAAGTTTAGTAAATGTGTGAAATGTATGTTCATCGGAAAAATGTCACCAGATATTACACTTGGCACCATGAGTTTCTAACCCACTGGTGCTATCGTTGTTCAGTCATTGCACAGGAGTCGAATCAGGATTTTTTGACGACATCTAGGTAGTGATTTTTTAGAAACAGGCTTTTCTCCTCACAGGAGTTTCAAGATGCACAAAGCCATTGTCACCCTTTATCCTTCTGCATCCCTGACAAATTTTACGTCAAACGTTTCTTTGGTAATTATGTTTTTGTCGCCACACTATAACAAGTTCTACCACATAGTACGGCAAAATCTCTCATCAATAAAAAATAGTGATAAGTAATGATTCGATGCACGGGTAAGCTTTGCTGTGGAAAGCTGCCACTGTAAAGGTTATGGGAAGTTACTTTGAAAATGTTTGCTTTAAGATGTCTGCACGGTTTTCAATTAAATGCATTACAGTTGTGATTTCCTCGTGGGACAGGTGTCCTCACCTGTCGGTTTAATTCAGGGGGGGCTGTCCGACCCACCCCACAAAATTTGTATTTAATACTACTGAGAACTGCTACATCTAGTCAGGAAGTTTTTGTCGTCTTTTGAGAGTTACTCTCAGCTACGACTTCAAATTGACCCATGCAGCCGTTTTCTGCGATCGCATCTTGATGGGGATGAAACATATACATACCCGGATAGCGAAAGGCAAATTCCAAGATGTGCCGTTCCGCTATTCCCATCGTAATCACATCAGTTTTAGCAGTGGGTTTGGTAGTCATCCCCGTGGGATAGACGTCAAAAAAGTTGGCGTGGAGGTGAAACGTCACTGCTGGATCATATTCAATGATGTTGAGAAGATACAGCCTAATCAACTGATTTTGGTAAATGGGGATAGGATTATCCTTGTAGTAGTCAGGCAGACCGTTGAAAGCATAATATTCGTTACGGCTATCGTCATTCACGTCATAGCCAGCCATGACTAATGCGATCTCATCAGCTGGAGGACGTCGAGTGGGTGGATCGATGATAAACATTCCATATAGCCCCTTGGCAACATGACGGGTTACTGGTTCAATATGGCAGTGGTACAGATGAACGCCATAAGGTTCAGCATCAAATTCATAGATAGTTGCTGTACCGTGGCGAACTGGGCGAATACCATCCATTTCTGAGGGGTGGACGCCGTGAAAATGTAAAGAGTGGGAATGTCCCGCCTGGTTGAAGAACAGCACCCGTACGCGATCGCCTTGTTTTGCCCTCAGTGTCGGTCCTGGTATGCGACCATTTAAATCCCAAATATTGTAAGAGACAGCATTGTTGAGCTTAATCGTGGAAGTACCCGCAGTCAACCGAAATTCTCGGATGGTGCGTCCATTTTCTTGCTTTACTGTGCCATATTCAAAATCCCGTAGCATCTTGGCTGGGTTAGCAACCCCGGAAGTTGGCTCCATCTCTAGAGTTGGCACTCTCACGATTGACTTATTTTGGGCATTAAGTATTTGCCATAACCCCGTACCAGTCACACCAGCGCCTACTAAACCCAGCTTCAACAGATTACGACGGCTTATTAGTTTTTCTTTTTCTAAAGCAAATATATTAGGCATGGTGTTATTATTGATACTTTACAGCAAAATTAAATTGCTAATTTTTTTCAATTAATTCCTTTTGGAATAGTAAAATAATCAATAATAATTGTCAATATTTCTCAAGTTTTACAAAAAATATAAGAGTGATTATATTTAGAATTGCCTTAATTTCTCTGGGTTTCTTGTCTTAACATTGCATCGCTAGTACAACACTAAAAAGTGTCTAGGACTTACATATTGACAAAGTTCTCAAATATGGGTTTCCATTTTTCGACTGTAGGGTGGGCAGTGCTGAGTAAAACCTGATGAGCCCGACATAAGTTTACGGCACTGCCCACCCTACAAGTTGTGATCGCTTTCCGATTGGATGTGCATTCATACACATGATGCTGAATCTGTACAGTGCGTAAGTCCTAGTGTCGTGAAAAATTTTAATTTTTTCTTTATTGCTTGCGATAGTTACATAGATTTAATTATTTTTGAAACAACAAAATGTCAAAAGGTGTATGATTCATATTTCTAAAGGCGAGATAGTGGACAAGCTCTTATCTTGCACCAAATGCCTCTGCATACTTGACTAAATAAGCAGGAACCTTTGCTAGTAAAGATTATTCTTGAGTCAAAACGCCCGCCGATTTAAACTAAAAGCTTTAGATGCATCTGTAGGTACTTATCGTGTCAAAAATTATTCTTAAATCAAAAGGCAAATCAAGGTTAGTAAATCTAATCTTGATGGCAGTGGTAAGTTTTTACTTAATTGTGTGCCTACCCAAACCAGCGTATGCTATGCATATTATGGAAGGTTTTTTACCACCAGGCTGGGCAATTTTTTGGTGGGTCGTAGCATTACCGTTTTTTATTCTGGGGTTACGATCGCTGACTCGCATCACCCAAGCCAATCCTGAACTAAAATTACTCCTAGCATTGGCAGGAGCTTTTACGTTCGTACTGTCAGCCTTGAAAATGCCTTCGGTGACAGGGAGTTGCGCTCATCCTACAGGAACAGGATTAGGCGCAGTATTATTTGGACCTTTAGCGATGTCGGTGCTGGGTAGTTTAGTCTTGCTGTTTCAAGCATTGCTACTAGCCCATGGCGGTTTGACGACACTGGGAGCAAATGCATTTTCGATGGCGATAGCCGGGCCATTTGCCGCTTACTGGATATATCATCTAACAATGCGGCTCAGTGGTAAACAAAAAATCGCTATCTTTTTAGCAGCAGCCTTGGCAGATTTACTGACATACATCATTACATCCATCCAACTCGCCCTTGCTTTTCCTGCACCAGTTGGGGGATTTCTTGCCTCACTTGCCAAGTTTGCCGGGATTTTTGCCATTACTCAAGTACCCTTAGCAATTAGTGAAGGGTTACTGACTGTGCTGGTGTGGAACTGGCTACAATCTTACACTCCTCAAGAATTAGAACTGTTGAAATTAATCAAACGGGAGCCTCAAACCAATGAATCAGTCTAAAAAAGGATTGAGTAACTGGCTGTTACTTGGAGGAGTCCTGATTTTGGCAGCTGCACCATTCATATTTGCCCGTAACGCTGAATTTGCGGGTGCAGATGACAGAGCTGCCAAAGCCGTTACAGAAGTACAACCTGGATATCAACCTTGGTTTCAACCACTGATGAATGTGCCTAGTTGCGAAGTGCAAACCTTTTTATTTGCGTCTCAGGCTGCTTTAGGTGCAGGGACACTTGGGTTTTTGATTGGTTTGTACAAAGGGCGCTCCGAACAAAGCAAGAAACAAAATGAAAATTCAGATTGACACGCTTGCTTACACTAATCGCTTACGTTGGTTACCGCCAGAGCAGAAATTACTGTTTGCCATTGCCCTGCTGATAATTACTGCCTTTGCTCATCCGCAAGTTCAAGTGTTGATAGCAGTTTGGATGAGTCTTTGGACAGTTATTTATGCAGGCATTCCTGCTAAAACTTATTTGAAATTAGTCTACGTTGCCACTCTATTCTGGTTAACGAGTTTGCCAGCTTTAGCAATCAATGGCATAGAGGTATCTCATCTAGATTTTGTGCAACATGACTCAATTATAGGATTGACTTTTGGTGATTATTATGTATATATCAGTCACAAAGGTATTGAGCAGGGATTGACAATTTTAACGCGAGCGATCGCCTCTTTATCCTGCTTATACTTTGTCATGTTAACTATCCCCTTTTCCGAACTTTTGCAAACATTGCGTCGTATCGGCATTCCAGTGCTTTTAACTGAGCTTTTATTGCTGATGTACCGCTTTATCTTTGTCCTTTTAAATACCACTGCCGAGTTATGGACTGCTCAACAATCTCGTGGTGGCTATCGAACTTTTAGTACTGGGATGAAAAGTTTAGCACTGTTGATTGGACAACTACTAAAGCGAACCATAGAAAACTATCGTCAAGTCTCGTTAAGTTTAGCAGCACGGGGTTTTACTGGAGAATTGCGGGTTTGGCATCCTCATCGCTATCATCAATCCAAACGCCATACCATAGAAGCAATTGTCGGCTGTGCAGTATTAATAGGATTAGAATTGTGGAAGTATGCAGGAATGGTTACTTGAATTTGAACAGATACATTATACTTATCCAGGTGCACAACAATCGGCTCTGAATGGTCTAACACTAAGGATTCCTGCTCATAAAAGATGTGCATTAATAGGTCAAAATGGTTGTGGAAAAACGACACTATTCTTATTAGCAAATGGTTTATACAAACCAAATAAAGGTAGCGTCTATTGGCAAGGTAAGTCACTAAAATATGACCGTAACTCCTTGATGAAGTTACGTCAAAAAGTTGGGTTAATTTTTCAAGATCCAGAGCAACAACTGGTAGCTTCTACTGTTGAAGAAGATATTTCTTACGGCTTGTGTAATTTAGGCTTACCAGAAGTAGAAATTCAACAGCGAGTCGAGCAAGCTTTAGTAGAATTTGGTCTAACTGAACTAGCTCAAAGACCAGTTCATCATCTGAGTTTGGGACAAAAAAAGCGAGTTTCCATAGCAGATGTGATGGTGCTACGACCTGAACTACTGTTGTTAGATGAACCTACAGCTTATCTGGATAAGTTACATACTCGTAACCTCATGGCAACCCTGAAAAAGATTCATGCAGCTGGGACAACAATCTTGATGGCAACTCATGACCTTGATTTAGTTTACCGCTGGGCAGATTGGATATTTGTCATGGATAAAGGACGACTTGTTTTGGAGGGAAAGCCACAGGATGTGTTTACTCAACGCGACATTTTAGAAGAGTTACAGTTGGGAGTACCACTCATATATGAAATGTTATTTGCTGACGGAGTTGCTGAAGAGGGACCTGTTTTGGAACGGTTGCGGCAAAGAATATTGAATTTATTTCGTTACTTTTAAAGCTTGGATTAGTCATATCAAGTCCGGCAAATTACCCATAATAAAACTTATATGTAGTTTGGACTTGAGTCCTTGTTTCCGTGGAAGAGGACTAAAGTCCTCACTACAAACTAGCGAAGTGAGGGTCAGTAACAACTGATGCCTAAGCCCTATGTATTACTTAAGATCATGGGAAAGTCCAACTTGCGATACATGACAAGACTAATTAATTGACATCCTCCCGCCGCTGAACGGAGTACCGTTACAGCGGGGGATTCCAAGAATCACTTCTTGGGTTTCCTCTTTCCGCGACTCGGCTTACCCGGAGGAGTTTCCCCATCCGCGCAGAGGTCGATGTCTCCAGAGGCGATTAACGTTCCCGTGTGCCCCACGGTACGGAGTCCTCTCTCAAGTATGTTTCGTGCAGCGTTCCAATCTCTATCTTGGGTATGCCCACAATGATGACAAGTATGCGTCCTGGTACTAAGAGACTTCTTGACGACTTTCCCACAATTGGAACAATTCTGGGATGTGTAGTGAGGTGGAACGGCAACCGTGACCACACCAAACACTTTCCCAAAGTACTCAACCCATTCTCGGAATTGAGTCCACGCTGCATCAGATATCGATTTGGCGAGGTGTCTATTCCTCACCATATTCCGCACCTTCAAGTCCTCATACGCCACGAGGTCGTTAGACATCACTACGCACCTTGCCGTCTTCACAGCAAAGTCTTTACGCTGGCGACTTACCTTAAGATGCTTGCGAGCAAGTTTATTTCTAAACTTGGCTCTATTTTTAGAACCCTTCTTAGTCTTAGACAAACGACGTTGCAACCGTTTCAAAGACTTTTCAGACTTACGCAGGTGACGCGGATTGGCAACAGTCTGCCCGTCAGAATCGGTGTAGAAGTGGTTCAACCCAACATCAATACCGACATTATGAGCGGTTGGTTCCCGCTTCTCCAAACGTTCCTGGTCAACACAAAATTGTACGTAGTACCCATCTGCTCGGCGAACAACTCGGACACGCTTAATCTGTTTCAACTGATAGAAGTGCAAGTCACGGGTTCCCCACATTTTGAAGGTTCCCGCTTCAAATCCATCAGAAAAGGTGATACACCGTCTATCTTCAGAAAGTCGCCAGCCACTTGTCTTGTACTCAACACTGCCGTGTGTCTGTTCTTTTTTGAAGCGTGGGTATCCTTTCTTGCCTGGTTTTGCTTTCTTGCAGTTGTCGTAGAAACGAGATATTGCTGCCCAAGCTCGTTCAGCACTAGCCTGACGAGCCATAGAATTGAGATTCTTGGCAAACCGGAAATCTCTAGCAAGCACTGCACAATATGCGCTCAAATCGTACTTGTCAATGTCCTTGTTATCCATCCAATGTCTCAGGCAACTGTTACGAATAAATCGGGCAGTACGGATAGCTTCATCCAGCTTTCCATACTGCTCGTTCGTTCCAACGAGCTTTGCCTCGAATACCAGCATTCTTACGCTCAACTTTATAGCGTAATCATAGCACAGAGATTGTTAAAACAGCCACTGTTCTGCTCCCCCGCTTCGCAGGGCGTCGAAGAACGTGGCGGTTTTAACCCTCGATTCATCTCACCGCCAAATCAAAGATTATGGCGGGAGCCTTCTCTCCGAATTAGGTAAAAAAACAAAAAATCATCCTGAAAGAACAAAAAAATAGTCTTATATTTAACCTATTTATAGTAAATATTACTGATTACGTATGGTATATTAAATGCAGTACAGGATTATACTCTGTAGACTCTTTAGGGTGCTTCTTAACACAAACACAAACGAAGGAGTACTTATGTCTAACATCAAAAACACTGGTTTGCAACCTGCTAACACTGTTGATGAACTTTTCACAGAACTTACAAATGAAGAATTAAGCCAAATCTCTGGAGGTAGTTTCTGGAGTGGTTTGTCTGATTTCTTAAAGGATGTTGATTTCTCCTATAACGATTCCTCAACTGATGTAACGGTCAAGGGCGGAAACGTAAAGGTAGTAACAGCTTAAGGGAGTTAAGGTTAGACTAGTCCAACCTTAATCCACCCTATGATCTGAAAATGTTAGCCCGAAAGGGTTGCAACTTTTTATTAAATTTGTTGACTGAGCGGTAGTTCTACAAATTCTCTTAGGTTTCTGGGATTTCAAGGGCTGAGATACCTAACACAGAGTTAAGTAGAAAGAGATTTGGTCATAAATTTAAAGCAATCTGCACTGTGAACTTTCCTTCTAACTAATCGTTTTTAGAAGAGAATTTTAGTGCAGATTGTTTTGTTAGCGATACTTTTTTGCTAACTTTCGTTAACAAATGCATAAGTTGAGTAAACTCAACCAAGGCGTATCAACCAATGCACAAGGTAAACCTCGCGCACTTTATGTTTGGTCGCGCATTTGTTTCTCATGCTTGACGACCTAAATAACAAATGTTTGTTATTTTTTTAACGCAGTGACCAACTTGGTTTACAGAGGTTGGTTTGCTAAAAAGGCATTTCTCCCGACACTTGTTATTCAAAATGGTGTTGAAACCATGAGTAAATTGTAGCATTTATGAGGAATAGTTAGCAAAAATCTAACTAGTTAATAACCTTCAGATACAGCGGTTTTTATTTGGATGAAGTACAAATTCATCTGTGTAAATCTCGTGTCCATCTGTGGTTCCATAATTTTTTGATGTATTACACCCAGTTGCAAACCGCTATATTAGGAAGTTGACCGTTTTCCATGCGACCGGAAAACGCATCAGATATTTGCCGATCGCGTTGGACTTGCTGTAGTTAAGGTGCTTGGGAATTTTGGGTATTGACGCACAAGTGGTCAGGAAAATGCTTGCGCTCTGGTCTGTCTTTGCGCTTACTCTTGATACCGCTTGATTTTCAACTCGCTATCGTTACGCTTGGGTAAGAACACGTTTTGTATTGACAGGTGCGTGTTCAATGAGACAGTAAGGGCGACTGTAGCTCAAAGGAGGTTCTAGAGCATGAGCCTGCAAAAATTCAGAATCATTCATTACCCGTTCAGTCTCACCATCAAAGACAATTTGTCCTTGACTTAGCACAATGGTGCGCGAACAAAGTTCTAAAGCTAAATCTAAATCATGAGTGGCAATCAGTTGAGTGAGAGGCAAAGTTTGCAACAAATTAATTAACTGGCGACGCGATCGCGGATCTAACTGGGCAGAAGGTTCATCTAATACCAAAACCTGCGGGTTCATAGCTAAAACGCCTGCGATCGCAATGCGTTTTTTTTCACCACCAGACAAATTATCAGTATTGCGTTGCCCATACCATTCTGGATCAATATCAACTGCTGCCAGCGCCTGAAGAACTTGCTCTTTGAGTTCCTTGTCTCGTAATCCCAAATTCATCGGACCAAAAGCAACATCTTCCCACACCGTGGGCATAAATAGCTGATTATCTGGGTTTTGAAATACTAGCCCAACAAAATTCCGAATTTGTCGCAAATTCTCGGGAATTACAGACCACTCACCAATAATTACCTCTCCTTCCTGTGGCAGAATAATTCCATTGAGGTGAAACTGCAAAGTGGATTTTCCTGAACCATTCGCCCCAATTAATGCGACTCGTTCCCCAGCTTCGATAGATAAATTAATTCCCACGAGAGCCTGAGTACCATCAGGGTAGGTATAAGTCAGATTCTTGATTTTTATTGGATTATGATGCATCGAAGAGGATTACTACTTAATTAAATAAACTGCTTGTCCAAGAAGTGCCAAAATTACAGTCAAACTCAGAGCTATAACATCGCGCCGTCCGCCCTGTGGTACTTTTTCTATCGGTGGGACTCCTTGATAACCCCGTGACAGCATCGCTTGATGAACGCGGTTACCTCGCTCGTAAGTGCGGATAAACAGCGCTCCGAGCATGTTACCAACAACCAGGCGGATAGTACGGTTGCTGTTCATCAAATTGCGAGAGGCTGCGGCTCGTCGCATGGTGTTAAATTCGTTCATCAACACACCAATATAGCGATACATTGATGCTAAAATTGCTACCAAAAGCGGCGGGGTTCGCAATTCAATCAAGGCATTGAGTAGCGCCGATACTGAAGTTGTTAAAGTTAGCAAATTCAACATCAGCAGCGACAGCAGCGTCTTGAGCGTGACACTACCTAAGACAGTTAGCCCCACTGTGGTAATCTGCAACGGACCCCAAGCCCAAAGAACCGTGCCACCTCCGCGAAACAAAGTACCAAAAAGTACAACACCAACAAAACCAAACTCAACTGCTAAGCGTTTCAGTAGCACGGTGAGGGTGACTTTACTGAGTAATAAAACGCTTGCCACAGCTAAGCCATAAATTGCCCAAGTCCACCAATGTCCATTGGGTGTGAGGACAATGGCAAACACCAGTAGCAATGTACACAGTATCCGAGTACGAGGGGCGAGTTTGTGCCAAGGAGTGACCTGTTTACTATCAACATCAAAAGCTAGCGCCCCAATATGCAGCAGCATCTAGTTAAATTTTTATTGAGTTTCGTGGTTTATTGTGAATCATCAGTGTATTGGGATTCATCTAACTCAGGGTGAGATGAACTACGTCCACGCACAACTAATTTGCCAATTCCCCAAGCCAAGCCAAAAACTGCTAAAGTTCCGACTAACCCAGCTATGGGTGTGGCGACGGCTTCCGGTACACCTCTGAGGGCGTATTCCTCAAACACAGCGTAGAAGGGTAGCTTTTTAGCTGGTGCATCTTCAGCTGCTTTATTTTCAAATTTGAGATCCTGCGAGACTCGATCCAAGCCATCAGGGTTTTTGCTGGCAAAAGGAGAGAGGAAAACCGCAATGAGCAAGGCAACACCCAAGCCAGTTATGACAAAAGCACGATTGCGCGATCGCGAGAGATTATTACTCATATGCATTATCCCTATTGATGCCGAGAGAGAGGACGAGAGGCAACAGCCTTGCGCGGCGGATCGTAGAACATATCCGGGCGAGTCCGCCAAATAAACGTCAGTGCTATTACGGTGATCACTGCCTCACCAATACCGATAATGACGTGCCAAGTTGCCATTGCCGCCAACGCCACTGTTAAGGGAACTGTTCCCGATATAGCCAGTTCTATGGCACACAACAGTGAGGCAACGATTACACTTGTCCAGGCAGCAACGGCTGCGCCAATCACCATTCCTGACAATTTATTGCGACCGATGGCAAACCGAATCGCTTTGTATAAGTAATAACCGCCAAATGTGCCAATCAATCCCATATTAAAGATGTTGGCTCCCAGCACCGTCAGCCCGCCATCTTGAAACAAAACAGCTTGGACGATAAACACCGCCACCATCACCAGAGAGCCAGCCCACGGACCTAATAAAGCTCCCGCTAGGGTTCCACCCAAAAGGTGTCCGGAAGTGCCGCCGGGAATGGGGAAATTAATCATTTGAGCAGCAAAGATAAAAGCGGCACACACTCCCATCAGAGGTACGGCTTTTTCCTGGTATTCTGCTTGCGATCGCGAGAGCGCGAGTGCAATTAAAGCGATGGCAATTACCCAAGTGACCAAGATAACAGGTAAGTTCAGAAAGCCATCTGGGATGTGCATGGCTAACTGCGGCTGAATGACCCTGTGTAACCAGCTTGAGTATGGAATAAAAGGAAACACAATTATATCCGTAATCTAAAGAATTTTTTAGCTAGATTATGCAATCTAGGGAAATTTATAATTAAACTTGGTATTTTCCAATAATTCAATGCGATGGGGGGGCATTTTCAAATAAATACCTGTGTGCTGTTTGTTTGATCGTGCCTGAAGTGATAACAAATTTATCTAGCTTGGGCCGATTGGGACTACAAAACGCTTTAGATAACAGCAAGCACAAGTCTCTACCGCATCCGCCTCAAGCTTCCAGTCCCTAAACCTGCGCTGTCCGGGAGTACTACCGAACTCAGTGGAAGAATTGAATTATCGAAACACCAACCAAAACGACTGAGTCATTAGTTACTATTGTTTGGGTTTTATTGATGGTTGGGTGTTAATGTCTATTTTACGTAAATACACTGTTATTGTTCCTCTTAGCTTGAGCATCGCCCTTTTGGTTACTGCTTGTAGTGACAGCAAAGCTTCTCAATGTCAGCGGCTGATTGATGTTGTAAACAAAGGAAGTGAACTGATTGATAACAATAAAGGGCAGCAGGTGACAACAAGCTTGCAACTATCCAAGGATTTGGAAGCTGTTACCAAAGAAATTAAGGAGCTGAAGTTAAAAGATCCCAAGCTTCAAGAGTTTCAGAGCCGTTTTGTGCAGGGATTTGAGACTTTCAGTCAAGCGATCGCCAAGGCAGGTAAAGCTCTTGGTTCAGCTAAGAACGCACAAGACTCATCAGAGGGTAGGGCAAAAATTCAAAAGGCTAGAGGAGAAATCGATACGGCTTTGACAGCAGCGGCAAATACTGCTAAGCAGTCTGATGATCTGGCATCTCAGGTTAATAAGTACTGTAGCCAAAAATGACCAAAAAAGTACTCTGCAGCTAGGAACTCAGTAATCAGAATGAAGAAGCAAGAATTTAAGTATAAATTCTAGAGTTCTGGTTCGCAGTATTGGAATCCAAGCCCCCACCAATTGCATTTCTGTGTTCTGCGTTCTGCGTTCTGAGTTCTTCTTCAATGACATCAACGGGATTGCAGTAGCGCCTAAGCGCTACTGTCATGTACGTTAACTAATTATTTGTCACTGTTAACAGATTGATGTCACATTTAAAAAATTAATGTCACTGTTAACAGATTCATTGTCACATATTGAGTGTCAAATTATATGACTGTACTGACAGATTGAGGAGACAGCGTTTGGGCGTGCTTCGACTATGATTTCTCCCCCACCCCACGCTCATAATTTGCTCAACCAGTTCAAAACCGAACCGACATAAACGGTCTTTGTGGGCTACGTACAAAAACTTAATCTCGCCTTACGCTTGCACTACGAATGATTTTTAAGAACTTAGGGCGTTTAAGCTTATCACCTCAGTTATCGATACGCCTTGAGATAAGCACAATTGCTCCATTGCTACTATTTGCCGAGACAGATCTTCCTTCTGATTGCTAGACACACTATCGATCGCTTCGTAAGGTAAAAAGCGCGATCGCACTTCACCGCAATGATCGCACCCTCTCGGATGGAGCGCTAGCACTACACGGCAACGATCGCATTCTCTCTGGGATGGAGCGATCGCACTCTCACTGTATCCTCATGTCTTATGGGGAGGTTGAGGCTCAGTAGAAAGGATGAGCCAATCTAAAATGGAGCGTAAATTCCCAATCCCAAATCCAGGGGGTTAGCCTCCTGATAACAGGAGTAACGGTGAACGCGCTATGGCTAAAATCAAAATCCTTCAAGAAGATGAGTCCTACACATGCACGTTCCTACTTCGAGCTACCCTACGAAGCCGAGGAGATTTTAGCTGAATTCGACTATTCACTCCAAAGAGCGGAGCTATTTCTATCCTATTACCACTCTTCAACTAGACGACCTGCCAGAACTAAAGCAAAAAATAAAAATTCTCTTGCCTTTTGTCAGTCTCAGCAGTGAAACGGCTAGAAGAGAAACGCTCGTATCGCCTATTCTGCTAGAAGTAGTGATTTATTGTCAATGCCAACTCCGAATCGAATATACTCTAACAGTCAACAACTGGCTCAAGGGCAATCTTGATTATCTATTGCGGTCAACGAATAATAAGCTTGTTATTGAAGCTAAAAATGATGACCTCACGCTTAGGATTTACCCAGTTAGCCGTAGAGTTAATCGCTCTATCGCATATTGAGGAACAGAATGTGTTATATGGAGCGGTGACGATGGGTGATGTCTGGCGATTTGGCTTCCTCGATCGCAGCATTCAACAGATTACTCAAGATATTAACCTGTTTAAAGTACCTAGGGATAATTAAGAGGCTCAACTACTATTGCAATAACCTGGGGTCTACCCGAATTATCCTTAAGCTCAAAGCCAGTATCAGTTGAAGTGTACTTAAGGTAATCGGATTTGCCAGAGGCAGATTCAGAAGCAATGTGGATTAGACCAAGAATGCTAAAATCAGACTCCTCACTCCAAACGGTGTGAGATTCAGAATGACTCCAATTAGAAATTTCCATCTTGAGGCAGGGTTGATAGCCGACAATAATGCTGGCAATGCGGAGATTGAAGATGCCGTGAGAACCCCATAAATCCCTCGGTCGATTATTCTTCGAGTCGTAGAAGGGGCTGGATGTACTCCAATTGTTGTAATCCTTGTACTTCACCAACATGGATGAGTCGTACCACGTGTCCATTGGACCTAGAGGAATATTCTTAATCGACTGGTACGTTAGGGTAGCTTTAAAATCGTATTTGGATACATCAAGAGTACTGTGAGAACCACTGCCTCGAACACCCAGTATAAAGAAATCTTCAACCGGGATACCAGCATCGAAAGCAAACTGCCAACTGGAGCTATTATCGCTTTCAATAGAATTGCTCAATTCAACAGACACATCCGGGTCTGCGCCACTATCCGCCGCCGCTTTAGCTGCCTGTAACCAATTTTTGAAATCGCTGAAGGTTTCACCCTGTTGTAGGGTGAATCGAGGCACCCACACCTTCACAGCACCTTCATTAACCTGAACCTGATACTGATTGCGTTCCTGATCGCTGCGAAAGTCGTTGTTGAAGTTTTTAGGATCGGCTTTTCTCACCGCCGCAATAGCCTCAGCAATCTTCTGATAATCCGAACCGTACAGTTTTTCAGTGAGGTTATCGTACTTAACTTGCAGCCCATCTAGGTCATCGCCCAAGTCTTGCTTAAGTGCCGCCACTTTTTCTTTGAATTCCTGGCTCTTTTGGTATTTTTGCCAGTACGCGATGAAGCTTTGGTCACTGTAACCCGATAACCAGGTTTGGCAGGAATTGCCATCAGCGCTCGTTTGGAGGCAGTAATTGCTGAGGAAATTTTTGTACTGGGACTTGGCTATCCCATCTACCCCGCTTTGCAAATCAGCAATTTTCTGCCGAATGTTTTTCAATTCGTTCTCTAGGTCAGTGTCATCCTTACCTTGGGGGTGAATCTCATCCAGCCAGCTTTGGTACATTCCAAAGAAGTTGTTATTAGTGACCCCATTCCAGGTGAGTGACCAAGTGGGAATCGTATTCCCTAAGTTAACAACTTGAGCATTTAATTCATCAATTCCAGGATCAAAATTGCAGACAATTCCTTTGGACACCATGATGACATTATCACGTTCGATTCCTGGCTTAGAGGCGATCGCATTAATAACGGCTTGCCAGAACTTAATTTGGTCATTTGGTTGCGACATGATTATTTGCTTACTTAATGAGTCTGAGTTGCTTGAATTGATGAATTAAAGGATGCGAGCTAAATCTTCCAAGTCTGATGCCCAACCATCTCCCTCTGGCTCAGTCTCCTCCTCTGGTTGCTTGTCAAATTTATTCTCAGCCGCTTTTTGCTGCTCGTACTCTTGCTCAAACTGGCTTTTCTCTTCTCCTGAAGCCTCACTGATTTTTAACTCCAGGTCTTTGAGCATATCGCTGCCCTTGAAATCAAGTTGCCTAAAAGGGGACTCGTTGATGTGTGCAACATCCTTTGCGCCTTGTTCAGCTCTTTGTGCAGCATCCAACAATTTTGTCTTGAAAGCTCCGTTACTGTCTGACTCAAATTCTTGGAATGAGGTATATTTTTTACCAATCGAAATCAACATTCTGACGATAAATAGTCCCAGCAGCGCGTAGTTAATCCACTTGAGAATCTTGTCAATTAGCAAGGGATCTTCGTTAGCAGGTAGACGATGATTGACATCATCCTGCGATAAACTAGCTAGGCGGCCGCTAATCTGGAGGACATCTCCCTTTTTGTAGTTGTTGATGGGGTCATCTTCTTCATAGGTTAGGGTTCCTGAGAAAACAGAACCCGTATACGAATCCTCTCTGGTAGGTAACGTTATCTCGCTGAAGGTAAGGTTGCCGGAATATTTGACTAACATATCCGCTTGCCACGTTAACACGCTGTTGTTGTATTGCAGCTTGTTTATATGGCGTTCGGGCTTGTCATGATCCAGACTGATCTTGTTGTTGCCGTAAACAACAACCAGTCGTCCCTGCCGAGATTGTCCATTAGGCCCAGTGATAACCGTATTGGGATAGCTTCCTGACCAGTAATTCATGTTGTGGTTACGCATTTTCACAAATGATGCATTCACCTGGAGGTAGCTGCACTTGAAGCCATGCTGCTGCAAAAACGCATCTAGTTCTGTAGAGCTAGTTTGTCCTTGTACAACTTTAGTGAGCAACGCCTGCCACGGTTTGTAAATTTCGGTGCTGGTTAGCAACGTCTGAACAAAGCGATCTGACTCATCATTGGGTGATGTCTCCTTCAAGTAGTCTTCGTAGAAAGGGGACTTCAGCAAGGTAAGTACAACCGTAGCTGTCGTGTCGTAACCATTATCGGCAAGAAAGTTATCGGCTGCCTGAATTGCATCTTGATACGTTTGATTAATTTGATCGGATGACTTACCAGTCTGTTTCACTTGCTGCACTGCAACCTTCATTTTAGCTAGCAGGCTATTCCAGGCATCGCTTAACTGTGTATTAGATTTCAAATCCGTGATGAAAAGGACTGCATTAGCTTGGTGTGCATGATCCTGGGAAGATGAATTGGGTGCTTCAGAGGGGTTCACCATAAAATTTCTCCCTGTTTTTGCTCATCTTGCACTTTCTCAAACACCATCCCAGTCTCAATGAGATGCTTCGCAGCCAGAAATTGAAGCTGGACAATTGCTATCATTAGCCTAGACCTTTAACTTCATAAGGTCATCGAGTACTTCGGTATTTTTACCTTCTTCCGTAACACTTCTCTCTTCTTCCTCGTACTGTTTCTCTTGAGCTTGTTCGGTTTGCTGTATCTCCTCGCGGATCTCCTCCTGTCTGGCTGGGTCAGCTGTTCGCTGTAGTGAATCCCGCAGTTGTTCCACTGTTGTACTCTCACTGAATCTTTCTGCGGGTACTTCTGGTCTCTCTTGAGCAGTCTTCTCAACAGCCTCCTTAGCTTGGCTTTGAACTTTCTCCTTAACTTTTTCCCAAAGCACCTTGGCACCACTAAATATCTTGGCTGCTACCGGGTACATCATTTGAATTGCAAAACCAATCATTACATAGGGAGCTAGCGTGTCCGCAAGCTGTTGAACGCTACTCTTATTAACAGATGGCGGTGTGTAAACTTTCCCCTTCTCATCGTCTGCTGGATCGCCTATCTTACCGTTGAAGTTGTATGTACCGCTCCAGTTCTTTGATCCTGGTGGGTAAGTAATTGTCCCAGAAAAGATATTGCCAACAAAGGAGTCTTGACGCTTGGGTTGAGAGATTTGACTGAAGGTAATGGAACCAGAATGAGGGTTCTTTTCAAGTCCGCCTCTGCCTTCAGTTGTCCATGTCAGCACTCCCTGCTCATACTTAAACGCAAACAGTTTGTCAGGACCTACACTCACAGTACTGTTGCCATAGACAATTACGGCGGGTCCAACTTGCGCTTCCCCATCTCCTTGCTTGAGTGTCGTTTGACCATAAATCCCTGTCCAGTAGTTCAGGTTTTGACTTCGCATTTTTTGGAAAGAAGCATTAACCTGAATTGCTGTGCAGTCGTAGCCGTTGTTTTGCAAGAATTGATTTGCTTTTTCAAGATTCCCTGATTGAGTACACTCCTGAATGATTTGCGACCACTCTTTGTAGAGATGGGTATCTTGCAATAAATCTTGCACAAATCGGTCAGACTGAAGATTTGGTTGGCGTGACTTAATATAGTCGTTCCACCAAGGTGTCTTCAGGAGGGTCAGTACTGCCTCAGCTGTTGTGTCATAACCACTATCAGCTAAAAAATTATCCAAATAGCTGATCTTGTCTTGAATGCCGTATTGCGGAACGCTTGCTTTCTGAAGATGATCCTGCCAATCTTGCTCAAGTTGCTTGTTTGCCTTCAATTCATTTAGAAAAACATAGGCATATGCCATCTGTTCTTCGGTTGGTTGATCGTTTGACACAGTGCTTACATTGAATTGCTTATCCGACATAATGAGAGTCCCTCTGTGATAGTTATTGGTATTGCTTATTAGCTAAATACGAAAAAATTTCGGACTTCTTCCCAACTCTGTTGTTGTCCTTCCTCTGCTAACCTTTGATTGTCACGAACCAAATTTTCATCAGCCCATTCAATAGCTCTTTGCTGTCCTATATCTATCAAATCTTGTGAAGGTTCTGCCCTGATTTGTCGAATCTGCTGAGCAAAGGATCGGAAGTTTTGATTTACGTTGAGCAAGTTCAAACTTTCCGCGTTCCCCTGTTGATCTCTCACTACCTGAACGGCATTTTGTGCCTTTTCTAACTCCAAACGTGCCTTTTTTATTTCCAACTCTAGTTTTTCTCTCTCTAAGCCTAGCTTTTTATATTCTTGAACGCCTTTAAATATAAGCAGAATGAAACTACCGACAGCAATAACACTGCCTATTATTGGTATGGCGTATTTAGTAATGTCATCAAGAGTGACACTAGGAGGTTTTTGCTTTGGAGGAGCAACATGCCCAATAAAGTCTACTTTTCCTTTCAATTTATAGGTCGTGTCATTTGGCAGGTCTAACATGCCGTAAAACTCATTTCCGTCATAGCTATTCTCTGCCGAAGCTTTATGCTTCGAGAACTGGAGTGAAGCAGATGTAGCATTCATACTGTTGTTAGTTGTCCAACTAAGCGTTGCAGTCTTGTCGTCAAAATGCCATCCAACAATGCGGTGTTTATCGAGGGATACCCAGTTAGTTGTTACAATCAAGGTAGGACCGGAACTTTCTCCAGATCCATCTCGGCTGATGGTTGTATCTCCATAAGTATTCGTCCAGGCAGCTATATTCTGTCCAGCAGTCGATGCTAATGCGTTGGCAACCTGTAAAGCTGACGCTTTAACATTCTTTTGTGCCAATAAATTGTTAACTGGAGTTACATCAATACTGTTGTCTGTACGAATCGTTTGGCTAGTTGCATCAATAAATTCATTAAGCAGTTTTCCATCAGTCAACGCCTGAACAGCAAATAAAATCGCATCACCATTGGGTAATTCTGATTGGTCTATTGGTTGTTTGAGTACATCCTGCACTACATCAACAGTCGTGTCGTAACCTTGCTCATGTAAAAAGCTATTTACTTTTGCAAGACGCTCTGACTGTGGCAATTGTTTTGCTTCAGTCAGAACCTTAGACCATCCTTGCTGAAGATAAGGATTCACACGTAGCATACTGACAAACGTTTGTGCATAAGCAAGCTGAATTCCAGAATCAAGATTTGTTGCCATATAGCTCTCTCGTACTTGTTTCTAAGTTTTGCGGTTCCTAGTTTAAAGGGGACACTTTCCTGATTTCTCATCTGTTAGGTAGACGATTGCAGAATAAAAATTGTGAATTATACAACCGTTCAATAGTTAAATATTTCCATAATTTTTATTCCTGTTTTTTGTTGGATATTTATCAAGAAATAAATCCGTAGTATGCTTCTGTAAAACCAGTTTTTATCAACAGTTTTCCTATTTTATATAAAGCTGTAATTTGAGCTAAGAAGTCCATTTCCTCCACTGAATCTGGAGTGATTTCGAGAAGTGAGGACAAATCAAAATCACGCAACGCATTTGCTAATCTTCCGTACTGAGTAGTTCTAATGGTCCCAGCGCAGTTCAAAAAGCGATCGCATCTCCCGCACTTGGGAATATAGCTTGTTCAGTATCCCGACAGCAGGCATTATTAAGCACCGTAGGCGTAAGCCTTGCCGTAAAGCATCACCTTGGGTTATTGGGTAAGGCTCATTTGATGCAAGTGTACTTTCCAGAAATGAACCCCTATCTTTATCCCAGATATATTCAAGACTTGGGATTGAGAATTGGTTTGACGAGAGAAACCAGGAGAGTAGGACAGTAGCAGAAATTCCCCCCATCCCCCGTTCCCCCACCTCTGGCTTTTCTTGCCTCCTGGGCAACGCTTGACGGGGGTTCCCCCAACTTCCAGTTTCTGCATCCAATTGTGCCAAAGCCAAAATCGGTGCTGACTGCATTCCACACAGCGCCGCCTCAATTTCCCACCGACAACAATCTCTCTTTACTTCTAAGAACCGATCCGCCACCGCCGCAACCATTGCCGACTCTCTCTGCTGCACGGATAGTGCAGCCTCCTGGGGTTCCCCACCAACAACAATCTCTACTTCCTCTACCTCTGTCGCTTGGGGTAGCGCGTCGGCTGCGCTATCGGATAACGTCACAGTCTCGCCCACAATGGGTTCAACTCCCGCATTCCCCTCGGACATTTCCTCAATTGCCGACTCAGTTGCAGCCGGTGGAACCGATGAATCCTTATCAGTCCCATCCTCCCCGATAAAATATCCCCTCAACTCCTCTCGCAAAATCTTCCGCGCCTGCGAGATGCGCTTGCAGACATTCTGGTAGGATATCTCTTGCAGTTGGGCAATCTCTGGATAAGACAGTTCTTGATAAAAATGCAGGATAAACGTCTGGCGCAGCCTACTCGGTAAGTTATCAATGGCACGGCGAATCACAATCCTTTTCTCGCCAGTCTCCATTGCACTTTCTGGCGTATCCTCAAAGGAAACCAGTCCTTGCTCCTCGCTAGATGCGTATACTTCTATATCCTCAACTCTATTCGCGCCGCGACTGCGTTCTCGATGAATATCCACGCAGAGGTTATGAGTCAGTGTACTCAGCCAGCCCTTAAAATTATCAATTTCCCCCGCATACTTTTGCACCTTCTCCCAAGCCTTGAGCATCGCCCGACTCAGGGCATCTTCAGCATCAGTAGGGTTCCCACCCATCCACTTAATGCAGCAACGGTAAAGATAATCTCGATTCTGCTGCCATTGCTGCCAAAACCCTTTCCCTAAATCTTCAGAACAATCCCACAGACACTCGTCACTAACTGTTCGAGAATTAAACATAATTCCTCAACTGGTAGCGTACCCAACTCGAATCCAAATTGCATCCCAATTCCAGCAGAAACCTCGCCCAGTGCAGCATACATTTTGCCTGAGCAACATCAACTCAACAGACGCGATCGCAATTCCTACAAAAACCCAGCTAAAACTATGCCCTGTGCGTTCAGACAAAGCCACCAGCTACATCGACTCAACAGACGCGATCGCAATTCCTACAAAAACCCAGCTAAAACTATGCCCAGTGCGTTAAGACAAAGCCACCAGCTACATCGACTCCACAGACGCGATCGCAATTCCTACAAAAACCCAGCTAAAACTATGCCCAGTGCGTTAAGACAAAGCCACCAGCTACATCGACTCCACAGACGCGATCGCAATTCCTACAATAGGAATCTGCCTGTAATTGAATACTTCCCCACTCTTTCCTCAAAAAACCTGCGCTCTTCCGTATTCCACCCACCAGGCATAAGGAAGGTGAACCACTCGCTTGTAAAATGCACATGACAACAGTCACAAGGGAATAGACTATAAACCAGAGTTTGCCTTGTTTATAGAATTTTGACCGACTCGATAACTGTCACTCCCTGATATGAATTGCACTTGAGTATGGGGCGTGAGATGAAAGTCGAACAATCAGCTTGATATTTTGCAATCAGCTTGATATTTGGACATGGACAAGTCTAACCCTTACCTAAAGATGCTGTCAATAGTCATACACATAAAATTTTCTTTTTGGGCAACGTATGACGACTTTAATAGAGTTATTTATTTAGGGAGTTGACAATTTAAAAAAAATGTATACTCAATCGTCTATTTTCATCTGCATGCCAGTCGCCACAACGGGGGGCTTTGGGGTCCCCAGGTCGTGGGGTTGGGGGGAGCACCATTCCAGGTGAGAGTCTCTATCGTAAAGCTGTGATTTAGAGATTGGCTATACTAGTAAGCTTACCCCCGGCTAGAAGCCAGGGGCAATCGAGCCACCATGCAGCTTCTAGAACGGAAATTTTCAGTAGCCCTAAGAAACTAACGATGTTGAAGAAGAACTTCCCAAGCATATTAGCCCTTGAGCCTCGAGGATGGCTTACTCAATATCACAAAAGATATTGCTTCTACAACCGAGACAATTCCCGGACACCCCCATTAAGCCACGGTTTGCGTGTTACTCTGCGAACACGCTTACCTACTGCTGAACCGTTTCCTGCGTGGCTACCACAGTGCCTTGGCTATTTCGGTCTATAATAATTGTAGCACTAAAATAACTACGCTGTGTATGCCAAGGGAAAAAATTTTAAGAGTTCGGCTATCTGATAAAGAGTTCGAGATACTTAGAGAATATGCGGTAGCAACAGATATGCAGATCTCGGAAGTTATTCGCGACTACATTAAAGACCTAGCACGTTTAAAAAAGCCGTCCTAGTGGTCACTGAGCTTGTCGAAGTGAAGGACGGGGCTTCAGACCCATTTTTTTGGTGAGTTAGCGTGTTTGATTGACCATTTGGCTAGTAGCCATTTTTACCACTCAATGGAGTTTTGTCTGTCAATCAGCTAGCTTATAACTATACAGGGAAACCAGAATCATTTACACGTCTTCAAGGAAGCAGCTATGAAAGCAGAACTCATTGAATTGATCACCAGAGTCGTGCAAGTCTTGCAAATCAATATGCGTTGGATGACTTGGAACTTATTTCTAGCTTTTATACCTTTGGCTTTAAGTGTTTGGTTGTTTCGCAACAGGCGCGGACGGTCTTGGGTTTGGTGGTTGGGATTTATAGTTTTCTACGCTTTTTTACCGAATGCGCCTTACCTGCTGACTGATATCATTCACCTGATAGATGATATTCGTACAATTCAGTCTGTCTGGATAATAACCCTTCTACTCATCCCGTTGTATGTGCTAGTTATTTTCGCTGGATTTGAAGCTTACGTTATATCCTTAATTAATTTAGGTTATTATTTACATCGAATTGGTAAGAGCCAATGGATTTTGTGGGTTGAGTTAATTACCCATGCTCTCTGCGCTGTTGGTGTTTATTGGGGACGTTTCTTACGTTTTAACAGCTGGGATTTTGTGACTCAACCAGATGCTGTGCTGACTAAAGGAATAGAGGACATTCTTGGCAAACAGCCTCTGGTGATTATTGCTATTACCTTTGGCATACTTGTCGGTCTGCATTGGATTATGAAACGAGTGACTTTAGGTTTTGTTAACCAAGGAGAAAACAACATAAACAGGAACTCAAAACGTATTAACCGAAACACGCCCAATGTTGAATGACCAGTCTTTTTATACGAGACGAGGTATAAGGGTGTAAGGTTGTAAACGAATAGTGAATTCAAACTCATTTTTTGGAATGCGTGAATTTTTCTCCTCCCTACACTCTCTATGAACAAAAATCATGCCCAGATTTCCTGCCATAAGAAAGATGAAACTTAACCTTGCTTGACGTGAAATAAATCCAGATCAAATAGTCAAAGGAGAAATTTCCCATAGAACCGTTGAATATATCAGCGGTTTTGTTTGGAATTTCTACTCACGTTAATACGAGGGATATGGCATGACATTAATTTCTAGAGAGGAAATAAAAACACTACTAGAACAGCCAAGACAAAATTCTGTTTCAATTTATATGCCGACGCACCCAGCCGGACCAGAAGTTCGACAAGACCCAATTCGCTTCAAGAATTTAATAAAAGAGGCTGAGGCTCGCTTAATTGATGCAGGTGTTGAGCAAAATGATGCAGTTGAATTGCTCGCAAAAGCCCATCAACTGGATACTTCGGATTTTTGGGAACAAATGGGAGAGCAAGGAATAGCAGTCTTTATTTCTAAAGATATTTTTCGCTACTATACCCTGCCTCACAATTTTGACGAGTTGGTTGTGGTGACAGACCGATTTCACATTAAGCCACTACTGCCGATTTTAAATGGCGATGGGCGTTTCTACTTACTGGTTCTCAGCCAAAAGGATGTGCGGTTTTTTGAGGGAACACGCTACAGCATCCAAGAGGTAGAGGTGGAAAATATGCCAAAAAGTCTGGATGAAGCTCTCAACTATGATGAGACTGCCCAAGATGGTCAGTTCCGAATTGCTACATCCAAAGGCGGAACCGCCAATTCTTTCTCAGGCGCACAGCCGGGTGCGTTTCACGGTCAGGGTAGCCCCGACAGGGATAAGCATCAGGAAGCCATCCTGCAATTCTTTCACGCCGTTAATGGCGCATTAGAAGAGAAATTGCGAAACCAAACAGCGCCTTTGATACTGGCTGGGGTAGAGTACTTGTTGCCTCTTTATAGAGATGCAAATACTTACCAGCATTTAATTGAAGAAGGTATCAGTGGGAATCAAGAGATTCTCAGCGCACAAGAACTGCACGAACGAGCTTGGCCGATTGTTGAGCCGTACTACCATAAATCGCAACAAGACGTTGTAGAGCGATTTAACGAATTGTTTGGCAGTAATACTGGCAAAGCATCCAACGAACTCAAGGAAATTGTGCCGGCAGCTTATTACCAAAGAATTGATTCCTTGTTGGTTGCAGTTGGTCAGCAGCAATGGGGATTGTTTGACCCGACCTCAGAAACCGTTTATTTGCACCAAGAAGAAGAAGCTGGCGATGAAGATTTGTTGGATCTTGTTGCTGCTCATACCTTGTTAAACGGTGGTACAGTCTACGCCGTTCCCCCGGAACAAGTGCCATATAGCACACCTGTTGCAGCAATTTTCCGATATTAATGTTATTAATTTTGTATAAAATTAAACAACACACACTCGGAATTCAGTTTATGCCCAACACTTAAGATGTAAGCCCGGAAACTGATTTCCGGGCTGTCTAGAAGTTAAGGATGGGGAGGATACTAAGAACTTTGCGATACACTAGCACCCTTGAGCTTGGCTGGTATAATAATGCCATAATAAGCAACAGCTATTGCCGTTAGGGCGTTGAACCAAACATTGTTACCAAATATTGGCATTAAATTGAACATCGTGTTAGCCACGGGCACCACTCCCAGGATGGCGATCGCAATATACGCAACTGCAAAAAAACGATTGAATAGGCGAGCACTGTTCAAATCGCTATAGGAGGCAATTCCGAACACTCCAACAGCGCAATGTACAAGGTTATGCAAGAAATTGGTGGGAAATAACCCAAAGACATAGCCAAATCCCTTAGCATAGGCGCTAGGAGATGCATCGAACGGCACGTAAGACGCATCTGTTCCAGGCAATGTAACCAAAGCTGGTATAAATCCAGCCAAACCTAAAATCAGAAAGAGCATTCCGACAATCAGGGCACAGTAACGCTCTGTCATGTTCCCCGCGTTTATGTTTTCCATATTGTTACTCCAAATTTCATGTAAATCTTCACTTAATTACGAGTTGCCCGCTGGAATATCGTTTCTACCAATTTGCGAAACAGATAGAAATAAATCTTATTCAGTCGGTTCACTACGAAACGTAACACTTCCCATTCAACTCACATTTCATCTAGTTAAATCTGTCAAAAGAAAGGATTAAATTTTGTAAAACAGTGTGTTGTCCTATACTGTGATCTTGAACGTTTTCAAACAGCTAAGTTTTCAGCGTTAGACCATGAAAAAATACTTGCCTCGGTTAGCAAGGAGAAAACTGTTAGACTTTGAAATCTTGAAAAAATAGGTCAGTACACGAACGGTTTAGATACTCTTTTGAAGAGAGGTTGCCACTGGGTGTGAGACTATCTTAAAAATAAGCTTGTCATCAGTGAAAACGACAAACATTTATATAGCTTCCCTTAATAAAAACCAATAGACAAACTTAGTACAACATATTAATTTCACCTTTTGTTAAAGGTTTATCTATCTTGAGTCAGATTTATATTTCAAATCATTTCGCAATCATCAAATATATTACTTGAAAGTTAAGCTAATTTGTTTATAGCGCCAGAAAAACATGGGCGCGTTGCACTTTCTGTTATTAGTGCACGTTGAAAAATCATAATCATCTGACACTTTACCTTAGTCTTTTTCGTGCCTTTGCGGTTAAACATATTTTGAGGCACGTAGACACGAAGAAAACGAAGCAATGCCTACTAGAGTGGTAAAGGAGTTAAATATATGCCTTATAAAGAAATTGATGATTTACCGGAATCGATAAGAAAACATCTTCCCAAACACGCCCAAGAAATTTTTCAAGCAGCCTTTAATAATGCAGAAGAAGAGTGTGGCAAAGAAGAACGCGCTTTCCGTGTTGCATGGGCTACGGTAAAGCGTGATTACGAAAAAGGTAAACATGGAAAATGGCACAAAAAGCCACAATAGATATCACTCCTAAGGTAAATAAAAAATTAAGAATTAAAAAAATTAGCTCTTTTTGAATTTTGAATTGGAGCAAAGCGAAGATCATGAGCTTTGATTATGACCTTTTTATTATTGGTGCTGGTTCTGGAGGTCTTGCTGCTGCTAAACGCGCTGCTTCCTATGGTGTTCGTGTAGGAATTGCTGAAGAAGCTGCTGTAGGTGGTGCATGTATTAACTATGGTTGTATTCCTGAGAAATTAATGGCTTATGCTGCTAACTTCTCGAGTCTTTTTCCTGTTGCAGTATCTTATGGATGGAGTGAGTGTAATAGCAGCTTTGACTGGTCGAGATTCAAGGTAGCTAAAGACCAGAAAGTGGAACAACTCCATCAGGTACATACTAAATACCTTACAGAATTAGGAATAGAGATTATTTGGGGTCATGGTACCTTCCGAGATGCTCACACTTTAGATATTGATGGGCAGAAGATAACGGCAGATAAAATTTTGATTGCGGTGGGAGCAAAACCTGTCAAACCAGATATACCAGGGGTAGAATATGCCATTTCAATAAAAGAACTGCTTAGCTTCAAAAAATTACCCAGGCAGATAGGAATTATTGGAGGAGATTACGTCGCTATAAAAACTGCTGGGAGTTTAAGTGGGCTTGGGGTTAAAGTAACTGTAATTACTGAATCAGACAAGATTTTGGCAAATTCTGATGAAGATATTGCCCTAAAGGTTCAAGAAAGCATGACTAAGCATGGTGTAAAAATTTTCACGAATACTAAAGTCGAAAAATTTGAACAATTAGCAAATGGTCTAAATCTGACATTGATGGCTGATCATAATGTCAATTTGGCAGTAGATACTGGTTTATGCCTAAAATATATGGCACCGAATTTAAGTAACCTAACTTTGGAAAATGCAGGCGTTGAGGTGACTCAAAACGGTGCCATTTTGGTGGATAAGTATAGTAGCACTACACAACCGAATATTTTTGCCATTGGCGATTGTACCAATAGAATGAAATTGACACCTGTTGCCATTGCTGAAGCTCGTGCTTTTGTTGATACTGAATTTGGAAAAAATCCCCACATTTTGAACTATGAATTAATCCCAATTTCAGTTTCTTCCATACCTGAAGCTGCTACAGTTGGTTTGACAGAGGCTCAAGCACGGGAAAAATTTGGTGAATCAGTGCAATGTTACCGTCAGGAGTTCAAACCACTTTTTTACGGTCTGACTAACAAAGATGAAAAAACTCTCTTGAAGCTAGTGGTTGACAGTAAATCAGAGCGAGTCATAGGCGCTCATATGGTAGGTCAATATGCATCTGAAATTATTCAAAGTATTGCCCTTGCCATGAAATTGGGAGCAACTAAAAAGGATTTAGATACCAGTATCGGCATTCATCCATCAATTGCAGAAGAAATTTTTTCTCTATAGATTTTTTCTCTATAGATGATTCTGCTTCGAGTTACACCAAAACTTAAAACTGTTTTCACTCTTTGGAGATGCTAACAACTTTAGTAACACGACTAGAGAAAGAGGAGAAAAGACTTCTATATGTTTAGGATGAGCCTATAACAAACGCAGTGTTTCAACACTGCATATAATATTACCTTCTATTACACTAAAATCCTCACCCCTTTTATAGCCTTAGACTCTTGATCAAGAGGTTCGTAACCTGCTGCAAGAGCCTGTGAATAAGGGTAAGTAGTCATTAGGTTTAGAATCATGTCAAATGCAACCATAACGAAACTAAGTGATGCAGTGCGTCAAACAGCGCATCCACTTACGGGTGCAGCAGAAGATTATGACCCACTGATGGAACTCATTGGCGATGCTCGCTTTGTGCTTATAGGTGAAGCTTCTCACGGCACCCATGAGTTTTACGAACAACGGGCGGAAATTACCAAACGCCTGATTCAAGAGAAAGGCTTCACAGCTGTAGCAGTGGAGGCAGATTGGCCCGATGCCTACCGTATCAATCGCTATGTGCGCGGAGTCAATGATGACCGTACGCCTGCTGAAGCATTGGGCGGCTTCCAAGGCTTCCCCGCTTGGATGTGGCGTAACACCGATGTGGTGAATTTTATCGGGTGGCTGCGCCAATATAATGATGCGTTACCCCAGAATGCAACGAAGGTTGGTTTTTATGGGCTTGACCTTTACAGTATGCATACCTCAATAGAAGAGGTTGTTGGTTATTTGGACAAGGTTGATCCCGAAGCCGCAGAACGGGCACGCTACCGCTATTCATGCTTAGGACACTTTGGCGAAGACTCCCAGGCTTATGGGTATGCTGCTAGTTTTGGTATGAGTGAGTCTTGTGAGAAACAAGCCGTCAATCAATTGATGGAGTTGCAACGTAAGACTGCGGAGTATGCAGGGCGTGATGGTCGGGTTGCAGAAGACGAGTTTTTCTACGCAGAACAGAACGCCCGACTGGTGAAGAATGCTGAGGAATACTACCGGTCGATGTTTCAGGGGCGGGTATCATCATGGAATGTGCGCGTTCGCGTAGCGTGCGCTTTGCGCATTCGCCACATGGCAGAAACCTTAGATCATCTCGTTGCCCATTTAGATACACAAGGGAACCGGACAAAGGTTGTGGTTTGGGAGCATAACTCTCACTTAGGTGATGCGCGAGCAACCGACATGGCAGATGCGGGTGAACTCAATGTAGGGCAACTGGTACGCGAAAAATATGGTCGTGATGCTGTACTTGTAGGCTTTAGCACCTACACTGGCACCGTCACGGCTGCTTCTCGTTGGGGTGGTGTGACACAACTCAAACAAGTTCGTCCAGCATTGTCAGGCAGTTATGAAGCCTTGTTTCACAATACAGGGTTGCCTCGGTTTTTACTGAATTTGCGACAAGATCATCAAGCAGTCACAGGACTGCAAGAAGCTCGTTTAGAGCGGGCAATTGGTGTGATTTACCTGCCCAAAAGCGAGCGTATTAGCCACTACTTCTATGCACGATTGCCCGAACAGTTTGATGCGGTGATTCACATTGATGACACAAGAGGCGTACAACCTCTGGATCGCAGTCGCCATTGGCAGATGACAGAACCACCGGAGACATTTCCCTCAGGTGTCTAATATCAAGTCCGCTTAATTACGGCAGGTTCAAGAACTTGCGCGCACTCAGTCGGAACAGGCTATCTGGTAGTATCGCTCTCAAGGCAGGCAGCCATGCCTGATTACCAACACGATACCGCAATCGCGGTGACTGGCTTTGTGCCACCCTAAGAATCATCCGTGCAACTTTTTCGGGATTATCACCATGTGCAATTACCTGACTGATTGATGAGGGCAGCACCTCACGTACAGTGTCGTAATCGGTATAGGTGGAAGTCCCTTGCGACATGGCGTGATTAAAGTTGGTCTTGAAATAACCAGGCTCAATTAAAGACACTTTAATATTGAAAGGGTCTAATTCCACACTGAGTGCTTCACTATAACCCTCCAGTGCAAACTTACTTGCTGAGTAAAAACCTTGACCGACTGCCCCTACCAATCCCGCCAGCGAACTCATATTGATAATATGCCCGCTACGCTGCTGTCTCATCGTTGGCAAAACGGCATTGGTGAGGCGGACAACACCCCAGAAGTTTGTTTCAAAAATATCCTTGGCTTGTTCTAAGCTTGTTTCCTCAATCACGCTAGCGTGTATTTGTCCGGCATTATTGATCAGCAAATCAATGCGGTTAGTTTGTGCGAGCAACTGTTTTATACACGATTGTACTGACTCGTCAGATTTCACATCCAGCGTCAGCATTTCTACACCCTGCGAGGCGGAATGTTGCTTGCGACTGGTGCCGAAGACACAGTAACCCTCTTGAGCAAGTAGATGAGCGGTTAACTGTCCAAACCCGGATGATGCTCCTGTAACCAGCGCGACCTTTTTGTTAATCATATAAAACCCTCTGCTAGTGTGGAAACCTTATGTCTATGCCTGCGGCACGCTGCGCGAACAGACTAAGGAGAAAACAGGACTCGGCAGTTGAAACAGCCGTCAAATTCTCCGAACTATAGATACGCATAGCCGTCCTTTTTTTGAATTGTTGTACAGTACTTGTAGTTAATTCCTTCAACTAATCCGGTAGAAGTCGAAATGTTGAAACTACCAGATTTACGGGTTGCTAATCGACCGACATGAATACCAGCTTTCTTGCCACTGAGAACAACGGCTTTAACAATGTCGCCAGTAGAAAAGCCGAAGTGGATTTTCTTTCTCTCCACATAACGAACAGGAAATCCAAACTTGCTTGTGCGGCATGACTGACGAGTGCCATGTCCTTTTGCCGTAATCAGCAATGGTTTGGTAGTCAGGACTTTTAGCTCAAATCCTTTGGTGGTAACCAAAGTACCAGCGCAGGCTGCGTCAATCCAGTGTTGTTTCGGCAATCCTAACCCCACACGGTTGAACTGGGTTTGACCTCCCGTTCCTGTTTTGATTGGCTTACCCAACAGCTTAAGAGAATTGTGTAACGCCCATCTAGTAGTGTTAACCGCAGCAGCATCTTTTAAAGGTTCAAAATTCTCGTCAAGACTTCTTGCATAAGTTAAGCAGAAAGCTTGTAAACGAAAGCCAAGTTATTGCTGTGGAAAACCTTCACATCAAAGGGATGGTACGAAATCGAAAGCTAGCAAAATCGATATCCGATGTCGGCTGGGGAATGTTTGTTAACTTCTTGGATTACAAGTTGAAAGCCAAGGAGGGACAACTTATTGAGATAGGAAAGTTTTTCCCAAGTTCCAAAAGGTGTTCGTGCTGCTTAAATGTTATTGATGAGTTAACACTCGATATGCGCGAATGGGATTGCCCAAAATGTGGGACTCATCATGATCGGGATGGGAACGCCGCATTGAACATAAGGAATGAAGGGATTCGGATATTGGAAAACAATGGTGAGCCACTTGCGGTGGACGGGTTCCCCGGCATAAGCAAAGTGGCTTTCCCGTTGGGCGGAGGGAACCCCGTTATTGCTGATGGAGGCTGTGTAAGACCACCTACTCATAAGGGCAAGGGGCAACGGTCAATGAAGTCAGAAGCCCACACCGTACCCGTAAGGGTCGGTGTTGGGTAGTTCACATACTCCTATTTCCAAACATAAATGCGCCTCTGCATTGCCTGTTATAGCTTAAGAGAGAAAGTCCTCGGGAAAATCAACATTGTGGACTGATGATTTGGGCTTTTATAGCGCTTGGTGGTGTTGAGTGCAATACATCAAGAAATAAGAACCACAGATGGACACTCATGGAACACTAGTTAATCTGTACTTCATCCAAACGAGAAGCGTTATAAAATTGGGACACGAGGAAAATCCTTCTCAAAGCGGGTGCGTTATCTCTACTGAAGGAGTTTATCTCTTAAAAAGAGATAATGATGAGAGCTATGTATTGTAGCGCCAAATTACATAAATATACCTGTACAGCAGGAGTAGCGTTTGATGGCTAAATCAATCGTTCCAACAAAAAGGATCGGCACAAAGTTCATCAACTGGTTGCTCGAAGAAGACCGAAACGAGAAGGAAGGACCCTACCGCAAAGAAGAACAACACCGCAGCCATCCTTGGTGGCAGGTTATGTGCTTGACAGGTGTAGATTATTTCTCGACGCTTGGCTATCAACCTGGTATTGCAGCATTGGCAGCAGGCTCTCTCTCTCCTGTGGCGACCCTGATTCTGGTTTTGCTGACGCTGTTTGGGGCATTGCCGATTTATCGCCGCGTTGCTGCCAAAAGTCCTCATGGCGAAGGGTCAATTGCTATGCTCGAACACTTGCTCCCCTGGTGGCAAGGCAAGCTATTCGTACTCTGCCTACTCGGCTTTGTAGGAACCGACTTCATCATTACCATTACCCTTTCGGCTGCTGATGCTACTGCCCATATCATCGAAAATCCGCTCGTGCCAAGTTGGCTTCACAATCAGCAGGTCGCTATTACGCTGATACTCGTGACATTACTAGCCGCAGTTTTCCTGAGAGGTTTCCGAGAAGCTATCGGTATTGCAGTCTTTCTGGTTACAGTCTATCTCCTGTTGAACTTCGTTGTCATTGGCGTTGGTCTGTATCAGATCCTCAATCAACCATCTGCGATCGCTAACTGGCAGACTGCTCTTTTCGCAAGCCATGGCAACCCTTTGATTATGCTCGGCGTAGCCATCCTGGTATTCCCAAAGCTTGCTTTGGGATTGTCAGGCTTTGAAACTGGGGTGACGGTTATGCCCCTTGTGCGGGGCAGCAGTAGCGACACCCCTGAACAACCCAGGGGACGTATTCGTAATACGCGCAAGCTGCTCACCGCTGCTGCCGGGATCATGAGCTTCTTTTTGATCACCAGTAGCTTTGTAACGACTCTACTGATTCGAGCAGCAGAATTTCAAACCGGGGGCAAGGCAAGTGGGCGCGCCCTCGCCTATTTGGCACATCAGTATTTAGGCAATGGCTTTGGCACAATTTACGATGTCAGCACCATTTCTATTCTCTGGTTTGCAGGTGCATCCGCAATGGCAGGGCTTCTCAATATTGTTCCCCGCTATCTGCCACGCTATGGTATGGCACCGAATTGGGCACGGGCAGCCCGACCTTTGGTGTTAGTCTATACAACTATTGCTTTTGTTGTCACAATTCTCTTCAAAGCTAATGTGGAAGCTCAGGGCGGGGCTTACGCAACTGGCGTGCTTGTGTTGATAACCTCAGCTGCATTTGCTGTGACCTTATCTGTCCATCGCCAGAGAGCGAAGCGAGGAACACTCGCTTTTGGAATTATTACGCTGCTGTTTCTGTATACCACTATTGTCAATATCATCGAGAGACCCGAGGGAATTAGGATCGCTGGGTTCTTCATCGGTGCTATCATCCTCAGTTCGCTGGTTTCCCGTGTGTGGCGATCGCTCGAACTACGAGTGGAACGGATTGAAATTGACGAAACTGCCCGTCGCTTCATTACCGAAGAGAGCCGGGGTACGATACGACTCATTGCTAATCGATTGAATGAGGGCGATGTGCGAGAGTATGCTTTAAAGGAGCAAGAGGTGCGCGATGATAACCATATTCCGCCCACCGATCCCATCCTCTTTCTAGAGATTCAGGTATCCGATGCTTCGGAATTTGCAAACATCATCAGAGTAAAAGGGGTAGAGGTCGGTAGCTACCGGATTCTGCGTGCCGAGAGTGCAGCCGTCCCTAACGCGATCGCCGCTATACTTCTATATCTTCGGGACCAGACGGGTAAGATTCCACATGCTTATTTCGGCTGGGCAGAGGGGAACCCGATAAAGTACTTGCTCCGCTTTATTTTGTTTGGTGAGGGTGATATTGCTGTGGTCACGCGTGAAGTGCTGCGTCGCGCTGAAAAAGACCCAGAGCGCCGTCCTGCTATCCATGTGGGAGGATGAACGACTGCTAAAAGTAAAGAAATGTCAGTTATGGCATGAGTGCTTTAAATAAAATATGAACTTCATTAGCACATTTAGAGCCAACAGGCAATCGCTCCAGGTGTGATGAGTGGGCGCATTCCGCATTCGCATAGCGTGCCCAAAGGGCATTGGCACGAAGGAAGTGCCCGCCTGAGCGCAAAGCGCACGCACTCGCGTTCCGCGATAGCGCTTTTCTCCCGCCCCTGCAGGGCGATCGCCTACTCATCACACTCCCCAAGGGTATCAAGGCTACCGTGTTTGGGCTGATATAGCGGCTGCCATGTTGGTTAGGACAAGACCGCTATGGATAGCTGTAATATCGTGTCCGGTTAAAGACTTATTATTAAGACTGCAAGACTGTCAGGGGGCTCCCTTGCATGGGGAAAGAGGGTTTTCCGGTTTTTGCACAGATGCACCGAATCATAACTAATCAACCGGACTTGATATAACCAGCGGCTGTGTTAAATTTGCCAATGTCCTAAGGTGCCTGACCACGGCTATATTATGAAATCTCTAGACTATGTCGATTGATTGAGCTGACGCCGCGCTGCTTCTAAAAGTATGCGTTGTTCGGCACGAGCGATCGCCAAATATGTCCGTTCAACAGCTTCTGGTTCAACAGAAATGGAAGTGATGCCCCACTGCACCAGTTGCTCAATGATTTCAGGATACAGCACTGGTGCTTGACCACAGATAGAACAAGGAATCCCTGCACTTTTTGCCGTTTGAATGAGTTGAGCAACAGCAGCCATCACAACCGGATGACGTTCATTAAACGCTTTTGCCAGTTGTCCTTGCTCTCTATCGACTCCTAACAGGAGTTGGGTAAGATCATTGGTACCAATTGAAATTCCGGCTACACCTGCTTTTACATATTCTGGCAGTAAAAATAACACGCTTGGCACTTCTGCCATAATCCACAATTGAAATTGCGGTACTTGAGTTAACTTTACTTGTTCAACTTTTTGACGGCAAAAGGAAAACTCTTCCACTGTGCGTACAAAAGGTAACAACAGGTGAACATTGTTGTATCCTGCTTTCTGTACAGCCGCCAAAGCAGCCAATTCTAACTCGAAAACTGCGGGATTTTGCAAATAGCTGAAGGTGCCACGTTCCCCCAGCATAGACTGTGTTGAAGATTGTAGACTATCGTTAAAAGATGACAGTTCATGGGAACGCCAATCCAAAGACCGATAAAAAACAGGTCTTGGTGCAAAGGCGCGAGCAAACTGCATAATTTGCTCACGCAAACGCTCAAGCAATTCTGTCTGATGTCCTTCGCGCACCCAAGTATGAGGGTCTTGCCCTTCCAGTATATTCAGAGCCATCAGCTCACTTCGTAATAATCCCACACCATCTACAGGTAAGCTTTGCACTTGCTCTATCAAACTGGGCTGGCTCAAGTTAACCAGCAGTTGAGTTCCAATCATCGCCAGATGCGGGGATGATACAGGGATGGAATTGGAGAGTGTTAACACGTCCCCCTGTTTCCCTGTCCCCTTGTCCTCTTTTCCTATCTCCCCACCTTCCCCAACTTCTCTTGTGAGACGATAAACTTCTCCCTTGTCGCCATCAATCACTAATCTTTCGCCAGTCTGAATAATTTTTGTAGCATGCTCTACTCGTACAACTGCTGGTATTCCTAATTCTCTGGCAAGAATAGCAGCGTGGCTAGTTAATCCTCCTTGTTCAGTAATAATACCTGCAGCATTTTGTAGTAGCGGTAACCAGTCAGGTGCTATTGTCGGTGCTACTAAAATCACTCGCTTGGGTGGTTGTTCTGGTTTTTGCTGTGAATTAATAATCACATGAGCAGTTGCCGTCACACGTCCCGGCGCTGCTGCTAATCCCTTGAGCAAGTGGAAATTAGAAATCGTGGCTTGAGGGGTGCTAACTTGCGTCAGGTATAACGTCTTTGTTGGGTCACAACAGAGAGTCCACTCAAAGGTAAAATGTCTACCTATTTCTTTAACAAGCTGATTTGCTAGTTGAATGAGTGGTTGCAGATATTCTTCTGGTAAAGCGTACTGTTTTTGCTGGTCTTCGTCCAATAGGTAAGTAACAAGACTTGAGTCATCTGAGGTAAGCGGCGAAGCTGGCACGGTTTGTAAAGTAGCTACAGCTGCTGTATCATTAAGACAGTAAGCTAGCATTTTATTGCCTAGTTGCTGCTCTCTGACGGTACCAGTTACCGGATGGATGTAGTAAACATCTGGTAAGACATGACCTTGAGTTATTGCTAGTCCTAATCCGGATGTAGCTAGTATTTCCCATTCAGAAGAGTTGGCATACAGTGATCCACTAGCGATCGCATTCTTTAAAGGTTGTACCAGAACGCCCAAATTAATTTGTTGCACTTTTATGCCTGCCCATTGCCAGTACAATAAACTCTTGGCACGAAACATCTGGCTCCAAGTGCGCTTCAATGCTAAGGCGATCGCTTGTTCATCAGATCGACATACTTGGGATTCGAGTAATCCAGATGTATTCCCTACGCTGTGTCTGGCAGTTGGCACGACAAAACTTGGTCGAAAAATCAGGTATGCAGATTCCAATTCTTTAGCTGCATTAACGATTGTACTTAACAGGTGCGGTGGCAAAACAGCAGTACTAATTTCTTGACGTAAGCGCCCAGCAACCTGCTGAAGTTGACGCCAATTATTGACATCTAGGTGTAAGGAAGAATGCGGCAAGTCAGTGACTAACGCCTCCGAACTGTTGAGAGTTTCTAAAAATTCTCGCAAAACTTCCGCTGAAACCACAAAACCAGGCATCACCGGATAACCACGCTGCATGATTCTGCTTAAATAATATGCTTTGTCACCAACTTTGGCGCGGTCTTGCAGTTTAATTTGATCAAGCCAGTAGAGTTTGTCCACTCAATTAATTTGTTGTCTATTGTCTAATTGCGACGAACACGGAATGACTGTGTCCGTAAAGTAGCCTAAAGTACACTACGGCTTCACAAATGGCAGGTAGTCAGTTGTCATCTACTAGAAAACTACCACAACGAGCTTCCACCATTTTTCCACCATTTATGTTTAATTATGCTGATTTAGCCTGTGGTTATGGCTGACTTTTCACATTATGTGGAAAAACCAACAAAGGAACCTAACCCTCCAGTTCCCAACCTTAGTAGGGAAGGGGCTAAGGTAAAAGCCTCTCAAAAGCAGGAGAGATGAATGGAAGCGAGATTTTCCAGATAAAAGTGAAAAGTAAACTGGTTATGGTGATTAGAGTTCAGAGAAAATACAACGATGGTAATAAACGAGTTTTCAATGCAAAAGATACCTATCAGGATATTACCATTAGAAACACCAGTGATTGTATATTATATCTCGATCAGGAATTGACAAGGATCAAGCATTGCCTAGCATTTACTACATTGCGCCGAATGATTGGTTGAACATCACTTTTAGATTGTGCCTTGCTTTGCTCGTTGGCGCAATTATTGGCATAGAACGCGAAATTAGACACAAACCCGCTGGTTTGAGAACTCATATGCTCGTGAGTTTTGGTGCAGCCTTGTTCACTCTCATATCCCTAGCAGCAGGTACAGATCAACCGAATGCGGATGCTGTCTCACGAGTGATTCAGGGCATTGCAGCTGGTGTGGGATTTCTTGGTGCAGGGGAAATTCTACGTGAATCTTCCCAAGAATCAGCGCGAATTTCAATTCACGGACTCACCTCAGCAGCAGCCATTTGGGTTTGTGCTGCTTTGGGAATTGCTGCTGGATCTGGTTGGTGGCAGCTAGGATTAATAGGTGCGTTGTTGTCTTTTTTAGTTCTCAATGTTTTTAAAAGATTTGAAAGTTAAAAAAGTACTCCGCAGCTAGGAAGGGATTGAGGATTGGGGATTAGGGATTAGGGACTCTTGGCTTGGTAGTGACGGATTATGAACGGGGATTCAAACCCCGCCCAAATCCTACAAGAACATCTTCCCAGTCCCTAGTCCCCAGTCCCCAGTCCCCGATGACTAATAACTCATGAGCGAGATTTCTCCAGCTTTAACAAAAAGAATTTGAGAGGAATTCAGCCATTGGGAATCAAAAGAACCCAAATGTGTGGTAGTAATTAAGGTTTGAAAGCGGTCTTGAATCGTATCAAGCAACTGATTTTGTCGGGATGGATCTAGTTCAGCTAAGACATCATCAAGTAGTAGCAGGGGTGGTTCTCCAACAACTTCTTCTATGAGTTGCAATTCTGCTAATTTTAACGCTAGTACTAAAGTTCGCTGCTGACCTTGAGAACCGTATTGACGAGCAGGTGTTTGATTAATCGTCAATTCTATTTCGTCGCGATGGGGACCGACAAGCGTCGTTCCTTGGTGTAACTCGGCAACAGCACGCAGCTGTATTTTGTCTAAAAAAGCTTGGTGTACTTGTTCTGGATGGTTATGCTCTAAAGAGATATTGGGGGAGTACTTGAGTTCTAGAATTTCTGTACTGCCACTAATACTAGCGTGCCAAGCACTGGCAATAGGGGCTAGTCGTTGTATAGCGCGATCGCGTCGTCTAATCACTCGTGTACCTGTGGTAGCCAATTGTGCATCCCACACAGCCAGTTCAGATTGTAGAGACGAGAGGTGGCGCGTCTCTACATTGTGTTTCAAAAAAGCATTGCGCTGTCGTAAAACCTGGTGATACTGCTGTAATATGTGAGCATATACGGGTTCGAGTTGGATTAACAGAGTATCTAGCCAGTTGCGGCGACCTTCAGGACCACCGCGCACCAAATCCAAATCCAAGCTGGAAAACTGCACGGCATTGAGGACACCGAGAAAGTCCATCTGACGCCGCAAAGTTTCACTATTTAAAGCAACGGTGCGGCGACCATTTCGACGGAGAGTTAAGGTGAGATCGCTGATGCCAGTTTGCCGTTCTAAAGTGGCATGAATTTGAGATGTCGCTTCCCCTTCCCGGACTAAATCGCGATCGCGTGCCATTCTATGCGATCGCAATGTCGCTAGCAATTCCACCGCCTCCAACAAATTGGATTTTCCTTGGGCATTATTGCCCACCAATATTGTTTTAGGAGCAGTAAACTCAACTTGCTGCTCTTTATAGTTGCGAAATTGTCGGAGGTGAAGGGTTTTCAGGTACATAAGGGGATGAGTAAGCTGCTACCCTTAATTTTCTTGTAATAAAGGCGGGCTTTCCGACCCACCTCACAAGAAATGTCTCTAATACAAGTGATTTGTGCTTCACACAGGTTTTTTACCCATCAACCGTAAGAATAACTTCTCAATTTCAATCCACACAAACATCAAGGCACTAAAGCCAAAGCAAATACCCAACTCAGTTGGACTCAGCCAGTGAGTACCAAAGAAATTACGCAAAGGTGGCACGTAAACGAGCATCAGCTGCAAAATTGTCGTAATAACAACAGCTCCCAGTACATAGGGATTTGAAAAGGGATTCATTTCTATAGTCAATCGGGTATTTGATCGAATGGCTATAGCATGACCCATTTGGGCGAGACATAGGGTGGTAAATACCATTGTCTTCCAAGCTTCGCGATCGCCCTGATACCCAGGTGCATTGGTATGGTTGTAAGCCCACCACATCAAGGCAATTGAGATAATGGCAAAGACAATACCAATGCGAATCATATAAGAACCCAATCCCCTCGCAAAAATACTTTCACGGGGACTGAAGGGCGGACGTTTCATTACGTCGGGTTCAGGAGGTTCTACAGCTAATGCCAGCGCAGGTAAACCGTCTGTCACCAGGTTCATCCAAAGAATTTGCAAGGGGCTAAGGGGAACGCCTCCCAGCCCAATAATTGGTGCAGCGGCAATCGTGATAACTTCGCCAATATTACTACCAAGAATGTATTTGATAAAGCGGCGGATGTTGGTGAAAACAACTCTACCTTCTTTGGTGGCGGAGACAATGGTGGCAAAGTTGTCATCAAGTAACACCATGTCACTGGCTTCCTTGCTTACATCGGTGCCTGTGATACCCATTGCGATGCCGATATCAGCTTGTTTGAGGGCGGGGGCATCGTTGACGCCATCGCCTGTCATGGCGACAAATCTGCCTCGGCGTTGCAGTGCTTGAACAATTCGCAGTTTATGTTCCGGGGCAACCCTAGCGTAGATGCTCACCAAGTCAACCTGTTGTTCTAGGTCTTGATCGCTCATCCGCTGCAATTCTTGACCTGTAAGGACGCGGTCATCTTCTTTAGCAATACCTAGATCAGCCGCGATCGCTCGTGCTGTTAGTTGGTGGTCACCAGTGATCATGACTGGTCGAATTCCCGCGTCCCGACATTCTTGCACTGCTGCCCTCACCTCTGGGCGGGGTGCATCGAGCATTCCTACCAATCCCAGCCATACCAATCCTTGCTCGGATGCCTCATCTGATCCTTCTCGCGGGATTTCGCTGAGGGGTTTGTAGGCAAAACCCAGTACCCGCAAACCTTTACTCGCCATTCTTTCATTTTCTGCTAAAATTTGACGGCGTTGCTCATCCTTCAACGGCACTGAGTTCGTGCCTACGTAATTGTGAGTACAACGTTCCAAAGTTAGCTCTGGCGATCCTTTACTGAACATTAAGTAACTTTCAGATTGCAGTAAGTTGCTAATCACAGGGTCTACCGATGTCAACGGCGATACACCTGTCTGGACTTGCTCAACCTTACAAATTACGCTCATCCGCTTGCGTTCCGAGGAGAAGGGGAACTCGCTGACGCGGGGCAGCTTGCTGTCCCACTGGTCTTTTTCTATTCCTCCTTTCGCCGCTAGCGTCACCAGTGCGCCTTCTGTCGGGTCGCCCAAAATCGTCCATTGTCCCTGTTGCTGTTGTAAAAACGAGTCATTACACAAAGCACAGGCAACTAATAAAGTTTGGATTTCTGGATACTGGTCTATGGAAATTGTTTGACTATCCAACTGAAAATCCCCTTTAGGGGCGTAACCTTCTCCAGTCACACGAAAAGCGCTGTTGTTCGTGTAAACTGACTGCACCACCATCTTGTTCTGAGTTAAGGTGCCAGTTTTATCGGAACAAATGGTGGTTACAGAACCGAGGGTTTCCACAGCTGGGAGTTTGCGAATCAAGGCATTTTGACGGACCATCCGTTGGGTTCCCAATGCCAGGGTTACGGTAATTACGGCGGGTAAACCTTCTGGCACTACAGCAACCGCCATACTTAAGGAAACTTCCAACAGTTCTTGTAAGTTACCGCCACGCAAAAGACCGCCCGCGACGACGAGCGCTACCAGAATCAAAGAACCCGTTACTAGGACGTTACCGAGTTGGGTCATTCGTTGTTGCAAGGGGGTTGGTTCACTTTCTACTCCTTGCAACATCGAGGCAATTTTGCCCAATTCTGTCTGCATACCAGTGTTGGTTACCAGAATCTTGGCTCGTCCTTGGACGACTTCAGTGCCTTGAAATACCAAATTAATGCGATCGCCTAATGATGTTTCTTCAGGCAAGATAAGTTTTGCCCGTTTGTTAACCGCTTCGGCTTCACCAGTCAGTGCCGATTCTCGCACTTGCAGGTTAGACTCTTCTATTAGGCGTCCGTCTGCGGCGAACTGCACCCCAGCTTCCACCAGCATCACATCTCCTGGCACCAGATCCTTGGCTACGACCTCCACTGGTTTGCCGTCGCGAATAACGCGCACGTTGGGAGAGGAGAGTTTTTTCAGGGCTGCCAAGGCTTTTTCGGCACGGCTTTCTTGGACATAACCGAGTATGCCGTTGAGGACAACAATCGCTAAAATGGCGATTGTATCTTTAAATGGCAACTCACCAGGTTTCAACGAGCCTTGTTGCCAAGCTAACAGGTCTAAAACCCCAGAAATTATGGCTACGGCAATCAGCATCAACAACATAATGTTCTTGAACTGATCGACCAAAATTTCCCAAGCGCTGCGTCCAGCAGTTTCTTCTAGTTCGTTGGGGCCATATTTTTGCAACCGCTGTTGTACTTCTTGGGGCGTTAAGCCAGTCTCTGCATTTGTCTTGAGCAGTTCCAGTGATTTATCAACTTCCAAACTATGCCAAACGGCGGCGGCTTTTTCAGGCAGAGAATGAGCAGACATCGTGTAAGTCACAGGGAATGGTTACAAAATTCGATCATAATTTAGCAATGGCTAGAAAACCATCAATACCAAGTTACATTAGGTTGAACTATAAGCTGTACAGTACAGGTGTTATTCTTAACGGTTGCCAATTTCCTCCTGAGGATAACATGGATGTCCTTACGACTGAAGAGGAAGTTCATCACACAAAATATTGATAATTATGAGTAATAGAAGTAAGGAACTTTGTCACACAAGACATTCCGCATTCGATTCTAGGCGTGCTACACCGTTGACTAAATAAGTTTAATATGACTTTTGCACTCCCCAGTTTTCCATCCACCAGCCAAATGTTTGGCAAAAGGACAATTCGACCCCTTAGTGCTGCCGCCCTCTGTGGCATTGCCTTCATCAACGATACACTGATTGCTATTGATACTGTTAAAGGGCATCTGCTGGAAATTGACCCTGACTCTGACAACGTCAAAATTCTCAATCCCCATCAAGTCAGAGAATTTATGGATGTAACGGGTCTTTCGGTGTGGGAGGATACTCTTTGGGTGACTCGGGGTAATAGTGTTTATTTGTCCAAGCTGAGTTCGTTAGGTTTAGAACATTTTGTCACCTTGCCTTATCCGGCTGATGGCATTGCTGTTTGGGAATCAACTGTCTACGTCAGTTGTGAAAAGCAGGGGGACATTCTGATTTTTGACCGCGATACCCGAAAACAAATTACTAAATTTTATGCCCCTGGGGTCGGGGTGGAAAGTTTGGCAGTGGACGAGGAGACGCTTTGGGTGTGCGATCGCACCGAGCAAACTGTCTACAGCATTGACAGGGCGACTGGGCAAGTTGAATTCAGCGTGCTGACGCCGTTTGATTCTCCCTCGGGGATAGCAATACATCAAAATAGCCAGACGGGCGAGAAAAATCTTTACATCGCCTATGCCTCAGAAGAGCCGTATGTCCGGGATAACCCAAATGCTGACCCGAGTCATCAGCTATCTTACCGCGATCGCACTTTTATTCACCCGCTACATTACCATTACAATCCAGATAAACGCTACGCCCTCTCTAATGGCTATCTGATTGAAATGTCTTATGTAGAGGAAATTTCTCCATTAGAAGAGGTGTATTTACCAGAGGTAGAATGGCGTATCGCCCTGCCATCCGAAACTGATCGCCAAAAGGTAAAACACGTTGAACCCATTGGTCTACCTTTTATAGAAGAAGTGATAGAAGGGCAACGTGTTGCCGTATTTAAATTTGATGCCCTTACCCCAGGCGAACGGCATATTTTTGGTTGGAAAGCAGTTTTGGAAGTCCGGGGAATTAAGTATCGCCTCACCCCAGCAGATGTGGAAAATATTTCCGAACCATCACCAGAATTTCAAGACCGCTACTTAGTAGATGATGACGATTTGGCAATGGATACGACCATTGTCCGTCGCGCTGCTCGTGAAGCAGTTGGTACTGAAAGCAATTTGCTGCGGAAAATGTATAGCATCCGTAATTATGCTTACGACGAGTTGTCCTATGGCATTAAACCCCACATTGACACCCCAGATATCGTTTTAGAACGGGGCGTTGGTTCCTGTGGCGAGTATGTCGGCGTTTTGCTTGCCTTATGCCGTTTGAATGGCATTCCCTGTCGTACGGTAGGTCGCTACAAATGTCCCCCGTATGCCGAATACCAGCACGTTCCCCTGCAACCGGACTTTAATCATGTTTGGTTGGAGTTCTACGTACCTGGTTTTGGCTGGTTGCCTATGGAATCAAATCCTGATGATATAGGCAACGATGGACCTTATCCTACACGGTTTTTTATGGGCTTATGCTGGTATCACATTGAAATTGGCAAAGGAATTACCTTTGAAAGTTTGACGAGTAAGGGTTTACGGCTGACCAAAGAAGATGTCTCAATTGGGGAGTTAGCAATTAATCACATCCGGTTTACGATTCTCGAAGAACTACCGCCTTTGTAAAGACGGGGTGTAGAGGAGTAGGGAATTAGGAAAACGACTCCTAAGTCCCGAACCCGCATCCCTAAACCCCTATCTCACCTAAACTTATAAAAAAAATGTTTTTGTTTACATTTTTTTGTATTGTTATAATCTTTTTCTCTCATTTTGCTGTGGTGGAAAAACTTTTAAAGTAGAAAATTCACAGATTGAGTGAAATGGGCAAAAGCGGCAGTGAGAACCAGGATTGGGGCGAAAAATTTCGTGAAACTCACTGTTATTTTCTTGATATTTGTGCAAATCTTCCTGATGCTTTCTGGCAATTTCAGCTAATTCAAATTCTATTGAGTCTAATTCACTCTGAGTAACGCTAATTATCTCGGATTTTTTACAAACTTCTAAATTATAAAATGAGGCGATCGCTTGATGTCTAGGATAAAGATAACGAGCGGCAAGCAAATAAACTAATGCCTGTCGTCGGTCAAAATCAGATTTACCAGTTTTAAAATCTATAATATGCAAAGTGCTATCGGACTCAATCAATACACAGTCCATAACGGCATACAAGCGAAAGCAATAATGTTGCTGTGAAATCAAAATCGGTTTGGGAAAACCTTCATCCCCACGAGTTAACAGAATGATGCGTTTGCCTAAAAGTAAGGGATCATCGTGATATTTTTTCAAAATTTGCAGGACGCGCTGCTTAACTTCATCAGTTGAGTTGCTTAATTTTAAAAGCTGTGCAACTTTTTCTACACCATCGGATTGGTTCAATAGATGGATGTGGTGATGAAATTCATAAACGCCTTTTTGTGCGAGTAAACCAATGCGCTGTGATGCTGTAGCTTTTGCCAAAAGCGCTTTGACTTGTGGTTCGTGTTGTCGTGCTTTAATGAAACCTCTTCTCATCTGGCAATGGCAGCGTTGTTGCCATGCGGTTGGGGCAACTAAAGACCAAAGGTGATAACTGGCGAAGGGCTGCTGAGGGGTTGACATTGCTCAGAATCGGTGAGAAAAAGTACGATGGGGATAATTATCTCTATACTCAGTTGGCGCAAAGCTACTTGCTTGGAGTGTTTAGGTGATTAGGAGAGAAATTGGCAAAAATCGGCGTCAGTAGGGATTCCGGTAAAATGAAATTTAGTACCGATGAATGGCTAGGGATGATTGCTGATGAACTCACTTTCCCCAAGGAGCGAAAAGTGACACGAGCGATTGTAAATTACCTTGAAACAGTTTACACAAAACAGCAAGCAGTTCTTGTTGTCTACGATACTCGCTTTCTCGTTGCAGTTTGCCCGCACAGTAGCCCAAGTCCTAGCTGACTTGGGTTGGACGGTAAAAATCACTAACCGAGATACCCCACACCAGTTATTGTTGACAACGCCCATCACCTCCTAAAGAAGGCTGCTGCGCTGAAGTTCACCCCAAACCATAATCCAGCACTATATTGTGGGATTAAATATATCCCCGACTATGCTGGTTCAGCCAGTCGATAAATGACTGATACTATTGTGACAAATTAATGAAGGTGCATCAGATGCGCTTTTTTGATTAAGCAGTTCTGGTTGCTGAGTTTCTACCTTTGTTTCACCCGAAACCAGAAAACGTGAATTTATCTATACCTTGCTACATATAGAAAGGATTAGGTGTGTTCTACCTCTAGTGTCTCCTTGTATGAAGTTTTGCAACAGGAAGGCTTGAGGTTAGAAACTTTCCACACCTAAGGTGGTGTTATTTTTGAAGGAATACCAGAACCCAAGGGAGAATAACTCGTTTATGAAAACTGTTGCTAATCTACTGATATCGATAGTTGTGGCTTTATGGGTGGTGGGAACAGCCATTCTCGCAGTCCAAAACGCTGAACCAGTATCTTTAAGATTTCTTACCTTCCAGTCGATTCAAATCCCAGTAGGTTTAGTGCTAGCTTTCAGTGCTGGCGTAGGGATAATTGGCGTGGCGCTGCTGCAACCCCTTTGGGGTCTTGCTGGTTCCAACGAAAGGAATTCTGAATCAGACGACACCGAATTTTTTGTTGATGAAGAGTTTTGAGGGTACAGTTTCACCAAAGGCGCTGAAATAATTGGTGCGGTCTTGATTAATAGGCTTCTTGAAAAAAACGATTTTTTGTGAGGGGAGAGAACACAGAACACAAAACTCACAAATCAGGAGAAATACTGCGTTGGTACGTTTTTCTCTATTGATTCATGAATAAGTGTAAGAGGTTTAATAATTATTTTTACCAGCACATACATCCACTAGTAAAGACATACTTGCACAATCATGTTTTTACTCATATTTAAATTTTTATTAACTTAAACTTTAAGTTTGTCCTGTTTAATACACGTATTGGCAAAATGATATGTGTTAAAAATTACATATGGTCACTAACCCGAAAATGATTTTGCGAGGCTTAAAAGTCGTTGCCTACACAGTTTTAGGTCGAGAAATGCCGCTCATAAATCACGATCGCTACATATTGGAACAAAAAATTATTCCCTATTTTGTTGAGCGAAAAGAATTTGCTAAAGTGCTATTTGTAGGATGTGGTTCTTATACAAAGCACTATGAAAAATGGTTTCAAAAAAAAGAATACTGCACGATTGATATTAACCCAATGAAAAAAATTTATGGAGCCAAAAATCATATTACTGGCTCTATGAGTGATTTAAAGCTTCACTTTAAAGATAACGATTTAGATTTAATTCTCTGTAATGGAGTTTTTGGTTGGGGATTGAATGATAGAAAAGACGTAGAAGAAGCATTTTCGGGATGCTACGAGTCTTTACGTCAAGGTGGTGTCCTTGTCGTAGGGTGGGATGATGTTCCTGAGAAAAAACCTTTTCCCTTAGAAACTTGTGAAAGCTTAAGTCGGTTCCAATCCTACTTTTTTCCTCCTCTCTCAACTTCGGAATACAGAAATTTAACAGATAAATCAGATAAACACGTATTCAATTTTTATCTGAAATAAAAAGAAGTAGAAAGGGGAAATATTAAATATTTCCTGTCATCCTACTTCGTCTCCATCCAATTGTCGCCTGCACGCACATCTACAACTAACGGTACACTCAACGATACCGCACTTTCCATTACTGACTTAATTTGCGGTTGTAATTCTTCCCATTCTTTTGGTGGAACTTCAAACACCAATTCGTCGTGTACTTGCAACAAAAGACGCGCTTGGTAATTTTGCAAAACTTCATGCAGCCTCACCATTGCAATCTTAATAATATCAGCGCTGGAGCCTTGAATCGGTGCATTGGCAGCAGCACGCAATAACCCTGCATCGTAAGCACCTAAATTACCAAGTTTTTTCAGATCAACATCTTCTGGTTTGTTGCCTTTGTACTTGCGTATGCTGTTACTAGTAAACTCGAAATAACGACGACGCCCTAATATTGTTTCTACATAACCTTGGGCGATCGCCTGCTTTTTCACTTTCTCCAAATATTCAAAAACTTTGGGATAACGGTTGTTAAAGCGCTTGATAAACTCGCTGGCGTCGGCTTTATCCACACCAGTTGAGCGTGAAAACCTAACGGAACCCATTCCATAAATTACACCAAAGTTGATGGTTTTTGCTAACCGTCGCTCGTCTGATGTCACATTTTCTTTTTCAAAAATTAACCGCGCCGTTACGGTATGAATGTCTTCATTTTGTTGATAAGCTTCTACTAAAACAGGCTCTTGACTCAAATGAGCCAAAATCCGCAATTCAACTTGTGAATAATCAGCAGCAATTAACAGCCAACCTGGTTCTGGTACAAATGCTTTACGAATTTGGCGGCTAAAAGCAGTGCGAATCGGGATATTTTGTAAATTTGGATTGGAAGAAGACAACCTACCTGTGGATGTCGCCGTTTGGTTGAAATCGGTATGCACTCTTTGAGTATCGGGACGCACCAACTTTGGTAAAGAATCTACATAAGTGGACTTCAATTTAGAAAGAGTACGATACTCGATAATGGCATCAATAACGCCAGTTGTATCGACTTCTTGCAGTTTTTCCAATGTCGCAGCATCTGTAGAATAACCGGTTTGAATTTTACGGGAAGACTTAGTGCTTAATTTTAATTTTTCAAACAATATCTGGCTCAATTGTTTGGGGGAACCCAAGTTGAATTTCTCCCCAGCAATGCCGTAAACTTGCTGTTCAAACTTGGCTAAATCTACTTCTAACTGCTGCGACAGTTCTTGCAGATAAGCTGTATTTATGCGGACGCCTGTATACTCCATTTGAGCTAAAACTGGTTCTAGCGGCTGTTCCACTTCCAGCAGTAGCTTCTGTAGAGACGTACCACCTCTCATCTGTACATCAATTTTCTCCAGTTCCTCCCGCAATTTTGGCACCAGTTTGAATGTGCTATAAGCATCCATGCCGCAGTAATCTGCTACGGTGGGAATGTCCAAATCGCCAATCGTTTTGCCTTTAGGAACTAATTCGGAATAACTTTTCGCTGTCAAACCCAAGTAACGCAGAGCCAAGTCACTCAGATTATGGTTACTATCTGGATTAAGGACATAACTTGCTAGCATCGGATCAAATACGACTCCCGCCAGCTTGATTCCTTGACACCGTAGAACTAAGCGGTCAAATTTGGCATTTTGCAAAGCCTTAGGATAATCAGCACTTTCTAAAATTGGGCGTAGTGCTTCTAGTGCAAGGTCTTTGTTTAAATTTTCCCCTACTTTATGACCAATGGGTATATAAGCGACTTCATCAGGTTCTGTTCCCCAGCAGCAGCCAATTCCTACTAACGAAGCGTCCCGTGGTTCTAAATCGCTGGTTTCAGTATCCCAAGCAACGGGTATCTGTGGGTTTGTAAATTTTTGCAGCAGGTTCACCAAGTCGCTGAGTTGCTCTGGGGTATTAATGATGCGTGGTTTAATAGCAGAAGCAGCGGGTTGCTGTTGAGCTGCTGTATCATCAGCAGTGAAAAACCACAAATCATTATCCTCATGACTCGGGGGTGGAAAGTGGGGAGTGGGAAGTGGTTCTGATGTTTGAGTTTGTGGTGTTTCCTCAGTACCACCGAACTGTTGCTGAAGTTCGTTAATTTTGCCCAAAAAAGACTTAAATTCTAGCTTTTCTAAAATGGGTGTGAGGTTGTTTGTGTCAAAGCCTTGGAGAATGCAATTTTTTAAATCAACTTCTAGGGGAACATCAACGACGATCGCCGCTAAGTAACGAGATTTTTGTGCATCTTCTTTTCCAGCTTCTAATTTTTTCTGAGTTGCGCCTTTGATTTCACTCAACGCAGCATAAATTTTCTCAAGCGAACCATAAGTATTGAGCAACTGTACAGCTGTTTTGTCGCCAATTCCTTTGACACCAGGAATACTATCTGACTTATCGCCGCAGAGAGCTTTGTAGTCAACAACTTGGGATGGTGCAACACCAAGCTTTTCTTTAACTTGTTCTGGTCCAAATTCGGTAATGCTTGCTCTTGAACCCTTTAGCGCTTCCGGACTAAAATATAGAACGCTGATTTCTTTTTCGGGGTCAACAAGTTGAAATAAATCGCGATCGCCTGTGAGAATTTTGACTTGATATCCAGCAGCCGTCGCAGTTTGTGCTAAAGTTCCCAACACATCGTCTGCTTCGTAACCAGGAGCAGTGACAATTTTCAGATTCAAAGCATCGAGTAACTCTTGCAGATTTTTCAAATCTGGAACAAAGTCTTCTGGTGTCCCTGGACGATCTGCTTTATATGTATCGTCTGCTTCGTGGCGGAAAGTTGGCAAACCTAAATCAAAGGCGATCGCCATTGCTTGTGGCTGTTGGCTTCCCATAACTTCCAATAGGGATTTGAGAAAACCAAAACACACACTTGTAGGAATCCCCGTCTTTGTTCGTAGTCCGCCGTCTCTTCCTTTTGCAAAAGCGAAGTACGAACGAAATGCCAGGGAGTGACCATCTACTAGGATGAATGTGGGGCGTGTTGTCGTCAAGGAATCGGAAGCCAACTGGTTTACAGGTATTGTTTGGGACATAAACCTATTTTAGCCAGGGACTTCCACTACGAATCTGACCTGTAGAAAGAATTAAGCTGTTTCTTTACCTTGGTTTTGGCGACGGCGACGCAGCTTCAGCATACCAACTGCTCCTACACCCAAAAGAGCGATCGCACTTGCTGGTTCTGGAACTGTAGTTATATTGTCTCTACCAAAATCAACCAGGAAAACTACGTCGTTAAAGTCGCGATCAGCGACTTGAATCCCATTTACACCTCCTGTCGTACCTTCTGGTCCATATAAATCTTCAAAACCCAACAACAGGTAATCATCTACTTCATAAGCCACTATATGATCCAATTGGTCTGGATTTTGAGTTGGATCTCCGCCATACACATTGCCATTCGGATTATTAAATCCATCTGCTTTTAGAAAGAAATTGAGTTGTGAACCACCTGATATCCTACCTAAATCAACGTAATCCCCAATATCTAAAACACCAGAATTTTCCCCAAGCTGACAAGCTGAATTTGCGCTATCAGAGCTATTACAGGAAATGTTATCAAAAACCAATCCTTTTTGGTATTCAGAGCCTTTGATGGCTTCAAAAGCCAACTGGTTTTTGTAGCCTGCACCCTCATTTAGGAACCAAACGCGAATATTATTGTCGTTTTTCAGGCTCAGCCTCGAGGGATCTAGTCTATTTAATTTGTCTTCAGGAATTGCAATTCGTTCTTGTTGTACATATTGCTGGAACTGGGGAATTCGAGATTGGAACCCTGAATCATCAGTCGATTTGTCTTTGACCTCATAGGTTTGTAAATTCTCCCAGCTAAATGTGGCGGCGCTTGCAGGAGCAACAGCGGAAAATACACTTGTGATAGCTGCCGCAGCAGCAAAGAGTCCTGTTAATTTTTTCTTGATCATAAAAACCCTAAAACCCTTTATTTTTTAGTTTTAAATTGTAAAATACTCTGATCCATAAGCTCAATCACCTGTTTTAAATTGCGTGATTTTGCTGATTAACTAAGTTATATCCTGGTATTGTATTAAGTAACTATATCTAAAAGCATAATTTGTTGAATTTTTATATTTTTCGATTCTTTATTTCAAAATTATGAAATTTGAGCTTTTTATAATGCTGTTTTCCGAAAAAAGCTATTTCCCCATTGTCATTAAGTGAATTGCACAATCGTTGCAACATCAATGATCTAAATCACACCCCACATTTTCTCTTTATATAAAAAATATAAATATAAAAATTATTTATCTTATAGTTTTAAAGAATTTGTAAGTCGGTAGTAAGTAATAGTTCGTAGGTAAGATTTTCTTACTATCTAAGATCTACGAGCTATTACCCACACTTTCACTACTGTAAGCTGTATATCTATATAACTATGGTTTAATACGTTTGGTAGCATTAACTCGTCAACTGTCTTCGCTCTTACCACTTTCAACAGATTAATAGACTGTTAATCTCTTACTGGGACTTTAATATTCACTCATCAGTTATGCATAAAGTGTCTACCACAGAATTGGCATCACCTGGTATTGGGAATATATCTACTCTTGATATTCAACTGCTGGTTGTAGATATCGATGGGACGATCGCCGGAAAATCTAACACTATCACCACAGCCGTAAAGCAGGCAATTGCTGCGGCGCGTTCCCGGGGTGTTCAGGTGGCGATCGCCACCGGTCGTATGTATCGCTCAGCTTTGCGCTTTCATCAAGAAATTGGCTCTAATCTACCATTGTTAGCCTACCAAGGAGCTTGGATTCAAGACCCTGCCAACCAAAAAATTCATCGCCATTTGCCGGTTTCTCGAGAATTAGCACACAAGCTTCTAGACTATTTTGAACAACCAGAATTGCGTTCCCTCTTATCTGTTCATTTTTACATTAATGACGAACTCTACGTACGTGAGATAACCAGAGAAACTGCACTTTACGCAGAACGTAGTGGTATTACCCCTATTGCTGTGGGAGACTTACGCCAAGTCACCAGCAACGAACCCACAAAAGTTTTGGCTTTGTGCGACGACACAAATCTTATTCAGCAGTTGCTGGGAAATTTGCGCGGCCAATATACTCCAGCCGAACTATATCTCACCACATCTGTTGCCACATTTTTTGAAGCGACTCACCCGAGTGTCAACAAAGGTGCTGGAGTTCGTTACTTAGCGGAAGAATTACTGGGACTGCAAAGAGCCAACGTCATGACGATTGGCGATAACTTCAACGATGTGGAAATGTTAGAGTATGCTGGCATTGGTGTCGCTATGGGTAATGCACCAGAAGCAGTGCAAGCGATCGCCGAGTGGGTGGCTCCTGACGTTGAGCAAGACGGAGCCGCAGCAGCTATTGAAAAATTCTTGCTTTCCTGAATGGTTGGTAGTTCTTTTTGACAAGGAACAAATATACAGACCCGCCATGGCGAGCCAGCGCCCTTTGGAGGGTCTCCCGAACTCACAGCGACTGGTGAGTCCAGTCCTGTTTGCCCGCAGGGCTTAGGCGGGTTTCCCGCGCCCCGGCAACTGGCGTTTGCCCTTGGCGTGCCGCAGGCATACCCGAAGGGCGTCGCGTCTCTAACAAATCTATACACGCCTCATCGCGCTAACAAAATCAGAAAGAGCACCGACGACTGGCCGTGTTTCGTCTCGGTGCTCTTGCTGGTTCGCTCCTCACACACCAGATAATATACATTGCTGAATTAGACGAGTCAATAGTTGTTAAAAAAAGTTTATTTTTTGTAGGTTTTATTGTTTATACTTCATAAGGCGCAATAATACCTAATTTTTCTTCCAGCAGAAATTTTAAGACTGACTGTGTAGCCAAGACTAATCCGATTCTGGCTTGAGCGAGTTCTGGGGAGGCAGTTTTCACCTCGCCAAAAATCCGGCATTTACACCAGAAAGTTTCAAAAGCTCGACTTAAAGGGGTCGCAGCTTTTTCCCAGTTGAGTGAGCCACCCAAATTAGGAAACGCCAAAGAGTCTACCACTCGTACTAACTCGTTAATGAGGCGATAGGAAGCAGGGTGATGGAAGCGGAGTTTTTCATCACAGTTCAGCCAAGGAATAGGATTAGGGGTAAGAATGCTTGACAAAAGCCTTTGCTTAGAACTTTCACTATCGTCTTGATTTGGTTCCCCCTGTTGGATCAATCCCTCAAAAATCGCCAACCGCACTAGTGAGCAGCAGCGTGCATGAGCGTATTGAGCAGTGAATAAGGAGGATGAGGGGGTGATGGGAGTAATTTCTCCCCCTGCTTCCCGTGCTTCAAGAGCTTCAACAGCTTCCTTAATAACGAGGCTTTGCAGCCAAGCAGCCAAAAGCGGGTGACTCACTTCCAAATGAATCCAGCCAGGGGAAACGACTTGAATTTTGAAATCTTGGTCATAGTTTGCTGAAATATGAGAAACAATGCCATTGGCAATCTCCATCGCGGGAAATTTCTCAGATTTTGACAGCTGCAAAGCTATGCCTGAAATATAAATAATTTTCTTCTCATCTCTACCCTGAGATAGAGGAATATTTTTATATGTTGTACATATTATCAGTTTGTTTTTAGTATAATTACTTAAACTGGTATCTAAAATGCTGTATATTAACTGCTTTATAGCTGTGTATTTACTAACCAGTAAATTTTGATGCCGAGACTTTTCAGGTAAACTCACTGTTGTCTGAAGGTGTTGGTTTTATGTCATCTGTCTTAGGATATAAGTTTAATTTACAAAAAGAAAAATTAGAATTGTGCAAAATTTAATTAATAAGGGGTAAATTTTACTACCATCATTGTACAGTAAGAAGTATAACAAAAGAGTAGAACATAACTTTCTACCTTTTGGATGACTGGCACGGCTAGGTTTAATGCCTGAAGTGCCAACAAAAAGGCACTCCTTGCACCTTTTTATGACGTCTTTGTCTTCAGCCGAACGCTCTTAGTTACCTATGCAATCTCCATCCTCCTTTTCTGAGGCATCACGTCCTTTTTTGACTTGGCAACGAATTCTTGATTGGGCTCAGGAACACTACCGCTGCCGCACCTTTAGCAAAGATGAACGCATTCCAGCCCGACCTGGATTGCTGTACTTGGTGCAAAGGGGTGCGATCCGCATGGTGGGAACCGCCCAGGTTAGTGCAACTGCCAGTCAGCTAACATCTCGACGTATCAACAGAACCCCAGAAGAAGCTTTCTTAGGGTTTGTTGGTGCGGGACAACCGTTTGAAATTGTTGCTCAGTCACCGTTCACACTCCAGGCTTACGCCCACGTTGATCAAACTGCGGTGCTGTGGATGTACTGGCACGATTTGGATAACTGGCCTCACTTCCGCCGCGAAGTTATGGATGCCTTTAGGTATCAGCACCAGCGCAAGCTGCTGTGGCTGAGCGCCTTAGGACAACGGCGCACAATTGACCGACTCTTAGGATTCCTCACCTTATTGATTGAGGAATATGGAGAGCCGGCAATGAGCGATACCGATCCAGATGTGATTCGCGGTTATTGCCTGCCGTTCCCCCTCACCCATGCCCAAATTGGCAGTGCGATCGGTTCGACCCGTGTCACCGTCACCCGCTTGATGGGCAAACTGCGTCAACGCGGATTAATCCTCACTCAAGGCGACAATCTCATTTGCTTGCCAGCAGAGTCCATTAACAGAGTCAGCTAAAGCAAGACCAGATGCAGTGGAGAGCGAATTTTGACAAACCCTACTTGGGTCATGAGTTCGGTATCCCTGCTGATAACGCAGTAAGTTGACGACACCGACACCTACTTGCTGCTTGATTTAACCAATCTGTTTGACCACCACAAACAGATTGCACATAATTGGCAACTTTCCCGATTGGAAAGCCTTAATGTTCAATTTGTTTCGTTTACCAGGAAATTCATAAGGGAGGACAAGAGCTTCTTGGTAGGGACCAACGAATTGCCCTTGTTTGTGCCCCAACGGCAAGGGCTGGATTGAACATTGAGGAATAATCTCTGGGGCAAAAGTGTAGTAGATGCTACTAGGACGACCAGCCACTTTTTTGCGACGCTTGGGTGGTAGTGGAACTTGCTTCCACGTTAGGCAAGCAAAGCTTGACCACCCAAGATGTCTTGCACAAATTGTTTGACCAACAAACAACTCAGCAATCTACGTCACAATTCATTGTGAATTCTGTCTGACTGAGTTGAATAATACTAAAGCCGCGCCATTTGCTTTATGCCGCAGAACCGATCCACTACAGTGGCTCTTTGAATTTAAAGGCGAGAGAAAAAAAAGAATTCTTCCATGGGGAATCTCCCTTTGAACATCCTTGTCTTGAGCTGTGTTTTGCGTTTAGCCCAAGCTGAGTTCTTCTCAATCAGCGAATTCTAACAAATCCAGCTTTAGAAATTAATTCCTGACCTTGATTTGTCAGCAGTAACCTAGCGTAAGCTTCTCCTGCTTGCTGGTCTGTTTGACCATTTTGTTTCACAATCACAAATAACCGTCGAGTGATGGGGTACTGATCACTTTGGAAAGCAGCTGCATTGAGTTGGTTACGCTTTTGCGAACACTCAGAAAGAGGAACGAATGGTTCCTCATAGGGTGGAACCAGTTTCTCGGCTGTTTTTCCCAATGGTAGGGATTTAACACTACATTGTCCGACAACTTCAGGAGCAGAGGCATAGTACATACCAGCAGTATTTTTCGCTACTTCTCTCAAGGCTTCGGTTGTCGTAGGAATATACTGCACATTTTCCCCAAACTTTTCACCCCCCAAAATGTTATCCTCGAAAAATTCGACGGTGCCACCTTCTTCTATACGGCGAGAGTAAGGTATTATCGGTAGATTGGGACCGCCTACTTGCTGCCAGTTAGTAATTTTACCTGTATATATTTCTTTGACTTGAGCAACTGTTAAACCAGGGATGTTGAGACTGGGGTTGACTGCGATCGCAATACCATCTATTGCTACAGGTATTTCTTTAAGTGTAAAGCCCCGTTGTTGCGCTTGTTGGTATTCCTCATCTTTAATTGAGCGCGACGACTGAGAAAAAGCTAATTGGTTATTTAACAGCATTTTGATGCCACTACCTGAACCAGGTGCGCCGGATGTGGGGTTAGTGTAGCGTAGTTGAAATTGAGGAAAGACAGTTTGAATAGCTGAATCAACTTCTCTGCGGATTGGAGCCCAAGTGGTGCTACCACCATAGCTAAATAAGCCAGAGGGAATATTTGGTACTTGGGCAAAGTTTTCAATATTCGATCCAACTTGTTGTGATTGATTGTTGCTAAAAGAACTTATGTTAATACCAGAACGATTCAGCCACCAATAAACAGCACTTACTAATCCCAGTGTAATCACCAGAGTTAGAACCAAAACCGCACTTTCGTTTTTTTGTGACATCATAGCTATTTTTTTATTAAAATAAATTAATTCTGGCTATTTATATTTTTGAAATTTTCATATTTTGTTACTTTTTTAATTATTTGTCTTAATACTATTAGAAAGTAAAAGTCATTTCAAATTTATAATTATTCATGTTTTCTTCCAGAAATATATTTGCTTGCTTGAACAAAGTAATTTGTAATTAGTTACGAATTATTGATTATACAAAAGCGTTGTTTCTGGATAAGCTAGCTTACTTTCGATGGTAAAAATTGAATTATGCCAGCATTGGTTGTAGAGGAAAAAATTTTTTCTCTTCTAGAGATACTACCAAATTTCCATAAGTCTTGCTTCAACTTATAAGCTTTTCTTTGAATGCATCTGCGTTTAGTAGAAATGCAACAAACTTAAACTACAAACTCAAGTCGCAGTATTTCGGATTATGTACTAAATATATTTGCAAACCACTCGATGCTTGTGTCATTACTGCCTTTAACCTTCAGTTAAGTTTATTAACCTTGCGTTAAAGTAGCGGTCAGCAATTTATCTAAGCTTGCCTGTGCTTGGTAGCCTGGTTAAGCTTTTTTTTACAATAATTATTTAAAAAAATATGTTGGCAAAAATAAATATCAAGTTGCACAGCGCTGGTAGTCAAGGCTTTGAGATTGGAATATTCCCAGTCACTAACCGTGAGTTCCTCTGTTTAAAGTATCAAGGATAACAATTTGTAAATCAGACGAAACAGTGCTGTGACTGCGATCGTTACTAAACCAGCTGCACCAGATAAAATAACGATTTGCTGAATACTAAGACCAGCGTGCAAAACGGGGAGAAAATATATAATTGCAAAAGTAATAGCTGGAATGATTAATAAATCCCACTTTTCAATCGTTCGCCTAGTTTGGGCTAAAATGAGTATTCCTAAAATCAGGGCTGAAGCAACTACGGTTATTGGTGCGGACTTCAGCAAACTAAAGAGGGCTATAGCAATCAATCCGCCTTCAAATCCACTAAAAGCCGCGCCACCTAATATTTCCACTATAGAAAATTGCTGTGCAGGCGCAGTGGGAGGAGATGGTTTTTGAACTTGCGGTTGAGTCTGTATTTGCTGTGGCTGTGGAGTGACAGCAGGTTGACGACGATTAATTTTTGTAGAAGGTACAGGTTTTTGAGGTGCCTCGATTGCCTCTAAAACTTCCTGCGCTGACTGATAACGTTGATTAGCAGCGCTTAGGAGCATTTTGTCTAGAATATGAGCAAGGTGCGTACTGACAGTCACATGACTTTGCCACTTCCACTGGTTACTATACCCATCGAACAGTTGAGTTATCTGTGTTTCGCCCGTTAGTAACATCAGGGTTGTGACAGCCAAAGCGTACAAGTCTGTAGATGGGAAGACTTGACCTCCGGACATTTGTTCGGGCGGAGCAAATCCCATAGAATATATACCAGTAGAAGCACCAGATGCACCAATGGGAGCGTTTGTAACTTGTTTGACTGCGCCAAAATCTAGCAAGTAAAGTTTGCCGTTACGATGGCGCATAATGTTAGAAGGTTTGATGTCTCTGTGGATAATGCCTTTTTCGTGAACAAACTTGAGGAGCTTGAGAATTTCTCGCAAGATTTCCAAAACTTCTTGTTCTGAATACTTGCCCTTTTGGGCTAACTCTTGCTCTAGATCTTGTCCGTCAATATATTCCTGTACTAAATAAAAAAACTGGTCTTGCTGTACCGCTTGGAAGCTAGGAACGATCACGGGAAAGTAAGCAAACAAGTCGGGGATTTGCTCGTGTAGGTGCCCTATCTCCTCTAGAACAACTGCTTCTCGCTCAAATAAATCTTGTGCCAGTTGCAGTTGAGTAGGGCTTAAATTGCCTGCTGGTTGAAATTGCTTAACCACGCATTGGCGCATTCCTGGGGTATAGCGATCGCGTGCCAAAAACGCTGCTCCAAATCCGCCTCGTCCCAGTAGCCTTGTTGGTAGATAGCGTCCCACCAAAATCAGCGGCATACCACAAGTTGTGCAGTATTTTTGCTGCACCGTTCTCAAGGTCGCATGATCATCTAAATCTGGAAAATTGTTTTGCGGGCGAGGGCAGTGTGGACGAGTGCAATAAACTTCCATGATTCGTCAAGAGTTCATAGTCCATAGTCTATAGTCAATGGTCAATAGTCAATAGCCCTTAACCAATGACTAATGACCCTTACGGGTATCTCCTATGCCTATGGCTAACGGCTGCGCCGTTAGCGTAAGCTCCTCCAAAGGAGGCACGGAGACGCTGAGCGTTGGCGGAGCCTGCGCTTTGCGCTTACGCCCAACGGGAGAGCCAGTTAAGAGGGCGCGGGAAACCCTCATTCGCCCTGCGGGCAGGCTACGCCAACAGGACTGGACTCACCAGTTGCCTGCGGAGGGAAACCCTCCGATGACTCACTGGACTCACTAATGACTACATCTTAATCATCGTGAGAATTATGCGCTCCTACATCGAATGCACTGACCGCTATGGCTTTGTGTGACGTTTTTAACACTTCTATACTCCATCCAGGTGTAGCAAACTGGGGTAGAATTTCCCGACTAAATGCTTCTGCTGCCTTGGATCTGTAGCGATTAGGATTAAAAATCAGCCTCAGCATCCGCTTGACTATGACACCTTCAATCGGAGAACAGTGCAGCACCCCCATTTGTAACTCTTTAGCAATTGCCGAGGTTGAGACAAAGGCAGCGCCCAAACCGGATTGTACGGCATTTTTAATGGCTTCTATGGAATTTAGTTCCATTTCGATTTTAAAACGTCGCGTATCAATGTCACAGCGTGATAGCACTTGGTCAATGACCTTGCGGATAGTAGATTGAGAATCGAGAGCTATAAATTGTAATTTATATAGGTCTTCTCTGTGAATCGTTTCAAGTTTGGCAAAGGGATGAGCTACAGGTACAATCAGTGCCAGTTCATCCTCGGCGTATGGAACAATTTCCAAAGATTCCACCAGATCACCGGGAATTTCGCCGCCAATTATTGCCAAATCCACCTGTCCGTTAGCGACACTCCAAGCGGTTCTGCGAGTAGAGTGGACGTGCAATTGCACTGCCACATCTGGATATTTTTGTCGGAACATCCCAATCATCCGGGGTAAAAGATAGGTGCCGGTGGTTTGAGAAGCGCCAACAATCAAAGTCCCGCCTTGGAGATTTTGTAAATCCTCAATCGCGCGACAGGTTTCCTGACACAGACTGAGGATTTTTTCACCGTAGCTCAGAAGTAGATGTCCGGCTTCGGTTAATTGGGCGCGACGTCCTCCTCGGTCAAATAACGGGACATCTAGTTGCCGTTCTAGGTTTTGCACTTGCAAGCTAACGGCAGGTTGCGAAACGTACAGGCTATCAGCGGCGCGCTTGAAGCTCCCTTCTTGGGCGATCGCTTTGAGAATACGTAACTGATCTAAAGTGAAAGGAAGGTCAGACATAAGGCTAAACCCACAAACTTTGAGAGGAGCGGCAGTCTTCAACAAACCAGCGTAATGAGCCTTCTGGCAGATCGTGATTTATTGCTTGTTAAATTTGGAGGCTTTACTCGAAAAAGACAGTAGCATATCATCTTGACTAAAGTCTTCTTTTCTACTTTCCAGCCATCGTGAGTGAATTTTGAGGGGAATTGTGTTTAAATTCCACCTTGGTTTTAAAAAGCTTTCAAGCTTTTGGGTTCTGGTTTCACGCATCCGACGCACCCCGCTAAGGTCTGCCCTAAAAGGAGAGACAATGGTGTTGTTCCCCTGAATTAGGGATTTAGGGGGGTAGGCTGTTACAAGAAGCCCCGTATTACGACCGTCTTGCCGGAGTAACAACGTTCTCATTGCGACATTTCGCCCTCCAACCAAATCTGCATATAACTCAAATCCACGACTTCTACTACAGCCAATCGTCAATCCTTGGTTTGGACAGTTGTGTTTATTTGTATGTCCGCAACACGGATGCAACTGATTGCAATAGTCACGAGGTTCCGGCTTAGAAAAACAGCCAGCCTTATTTACCACGTGTAAACGAGGGGGCTTGACGATCAACACCGAAGGCTGGCTGTTTTTCTCTTCGCCTAATGCGTCAGCATCTACTCTTATGACTGAAGAATTATTCATGACAACAGAGTGGATGAAGCCATCTAATTCAGCATACGACCATTTGGACTGAGAGACATTTGCTTTTCGCCGCTTCAGGTGATAGAGAACAGGGAACAGATGACAGCGCTGTCCCCTGTTCCCTATCCTCTGCACCCTGTTATTATATATTTCTTGACTGATATAATAAGGGAAAATACGCAAATATAAAGTCAATTCCAGTTGGTTAAGGTTGGTAAAAGGGACTGGGGATTGGGGATTAGGGATTGGGGATTGGGTTATCAAACGAAAAATTATGTCCGGGGCTTTAACCCCGTACCATTTTTGGGGCATTTTCCCGGAGCCTGATCCTGAAAAATTGGGCTGCCCTGTATTTTGTTGATCTGTCGGCGTAGTTGCGTACTCGTTCTTTGAGGGCAGCCCAATTTTTTGCGGCAAATTCGACCCCAACAACCGTCCCCAGTAACGAGACAGGGAGCGGCATTCCTCCCCCACCAACGAGTACGTATGGTGGGGGACTCCTTGCCGCGACCAGTTGAAAGTTACAATTTGTTTCGTGATATGGTCATTGATATCAGCAGTAAATTGTTTACCTCTTGGGGAAAGCGCCATTAATCTGAGTTGAACATAGGGAGTCCCTTTTTGCTGCGGCGTTTTTTTAGCAGCACGGCTTGTTTTGTATGATAAGTAGGTAGGTGTAAATAAACGAAAGTTTGTAGTAAGGGCTTTAGCCCTTAAAATGATTGCCTTGAGCGCTTTAGCGCTACCTACAAACCAAGAGCGCATTTTATGTTTAATTTCACCCACTGACTTACCTCCAATTCTTATTTGATAAGTTCTAGGGATTTTTGTAACCTAATATCCCAGGACAGTTTATTGTTCTGACATGCCAGCCACGAAGTCTCATTGAGACAAATTTGGTTAGCACGCTGGACTTCCTGTAACCAATTTTGCTTTTTTGAAGTCGCAATCAACTTCTCTTTAGCACTGAGAACTTGCTTCACATCAGACGGTAGCTTTTTCATCAGGTGATATTATTCTATGGTGCTGATAATGCTGATAAAGATGAGCAACTGGTGTTCATCTAACGCACAGACTGCTTGGGAACAGGATATCCTGCCAGAGATTTTTTTACATAGTTTGTGGTATTCGTTGTACTAAATTAAGTTTCCTTTAAATTACTTCATTTGCGTATATGATGCAGCCGGCTTGGTTAACCCTTAGTCATTTTGTCATGCTGGGACTACTATTTGGTTTTGCAATTGTCCATAGTGGAGGTGCTGCCCTGCGCCCTTGGGCAGAAAAACATATTGGTTCTAGGCTTTACCGCATTTTCTTTGCACTAACCAGCCTGCCCGTGGCTGTTTACTTAATTATTTACTTTTTTAACCACCGCTACGATGGTTTGCAACTTTGGTATGTCCAAAATGTACCGGGAGTGCAGCAATTCGTTTGGGTGCTGTCGGCTATTTCGTTTTTGTTTTTGTATCCTGCTACTTTCAATCTACTAGAAATTGCTGCTATCCAAAAGCCCGAAGTCCATCTCTACGAAACAGGAATTATTCGCATCACCCGCCATCCACAAATGGTAGGACAGATTATTTGGTGTGTTGCTCATACCCTTTGGCTGGGTACGAGTTTTACCCTTGTCACTTCAATCGGGTTAGTGTTACACCATTTATTTGGCGTTTGGCATGGCGATCGCCGTTTGAGCCTTCGCTATGGGGAAGCTTTTGTTCAAGTCAAACAGCGCACTTCTATCATGCCTTTTGCAGCTGTTCTTGACGGTCGTCAATGTATCGTATGGCAGGAATTTTTCCGTCCTGCTTATTTGGGGGTTGCCGTTTTTGTGCTACTACTTTGGTGGTCACACCCCCTATTGCTAGAATTGACAAGTAAGATATAATAATGCTTTTAACATAATCACGGCGCGAACAGGGATTGATAGGATGAAATATTCGTTTCATCTTATCAACTGCTACCAAATCAATGTAGGATGAATGGAAGTAGCTGTCAGTGGGGGTGCGCTTAGTCGTTTTGAGATTTGACATTTGGTAGTTGCTACTCAACCGCCAGACTAGGGAGAGACTTGATCATTCGCCATTCCCTTTTCTATAATCAACTGTAGTTGATTAAAATTGGCGAAAAGCAAGCTAAGCAACTGCGACCAATACTTGAGAAAGTACTCAATAGTGTAAGAGCGTCTAGCTCCCACAAGGCGTGCCTGTGGGATGGCAGCAGCGCACACTCGGAGTAACCTCCAAGGGCGCACTGCCTCATAAAAGACAGCCTTCTCCCTTGACAGAAGCAGGAGAAGGATACCTGTAAATGTTAATGGGCATCTGTAGGTAAGCTCTATGCAAAGGTCGCTACCAAATTGGTTGGTGAAAAATATCTCTTTAGTAACGGCTATGAAAAGCTAAAAGTTTGAGAGAGTTACCGTCTTGAATGTCGTACTGGCTTGTTTGTCAGCGTAGCAACCAATACTGAAATGTTTGCATTCATTCTGACAACGCACTTTCTTCTGCTGACAGTTAGTTTTGATATCAAAACCATATAATTTCAGAGGCGTCATGGTGTTGTCGGTTAGTGAGCGGACTTTTTCTCAAGAAGTTTTAGAATCTCCAACTCCTGTTTTAGTAAATTTTGGAGCACCTTGGTGTGGGTTGTGTCGAATTATTCACCCCTTGTTGTTGCAATTTAAAGCTCAATGCGGCGATCAAATTAAATTAGTGGGAGTGAACGCCGATGACAATTTTAAACTAGCGACAAAATACAAGCTTAAGTCACTGCCAACTTTACTGTTGATTGAAAATGGCATAGTACGGGTGCGTTTGGAAAGTTTTCGTGGAAGAGAAGATTTACTCTTAGCTTTGGAAGAAATTAAAGTCTGCTACACCGACCGCCCCATAACTTTCCATAGCCAAAAAACAGCGGATTTAGGCTGTCGTTCTGCATGAAGGCTCATTCATGAGTCATTAGTTATCAGTGATTAACTCATTAACTCACGATAGTTTCGTTCAAAAATTATCACCGAAAAAGTACTCATCGCAAGACCTGCAGACGCTGTGTAAGACTTGGATCGTCTTCGGTGACGAACATTCAGCAAACAATGTTCCTAACACAGCAACGGTGAAGCAGCGCTGAAGACGGAGAAGCCAGTGCAGGCATACCCGAAGGGCGAATGAGATGCGAACACGTGCGCCTTAGCGTTTAGCCCCCACTATAAACCTTACTCCGTTGAGCGTGGTGGGTACTTCACCCAAAACTAAAGATTTTAAGTCTGGATGGCTCTGCTCCCAACAGCTAACTCTATAATCTTGGCTAATGGCTAACGACTCATGACTGAATGATTAAATCTAAAACCAAACTTAACAACCCCACCCAACTACCGTCGGGTGGGGTATTTTATCCTAAAGGGTGTGTGTCACAATTATTAACAGTTCCGACAAATTAGTCAATAATTCTAAAAGTAGGCGTCAGTGATGGAAGTAATCTATCAGTATGCCTGGCTGATTCCGGTATTACCTCTTCTTGGGGCAATGCTGGTCGGTCTAGGGTTAATCTCGTTGAATCAGGTGACAAACCGCCTGCGACAGCTAAACGCGGCATTGATTATCTCCTTAATGGGAGCCGCGATGGCGTTGTCGGGGGCACTGCTGTGGAGTCAAATTCAAGGACACGCCACTTACACCCGCACCTTGGAATGGGCAGCGGCAGGGAATTTTCACCTGAGCATGGGCTACACTATTGACCACCTGACAGCCCTGATGCTGGTGATTGTGACAACGGTAGCCTTCTTGGTCATGGTTTATACGGATGGCTACATGGCTCACGATCCAGGCTATGTCCGGTTTTACGCCTATCTCAGCTTGTTCGGCTCCTCAATGTTGGGTCTGGTGGTTAGCCCCAACTTAATACAGGTTTATATCTTTTGGGAGCTGGTCGGGATGTGTTCGTACTTGCTGGTCGGCTTCTGGTACGATCGCAAGGCAGCAGCAGATGCTTGTCAAAAAGCATTTGTCACCAACCGAGTGGGCGACTTTGGATTGCTTTTGGGCATTCTCGGGCTATTCTGGGCAACGGGAAGCTTTGATTTTGATGTCATGGGCGATCGCCTGACACAACTCGTGCAAACAGGTTCTATAAGCAATGTCCTTGCCGTTCTGTTTGCAATTCTAGTGTTCCTCGGTCCAGTTGCCAAATCTGCCCAATTCCCCCTGCACGTCTGGCTACCAGATGCAATGGAAGGTCCCACCCCCATCTCTGCCCTGATCCACGCGGCAACGATGGTGGCAGCGGGAGTTTTCCTGATTGCCCGGATGTACCCAGTTTTTGAACACATCCCAGCAGCAATGAACACGATTGCCTTTACTGGGGCATTCACCGCCTTTTTGGGCGCGACAATTGCGATTACGCAAAACGACATCAAAAAGGGCTTAGCTTACTCCACCATTTCCCAACTCGGTTACATGGTGATGGCTATGGGAGTAGGCGCATACAGCGCAGGACTTTTCCACCTCATGACCCACGCCTACTTTAAGGCGATGCTGTTCCTTGGTTCTGGTTCTGTGATTCACGGCATGGAAGGAGTTGTCGGTCACGATCCTAATTTGGCGCAGGATATGCGGTTGATGGGTGGACTGCGGAAGTATATGCCAGTGACGGCAATTACCTTCTTCATTGGTTGTGTGGCAATTTCTGGTATCCCGCCCTTTGCTGGTTTCTGGTCAAAAGATGAAATTCTAGGGAAGGCATTTAATGCGAACCCATTTCTCTGGGGTATCGGCTGGTTAACTGCTGGAATTACCGCTTTCTACATGTTCCGGATGTATTTCGTCACCTTTGAAGGAAAATTCCGGGGCAATCAAAGCCAATTGTGGCAAAAACTCAAGTCTCCAGCAGGGATGGCAATTGTCGCTGGTTTTGATACTGCCCCTGCTTTTGGTCCTGGTGCCATGACCAAAGGAGAACTGGAGGCAACAGAGGAACACCATCATGATGACCACAGTCATGGTCACGGTCACAGCGAATATCCTCACGAGTCCCCTTGGACAATGACCCTGCCGTTAGCGCTTTTGGCAATTCCTTCGATGCTGATTGGTTTGGTAGGGACACCTTTTGCCAACTACTTTGAGGAGTTTATTTTCTCACCCAACGAAACCTTAGCGGAAGTCGTGGAAAAAGCAGCCGAATTCGACCCGACAGAATTCTACATCATGGCGGGCGCTTCAGTTGGAATTTCCTTGATTGGGATTACCATAGCTTCCTTAATGTATGTCTGGGGTAAAATCAACCCGGTGGCGATCGCTCAAAAAATCCAGCCGCTTTATGAGCTATCCCTGAACAAGTGGTACTTTGATGACATTTACCATCGTGTTTTTGTCCTCGGCTTGCGTCGTCTAGCAAGACAAGTGATGGAAGTTGACTTCCGTGTTGTCGATGGTGCTGTAAACCTCACAGGCTTTTTCACTCTAGTCAGTGGCGAAGGTCTGAAATACCTGGAAAACGGTCGCGCTCAATTTTATGCCTTGATTATCTTTGGGGCTGTGTTGGGCTTAGTGATTGTTTTCGGTGTGACTTGATAAAAATGGAACCACAGATGCACACAGATAAAAAAAGACATCAGTGTTCATCTATGGTTTTTTAGTTTTCTGGCTAATTATGCCAGAACATGAAGGCAGGAGAATGAATTTACCTGCCTTCATCTTTCTTTACTTTTATTAAATAAACCTAAGATTGAAGACCAAGCCCTGCAAAAACTGCTAGTAAATAGCTAGTAGTTGATAGCCGAACACTATATATTGCTGACTAACACATTCCGATGAATACAGCAAATTTCCCGTGGCTGACGACGATTATTCTGTTTCCGATAGCGGCGTCACTGCTTACTCCCTTTATTCCAGATAAAGATGGCAAAACAGTGCGCTGGTATGCCCTTACCATAGGGCTAATAGATTTTGCACTGATTGTTTACGCTTTTTACACTGGGTATGATTTCTCTAACCCGGATTTGCAACTGTTTGAGAGTTATAGCTGGCTTCCACAAATTGGTTTGAATTGGTCGGTAGGGGCAGATGGCTTGTCCATGCCCCTGATTATTTTGACTGGATTCATTACCACGCTCGCAATGTTAGCAGCTTGGCCCGTGACCCTCAAGCCCAGGCTGTTTTACTTTTTGATGCTGGCAATGTATGGCGGTCAAATCGCCGTTTTCGCCGTCCAGGATATGCTGTTGTTTTTCCTGGTGTGGGAACTGGAACTGGTGCCGATATACATTCTGCTTTCGATTTGGGGAGGCAAAAAGCGGCAATACGCAGCAACCAAGTTTATTTTGTATACTGCTGGCGGTTCGCTGTTTATTTTGCTAGCTGGCTTAACGATGGCGTTTCATGGTGATACCGTCACTTTTGATATGCAAACGCTTGCAGCCAAAGGTTTTAGCCTCAATCTCCAACTTTGGCTGTACGCTGCCTTCTTGATTGCCTACGCCGTCAAGCTTCCCATCTTCCCGTTGCATACTTGGCTACCAGATGCCCACGGTGAAGCCACAGCCCCGGTGCATATGTTGCTGGCAGGTGTTCTGCTGAAAATGGGCGGTTACGCGCTTATTCGCATGAATGCCCAGATGCTTCCCGATGCTCACGCTTATTTTGCCCCAGTTTTGGTGGTTTTGGGGGTCGTGAATATCATCTACGCCGCCCTCACATCTTTTGCCCAGAGAAATCTGAAGCGAAAAATTGCCTACTCCTCAATTTCTCACATGGGCTTTGTGGCAATAGGTATTGCTTCCTTCACCGACTTAGGCTTGAATGGGGCAATGCTGCAAATGGTTTCCCACGGTTTAATTGGGGCAAGTTTGTTCTTCCTAGTAGGGGCAACTTATGACCGTACTCACACCCTCATGCTGGATGAAATGGGGGGTGTTGGTAAGAAAATGAGCAAGATGTTTGCCATGTGGACAACATGTTCTATGGCATCCTTAGCCTTGCCAGGAATGAGCGGTTTCGTTGCCGAGTTGATGGTGTTCGTTGGCTTTTCTAGCAGCGATGCCTATAACCCCACCTTCAAAATTATTGTGGTGTTCTTGATGGCAATTGGGGTAATTCTAACTCCGATTTATTTGCTATCAATGCTGCGGGAGATTTTCTACGGTGAAGAGAACAAAGAATTAGTTTCTCACCAGAATTTAATAGATGCCGAACCCCGCGAAATCTTTATCATCGCCTGCTTGTTGATACCAATCATTGGTATTGGTTTGTATCCCAAAATGCTGACTCAGATATACGATGCGACAACTGTACAGTTAACAGAGAGGTTGCGAGCTTCTGTACCTGCTTTGGCGGATCAAAAAGCGCCTGCGGTTTCGTTAAGTGCGCCGGAGATTGGCAATTAGGTAGTTGATTTTTAATCAATATTGCTTGAAGGGTGGGTTTTATACCTGCCCTTTTTTTATAGCAGCGTTTCTTGATGAAATTTCTTGCAAAAATCCGGTCATATCATGTCCGACTAATTAGTTATGATTTCCACGTTAACTGCACCCCACCCCTCAATCCCCTCCCCGCGAGCTCGGGGAGGGGAGGTGAAGCGCAGCTTTACCGGGGTGGGGTTATTCGGGTAATGATAAGTATTTAACCGGACTTGATATCACGGACTATTTGGAACCGCAGCCTGTAGCAGACGAACTCAGTTGACACTCCCCGGTCTAAAGACACGGGGATTCTACATTCTACGTCGCAACTTGCTCTAACAGGGTTTCCCCAATCAGCGTAGCGGTTCCGACTCCTGTAGCGTTACTTCGGGACTGCCCGTCCCTAGCTCTTGCAAGATTCAGAATATTTATTGCTGCGTTCACGTCTCTTTGCAACTCGCATCCACAACTACATCTATGGGTACGAGTTGAAAGAGATTTTTTCACAATTGTTCCGCAATCGCTACACTTTTGAGATGTCATTCTAGGATTAACAGCTACAACTGTGGTATTGAACTTAACAGCAAAATATTCCAGCCAACGACGAAAAAGAGTCCAAGCTACATCATTAATGCACTTGGCTAAACAGTGATTTTTTACCATGCCTTTAACATTCAAGTTTTCGTAGGCGACTAAGTCGTTAGACTTGCACAAGTTACGCGCGATTCTTTTCGCGTGTTCATTCCTTTGCCTATTTACTCTTAAATGCTTCCGAGCATATCTGTGTCTAGCTTTGCGTCGTTGATTTTTTCCTTTTTCTTTCTTATATATCTGGCGTTGAGCGTGCTTGATAGCTTTCTCGGCTTTACGAAGAAACCTGGGGTTTTCTTGATGATGACCGTTGGAATCAGAATAGAAATACTCAAGCCCAACGTCTAATCCAATCTCATCATTACCTATCCTCCGTTCAGTTTTAACCTCAACGTCAACGGCAAATTGACAATAGTAACCGTCAGCCCTACGAACTAATCGAACTCGTTTGATTAACTTGACAGGGTAGGTGTGAATGTCCCATTTACCCAGTAACTTGAGTTCCCCAATACCTTTTTTGTCAGTAAAGGCGATACGTCGCTTTGTAGGATGTAGTGACCAGCCACTGGTCTTATATTCAACAGAGCGGTTATCTTTTTGAAAGCGCGGGAACCCTTTTTTACCAGGCTTTTTGGCTTTGCAGTTATCGTAAAATCTAGCAATAGATAACCAGGCTCTCTCAGTAGCTGCTTGACAAGCCATTGAATTCAGGTTTTTAACAAATCCAAATTCTTTACGCAGTGCTGTTGAATAGTTGTTTAGAGCAATCTTGTCTACTTTTTGCTCTTTTGGTGCGTCCATCCAATGTCTAATAGCTTTGTTACGGATGAACTGAGTAGTTCTAATAGCTTCATCAATAGCTCGATACTGTTGTTGCTTGCCCTTTACTTTGTATTCCAATACCAGCACTGCGCCCTTCACCTCCTTGTTTTGCTTAACTGAATCTATGCTAACATTAACGTACAAACATTGGGGGACGGCATGAAAACTAAAAGATTAAATTGCAGAATGACTGACCGCAGGTACTATAAGCTACTCTTATTGTCTGCACAAATGGATAGAACTATTAGTAGTCTCGTTGATGAATGGATAGATTCGTTACCTGAACCACAAAAAGAAAACATCACGGTAGGCTAAACCCTACGTCGTGGTTTTCATCCCCGGGCACCCATCCACGGGGTTTTCAACCTACCCCTTATAAATTATCTGTGTCCATCTGTGTCCATCTGTGGTTTTCATTCAAAAAAATTGAACTTTTCAACTGTAAAACTCTCAGTCGCAAATTCATCGGAACAACAGCAATACTCACAGTAATTTTGCGATTGGCTTTGCCACTGCTCCTTGGGCGATCGCTCTTTGGCGAATTTCTGTTGGTGCAGTCATGGAACACCTGGATTAACTCATGCCTAGCTCGATTGTACTCAATGGTATTGATGAAGATGTTCGGGCGGGCTGTGGCATTTAGTTGGAATCAAAATGGCTTTGAGGGTGAGTTTTGTACCTGCCTTTTTTCATGGCGTGGTTGCCTCATTAGACCTCTTGCAAAAATGCTTGAATTGTCATGTTGAGCGGAGCGAAACATCTCTGGAGATTCTGAGTCCCTTCGGGACACGCTTCGCGAACGCTACACTGCGTTTCGTATGCCTTCGGCACGCTACGCGAACAGAATGACATTCACGTTTTTTGACTTTTGGAAGTAGTCTATTATCGTCGTAACAGCACAACTTAATATTCAGTTATCCATCAACAACATCCGCTCCTCAATGGCTTCCCAGGTTTTGGACGGCACCTCCACCGCTGCTTGTTTACACTGGATAATTAGGGAATTAGCATCAAGATAACTATTCAGTCTAATGAATTCGGCCTGAGATAAATCAACTTTTTCCCATGTAAGATTCAAGGCATTGAGCAAATCTTCTAGGAGAGGTTCAACAAATTTTTGACGTTCTTTCTGTGGCTGTTGCTCATCAGGAATGTGAGATTTTACTGCTTTGAGTTGCTTAATTAGTCGAGTATAGTTAAAATTATTGAATATTTTTAATTGTTTAAGCTCACGAGTAAGATTTATAGCTTCGTCGATGGTGATGGCGTAGGCGATGGCGTAGGCGTTGGCGTAGGTGTTGGCGTAGGCGTTGGCGTTGGCGTTGGCGTTGGCGTTGGCGTTGGCGTAGGCGTAGGCGTTGGCGATGGCGATGGCGTCGGCCTTGGCGATGGCGTTGGCGTAGACCTTGGCGTAGGCGTTGGCGTTGGCGATGGCAAGTGCCAACGCACGTTTACCCACCGGTTTTACATCTCCACCCGACCCAGCTGTGACTTTATCTGCCCAGCGTAATAGTTCTTGCAATTTAGGTGTGTTAATGTACTTTTGCGCTTCTTTTTGCATTAACAACAACAAATCACCTGCACTCTCACCCATCAAATCTGCCACCAGCAAAAATACCTCTCGCCAGCGTTTATCTTTAAGGTGTTCTGCAACTAAGTTCTCAACTTGCTGATGGTCAATAATGTATTGGGCAGTGAAATATTCCTGAAATGTCAGATGCGAGAAAGAGTAAATGCCCTGCGCCCGTTCAATGAATAATCCATGCTGCGCTTCTATCGCTTTTAGCACCTGTTTACTGTCCGCAGTTGAAATATCCTTCAGATAGTCAGTGATGTATTTTTGAATTTCATTTTCTTCAAACAACACAAATTGCTCTTGCTCAAACTTACGATGAGCCACGTAACTCAGAAGTTTTTGCTTTTCTTGGGGTGACAACTTTCGGTAACGTTCACTGCCAAATTCCCGGTTGATTCCCTTTTGTTCATCCCACTGCTGCAATAACAGATTGAGTCCTCTTCTATACAGTTGAGAACGCCTAGAGAATAAATCTTTAGAATCACTGAAAACCAAGCAAGTCAAACTCAGCAGAATGGGGGTGACGGCTAGTTCAGCTATTTGCTTGTTTTGGCGTAGCTTTGCCATGAAATCTTCTTTTAGCTTTTGCCCCTCCTCAGATGTCTGAACTGATGTAGCAAACCAGTTTTGAGCAAAGCTTTTCACTTGCTCTTGATTGAAATCAGCAACCTCAACGAAATCGAATCTTGGTAAAGTATATTCTGTTGTTTGCGTCCGGCAAGTCAGGATAAAGCGATTTTTGTAATACTTCTTGGAAAACTCAGAAATATGGTCTTGGACATCACGTCGCGACTGACTAGGCACTTCATCCAAACCATCCAGTAAAATTAAGACCTTACCCTGCTTCAAGATTTGTTTGGTTTGCTCCTCATCAGATAAATCAAATTGTTCATGAATGTAGTTCAGTAGGTTGAACTGACTGGCGGTTTTGACGGTTCTCAGTTCAATCAAAATTGGGATGAGATCAGCTTGAAATTCCCCCTTGCAACAGGCGACTGCTAAGTGTCGTAAAAATGTACTTTTGCCTGATCCTGGTTTGCCCAACACCATCAGTCTGCGATTTTCGGCAGCTACTTCAAATCCGGGCAATTTCTTTGTACGCTTTCCCAATGCAAAGCGGTCAAAGTCATCTCGTAAGTTTGAGTCTTTTAGCAGTCCATCAATCGTAGCAATACGCACACTAGAAAGGTTATCCAACACGTAGACATCCACGTAAAGCTTGTCTACATCAATCTGCTTGAGATTGAACCATTGAATTTTGCTGTAGAGGTGTTGGATTTTATCGCACCAGTGCTGTCTCACCTGCTGCACCAATTTATTAATATCAGTGCAATTGTCCTGTTGCTTCTTGCTTAGTTGAGGTACAAGATCTCCATCTTCCCAATTTATACCGAGGATTTTACGTATCTTGTTAGTAGTGGAGCGTGCAACAGGTTCACCATTGAAGAACTTGGAACACTGCTGAGAGTATAAGCTAACGTTTTGCGACTTCGCTTCTTGTAGTAGTTTTGTCTGGTTCCATCCCTTTAGAATCAGAGCGTGGTTTGCTTTGCTAATCGCTTCTTGAGATGCCCGAACGTTCATATTCAGTGCTCATACCAGATAATGACCTAAATATTAAATTTTGTTAAGAGTTTGTTTGAGTTCATTTTTCACATGAACTCAAACAAACTCAAATAACACTCAGATTATTCAATACTAAACTCAAATCATCTCAAACACCAACTCAAATCATCTCAAACCCTTGTTGCATAAGGGCTTAAAACTCATTGTGCCATGCTGTAGAAGAAGACTCTAGACTCTACAACGAAAAGAATTATGAAAAAACCTAAAATCTTCTTACCAGCTTTCCAGTTAGTCTTCTCCACTGTTGTGTGTTTGACAACCCTTTCTGGTGCTACATCTTTATGGCTGGCTTCTCAACCTAAATTATCTGAGTATCAGGTGCGAGCTCTAGAAAATAGCACTGCAACTTGGCAAACAGGCGTCGGTGCGATTTTTGGATTGTTAGGCAGCAAGGCAACTGACCTTTTAGAGGCAGAAGAAAAGGAGAATGGTCAAGAGGAATAGTCCTAGCTCTTAGGTTAGGAAAAAGAAGGCTTTCGAGGCAGGTTCTGTACCTGCTTTTTTTGTGGTGTGGTTGCCTCATTATTGGAGTTGCGGTTGGGGAGTGGTGAATGAAAAATTCAAAATTGGGTATTGTTTCTTTTAATTTTTTATTTTAAATTTTTCATTCTTCCCGACTCCCATATCGGCGCAGGAACCGCCGCGCCGCTACTGCACGCGACAGAACTTACGCTGGTTATCATGCTGTGGGTCTTGCCAAGAATAAGCAAAATGACTGACTCCTGCAAGTTGAGGTGCAAGTTGGCGCAGCGCCTGCATTTGCACTTCTAGTGGAGGACGATTGCTTATTGACTCTCCCCATTTACCAGCTAAAGCTGGAATCACCTGGGTACCTGGTTTTGCCATGTTCACAACCCGCTGTACCTGCGCCACTATACAGTCGGCACCGGCACAATTCGCATAAGCCATAGGATGCCACTCTAGGGTATTCGGGAACTTATCCCAAGGTTGCAACCGGGAATCATACCCTTGACCGACCATTTGGTTGCCATCAGGAAAAAATACTGCCCCTACTGGAATGCCTTGTTGCTGTGCTGGATAAGCAGCTAGGGCGACAAAATCGAGGATGCCTTGCATTGCGTGGGCGACTGCTAACTGCCATAACTCAAATTGTAGTTTCGGTTGCCTTTGGGTTGGGGGAAGGATTGACTTTTGCTCTGCGGGTAGAGTGCGACCTTGCCACAAGGGTTCTGCTTCTTGAGGATAGAGTTTATCGACCTCTCCTACATCTCCTGCTGTGATATATCCCTTACTTAAAAAGCGTCTAATGAATTCCAATCCTTTATAATTGAGCGCCCGTCGAAATAAAGCCTGTTGGGTCGCGTCACTGTACAGCCATAAATCTGTAATTTTCGTGGCGATGGAATCACTGCCAGCCTGTCGTGGATAGCGCACGTAGTCGAAGAGTACCCCATCTGGGCGACGACGCAGCACTTCCTGTAACATTTGGTAGTAATCTCGTTTGGCTTGCAAGTTGTAGGGGTCGATAAATACCTGAGAACCGTTATCTACGACGTAGAGGCTGGTTTGACCCTTACCATTACGGGCGATCGCCCCTTCTCTATCTGAACGCTGGGCGTAAGTATAGCCAAAATTTGCTGTGAACATCCAAGCATATACCTTCAAACCCCGTTCCCGCCCTTTTTGAATTGCTGTAGCCAGCAAATCAGTCTTTTCTGTTCCTGGGGTGCGAATCACAGAAGGCCAAACTGTGGGGTTAGCCCCTGTCGGTAGTAGAACTTGCCCATCATAAAAAACTTCCAAGTAAACTTCGTTATAACCTCGGTTGACAATCCGATCCATAATTTGGTCAACCAGTCCTGGCTGAACATCACACGGATACAAACGTAACCAGATTGCTTGCAGCTTAGGCCAATTACGATTGCGGCATTCCTGCAAAGCTTGTGCGTGTTGTTGCAAAAGTTGCTGGTAACGAACTTTTTGCTCTTGATTGCCTTTGAGTGCTGACAAACGTAAGTTTTCTTTTTCTTGCGCTTGAGGAGGTGATAAATGGCAATACTCTGTGAGTTGCGCCGCTGCTGGCTGATTCCTCAAAAAGGGGATCAACAAACTACTGCTAAAAATGGCAGCAGCAAGCAGGCGTCGCCAAAAGAACATTGATTTTGCAACATTCAAAGGACAGTTGGACATACGTACAAGTACAAAGACAAAACAACCATCAACCCTAAGTCTAATTACGTAGGATGAAGTGTATCGAATTCTATGATTTAGAAATAGGGGTTTTGAAGCCTACATTGTATCGACTCCCAAACCCCTATTTCTGTTGCCGAATTTTGTTTGTTATTCAGCTTACTGGTATCCTCTGCTTACCTCCTCAGCTTTCTAGAGCGTCCTGTTGCGCTTCATTTATAGATAATATTTAACTGGCAAAGGAGCAGTTACAGGAAATTCTTATGCAACGTTGGGATGCGCCCATTGTTTGCTATAATGCCAGAAATATTTTTGTGGTATCCATAAGCTTTTATTAGCTTTTATTTAATATGGTAAGAAAACCGCATCCCGCAGGTGGAGTGCGTCTGACTTTTTTGACTTGATGATGTCACAAAAACATTGCTGAGTCTAGAGTTAAAGCTCAACAGTCAAAACTTTGGACTCAAGACTTTGACTCTAGACTGTGGGTAGCAGTGATATTTAAGCACCACGCTTTAACGCTGCTTCTACCTGCGCAAACTCCTGCTCTAAACGGTCTTTAAGTTTTTTTGGCACAGGACGATTTGGATAAGAACTATAATGTCCCGCTAGGGAGTTAAGAGCAGTTCGCATGGTTGTGAAGGAAGCTAGACCAAAAAGAGAGCTATCCCGCTGGTAGCGAGCTGCAAAGTCATTGATTTTCTTACGCGCTTCTGCTTGCAATGCTGCTTTATTTGATGAATCTTCTGGTAACTCTAAAGCAGTCCTCAAAGTCGTAACTATAGCTAAGGTATCTTGACGATAATCCCCTGTTAAAGCACCCGGACTGCTGTTACAGCCCATCAAACCAATAACGACAACCAAAACTAGGGGAAGCAGACGTGACCAATAGCGCTTCATAAAACCTCGTGGGAAGTATGGAAACTCAGTGTCTTTAGACCTGAGAGGAAATACAACTCAAGCGACTTTAGTCGCCTTGTTCCATTACCGCCTTGGGGTTACTCGATTCGGTGTACTTTTGTAATGTACTTTCAATGGGACAGTTACCATTTCAAATCGTTTAACGCCAGATACCTAAGTCGGGAAACCCTCCTGCAGTACTGGCTCCCCTGTACGCATAACGGTTTTGCTCATTCGAGCCTTCCCTTTCGGGAGTAAAGTTAGCTTCTCCCAAGGGGAGACGCTTCGCGAACGACAATGTTATTGGTCGGTACTTTCCAAAAGACACTGACTTAACCCAATAAATCTGTTTAATCCTTTGGTTCTAGAGCAAGGAACTAGCACTCTCCTTGCTTGGTAGGACTTTAACTCTTGCCAATAACGTAGCACTCAAGGTACTTAGTCTGGTCAACTATGGTCTGTAAACCTAGGCGCTTAAGCAAGCGTGTCTTCAGACCTGGGTTGTTGACAAGCATCAAGTGAAACAATACCTAAATCAACGTCCATCGTATCTTGGATTGGTATCATGGGGATCATCTTATAGGGGGACAGGGTATAGGATACAGCAGAAGTAAAGGGGACTGGGGATTGGGGATTAGGGATTGGGGTAATGGTAAGGGAGCCTCAAAATTATGTTCGGGGAAATATTGCCCCTCCCATAACCCATAACCCGTAACCTATAACCTAACGTTCCACTTTTCGATATAAAGTATCACGTTGTTGGTAGGGACGTCCTAGGTCGGTGATAGCAGCTTGTAAAGTTTCGACTGACATATTGGTACCACCTTGAGCGCCTGCCATTGTCGTGATATGTTCTTCCATTAATGTGCCACCGATATCGTTACAACCCGACAATAAAGCTTCTGTTGCACCCAAAAGCCCCAGTTTTACCCAACTCGGCTGATGGTTAGGAATCCAATTTCCTAAGAAAATCCGTGCTACAGCGGTTAGTAGCAGTGCGTCTGTCAAAATCGGTTGGTCGTGTCCCACACGGCGACGTAAAGGTTTGGGTGCTTCTTTGCCAACAAAGGGTAATAAAATAAACTCAGTTATACGGGCAGGATACTCCCGATGGTTGGCAGTTTGTTGGAGACTTCGTAATTTTTCCAAATGGTTTATTTGTTGTTCTGGCGTTTCAATATGCCCTGATAGCATTGTGCTAGTAGTGTGCAAACCTAGTCTATGAGCTGTACTCACAATTGAAAGCCAAGTTGCTGTGTCGATTTTTTCTGGACAAAGAATACGCCGCACTTCATCATCTAACACTTCAGCTGCTGTTCCTGGCATAGAGTCAACACCAGCATCTCGCAAAGCTATAATGACATCGGCATACTCAAGTCCATCTTGTCTTGCTATGAATTGCACTTCTTGGGGAGAAAAAGCGTGTAGATGCAGTTGGGGAAATTCCTGCTTAATAGTTTCCACAAGCTTAAGGTAATAAGGCAACGATTTTCCCTTCAAGAGCGCTTGTGGGTTTAATCCTCCCTGCATACAAATTTCCGTTGCACCCCGTTGCACCCCATCTGTTGCTTTTTCCAAAATTTGCGCCCAATCTAACCAGTAAGCACCCGCCTCTCCTTCGTCTCGCCGGAAGGCGCAGAAACTACAGTGCTGTTCACAGATGTTGCTGAAGTTGATATTACGGTTAATAACGTAAGTAACAGTGTCACCCGCTTGCTGTTGACGTAGTTTGTCAGCTGTAGCGCGAATGGCGGCGAGTGCATTTTGGTCAGTTTGTTTCAACAATATCACTCCCTCTTCGGGAGACAAATCGTACCCACTTAAGGCACGGTCAAGAATAGCATCAACAGTTACAGTAGTAGACACAGTTTATCAAAAGCGAACCACATTTCTTATTCTGACAATCTTCTTGCTAATTGGCATTATTTCGCCTCAGCACAGAATTTATTGAGCTTGGCAGATAATCTAAAAATATCCAGATACTAAATCCTAAAATTAAAAAATTTCTTAAATTTAGCCATAATATTTTAACATAATCAAGCTCGCGAAAACTACCAAATGACGCCATTATATAGGTAGTGATACAAACACCTAGCATCAAAATAGCTTGGCGTGGTTTTAATAGCGCTGCAAAAGGAATTATCCATACTATATATTGGGGTGAAAACACCTTATTTGTAATAATAAATATTAACAAAGCAACCAGTGTGTAAGCTACTAAGTTATCCACTTTCATCAATTCACTTTTATAGCGTTCTTCTCGAAAACGGTACCAGCAACTCACTAACATGGAAATGTAGAGAATAATTAATAAGAGGGGCAATACAGCCAGTACTATATTATCTAAAGGAGAAACTATATTCCGTGAACCATAGCCAGCGATCGTTTTAACTTCTATCAACCCCCACTTGTGTACCAAGCTAATTATTCCAGCAGGTAATGATTCAATTTGTAAACCCCGTTCTTTATGGTAATCCAAAAAGGAAAACAGCTTGTCTTTGGTAGTGATGAGAAATGGTAAAAAACTCAGAAAAACTGCACCAAGAGTTCCCAACCATATATTTAGAATGGCACGGTAGGATTTATTGGTAAAAAAATAAAGTGTAAAGACGGGAAGCAACACCAAAGGATAAAGTTTCGCAGCTACACCCAAGCCAAGAGAAATACCTGCTAAGGTAGGACGATTAGATAAGACAGCAACTAAAGCTACAACTGTTAATACTGTAGGAAATAAATCATATCTCCAGAGTAGAACTGGTGAAATTATTAATGTAAATAATGTGTAGAAAACTAATACTCTTATTGTTTGACGTTGAGAAGCATACACTGATACCACTTGTAGCAGGAGCAGCATATTTATTGTGCTGAATAATATGTTTTCTAACACAAATAAAAAGGCATATATATAATAATTCTTTGCAAGCCCTAATGCTACGATTCTGGGTAGAACAAAAGGTAAGAGTGCAAATGGCGGATATTCTAAATTAAAATCTCGATAAGGTAATTTACCTTCTAGTAAGTAAAGCGAAGATCTGTAGTATATATTTAAATCATGAGTTCCCACCATCTTAAAAATAGTCAAGAGACCTACAATAAGTAGCCCTAACACTTGGATTGCTACTATCGAGAATATCTGTCTCTGAATTTTTCTTTCTTCGAGTAGCATATTTTTAGACTCTATTACTTTAAATATTTACGTCGGTTAATTTTTATTCTTTAGCCGCCACAGTCTCCCGTTTTTGTAAACATTATCAAGAATCAATGTCTTTTCCAGGTCTAATTTAAATTTTTTAGAGGGATTATATAAAAAGACATCACTGAAGCCATCAGGAATTTTGGGTAGATTGGGTTCTGTGACTAACTGCATTTGCACATTTGGTTTTAGCAAATGACTCAGAGACATAATATCTCCAATATTAAGGGAATAATTACTACTGAGAAAAAGTGGTTTCATCGAACTGTTGATTATTCGAGCTATTTGGGGATTTGCGTGACTTCCTTTATTCCACCATGTCTCTGCTTGGGAACTGACTGCACACGATAAAACTCCAGTGGAAAGAACTGCTACCAAGACTAATTTCCAAAATCTGCGTTGTAGCACTTTATTAGAGATAATTTGGTTTGCTAATAAGTAAGCAACAGCTAACTGAATACCTACATAACAGGGGATGATGTATCGAGAGCGAAGACTCAGCTTGCCCCCAAGAAGAACATCATTTAATATGACAGCTAAAGCAGGCACTCCAGATAAGGTAAAAATAAATAGCCAAACTTGGTTTGCAGTTCGGCGATATATAAAATAAAAAGAAAATACCACCAATATGAGTAGTAAGGGAACTAGATATCTACCCCAACGCAAAACAGGAATATTTAAATCTGGAAAAAATGGTTCATAGCGCCAAAAATCACCAAACAAATAACTGTTATTACTCGTCCACCCTGTGACTAAAGCTGATATTGATTGTCTTTTTTGAGCGCTGCTTGTTGTCTGTTCGACTTGCGACAAGTTATTAATAAGAACTAAAATCCAAGGTACGAAAGCGAGAAAACCAGCAGTTGCTGCCACCAAGTACGCTTTAACGAGTTTAGTAAATCGAAAGCCTTGAATAACAAATACGTAGATACCGTGAGCAAGCGTCACCAACGCAGAAAACAAAAATGTGTACAGTCCTAGTGCTACTGTGATGGCATACATCACCCAAAGCCGCTTGCTACCTAACCGGATTGCTCGTAAGAGTGTAGCACTTGCAAGTAAGATAGTCACCGTCCATAAACTGAACTGCCGTGCTTCTTGGGCATACAATACATGAAAGGGAGAAACTGCTAAAAGTGCTATACCCATCCATCCTGTTATGGGTGATTCAAATAATTCTAGGCACAGCCAATAAATGCAAGGAAACGCAAGCAAGCTAATGATTGCTGATAGGGTTCGGGTGACTGCGATTGAATTTCCAAAAATTTGCACCCATAATCTTACAAGTAGGTAATAAAGTGGAGGGTGCTGAGCATCTTCCACTGCCAAAGAGTTGATTGTGTCAATGACACCTTTTTCTGGATTAGGGTACTGATACTTCCTGACAGATTCAACACCAATGACTTGTCCGTTAAACACTTGCTGGACAAACTCGTTCTTAGTGTAACCAGACATCCGTAGTCCAGTATAAGCCTCATCGTGCCAGTAGACTTTTTGCTCAAGATTAACAAAGCGAAAAAAGATTCCCAAACCTAGCAAAACAATAATGAGAACCGTAAGCCAAGTTGTTAGCTGTCTTGGGAAGAGCCGTTCTCTACTAGTTGTTCGCATTGGTAAAAAACAAAGTATCTAGCTCCGTTTATTTTCGGCTGTTTATAGCAAGTGTGTCAAAAGTACGACTGTGATACATAGTAAATACTTCTACTATACATAAACATAGTTTGGCGAATTATAACAATATTTTGTAAACTTTTATTAAAACTTTACAAACCTGGTATCAAACATACAGCAGCAATATTGGCGTCAGAAGTCAGAACCAAAGACGTGTCAACGAGTTAGAAGTAAAATTTGCTGGCTTATCTATCTGGCTCTTAAGTTAAAAAGGTGTAGCTCAATAAAGATGCAAATTGCTGTATGTAGTGATTTGAAATACTCTTTTCCAGACAAACGTGAATCAAATACTTGTTGCAAGCAAGAAAACTTGACACTCCCCACCCTGTTTTTTTTATTTGAATAAAATATAGTAACATTTCATCTTTTTTTCATATTTTGGGAATTGTGTAAAGAGTAAATTAAGTAATTTTTTTTCCAAATCCGAGTGCTATACTTTGCTCATATTGGTGATTGCAACAAGAAAGTTGTTTGAAGTAACTACACTTCAAAAAGCAGGGAGGCAATAGATGTTCATTTGCCAGTTGGTGCATTACCTTGTATAGAAATTCATTTGCCACTCGGCGCATAACCTAGTAAAAAAATAAATTTTTGGGTAGAAATTGCTATTACTCTAATTCGAGTAAAAGCTTTTACTCTTAATTCCTTATGGAAATTTAGCGCAACTTTTTGGCAATTCCTACCTTACGGTAGGAGAAACTTTCTATTGATAACTATTTAAAGATGATCAAGCACATTTCTCATAGAATATTCATCACAGTATTTATTTTGATTGGTCTTCATGCAACCCCTGATGGACCTCAAACCAATCGCTATACTGATGCCATTCACTCATTTGTTAATTTCGGTACATTTGCTCTCCAAAAAGGATACCGTTCTCATATAGATATTTTGCTACTTAATAATAATGCTTATTCTGTCATCCCGCCTGGTATTCCAATTCTCCTGGCTCCTATTTACTTTATTCACCAAATGTTAATGAGGGTTGTTGGCATTCCAGTAGGAGAGGTTTACTGGTCAATATTTAATATATTGTCGAATGTTTGCTTCATCGCTCCTCTTCTTGGAATTGTGGCAGTCATAATGTTTAAAACATTAAATCCTTTCACAAATGACTTAACAAAAAAATTATGGCTCGTTTTTATCTTTATTTTCGGTTCCTTGGTATTTTTCTATTCTACTAATGGAATTTGGGCTCATGTGTACACAATGTCATTTATTTTTATAGCTTTTTATTTGATTCTTAATCAAGCAAATAGTTTTTTAATCGGAGTTTTCTTAGGTTTGGCTCAATTTGTTGATTATATTGCTATTGTTCCAATATCTTTGCTAATTGGATTTTGGATATATTTAAAGATTAAAGATAAGCAAAATAAAAAATTGCTTACAGACATACCTTTATTGTTTTTAGGTTACTCAATCTTTATAGCAATAATTATGTATTATCACCAAAGCATCACAGGTTCAGTATTTAAAACTCCTAACTCACTGTTTCTTTTACAGTTGAATCAAGAAGAATCGATACAGAAAACTATGTTTTCTTTGCCTTCTTTAGAAAGAATATGGGGTTTGACATTTAGCCCATACCGAGGAATTTTTATATATTTTCCCCTGACGTTTTTGTTTTTTGCTTCTTTTCTGAAAAAGACTTTTAATAAAAACAATGCGATACTATTTTGTTTTATCTTCTTTGCTTTTATCTTTGTGTTAAATGCTTCTTACTATGCATGGTCGGGTGATGTTTGCTTTGGTCCACGTCATTTAGTGGTCGCTACCCCGTTTATGATTCTTGCAATTGTCTACTGTCATCTGAAATATATTAAGTTATTGGGGATACTATCCATTTTTATCAATTTAGCTGGAGTCTCTACGATTCCGTCTAGTAATTTACTTATAAATCTAGGTATATTTCTTTATCGAGGACCTTTTCTCCACTGGCTAGATTACTTATACAAAGTAGTATTGCCTCAGTATTACAATGTTCGTCTCTCTTTAATGACACCCTTCTTCATATACGTAGCAACTGGTTTCCTGATTTATTTAATTTGGAAACCAAACATGAAGCAGGAAAACGTGCTGTTTAAAGATAGGGTAGCATAACTACGTACAACTTCTTTGAAAGGCGAATAGTATCAAAAATACTAAGATTTGAGAAATGCTTTTTTAAAATAGAATTGCTCAAATTAAGGATTAGAAAATAACCTGAGCTAAAACTTGACATGGTCGTTATATTATGTATGTTTAATTGCCCACATATTTTTTGGTAGTAACGATAAGAGCCCTTGCGATATCAACCAAAAAGGACTAAAGCCCTCAGTACGAAATTATTCAAGGTTGTATTACCAGCCTTGATATTATTTACAAAATTAGTGAAAATCTGTTTCTCAAATAATCATTATCTAAATGAGTATCATCGAACCTAATTCCCTCTTACCAGTACCTACTGGCGCATTACGAATTCCAGAATTGCCGAGAGCAACGATAAACGCAGATGGTGAACCTCTGTTGTCTCTGGTGATTCCGACTTACAAAGAGGCTGCAAATATCCAAAAAATCGTCTCTATATTGAACAACTTGTTAGATGAGTTTATACCAGGAAACTACGAGCTGATTGTCGTAGACGATGATAGTCCAGATGGCACTTGGAAGATTGCACAGTCTTTAATGGAAGAATATCCGCAACTGCGGGTGATGCGACGACAGCATGAAAGGGGACTATCCAGTGCAGTGATTCGTGGATGGCAAGCAGCCACAGGACGTGTTTTAGGAGTGATAGATGCTGATTTACAACATCCACCCCATGTGCTGTTGCAACTATTGCAAGCCATTGAACAAGGAGCAGATTTAGCTGTCGCCAGCCGTCATGTAGAAGGTGGTGGAGTCAGCAGCTGGAGTTTTGCCAGGCGTTTGTTGTCACGGGGTGCTCAGTTATTAGGATTGATCATCTTACCAGGGGTTCTCTCAAGAGTGTCAGACCCGATGAGCGGTTATTTTATGCTCCGTCGCGACTGTATAGTTGGACAAACCCTCAATCCCGTAGGATACAAAATTCTGCTGGAAACTATCGGGCGCGGAAACGTCGGCAAAATTGCGGAAGTTGGCTATGTGTTCAGTGAGCGCAAAGAGGGTGAAAGTAAGGTAACTTGGAAGCAATATGTTGATTACATCCACCACCTCATCCTCTTACGGGTATCTACAGGTCGGCTAAGACGATTCAGCCGAGTCAGTCAAGGCGTCGGTTTCCCCATCGATCGCTTTATCCGCTTTGGCTTGGTGGGATTATCAGGGGTATTTGTGGATATGGTACTGCTTTACTTGCTCAGTGACCCAACGACTTTGGGTTTGCCTGTGACGCGCAGCAAGATTCTGGCAGGTGAAGTGGCAATTGTCAATAATTTCTTGTGGAATGATATGTGGACTTTTGCCGATGTCAGTAGCCAGCAGCGGCAATGGCGTCAGCGCTTGAAGCGGTTTTTGAAATTTAATATGATCTGTCTTGCCGGATTGGTGTTGAATGTGTTGGTGTTGAACTTGGTGTTCAATTTCGTCATTCCCAACCGCTACATTGCTAACCTGATTGCCATTGCGGTGGCTACTGTTTGGAACTTTTGGGTGAACTTGAAGCTGAGTTGGCGCGTCACACAGGTGAAATAATAGAAGGGAACAAAGAGTGAGGAGTTATGAGTTATTAGTTATAAGTGATAACTCCTAATTTATGAATTTAGTCCTTAAAACTCAAAACTCAAAACTCAAAACTCTATTACTGCTGACGGTATGGGTGTTGATCGCCATCGGCTTACGCTTAACTCACTTGAGTGCTAAACCCCCTTGGACTGACGAGTTTTCTACTCTGGTGTTTAGCCTCGGTAATAGCTTTTTGCCAGTACCGTTAGATCAGCCGATCTCTGTCGATGTCCTATTACAACCACTACAACCACAGCCGACAACTACCATAAAAGATGTCTGGAAACATCTATCGAGTGAAAGCAATCATCCGCCGCTTTACTTTTTCCTGACTCACTGGTGGCTGCGCTTGTTTCCCACACATCAGGGTTTGGTGTCCTTGTGGGGAGCGCGATCGCTCGCTGCTGTTTTCGGTGCTGCATCTATTCCAGCTGTTTATGCTTTAAGCAAGCTCGCATTTCGTTCCCGTCTAATGAGCCATTTCGCGGCTGCGATGATGGCAACATCACCCTATGGCATTTTTTTAGCACAAGAAGCCCGTCATTACACTTTAGCAATCTTGTGGGTGATTGCTTCCCTCGCTTGCTTAGTCATTGCCAGTCGCCACATCCAAAACTGTACTCAAATACCCATCTGGGTAGCCCTCTCGTGGGTGGGCATTAATGCTATGGGCATTGCTACTCACTACTTTTTCACCCTCACCCTCTGTAGCGAAGCGTTGGTTTTGCTATTTCTTGCTTGGCGACAGTGGCGACAAGGGGATAAATCAATTCAAAATACCCTGCGGGAAGCCGCCCAGGGGGCGTCTACAAAATTCAAAATTCAAAATTCGGAATCTCTCCCCAGCCCCTCAGCCCCTTGGTTGCGAATCTACGCTGTTGCTGCGGGTACATTTGTAGCGGCTTTAGTTTGGTTACCCGTGTTTTTACAGAACAGTTATGGAGGTAAGTTGACTGAATGGATTCAAGGCCCACGTACTGGAATGGCTTGGATCAACCCAATTTTTCAAGCAATAGCCGCATGGATTACAATGATTTCGTTGCTACCAGTAGAAGCCTCACAGTTAGCAGTTGTGATTGCTTCTGGAATGGTAATGCTGATTTTCTTCGTTTGGGCAGTACCAATTTTAGTGCGTGGGATTAAAGTTCAGCTTAAACAACCACAAACCAGTTTGATGGTTCAGGTGTTTGTTGGTTTGGTTGTCGGGGCGATCGCTTTATTTTTTATTTTTACCTATTTTTTTGGTATTGACCTCACACGGGGGGCTCGTTATAACTTTGTCTACTTTCCCGCTGTCATAGTTCTACTTGGGGCAAGTCTAGCAGTTTGTTGGCATCATCCCATATTGGCGAAAGGCAGATGGGGAATAAATGGCAAAAAAGCTGTGGTGATAATTTGGTTAATGGGATTGGTAAGCGCTATCACCGTTGTCTGCAATCTAGGCTATCAAAAATATTACCGTCCAGACTTATTTGTACAACTCATTGAGCAAACATCCCATGTCCCTGTACTCATTTCCACAACCCAAAAAACTCATGTACACATTGGGGAAATGATGGGGATCGCCAGGGAATTCAAAATTACCGAAGTTGTGAACCGAGGAAACTTTGGATCAGATTTGTCTCAAAATTCAATTGAAAATACAAAATATACATCACCTCTATTTCTCCTAGCACATCAAGATGAAGATCCTAGTACTTCCACCTCTGCGCTGCAAAATACATTAAAGACGCTGCCACGTCCTTTTGACTTATGGTTAGTAAACTTTTATGCTAACGAACCAGAGGAAGTGAAAAACTGTGTTGCAGACACAAAATCCTTACCAGCAGTCAATGGCTACGAATACAAAGTGTATCATTGTAGTTCTTAGTCATTAGTCATTAGTCATTGGTCATTAGTCATTAGTGATTGGTGATTAATTATCAAAGTTTTCCGGAACACGTACTGATGACAAACCAGCTATTGTTCGTAAGTTTTGGCTACGAATCAACTCAGTAAAGTCTAATCCAGAACGCTTTTCAATCTTTGCCACGGCTTCAATTGCAGATAACAGATGTTCTGCTGCTTCAGCTTCCGAGTAACCCCGTCGTTGCGCGACACGGATGGCGGCTTCATCGGCGTTTAACTCTGTTTGCTGGGAACGGTTAGTGCGCCAGATGCGAAGCATAGCCAGCGTAGTTAATCCACCAGCGACAACTACACCCACTGCATCTGCTTGGGCTGATTCTACAAATCCACCCAAAAGACCGGCTAGAGCCACACCTTGATAAATGTCAGGTTTAAACCACTTGACTCCCGTCAACCAGTTCACAGTCCGTAATAGTAATAAATCGCGTTGCGGTTTCGTCAGGCGACGCCATAAATCGAAATTAATATAGATTGGTCGTTCACTGTTCCAAGGCAATGGAAATGTTGCGTCAATCACTTTTGCCTGTTCAGGTTTGCTGACGATTTTTGTCAGCATTCGACCAGAAGCAGGCATCAAATCTAGCAAACGGCGAATCTCAGCGTTTGGTTCCATCTTTAATCAGCTTAGAATCCCTACGTGTTTATAGCGGGGAGAGTCAAAAACCTTTTAATATATGCTTATGCTTAGAATACCTGGTTTATTGGCTTCAATGGCAACCACAAGTCTAACGACTTTGTATAGTCATGCATAATTGATACAAGTAATGGCATATGGCTCATAACTCATGACTATGGATGCTTTTGCTCCAACCCCACCTAAATGGACAAACACGGCAATTCATGCTTATGAATTTTGCTGTCCTAAGTGTCACTCAACTAGTTTGGAAGCTGTACAAGTCTGGATAAATCGTCGTTCGCCTGTGATGACGGAAGAGTATCGTCGCAAATGGCAGGAATTTTACCAGTGTCATTGTGGTTGTGTATGGTGGGCTTGGAGTAGCGATCGCCCTCCAACAAATCTCAAGGATCAATATTGACACTCTCCACGCTCTGTGACTTTCGCTATGATTTACCGCCGTACTCGACTTAACTTCTGCGACCCTTCACTTACCGTGTTTGATTCAAAACTGGAAATTAAGTTTAACAGTTTCTCCATTTCCACTCAAAACTAGTATTATTGAATATCCAGCTGTCCTTACTTAGGATAGCTTTTTAGTATTTATACTTACTATTCTTTCAAGATACTATTCTTTCAAGATAACGGTAAGTTAAGCTGTGGATGCTTGTTCACAGCAATAAATGAGGTGGTTAAAGGGGAGCATTCTGCTAAGCATACATCCAAATTCAGTTAGATTTTTTCAATTAAAGCCAAAAAATCTAAATCATAGGTATGGTTTACAGACTTAATGTCAGTTAAGCTATCAATTGTTTGTATGTGCAAGGGCTGGAGAATTAGCAAAATGTAGTTTTGTAGAGGTATGTATAAAATTTTTATGAAAGCTTCAAAAAAGCTCACAGATATTTTTTTTAGTATTTTGGGTTAAACCTGTCAAATGTCTGGTGATAAGATTGCCATGAATGCACATCGAGGATCTGCTGTGCTGAGTTCTGCAACTTTAAAAGTGCAGCCAACTGCAACAGGACTAGCTGAAAATAATCGCCTGCGGCTGCTCTCTGGCTCTGCCAATGTACCACTGTCTCAAGAAGTCGCTCGTTACCTGGGCATGGACTTGGGACCAATGATTCGCAAACGATTTGCGGATGGAGAACTATACATTCAAATCCAGGAATCGATACGGGGCTGTGATGTTTATCTCATCCAGCCCTGTTGTCGTCCTGTGAATGACCATTTGATGGAACTGCTGATTATGATTGATGCCTGTCGGCGTGCTTCCGCACGGCAGGTAACCGCAGTCCTTCCGTATTATGGTTATGCCCGCGCTGACCGGAAAACGGCAGGAAGAGAGTCAATCACTGCCAAGCTGGTTGCAAATCTCATGACAGAAGCAGGTGCCAACCGTATTCTCGCAATGGATTTGCACTCAGCTCAGATTCAAGGCTATTTCGACATACCACTAGATCACGTCTACGGTTCTCCAGTGTTGCTTGATTATCTAGCAAGCAAACAACTGCCTGACCTTGTCGTGGTTTCCCCAGATGTCGGTGGTGTCGCACGAGCTAGGGCATTTGCGAAAAAGCTCAACGATGCGCCACTGGCGATTATCGATAAACGTCGTCAGGCTCACAACGTTGCCGAAGTGTTAAATGTCATCGGCGATGTCAAGGACAAAACGGCAGTGCTGGTGGATGACATTATAGATACTGGCGGTACCATTGCTGCCGGAGCAAAACTGCTGCGTGAGGAAGGAGCGCGTCAGGTGTATGCCTGTGCCACTCATGCAGTGTTCTCCCCGCCTGCGATTGAGCGCTTGTCAAGTGGCGTGTTTGAGGAAGTGATTGTCACAAATACGATTCCAATCGCAGAAAGCGAACGCTTTCCACAGTTGGTGGTGCTGTCAGTGGCTAATCTGCTTGGGGAAACCATCTGGCGGATTCACGAAGACAGTTCTGTAAGTAGTATGTTCCGCTAGCGAAGGCAAAACAGTCATTCCAACTACATTTGTGCATCAAGCGTAAAGGATGAAGGATGAAGTCTGAAAAACTTCATCCTTCATTTTTTATTTATACTGGTTCATTAGCTGGTACAGCCAGCAGCCGGGGAATTAGCATATGAGCAGGTTGTTCCAGGATAAACCGGACACAACGTGCAATGTCTTCAGGCTGTAATGCTCCTCCAGAGAAGACAAAATCTTTGTTCTTCTCATCCCAGTTTTGGTATAGTCCCGTGTCCACTGTTCCTGGTTCAATACAAGCGACACCAATGCCAGTCCCAGCTAGCTCCATCCGCAGCGAATCTGTGAATGCTTCAATCGCAAACTTTGTGCCACAGTAAGCGCCTATGTTGGGAACTGTTTTTAAACCAGAAATACTGGAAGTGTGGATTAAAAAACCACTACCAGTTTGTTTGAAGTATCGCAGCGCCGTGTAAGCCATTCGGTAAACGGACTCAACGTTGATGCGTACCATATCACAGATTTTTTCGATGTCCACTTCTTCAATGGAACCGACAGTCATCACACCCGCATTACTAAAAACCACATCCAGCTGACCAAATGCTTGGATAGCTGTATCTACCAATTTTTGTAGTAAACCCGGATCTGTAATTTCACCCGGCACAGCTTTGGCATTCTTTAAACTAGATACAAGTCGTTCTAGCTTATCTTGAGAGCGGGCAGTAAGTACTAATTTCATGCCTGCTGCATCCAAATCCCTAGCGACTGCTTCGCCAATTCCTCCACTAGCTCCGGTAATAATGGCGACTTTATTCTGTAGTTCCATAAGTTTGTTACTTCAGTAAAATAATTAACTTTTACTCGCTCAGTAAGTCATGAAATACTCATGATTTGCTGCATTCGTTTGAGATTTGCGAAATGGTAGATTTAGATGGAAATGCTGCTTGTGTCTCCGTCTGACGACTTAATATTAGGTATCACAGACTGTTGATAGTTACCAAATGGATACTAATAGGACGAGTGAGGATGCGTGAAGCGAAATACCATTGTCCAGTGGAAGTCACCCTAGAGGTTATTAGTGGTAAATGGAAATGTGTCATCTTATGGTGGCTTAGACAAGAGTCGAAACGTTTTAGTGAATTGAAGCAATTAATTCCGGGAATATCACAGAAGATATTGACGCAACAACTGCGTGAACTAGAAATCCACGGTTTGATACGCCGCGAAGTTTATCAAGAGAAACCTCCTCGGGTTGAATACTCATTAACCCCATTAGGCGAATCAGTTCGACCAATTACAGATTTGATGTGTGAATGGGGTAAAAAGCGTATGCCAGGATATGAATTTGGTTATATGAAGAATGTTGATACGTTTTAGGTTTAAGGTGGCGTGTACAGGGACAAAGAGGTCATGTTATTCCAGCCTAAAATTGAAGTGTCTATTAAGCTTTCTATGACATTGCTATGAACAGCAAAAAAGCCCAGGTGCAGTCTTTGTATACTGTCACCGATGAAGAACTTATGCTGACGAGTTCGCACAACCCAGAACTTCGGTTTGAACGTAATGCTGATGGAACTTTAGAAACTATGCCACCAAAAGGGGGAATTTCTGGTAATCGAGAAATAAAAGCGGGAGCCTATTTGCTCAATTGGGTAGAAAGTCACGACTTAGGTGAAGTTTTCAGTTCAAGCACGGGTTTTAGATTACCAAATACTGCGGTGCGATTGCCGAAGGCACTGCGCTCCGCGCAATCGCCTGATGCTGCTTTTGTGGCTAGAGGACGTTTACCTGAAGGTTGGGATGAGCAAGAAGACAAGTTTATCAACTTAGCACCCGACTTTGTTATTGAAATTCGTTCTAAAAACGATAGCTTGGAAAAACTCAAGGCAAAAATGGAAGAATATATAGCTAACTGTGTCAAGTTGGGATGGTTAATTGACCGTCAAAATCAGCAAGCTTTAGTTTATCGTGCCGATGGTTCCATCACCCAGTATCCAGCTACAGCAATTTTAAGCGGTGAAGATGTTGTAGTAGGGTTTACGTTGCCTTTGGCGAGATTATTGTAGAAATCAGCATGAAATCAGCAAAAGTTTTATTAAGAAGAATTCAGTTGTCAGAACGCAGAACACAGAACTGAACATCCCCATAAATAAATTTAGGGGATTTAATAAGAACGCCACAACAAGTAAAAAGAACCAAGTCAAAAGTAAAAAGAAAGAAAAAATTAATATTTATTTTTATTTTTAAATTTTAACTTTTAACTTGTTTGAGGGGCTTGCATCCTTTTCCTCCAAGCTGACTACTGAGTTCTGAATATTGAGTTCTGGGTTTTTTATTCGGTCACTTTCTTAAATTAATTGTATTTAATCTATGACTTAATAGTATCGGTTGCTACTTGCCAAAATTCATGCAATTGTGATTTACCTGTGGACACTTTTGTTTCCACCGTTGATGGTAAATATTGTAAACCATCGCATTGCTTCAGTTTTTCGGAATGCTAAAATCAAAAGGTGAAGTCATAGCTTGGCAATATCAACCATACGACTTCAATGAAAATTTTACAAATAAGTTTAAATAGCGTTATTCTGGCAGGTTTACTTTTTCTTGAACCTGCTCATACAAATAATTTTGCAAGCGCCCAGTTACCTCAAACATCTGCTTCAAAATCAACTGAAAAGATTCTTATTAAAGATGAGTTGTACTTTGGCTTATCTAAACCAGGAGGTTTAACGGTATCTGATGTTGAGTGGCAGACTTTTTTAAACAGTGTGATTACGCCCCGCTTTCAGCAAGGATTAACTGTCATGGATGCTTACGGACAGTACCTCAATCAGGATGGCAAACTGATAAAGGAAAAGACTAAGTTAGTTATTCTCATTTACGAAAATAACTTAAGTAAAAATCATATGATTGAACAGGTGATTGCAAGTTATAAGCAAAGATTTCAACAAGAATCTGTTCTACGTGTCACTAGCACTGTCAAATTATCTTTTTGAAGTTGATTTCGTTGGCTTTAACTCCATAACCTTCGTCCTGATGATCCATTAAGCCTATTATGAGCATCTTGTAACAAAGCGGGAATATCTAAATTTTCTGGACACCGGGGAAGACATTCACCGCATTCTGTACAACGGTTAGCTTTCATTCCTGGGAACCAATGACCGGCATTTTCAAACATTCTGTAGCGATACTGCCCAAAGTCGGTCATATCATATGCTACGGCAAGATTGCGTAGCCGCAATACTTCTGGAATATTAATATTTTCTGGGCAAGGTAAGCACGCATAGCACTGGCTACATTTATCTGTTTCCACAGCCTTTTGGTGATTTTCTAGACGTTGAAAGACAGTTCTTTCCTCTGGCGTTAACTCTGGTTCAGAGTCTGCAACTTGCAAAGGTTCTGTTAATTCATCTGGGTGTGCTGGTCCGGTGCTAAGAGTAGTTATTCGAGGGTCACTTAATAAAAATCGATAATTTAGCTCCAAGGGTGAAAAAGGATGACATAAATCCTTTAAGGTTTGGGGTGGTGTATACAGGCGTCCTCCCTTGTCAGCAGGAGAAATAATAAACACTCCCATATCTTTCTCAAAAGCTCGCTGAATTGCCTCTGCATTGCGTTGGAAGAAATAGTAATAATGCAGATTGACAAATTCAAATAAATCTGTATTTATTGCCGCTAAAATGATCTCTAGAGGTGCGTGGGTAGAAAAACCAACGTGTCTTACCCTACCATCGGCAATAGCTTCGTGCACCGCTTGCATACAGCCACCCTTGGCTTTTACCCAGTTAAAATGTTCCCATGTGTTTAAGCCGTGAATCCCCAGGCAATCTACATAATCCAACTTCAGTCGTTCTAGAGATTCATCGATGTACCGACGCATCGTGTCAGCATCTGGTGTGGGTGGGATTTTGGTGGTGATGTGAACTTGGGAACGCTTAACTGGTAATCCAACGGCAATAGCCTCACCAAAATACTCCTCACTTTTACCGTATCCTCTAGCAGTTTCTACATGATTAATCCCTAGCACTATAGCTTTGTGGATGGTATGCCATGCATTTTCGGGTGAAGCTAAGTAGCGCATTGTCCCTAAGGAAAACACAGACAAGCGTAGATTCGTTTTCCCAAAGCGTCGGTATTGCATCTTTAACTTAGAGTTGGGAGTAGGAGTTAAGAGTTTTTCAGCAAGTCACTCATAACTCATCGTTTATATCTCATCTATGTTTCGCTACTGCCAAAGCGCTTAATCAAATCCTCTGGTCGGAGATTGGAGATAAATTCTCGGAAGGCTTGCTGTTCAGCTTCATCGGCATCCCGATCTACGGGGATAGAAGCATCGGCAATCACTTCTTCCATAACCCAGATTGGAGTATTTGTACGGAGGGCAATAGCGATCGCATCACTAGGACGCGCATCAATTTCTTTCTTGACATCGCCTTGCTTAATAATCAAAGCAGCATAAAATGTATCTTTTTGTAACGAATGAATGATGATCCGTTCTACAGTCATGTTCCATGCCTCTAGAATATTCACCATCAGGTCATGGGTTAAGGGTCTAGGAGGCTTTTGGTTCTCCAGTGCGCCCATGATTGCCCTCGCTTGCTCCTGACCGATATAAATTGGTAATGCACGACGGTCTGAAGCATCCTTTAAAAGGACAATCGGGCTGCGGGTTATGGCATCTAATGCTATGCCAGCGACTTTCATTTCAAGCATTGGCTAAGCCTCTAAAATCCTTTGATCGCTAGGGTAGTATGTAACAAATCGTACTTGTGAACAACCCATCTTAGGGCTAAAATAAACATAACTCTTCATTCTCTATAATTGCTTCTATTAAACTCCTAAATGGATGTGAACACCAGAGTAAGTCAAACAAGTCTAATTCGACAATAATCTATTTTCCCAAGTCGCCTAGTAACAGATGGAAATGTTTTGAGATTTTGACATAATTTATTGTCTGAATTTATACTCAAATTTGCTAAAAATTTGAGAGAATTACGAGGTGCTTTTAGGCAAAAATAGGTAATAAATAGAGTTAGTTTTGCAAAAAAGCCGTGTTTACAGGAATAATCCAAGCATTAGGAACCGTAAGACCCCTAGGGGGGGATTCTTGGCAAATTACTTGTGTGAGTGAGTCATCTAATGCCATTATGCAAGATTTGGCGACGGGCGACAGCATTGCTGTCGATGGCATCTGCCTAACGGTAGAAAAAATTTTAAAAGATGGATTTATCGCTACGGCTTCACCAGAAACCCTACGCCGTACAACGTTAGGACAAGAGGAAACACAACAAAGCTACGTTAACTTGGAAGCATCGCTGCGGGTAGGGGGTAAAGTAGGCGGTCATTTCGTGATGGGGCATGTGGATGGTGTAGGTGAACTGGTGTCAGCACAAGCTACAGCAACCTCTTGGGAAATGACGTTTACAGCGCCAAAAGCGATCGCCCGTTATATTGTTCCCAAAGGCAGTATTGCCATAAATGGCGTCAGCCTCACAGTCGCGGACTATCAGCCAGAACTCTCGCAGTTTATGGTAGCAGTGATTCCCCTCACTTATGACGAAACCAATCTCCAGTACTTAAGTCCGGGCGGTTGGGTGAATTTAGAGGGGGATATTCTCGGCAAATACGTGGAAAAATTCATGGTTTCTGGCAATCAAGAACTTACACAAGCCACAGACACAATTCCAAATGACATTTCACCTACGTTTTTGGTTGAACATGGTTACTCGTAAACAATCAACACTTTCACTACCAAGATTTTTTGTACTTTTCTAGTATTTTCTCACTTTTTGTACATTAGTACTACTTAGTTGAGTCAGTTTTCGTTGGCTCGGTAAGCTTTAGGAGTCATTCCTATATGCTGCCGAAACCATTTACCTAGATGGCTATGACTGCTGAAGCCGCACAACAAAGCAATTTCCATGACTGATAATTTTGTTTCTTTGAGTAACTTCTTCGCTCGTTCGACCCGTTGCTGAAGTACATATTGGTGAGGGGTGACTCCCATTGATTGCTTAAAGAGTCGGCTGAAGTGAAACTGGCTCATTCTCAGCAATTGGGCTAAGTCAGATAGTTTGATATCCTGATCCAGATGATCGTTGATGTAATCCGTTACTAGCAGAAGTTGGCGATCGCTCAATCCCCCGTTGTATAGAGCAACACGCAGTTGGGTAGCAGAATGGTTCCTGAGCAAATGCACAGCTAGCAAATTTGTCAAAGATTCGACATAAAGCCGTCCTGCTGGTCCCCCATTCTTGAGTTCAGTCAAGAGCATCGTGCCAATCTGTTCAAGCTGAGGATTACGGACTCGAAATTCTGGCAACAGTTCTAAGCGATCAGGATCAATTTCGATGACTTCTTGAGCAACCTGGTGTAGAAACTGGGCGGTAATTCGGATACTTGACCTCTCCCTGGGCTAAAGCCACAGGGATTCTAAACTGTTGCTACACGAAGGGCTAAAGCCACTTCGTTGCGCTTTTTAGTTTTGGTTTCCCAGATGCGAAATCTGGTCGCAAGGGTCAAAACTTGCCTACAGACCTTGACTAGGTTTAAACCTAATTGTGTCTCTACTTTCCGCATTATGTTTGCGGCTCCATTTAAATCAGCATTGATGAGTTTTCCAGTACCAGTGCGATACATTCCACGCTTAACTCGCTTCCCTGATGGCTTCCACGTTTCGGGTTTTTCGCCGTAGGTTGGTAGAAAATCACCATCTAGAAAACTAGCCTTGCTGGTGTAGGATTCCTCTGTTTCAACAAGCTTGATTCCGTGGTATTCACACAGTTGTTTGATTCGTTCTTTCAACTTGGCAGTAGGTATTTGCACAAAAGATTGAGTCGTTTTACCAAGTGTTGCTTCTTGTCTTTGTCCTTGATTCCAGCCAAAAATAACTGTACCAATCTGATGTTTAATGCAGTGGTCTACAACTAATCTGGCTGCTTTGTTCACAGCATCCCGCATCTGTCGATTACGTTTCTCTGTTATGTGGGCTAGCTGTTCATCCCAGTAGCCTTGGGGTTTGCCTTCCTTGAGTGTGGCAACACGCTTGTTGTACCATTGATTGAGGCTTTTAACCTTGCGTCCGTCAACAATGAAACTGGTTCCTACGTTAGACACGCAACTTAACCAGTTGTTGATACCAGGGTCTATTGCTAGTGCGTTGCTTGGGTTAACGTAGTATCTGGTTGCTGAATCTTTTTCGTAGACAAACTCAGCATAAAAGCATTGGTTACGTGGTAGTATTCGCAGTTCTTTAACATCTTCAAAGCTCAAGTTGGATGGCATTGGTAGTAGAAAACTGTCAATTCTGAACCATCTTTTTACTGTTGTTCCAAGAGGAATTTTGATGCTATCACCAACTAGCCTTAAAGCTTGTTTGGGATAAGTCACCAATGCATAACCATTACCTTTGCGATATTTGGGTAGCTTGGGCTTGAAATGCAATTCACCCTTGCTGTACTTCAAGTCTTGCTCCTTAAAAGATTTGAATGATTCAGCAACAGACCTCAATATTTGCTGTGCTGCTTGAGAGTGTAGAACCTGATAATGCTTGTTGGTCTTATATTCCTTTTCAAGGTCATACTTGCCAATCAATTTCCCAGCCTTAAAATACAACTGACGGGCATAGTAGATGCCGCAGTTAGTCAGTTTATGAGACTCTGAGCAGATAAACTCAAGTACTGCTTTTAACTCCGTATTTGGATTAATTAGATTTTGTTGACATCCATACATTAATTTCACCTCCTTGATATATATTAAAATTAAATACTAACAGTGTATGTACAAAATGAAAGGAAAAACATTAACAATACGCTTATCCGAGCGTAGGAGAAATAAGCTTTATTTATATGCTGGTCAAAAAGATAGGACTATCACTGCTTTGATTGAAGAGTGGATTGACAGCCTAGTGCTTGAGAAAGAAAGAGAGACAGCAGGTTAAAACCTGCGCCCGTCGCGTTTCATCCCCTGGCTGAAAGCACGGAGTACGGCACTACGTGCCTGCTCCTCAGGGGCTTTCACGCTCCCCCTTAGTTTTGGTAAGAATTGGTCTTCTCTATCCCATTGGTAAAAAAACGGCACTCCAGCAGGAACGATACATATATCGCCTTTGGCGGCGAGACCAATATGGCGACGATTACAAAGAGCGTACTGAGCTGGGGGCAAACCTCCCATCACTTGCAATAGACGAGATGGACGATGATTTAAAGATAAACAGATAGTGTGTTCTGTCGAGCTTTGATATTTCTCCTGTCCAGGAGGTTGACAAAATTCTTCAGCCAGAATGTTCTTCCAACCATAGGCTGCACTGGAACAGATTGGAGGATAAAGGCGGTTTTTTGGTAGATCAACCGTCTTAATAGATGGTGTCACTGGTGCTTGCATCTGGTTTCCAGCTTTCTATGCACTCAAGTTTAGGTGATTTTGCAATGAGAGCCTTTTGAGATTGAAAACTTGCCGCAAGATTTTGATAGTCTTGCAAGGTTCGAGTAGCCCGAAATCATTGATTTGTCTAAATTGTAAATTATGAACAAATATTACAGCAGAGAAAGGCTGCAACATTAGGAGGTAGTTCAGGGAAGCATCCCAAATGCACTGCCTCTGCATTTAACACGTTATTTTGCAGATGCTTTAATTATGACCTCAATGCTCATCAAATCGAATATCCGAACAGAAATCCGGGAATTTTTACAACTTGCTGTTCCTCTAGCAAGTGCTCAAGTTGCCCAGTCTGCAACAGGTTTCGCAGACACAGTTATGATGGGTGCCTTAGGACAAGAAACCCTGGCAGCAGGAGGGTTAGCATCATTAACTTTTGTCATGCTTATGAATACCGCTGGCGGGGTTGTGATGGGAGTTAGCCCGATTGTGGCGGAGGCTTACGGAGCAGGTCGTAAAACGCGAATCGAGCAGGTGACATCCCAAGGACTCTGGCTATCGCTGCTCCTTGCAATACCCATGATGTTCCTGATAGGGCATCTGGATTCGTTTATGAGTCAGCTTGGGCAAGCCCAGACGACCGTGGTGCTAGCAAATACGTATTTGGATATCATTCTGTGGGGACTTATCCCAGCCCTAGGATTTGCCATGCTTAGAGGCGTTGTGTCTGGTCTGTCTCAGGCGCGCCCGGTGATGATAATTGTCATTGTGGGAACGCTTTTTAACATAGTGGGCAATTACGTTTTAGGGTTCGGCAAGTTCGGATTTCCACGGATGGAGTTAGCGGGTTTGGCATTGGCAAGTGTCCTCAGCCTTTGGGGTATGTTTCTGGCTTTGGTAGTGTACACATTTAAACACCAGCAACTGAAAACTTACCGATTCTTTCAGGATTTGCATCGGCTGAAACCGGGAATTCTTCGGGAGTTGGTGTGGATTGGTGCGCCAATTGGGGTAGCTGTTGCTTTGGAGTCTGGACTGTTCACGGTTGTCACCTACCTTATGGGCGTATTGGGTGTCGATGTGTTAGCAGCGCACCAAATTGTACTTCAAACGACTATCGTAATGTTCATGGTGCCACTGGGGATGTCTTTCGCTACGACAGCCCGAGTCGCTCAGTGGCTAGGACAGCAAAACCTTGAAGCTGCGCGACGCTCAGGGTATGTCAGTATAGCGGTTGCGGCAGTATTTATGGCATTAACAGCGATCGCGTTGCTTACACATCCGCAGCAAGTGATAGGACTGTATTTGGATATTCGTAACCCAGAAAATGCAAACGTAGTAAAACTGGCAATGCCGATGCTCACCATTTCAGCGTTGGCTCAACTGTTGGATGGTGTGCAAAAGACAGCAATGGGCGCATTATATGGACTTCAAGATACGCGTGTACCGATGCTGCTGAGTTTACCGACATTTTGGGGTGTAGGGTTGACTACTGGCTACTTTTTGGGATTTCACCTTGGTCTTGGGGGTGTTGGATTGTGGATAGGACAGTCGATTGGAGTGGCGATCGCAGCAGGGGTTTTTGTTTGGCGCTTTTACAAACTCACTACGCGAGAGAAAGTTCGGGAAGTTGGGGGAGTAGAGGAAGCAGGGTAAGGCAATACTTTATTGCCCTTATGTCCCTCCGAACCCTCCGAACCCTCACTTTCTCGCTCCCTCACTCCCTCACTCGACTTTTCTAGCTGCCCGATTGCTGAGGAGCCTGAGCTGTCTGTAACGATTGAATTAATTGGCTGAGTCCGTACTCTAATTGAGTACCTGGGTCAGTAGCAACCCACCCTTCTGCTGTCAGTTGGCGCACCTCAAAGTGCAAGTGGGGACCTGTGGAGTTACCAGTACTACCAACTCGCCCGATGACGGTTCCCTTTTCGACCACCTGACCGGGTTGAACAAAAATTTCTGACATATGACCGTAAAGAGTTTGTTGGGCATTGCTGTGGTTAAGTATTACCGTCATGCCATAGCCGCCCAACCAGTCAGCACTCTCTACTTTACCAGAGTAGGCAGCTAAAACAGGCGTTCCCATTGCGGCACCGATATCTGTACCCGAGTGGAAACGGCGATCGCCTGTAATCGGATGAACTCGCCAACCAAACAAAGAAGTAATTGGAGAAGGGGCAGAAAGGGGATACATCAATCCCGTACCACCATAAGCGAGTCTACCACCATAGACACCACCGTAGTTGATTTGCGGCAGTACTGCTGCCAGTGGGATGTCGTAAGTGAGATTACTGGGACGAGGAGCAACATTGTCAGCGGTCATCGGCGCTGATAAACCACCTGCTGCTGGAGCAATCGGTACAGAACTGACTGTTGTGGTTTGGTTGAAGTTGGGGATAAATCGATTCGGGCGGAATGTACTTTTCGTTACACCACCAGAAGCCTCTTCAGAAGTGTGACGCCTGAGACTACTCGTCAAAACACCAGAACCAATACCACGAGTGGGACGCATCAAAGAGTTTCTTTCACTCTTCACACGTCTAACTGGTGGAACAGTTGCTAATGTGGTCGGTTTGCTTCTTCTAATCCAACTAGGCGCTTTCTTGTCGGCTGATTCAGTATCGGAATCTGCTACACGCTGATTTTGATATGGAAGCTTAGCACAAACGCTGTTGGGAACATTTTGCCCCACTAATCTTCTACAAGTATTAGACCGTTGTGTGATCACCACAGAATTGGGTGCTTCATACTTATTGGTCACGCCTACTTGATAATCAGTGGGGTCAATGTAGGAATTATTGTAATCTTTGCTGGTGGAGTCAGCAGAAGGAGCAGCGGGGTAGTTTTTTTGGGAAACTTCTTGTTGGGGTTTTTCTCTTACAGTTGCATTTGGCTGCGAATCCTCGACTTGAGGTTTTTTCCCTAACCTTGCTCTCAACTTTCTCACACTTTCGCTAGGCACAGAAACTTCTACCTGAGGTTTTGATTTTCTAATCACTACCTCTGGCTGTGAATCTTCTGCTTGAGGTTTTGATTTTCTGATGACTACCGCAGGACTGGAACTTTCTGCTTGGTATCTGGAATTTCTGATAACTACCGCAGGACTCGACGCTTTTGACTTGGATAGTCTCTGTCTGAGTCTAGCGCGGCGTTGAGAAAATTCTGGTTGTGATCGAGCCGCTTGTGAACCGGAAGTGCTATTGTTCTGTTCTACAGAATATTTTTTGACTGGATTTGCAGATGGGGCTGGTTGCGAACTTTCAGCAGTGGGAACAATGTTGTCTATTGCTGATTCAGTTTGAGCAAATACCAAGCCACCATTTGTGAGCATACTGATAGTGCCAAGCCAAGACAAGCTTTGTGCTGGGAGCGTAGACGCAAAGCGTCTTGTTGATAGGCATCGCTGCCACAATTGATGCAAACGGTTCTCGGTCGAGTGATTGCGCTGCGTCATTGTTTCTCTGGTATTGTGTGTGGATTTAGCTTAAAGAAATTAACTCAGTAATTTGTCAGTTAATTTTAGATTTTGGATGGGAGATTTGCTTGTAGTAAGTGCTGAAGCGCTGACTACGAAACCATTATCCAATGTAAAGTTCTTCCTTAATCAGATGAATGAAAGTAACCCAAACTGATTGTACCGGGCTGAAGGTAAATTTCTGGTGTTTTTACTGATTTAAGTTCTGTTGTTTCCATGCAAACCCGAAGCTCCCCAGTATTTGTCACACCAACTACAGTGCCTACAGTCTCATTGACGTAGACTCTATCACCCATGTTTGTTAGCAACTCTAGATAGCGCGATATTAATATATTGGCTCCTTCTTCAAACAGGCACTGTATACCAGATTCTATTCCAATTAACACTTCAACGATCAGCATTTCTAAAGATGGGATAAGTTTAGTGTGCTGATTTGCTTGCCACATTGCCAGATTTATTCCAGTTTCCGGTACTGGGTTTGCCCAATTCATCCCCACACCAATCACTGCTTGGGTGATTTGTCCCTGCTGCACTTTGGTTTCTGTTAAAATACCGCATAGTTTGCGGCCCAGCAAGACCAAATCATTCGGCCATTTGATTTCAACAGGAACGCCGCAGCTTCGCAATTGTTTGGCAATTCCCCAAGCCGTCGCTAGCGTAAGTTGGTAGCTGTTCGTCGCGCTTAGCTGGGGAGCTATTGCCACTGAAAGATATAATCCCCCATTTTCGGACATCCACTGACGACCCCATTGTCCTCGTCCGGTTGTCTGCTCAGTAGCAATGACGGCACATCCTGATTCAGCGCCTTGAGCCAGTAAGTCCCAGAGGATTTGGTTCGTTGAAGAAACAGTTTCAAAAAGATGTAGCGAAAATGGTAAATAAGTATTTTTGCGCCCTGCTTCCAGGGCAGTTTCCAACTTTTGCCGATCCAATCCCACAACAGTTTACCTAAATTTACTCGTTCAAGTTAGGATGAATTGACTGCTATTTATTTTTGTTTTTAGGTTTGGTTGAAGATGCACTCTTGGCACTGGCGCACTTGGGAAGGACTACCCTATCTGACCTGCAGTCTACTGGAATCCTGGCACCACGGCTTTTTTACTCAGCAGTTTTCGCCTAGTTCTCCTTTGGAACTCACAAAGGTGCTGTATCCTGAGGCATCAGTTTATCGCTTAAAACAGGTACATGGCAATACTGTCCTCACTCCAACAGAAATTGTAGGTAAGTTAACAGAAGGTGGAGACGAGATCGAGGGCGTTGGTGATTCTGCCCTTGCATTGGGAGATGGTTTAGTCACTGACCAGTCGTTGCAAGCTGTATGGGTAGCGAGCGCTGACTGCACGCCCGTGCTTATTGTTGATGAGAAAACGGGACGGGTGGCAGCAATCCATGCGGGTTGGCGTGGGACTTCGCTCAAGATAGTACCGCAAGCCATCAACCGAATGCAAGCACAAGGTAGCAAACTTCAAGATTTGCGAATAGCGATGGGACCAGCGATCGCAGGTGAGGTTTATCAAGTCTCCGAGCAAGTCGCTGCAGAAGTTGGGAACAGCATTATACCACAAAATGACGAAAAAGCAATTGTAGCTGCATTGTACGAGCTAGTAAATTCACCCTTACTTCCAGATCCAGAACCAGGACGAGTGCGGCTCGATGTGCGCCGGGTGAATGCTTTACAGTTGGAACAACTGGGAATGAGTCCAGAACAGGTGGCGATCGCTCCTTATTGTACTTATCAAACTCCAGAGTATTTCTTTTCTTACCGTCGGGAAAAGCAGAAAAAAGTGCAGTGGTCAGGTATTGTCAGCAATGACTTCTGAGTGGCTGGAACTAATTAATTGTTATCAGTGAGATGTTCATCTTTGATGTAACAGCGCATCAAACTCAGATTTTTCTGACTAATTGCAAATGAACACATTGAACGCAACGCATTCCAAATGAATTAATTTATCCGCGAGTTCGGAAGGCATGACTGACATTTTTATTCAAGGAATATGCAGTATAAAGACACATATGTGTTGAATTTCTTTTTTGGTCGCTTACTTGAGGAGCCAATAAGATTTGATTACAAATTTATCAACCTTAAAGATATCAATGGAAAAGAAGCTCACGTATTCTTTGAGCTTCTTAACGATGAAGAAAATTTTCCTATAGAAAAGGAATTTTTTGAATTCAATTCAGCAGAAAATAAGCAAACAATAGGGCATAATTTTCAGGCGTGTGCAAGAACTGGTCATTTGAGAATTATCTATCCTCCTTTCCAGAGTGACGACTCATATGCTTATACAGAGCAAGTCAACTCATTTCTTCAATATTTTGTAGCTTACTTATTAACCTTTTTTCAGCGAAGAAGAGTTATATTTGGTTGCCCAAATATAACTAGTGGAGATCGAATTATACTTGCAATGCCACCATTTTTAGCTGGGGAGTTTGTTGATTCAATTGGCTACGGGGAACCATTGATACCTTATCCTGTAACACAGGAGTGTTTGATGAAAGCAATCTCAACATACATGAATTTTGATGAGCTTGAGAAGAAGCATATTGAGATGCTTTTAATACGATACAACGAAACATTAAATCTGCCTTACACTTATGAAAGAGTTGAAGCATTTTGGCGGATTTTGGAGGTATTAGGCGATATTCAAATTTTATCTCAGCAAGAGGAGCAGGAATATGACCGAGTGAAAGCAGTTATTGGCATCAAAAAGAATTCAGGAACGTTGAAGAAGTTTATCAAAACACTAATTGATTATGATCTAACTTATACAGATGACGAAATTAAAAACTCTTTTAATTTCCGCAATAAAACAATACATGAATATCTAAATCCCAGCATAATTCAAGAACCTTATCTACCGAATATATTTAGGTTTCTGAACATTTGTATAGAAAAGGTTATAATTGCAATCTTGAAGATAGATAAGCATCATTACATTGAGCCTAGTTATTCTGTAATCCAGAATAGAGTGCTATGAGCTTTAGCACAAGAGGTGATTTGCGGCGGCTCAACTCCACCGTTAGACTGCAGGATGATTGGTTGGGAGGGTACAGCAAGGTTCCCTGTCAGCGTTCAGAGTTAAGTTGCCACAATGTTATCTGTGGGGCGATCAATTTTGAATTAAAGCTACACACCTCAGTTCACGATTGATATTGCTTAGGGATATAATTTGAGGCAAGCGAATTCCAATTGGAAGAATGACTACAGTAGCTATTTTGCCAATCTCTAATCAAAACGGTGAAAAGTCTTATCGCGCTATTGCAGGTGACAAGCAATCGGTTGGCAAAACTGCGGGGCAAGCCCTAGATGCGTTGACGGCTCAGTTAGGTGAAACTGAGTTCAGTGCGCTGCTCGTTATTCAAAGCTTTCGTCCCGATCCGTTCTTCAGTACAGATCAACAAAAACGGTTATCGGAGTTGATGAGTCTATGGCGGACAGCACGAGATCAAGGACAAGCGTTGCCGCCAGAGCAACAAGCAGAGCTAGATACTCTCGTTGATACTGAACTGAGAGCTGCAACAGCCCGGACAGCGGCATTAATGCAGCAATTGAGTCAATGAATCGTTATTACGCTGTAGTTGCAGAACGAGCCAATCATCGTTGTGAGTACTGTCATGCACCTGAACTTGTATTCAACTTCCCTTTGAGGTCGAACACATTATCCCCCTCTCTAGACAAGGTGCAGATGATGAGTCCAATTTAGCTAGAGCAGAAGAAGCCCCACACTGTAACGGTACTCCGGGAGCGTGTTGGGATGAATTCTGGGCAATAACGAATTGACCAACAAGCGGCATTGAACGCAGTTCAATCAGCAATGTTGGTCTCGGAGGAATTGCCTCTCTCTGGGATGGGTAACGAGTCAATGAAGTCTTCCAGTATTTGAGTCATTGTCTTATCTTTCCAAGCTGAGTATAGCCGCAACTTATTTAACCTGCGTTCTGATATTCTCAAGTTTAATGCTTTATTTTTCATACCTGCCTACACAACGCCTTTGCATTTATGTTATCATAATAGCAAAAAGGAGGTGATGAAAGTGTTGAAAGCAGTTAAGGTAAGACTATACCCAACAACTGAACAAGAAATAGCCCTAGCTAAGTCATTTTGTTGTGCAAGGTGGTATTGGAATTATGCCCTTAATGCTTGCATTCAACACTATTCACAAACAGGAAAGTCGTTAAAGCTAAGCGTTTACAAGGCTTATCTCCCGCAACTAAAGGTCGAGTACCCTTGGTTGAAAGAGGATTGTTATTCTGCTGTTTTACAATGTGTAGCAATCAACCTAAACAAGGCTTATGCTAACTTTTTTGAGGGTAGAGCTAAGTTCCCTAGGTTCAAGTCAAAGCATCACAAGCAATCAATCCAATATCCTCAAAACGTTAAGGTTGTGGGTGATTGTTTAGAAGTTGCCAAGATTGGTGTTATTAAAGCAGTCTTTCATAGACCCATTGAAGAGAAAGTTAAGACTGTCACTATCAGTAAAACACCTACAGATAAATATTTCGCTTCAATCTTACTTGAGATTGAGGGTGAATCTAGTCAGATATCTGGTGACAAGACGCTCAGCATTGACCTTGGCTTGAAAGACTTTGCTATTGTTCACGATGGCAATGAAGTTACCAAGTATTCCAATCCAAAATACCTGAAGCGTCATGAAAAGAATTTAGCGAGGAAACAAAAGAAGTTTGCTCGTAAAGTAAAGGGAAGTAATTCAAGAAATAAGTACAAAAAACTAGTAGCCAAGGTTCATGAGCGAGTATCAAATTCCCGCCAGGATTTTCTGCATAAACTGAGCAGAAAACTGGTAGACGAAAGCCAAGTCATCATTGTAGAGAATCTCAATGTTAAGGGAATGGTGCGGAATCGTAAGCTATCAAAATCAATATCCGACGTGGGCTGGGGAATGTTTGCTAACTTTCTGGACTACAAGTTAAAAGCTAAGGACGGTCAACTTGTAGAGATTGGCAGATTTTTCCCTAGCTCAAAAACTTGTTCATGCTGCGGTCATGTTCTTGATGAGTTAACGCTCGATATACGTGAATGGGATTGCCCATCGTGTAAAACTCATCATGACCGTGATGGTAATGCAGCGCTGAACATAAGAAATGAAGGTATTCGGATATTATCTATGGACGGAGGGAACCCCCTTCTTGCTGATAGAGGCTGTGTAAGACCACCTACTCGTAAGGGCAAGGGGCAACGGTCGATGAAATCAGAAGCCCACACCGTACCCGATAGGGTCGGTGTTGGGTAGTTCACCCCTTGCATGTCGCTCATGTAATCTCCGTAAAGGAACTCGAATCAGTGGTATCGAACCTAATTCAAATACTGAAGCTCGTTTCTTTCATCCAAGACAAGACCGATGGGATGAGCATTTCCAAGCCAGTGTGGAGTCTGGTACAGTTACGGGTATCACTTCAATTGGAAAAGTCACTGTAGAGTATTTGGAGATAAACAGCCCTTCTCAATTAGCAGCACGACAATTATGGATTCGTTTAGGTTTGTTTCCGTAAATGCGTCAGCAGCCCAACACTGCACTGCACCGGACTGCTGGTTTAAGCGTTGGCATCGCTCCTTATTGTACTTATCAAACTTCAGAGTATTTCTTTTCCTACCGCCGGGAAAAGCAGAAAAAAGTGCAGTGGTCAGGTATTGTCAGCAATGACTTTTGAGTGGCTGGAACTAACGAATTGTTATCAGTGAGACATCCATCTTTGATGTAACAGGGTATCTGTGGGGCGATTATACGTCCAAGGTGCTGGTTTCAGTTCTCGAGGTGCTTGTATAGTTAGATCAGTGGTATCTAAGTCCAATATCGTTGAGCATGAATACTTTGCAAGAAATAGAACGTGCTGTCAGCCAGCTTTCACCCGAAGAACTAGCTGCATTTCGGGCTTGGTTTGCGGAGTTTGATGCAGCAGTGTGGGATCAACAATTTGAAGCTGATGTTGCTGCGGGTCGGCTTGATGCATTGGCTGAAAAGGCATTGCAAGATTTGAGACAAGGGCGTTGCACTGACTTGTGAGACACCGAGCAACCCCAGATTTTTGGTACTACTATCGGCAGTTGCCCAACGAGATTCAGGAATTGGCAGACCGATGCTATGAGTTAGTGACGTTCTCCCACCACCTTTCCGGTGTACCGTTATGGTGCGGGCTTCTACAAATCGCTTTGTAGAAATTTCCTGCTTCATTGGTCGTTACTCCAGATGCCCTAAGGACAAGCCATACAGCAACATCCACGTTCCGATACCTCCACAGGCAGTTTAGAGACTCCTGACATCCCACGGAGTCTTTTGTATGTAGCGAATTACCAACGAATTCTATTTTTTCCGTTTCCCAACGTTTGCACTGTTCACCTGTTTTACCAGTCCGTTTGTGTCAAGTGGATGGTCGGCACCAATATTGCCTCACAAGAGCATTATTGCTACGGGCATAACTATCGTAGCACTTTATTTGTTCGTTGGGTGTCATTGGAGATAGGAGACTCTTCAGCCACCCCATTCCCGCACAGACCTACAGTCTGTATAGGTCAGAAGTGTCTTCCTCGCCTCCCGTCTTATATCCCGCCACTAAACGGAATACCGTTATAGTGGGGGACTTACGCCAAATTAGTTAAAACAAGATCCTCGGCATCCATCGCTGCATTTCAAGAAGGCGGGACAATTTTGGTCAGTGCGAGTAGGTTTGCATTATCGCGCCCTTGCAGTAGAGCAGAACAACGATCTCGCATGGTTTTGGATTGGGTCGCATACGGAGTATGACAAATTGTTGGGGCGTGGTAAGCCACCTAACACTGCGGTGGAACCAATGGTATGAGTCAAATTGAGTAGAAACATTGCATGAAACTTAAGCCATAGTTACAATTTTGCTAGTGTATGGAAGGCAAGTGCCTTCCAACAAGCTTGGTAGTTAGGGTTCTTCTGGAGGTACTTAAAGGCAGCTCAACAGTGCAGTGGTGGACTCCGTTCTTTATGAACATTAAGGAGGTTCTTATGGCTGTACCCGTTGTCTATGCGACTGTCGGTTCATGTGGGGTAGTGTTGCTGCGGGGAGGTCTGGTTGACCTAACTCCAAATGTACTCAGAGCGCTGTGAGATTTGAAAGAAGTTCCTGTCCAAGAGCAACATAACGGGGGTTCAATTCCCCCGCCCTGCCTTGATGTAACCGTATTGGGGTAATCTGCGGCGGCTCAAATCAATCGTTAGCTTTTCATGCGCGATCGCACCTTCAGGTTCTGAATCCTGAATTCTGTCTTCTTTATTCTTTTAAAGTTCTATATAGAGAACTACTGTGCTTCAATCAACTGAACAGTGTTACATCGTTAGGAATGATTAAATTTTAATCTGATGTTCAGGAAGCTCAAAGGCAGGATTAGGCTTTCGCCTTAAAATCGTAGATAGTTTGAACACAGATTTCTTATGAGCATCAGTCTCACAGCCGATCAGGAACGCTTTATTCAAGCCAAGCTACAAGCTGGCAAATACCGCTCTGCACAAGAAGTCCTGGAAGTTGCCTTGCGGTTGCTGGATGAATATGATCGTGCTAATGCCGAATGGGTGGAGGAGGTACGAGAAAAAATTGACGCAGCAATCTCAGCTTCAGACCATACTCCCCCCATTGATGGGGAGACTTTTGTAAACCAAATTCTGAAACGGTTTCAGCAAGCGCGTCAGGCACAAGAATGAGTCGTTATGTCATCAACATTCTCGCTAGTCGAGATCTCGACGAAATCGCTGACTACTTTGCCGAAAATAGCCTTGAGGCAGGGGAGCGGTTTTTTCGTGACTTTGCTCGCAAGTGCCAGCAACTTGTTACATTCCCAAACAGTGGTAAAAGCTATGCAGAAATCCGCCCCGACTTACGAGGATTGTCCCTGGAAGGCTATATCATTTTCTACAGAGTGCTGGATGATGGTATTGAAATTCTGCGGGTTGTGAGTGGTCGTCGTAACTTTCCGTCTCTTTTTGAGGAATCCAATTAAAACACCCTCCTACCCCTCTGAAAATAGTTATAAGCTGCTGGTGCTGAGTTCGAGTCTAATTGCCGCCGCTGATTTGAGCTGTTACCCAGGTAGGTTATGTGTCAGGGCAGTGCCTGAAAGTTATCTGTTGGTGTTCAATGTTCCTGTAATTATTTCGTATTTTCAGTCTCACTTTTACCGAAGAAACGTTTAACAAGTTGATGACCTAAATACATAAAGTTGAAAGTGGACAGATGCCCTCTTAACGTTTGCAACGGAAGTGTACAAAAATTGATAGATTTTGGTGGTTCATAGGAACAGCCAAATAATGGCATCCATACGCCTAAGGGATTGCTCCAATGCTCAAGACCAGAGAAAACAATTAGAAAACCTCTTGATTCTTTCGGCTCTGTTATCAGATACCAAGATATTTGTGCTTGACCGTCGGGGAGATGGTTAGTTAATTCAGAACCAGCCAGAGCTAGGGGATCAAATGAGATTAAATCTTCTTCAGGCTTTTGAATTTGTTCTCGGATAACTTGAGTACATGGGTCAAGTGCCCATTCATAACCAAATTGACTGAATAGAAATAAGAAGGCAGAGTGCAAATATGTTAATTTTCCTCTAGTCCAACCTGCACGTGCTTGAAATTCAACATTTACTGAAGAACCAGCTTCTCCCCATAACTTACTAATTTCTTCTAACGCTTTTGGGCTATAGCCTTTAGGAGTAACATGAAACTGCAACTCTGTTCTAGCTTCATTCTCTACTAACTTCATTTCCGCAGTAACTTTACCAATATTTTGAGAATTGACATTATCGCTCTTAGGGGTTAAAGCCACTTTCCAACAATTCTGTCCTTTACCTGAGAAAGCATCATTAAATTTAACTCTCTCAGTCTCATAGCTTTCAATCTTTGAGCCTATTGCACTATTACAACCTTTGCAGGCAAGTGTGATAGTACGCCCTCCTAATGCTTCAGGAAAAATATGTGCATCTGAAAGTTGATCAATAGAATCAAAAAGTTTCAAACAGAAGGGACATGCAAATCTTTGCCTGATCTTACCCTCCGTATAAAAGGCAAGGTTAATTGCTAACTCATGAAATATTTCTTGTCTTTTTTGTCTTTTCTTATTTACCATTTTATCTATTTTTTGTAAAAACTTATTAACTCATTTATAACACTAATAGTTTTTCCATGTAGTATAATTGTCGTATTTCGTTAACAAGAGGTAATTGCAATTGCTGCAGGCTAACACTTCAGCGTAGCGGACGCACGAAAGCCGCTGGTGGGGTTGCCTAGCAGATCATCACTGTGGACAAGTTATTTTTGACAGAACAGGTGAGTCAAATTAGCAGTCGTGCAATGTTGCTTGTTGAAGATGGTCTTCGTTTAGTTATTGCGCTATGAACTTTGTTTCCTACCAGGAAGCTACTTAACAATTCCCACAAATGTCATAGAAAACATAATTTTTGAGGGAGCGCTCGCCGTTTTTGTTTCATGCATGAAATGCTATGTCCAAAGTAACTATCAAATCCGCAAACACAGGGGCAAAGCTGGAATTTTCAGATATTGCGAACGAGTATTTTACAGTTGAGTATTTGTTGCGATCGCTCTATGATTTACCACATTTATGTCCCTCGCTCGCCAGTATCGCAGTTCGTGGCGTTTTTGTGGTCTAGCGAAGGTGACAACCTGCCGAGCGCGCAGGTACGCTTGCTGCCGATTGGTTCGATGGAGTTAGTCATTAACCTGGGCAAGGACGAGATCCCTCTGTTTGATCCGCACAGTCGGGCACGGTGTGGCAGCACACGCGGCATTAGGATATGTGGAGTCCATTCCGAAAGCTTCATCATCGACAACGATAGCCAAGTCTGTGTCATGGGCATGCATTTCAAGCCGGGCGGCAGTACCCCGTTCTTTGCGCTTCCTGCCGGAGAATTGCACAATCAGATTGTATCGCTGGATGAATTGTGGAATCGTCGCGCCGGAGAACTACGCGATCTGCCGGAGGCAGCAGCCCTTCGCTATCGCCTACTCGAAGCTCCAACCTTAGAAACTCGCTTCCTCGTTTTGGAGCATTTCCTCCTGACTCTGATGGCGCAGCCGCCCGAACGACATCCCGCTGTTGATTTCGCGTTACGCGAGTTTGGGCGAGTACCCATGCCCACAGTCCGCGCAGTGACGGATCAAATCGGTCTCAGCGCGCGCCATTTCAGCCAACTATTCCGTGATGAAGTGGGGTTAACGCCCAAGCTGTTTTGTCGCGTTCAGCGCTTGCGGCAAGTCCTTTACCTCTTGGCTGGAAAAGAACACGTCGATTGGATTGATGTCGCTTTAACGTGCGGCTACTTCGACCAAGCGCACTTCATTCACGACTTCCGTACGTTTGCTGGTTGTACTCCCACAGCCTATCTTGAACAACGGGGCTTGCATCCGTGCCATATTGTGCTGCCCAATTGAGGTCAATTTTTTACAATCCTCTCGCATCCGTTATGCGCCACAATACAAGGCGACACAATCGGGAGGTCGCTTTCGATGGAATTATTAAAGGAATTTCTTTCGGAAAACAAGAACAGCGATATTTTTGCGATCGCTCAATACATTGATACTCATATAGCTGCAAACTGGCAAACCCTAATTCAGAAGAATATTGATAAGTTGGTAGACGTATTCAACAGAGCGGGTGATATGGCGTACGGAATGTATTTAGGCTGGCTGTTTTTACCTGTTCACAAGCAGCTAAAAGAAGCTGGATTGCGCCCCAAGCCCAGATTCCGTGGCGATTTCAACATCTCAAGAGAATGGGGTACCAAAGAAGAAACTGATCAACAGCGTTGGATGTGGAGCACCATCGAGTCAACAGAAGGAGAGTCACTGGGAACCATTGTCACAATTACGTTTCACGACCACACTCAGTTTCGCGTCCCCCAAAAGCCCCAGATCATTGCTTTAACACAAACAAGCAAAGAAGCTGTTGTAGAGGCGCTGTCGCACCGTTGTGCCGACTTCAAAAATGCACTTGAATTCAAGATTGAATACGAAGAGTACCTGCGAAGCTTAGAGAGCCAAGGTTGAAGTTGCACAGTACGAGTAGCAAGCATCGACAATTTTGTGTGAGTGGGGCGGTTAAGACCAGACCTGTTGAAAAAATGCGGTCAGTCCTAATGGGTTAATGGGATGCTTGGAAATGCTTGCCGAACCATTCACCGTCTAAAATGAATTTATTTTTGTGGTGTAGTTCAGGGGATAGAGCTAACAAAAGTGTTACATAGTGGTTGTATCTGAGCTAGTCGATCAAGGAGAATTTTCCAGCATGACACCTGAAGATAAGAATTCTCAAAAACAGGTTCTAATTGGCATAATACGTCGTTTCGTGATTGGGGCTGTACTTGGTTTAATTCCAGTTTTGCTTCATCTGTTCTCTTCCGGTGCATTAGACGATTGGACGTGGAATAATGCAACTATCAATTTTTTTGTATTAGTATCCTTGATTTGTGGAGTCCTGTCAGCTATTTTTGGAAAACGCTTTTTCAACGTAATAAGAGGTATGTTGGAGACTGGGGCATTCTAAGTAATAAGTATTTTTTACAAAAAAAACGCATCACTCTATGTATTTTTGCGGTAGAACAACCCCAGTTTAAGGGAATTCCTTCAGTCCCTGGCATAGTTGCAAAGGTTGCTCGCAGCCGCTGACTCGGAATGTTAGGCGGCTTCGGCTCCAGGTTGAGGCGCTACCTGAGGCTTGCTTGTTGAAGATGACGTTCGTTTGATTCTTGCGCTATGAATTTTGTTTCCTACCAACAAGCTAACAAGTTGATCGAGGCATTGTAAATGGAGTGAGCGCAAGAAGTCGTTAGAGGTAATAAGAAGATGAGGAAAATACTCTACATATTAATTGGTCCAAAAGGAGCAGGAAAAACATATATTGGAAGTCAAGTAAATAAAAATACAAACATAAAGTTTTTAAGAGTAGAGCCGATATGGCTGAAATTATCGCCTAATGAAGATGGTTGGCAAAGAGTGGAACAGGAAATCAATAAGGAGTTTCAGCAGCATACTAAGGTGATGATTGAAAGTTTAGGGGCAGGAGAAGGGTTCAATCGGCTGCATTCATCATTACGAAATAAATACGAAGTAAAACTGATAAAGGTGTCTACTGATTTAGAAGAGTGTTTGAGAAGAGTGAGAAATAGAGACAATTCAGATCACATACCAGTATCAGATGAGAAAGTAGAAGAATACAATAAGATAGCAGCAAGCATTAACCACAAATGGGATGCGATTATTGATAATAATGGTTTCGCTACTGATGAAGAGATTCTTAGGATCATTGAATCTATATAACTGCATTGTCGTGAACGAGGTAACACTGCAATGCAGCGGATGAACGAAAGCTTCTGGTGCCATTCTTTTTACAAGATATTAGCACCATTGTAAATAAGTAAGTACGTCAACCTAATTAAACGTAAGACCTCGCTTCCATTCCTCTCCCCTAGAAGGGGAGAGGCTTTGACTCTCAAGCGGACCTTATAGGGAAGGGGGCTGGGGGGTTAGGTTTATTTTATGTTTTTTAAGGTTGACCTACTTAATACTACTTAAAAAAAGTCAAAAACTTGATAGAAAACATCATTTTTGAGGGAGCGATCGCCCCTTATTGTAGTTATCAAACACCAGAGTATTTCTTTTCTTACCGCCGGGAAAAACAGAAAAAAGTGCGGTCGTCAGGTATTGTCAGCGTCAATTCTACTTAGTTGGTAAAAGTTTTTCAATTAAATATAGTACATATTTTCCATTTGTTGCCTACTTGCTTGTCGCTCACAAAGCTCTTGAAGCGTACATTTTTGCAACACAGAGTAAGCTGCTTGATTTGCTTGTTCCCAAACTTCCTCAATGACCTCATTGTCTACTGTTTGAGGAGTGGAATCGGCAGTAGACACAGCATCTACACCTTCAATACAGTTCAAGACATCCAAAACCGTAATCTTTTTCGGGTCTCGTGCTAAGACATAACCACCTTTTGAGCCGCGAACGCTTTTAATCAAACCCCCATTCCTCAATGTTGCTAGGATCTGCTCTAAGTAACGTGTTGGTATACTTTGTAGGGCTGCTATTCCTCGAATGTGTAAAGATTCGTCGCTATGATAACGCTTAGCCAGTTCTAGGAGGGCTAAAATTGCATATTCAAGTTTGTTTGAAAGTTTCATCAGCGTACAGCCCTTACTAGCTGGTTGCTTTTACTTTAGAAACTTCTATTGATAAAAGCAAATATTTGTCTTTATTATAATGATAAAAACAAGCTATTAATAAAACACTACTTGAAAATATTGCTTCAAGAATTGCCCCTAAACGCTGTGCCGAGTAGGGCTTGTTCATTGCTGAACCCAGTGTGTTACTAAGTGGCGCACTTGGAATCACACCAAAATCATCACCTAGAATTCACCCTACACCCTCACTTTCTTTTCTTACCGTCGGGAAAAGCAGAAAAAAGTGCAGTGATTAACAATAGTTAGCGTTAGTTTTAGTTAATAGGTATTGGCAATGTGAAGTCAACGGAACATTGCTGTCAGAATATTTGTTGTACCACAATGTCTATTAAATCATCGTAAGATGACGTTTTAACAAAGTAGGAGCAAGCCCCTAAACTAGCGGCTTGAATCAAATCATCTGGAGTCAGAAACACTCATTACCAAAACTGGTAAATATTTCAATTTGGGATGCTGCTTAACCCATTTAAGTAACTCAAAACCAGACACATGCGGCAGGCTGATATTTGTCAATATTATCACTGGTAGTGGATAACGCTCTCTGTTAGCGTAAGGCTCCTTACGCAGGCGACAAGTAGTTTATAGCTTCTTCCCCATTTTCAACAGCTTGAAAAGAAACTGGTAATTCAGCGAATTCAAATGAAGTGACGATTAAAAATCGTGCATCAGGCTCGTCTTCGACTAACAAAATGGTTTTGCAGGTTTCACTCATGAGTAAAATGCAACCAAAACACTCCACAATTTACAAAGTAACTAGTTCTGTTTTCCTCTAACTTCTACTCTTGAAATTAATTTTTATTAAATTTATATGTGTTGGTGAATACTTTGTAACCGAAACTACATAACAACTTAACAATTATATCTGTCAGATGGTGGTAAAACATTCGCTAACGTTTACTAATACTAGAAAATGGATAAACACCAACATCATGCCAATCCCCCCTGCTATTTTCCTCCATTGCCGATAGGGGGGATTTCTTAATGTATATTTTAGTTTTTCTTAATTAAAGAAAATTTTAAATTCGTCTATCTAAAGGGGGTAGAAAATACGTAATAACAATGTTAAATTATCAATATATAGCACTATAGCATATTACATTTTAGCCCTCTTTAAAGAGGGGTTTTTTTTAGTAATGAGTAAGAATTAGAAAATATCGGCAGGGTCAGCAGACTGTAACTTAGGGCGGGAGCGATCGCTCCCAACCCCCTAAGAGAAGCTCCCCCGTATACCTAGAGGTTTTAAACTTTACAAAAAAACTAGGGGGTAAGGGTGTAAGGGTGTGGGGGCAATACGGTTCGGCAAGCTCTTGAGAAGGGAGAAGGGAGCGCCCGAGTTAGGGAGATAACAATCCACGTGAAGAGCGTTTCCCCCTGCCCCTCTGCTGCCTCAACGAAGAGATATCTTAACCGAACGGTATTGGTTGTGGGGGAGAGGAAAATCCGCGTGCCTTCTTGGCACGCTGCGCGAACAGGGATGATCCGGGTGCCCACCAAGAAAAAAGATTTGTATCCACCCTTGTAGGCGCGTTTCGACAAGGTGTCCACAGCCGTGCGTCCCACGTTCAAAAAGTCGCCCCTACACCCCTACACCCCATTGAAATGGGGCGAGGGTTTGAGCGTTTATTTTCTAGCCAAACGGCTGAAATCAAGGTTTTTGGTAAAACTCTTGCGTTGTAAGGATTCTAGATTATTTCTCAGTAAAGTGATGCAACGTTAACCAACTTCATTGATTGACTACGCTCATATGTTCAGCCGGATAGCGTTCACCCGCTGCAATTCCTTTAGGTGCCACCTCATCAAGGAGACGCAAATCGTCTGGGGTGAGCGTGATTTCGGTTGCTCCTACATTTTCTTCCAAATAAGCGCGGCGTTTTGTGCCAGGGATAGGAACAATGTCGTCGCCTTGAGCTAAAATCCATGCCAATGCAAGTTGACTGGGTGTCACGCCTTTTTCAGCGGCAATCGCTTTGACTTGCTCTACCAATTGCAGATTCTTGTCAAAGTTCTCACCTTGGAAGCGGGGAGAAGCCCTGCGATAATCGTCTGGTGCTAAATCATCTGGACTCTTGATTGCTCCTGAGAGAAATCCCCTTCCTAGGGGACTGTAGGCGACAAAGCCAATGCCCAACTCCCGCAAGGTCGATAGAATTTCATCCTCTGGTTCGCGGCTCCAAAGGGAATACTCTGTCTGCAATGCCGTAATCGGATGAACTGCAGCTGCCCGACGAATTGTAGCAGGAGCTGCTTCGGAAATACCGAGGTAGCGCACTTTGCCTTGCTGTACAAGTTCTGCCATGGCTCCAATCGTTTCTTCAATTGGCACATTCGGGTCAACGCGATGCTGATAGTAAAGGTCAATGGTGTCTACGCCTAAACGCTGCAGTGAAGCATCGCACGCCTGCTGCACATATTCTGGTCTGCCACTAATACCCAACCATCCGCCATCCGCTGTGCGGACATTGCCGAACTTGGTTGCTAGCACTACCTGATCTCGACGGTCTTGGATGGCTCGACCAACTAACTGCTCGTTGGTAAAGGGACCGTACATATCAGCAGTATCAAGCAAGTTCACACCGAGGTCAAGAGCATGATGAATCGTGGCTCGGCTCCAAAGGGAGCCGAGCCCTTGCGGGCGAACGCTTCTTGCTCATTGCTATCCCCGTAGAACTCAGACATACCCATGCAACCGAGTCCCAGTTCTGAAACAACCAGTCCTTGATGTCCCAGTTTTCTCATTTTCATATACTTTCTCCTTGTTTTACCTTATGCTCATTTGCATTTATTGCGGGTTGAACTCTCTGTGTGTGCCAGTCGCTAGACTTACTGTGCGCTTACCATTGATAAATTTTTCCAATATGCCTTGGGTGTTGTCCCCGTCAGCTTGCGAAAGTGCTTGGTAAAGTGGCTTTGATTGGCAAAACCACACGCTAAAGCAATATCACAAATCGTCATCTTTTGGCTCTTGAGCAACTGCTTTGCTCGTTCTACCCGCAACTGAAGGACGTATTGGTAAGGACTTATACCCAATGATTGCTTAAAGAGTTGGCAGAAGTAGTATTGGCTTATTCCCGCCATTTCTGCTAGCGTGGTCAATTTTATTTCCGAGTCAACATGGCTGTGAATATACTCAATTATTTGTCTTAATTGAGACTTCGACAACCCATCAACATACGTTGATATTTGAGGTTTTTTAGCACAATATTTTTTTAACAAATGAAGAACTAGCGTCGTTTTCAACTGCTCAACATACAAATTATCTCCTTGATTGCTTGACTCTAGTTCGTCTTTAAGCGATAATAATATACCCAAAATCAGTGGATCTTGTAATGTGGCAAAGTGAGGAATCAGTTCAATGTCCTCAGGTGCTGCGACTTCCACACCTAACTGTATCAAAAGGTTCGGGTCAATTGCCACAAACATGAATTGAACCTCTTCTTGCCACAAGCAACGGTGGAGTGTCCCAGCTGGAATAATTGCTGTGGTTCCTTTCGTCTGGTATTCGCTTTCTCTATGTCCGTCAAACCATCTTTCTGTGGAACCGGCGTCTAAGGCAATACTGATAGTATGCATTGTCAGGCAATGCTCTGGGGTATCATGACTAGGCTGATGATGATGCTCAAAATGAATACCGCTCCATTCTGTATGCAAACTGGTTAACAGAGGTGGGTTAGGAAAGATTGCAAGAGAAGCTCCTTGCTCTTTGAAATCAACGAGCAAAGGCTTTTCCTGGTTTAATCGCTGGCAGTTGCTCATCTTTAAGTAAGCTAGAAACAACAGGAGCAAGCGCTATGTGAGTCATACTTAAATTTTTCTAGATTTCCAGACTTTAGCCAATATTCAAACCAATTTGATATGGTAATCAATTTGGTAGCAAAATTGCATTGATTTAAATCAAGCTGCAGGTGAATTCACAAGCGTGACCGAAAGACGTGTTCGCGTAATCATCCCATCGCGCTCTAGCCTCGTCAATGCCCGGGAGAGGGTTTCAGGCGTAAGACCCAAATCAACAGCAATATCTTTGAGCGGGCGGTCAAAGTTAACGACGGTTTGCTCTTCAGACTGTGCTTGATAGCGTAAATATCGCAGCAGTCGCTCGTGCGCTGCTCGAATATCTCGCAACTCTATGCGTATTTTCAAATCCTCGATTTTCCGCACCAGCATTGCCATGAAATCTTCTGCTAAATCTGGATTGTTACGGATTGCTGACAAAAGAAGTTCTTTCGGATAAACAATTACCCGCGAATTCACTTCTGCAACTGCAGTACACGGGTAAGTTTCTGAGAACAAGGCAATTTCTGCTATACCCTCCCCAAAACCAGCAATCTGTAAAGTCACCTGTTTGTCGCCACTGGTGTAGCGGACAAGTCTAACTCGTCCCGTTTCTACAACAAAAAAAGATAATGCCAAGTCTCCTTGTTGAAAGAGGTTTTCTCCTGCTGCTAAGTCACGGTGTACAATTGCATTCCGTAACTCTACTGGCAAGGTATCCAACGTCAACAAATCCATACAGCCTTCTCCGATTTTGGATTTTTAGATTTTGGATGAATAGAGTAGATTGTCGTTTTTCGCAATTTGTTAGCTGGCTAAATAAATGGTGAAAAAACAAGCTTCAAGTTAGGTTATTGCGAACCTGCAAAAGCAACCGACGAAACACGAATTGGTCTTCCAGTGTCAGGTTAGCTAATACGCGTTTTTCTAAAAGATTCCAAGCACAGGTGACTGGTTCTTGGAGCGATCGCCCCGCCTGTGTCAAGTAAATCCGGCAAATTCGCGCATCTTCTTCATCTTTACGTCGCTCCAAAAATCCAGCTTTTTCCATCCTATGTATCATCTTTGTGAGAGTTGGGGCTTCGACTTGCATCAATGAAGCCAATTCAGATTGAATTAACCCATCATGTTCCCACAGATGCATGAGCAAAATTTCTTGCCCAGTATGCAATCCTAGTTCAGCCAAAACCGTAGCAGCTTGATTGCGGTGTGCCTTACACACTTGCACCATCAAACAGCACATGGTTTCTTGTATGGGTTTTTCAGACATACATGAGTTATATTTAGCCAGCTAAATAAAATCTACAATGTTTGATAAACATTTAGCAACTTGTCGTTTGTGTAGAAAACCCAACAAGATTTTGCAAAATTGGAATATTTTTAGCAATATTAGGCAAGACAGCCAGCCCTAGCTCATGTAATCTCTATTTGATGCAGTTAGTAAGCATTTAGTGGCATGACTAAGCAGAAACTTTAGCATTCTGTTCAAGTAAAAGGTATTACTTATGACATCTCTAAGTGGAAAAGTCGCGATTGTCACTGGCGCTTCAATAGGAATAGGCAAAAGTGTCGCCGAGCGTTTGGCAAGCGAGGGTGCATCAATCGTCATCACCTACGCCAAAAGCGCAGACAAGGCACAGGAGGTAGTCGCAGCAATTGAAAGCGACGGTGGAAAGGCGCTTGCTGTTGGTGCGGACTTCACCAAACTTGATGACATCCGAGGCTTGTTCAAACAGACAATCAGTCACTTCGGCAAACTAGACATTCTTGTCATCAGCGGTAGTGCGCCCAGGGTCGTTAAGCCTGTTGCTGAAGTCACAGAGGAAGAATTCGATTATGCGTTCGCATTCAATGCCAAAGGCAACTTCTTCGCATTGCAGGAAGCAGCAAGACACATGGCAGACGGCGGACGTATTGTCACTTTTTCGACTCCATACACTGTACAACCGCAGCCAAACTTGGGGGTGACTGCAGCTAGCAAAGCAGCCGTGGAGCAATTTACCTTTGCACTGGCAAGGGAATTGGGGGGACGTGGCATTACAGTCAATGCCGTCATGCCTGGTCCAACAACCACCGAGTCTTTCAGCAACATGGTTTCGTCCCAGGAGCAGGCTGAGTTAAAACGGATATCTCCCCTGCAACGTTTAGCAGAACCTAGTGATGTTGCAGATGTCGTCGCCTTTCTAGTCAGTGACAAAGCCGGATATGTCACTGGACACGTTCTCCACGTTACTGGTGGACTGGCATAGCTTTAGTTCGTTAGGAGCACACATGACATTACCTGTGGTACTGATCAACACATTTTCTATACCTAAAGGCACTGAAGAGGATTTCGTCAAAATGTGGACTGAGGCTCTGGAATTCATAAAAAACGAGCCAGGCTTCATCGACGCAAAACTTCACCGCAGTCTAGATTCAGATGCACGGTTTCAATTTATCAACGTAGCGCATTGGGAAAGCCAGGAAGCTTGGAAGGCAGCATTCTCTAAGCTGGCGCTTCAAGAAGAAATAGTCAAACAGCTGCCGTTCGAGCAAAACCCCGCTCTTTACAGAGTCGAGGTGGAGTACTGATTCTGCAATGCTTAGGCGGAGCGTGTGCTTTGCACGAGTGCGCTGCTGCACTTTGCAGATCGCTTTACCAACTTGTTAGACAGGATTTTTTAGAAATTTCTCCATTGAGTAGTTAACAAAAGTCTCTCCCCTACGTTCCACTTGTTGTTCCGTTATATAAAACCTACTCAAAGCTACTCAACAATATCCATTGCTTATCACTTGAGTGCCGTTTACTTCCTGTTTCAACCTGGAGATGTCGGCATCAACCAGTCCACAGGCGCTTCTCCGCCTAACTGACGGTTTTGTTCAAATTGATTGCAGCGTTTAAGTCACGGTCGATTGTGAAACCACAGTGACCGCATTCAAACACTCGCTCATTCAAGGTAAGTGTTTCTTTCTTGGTTCCACAATTAGAGCAAGTCTTGCTAGATGGGAACCATCTATCAACTACAACAAGCTTAGAGCCATACAGTTGACACTTGTAGGTCAGTTGACGACGGAACTCAAAGAAAGACATATCAGCAATCGTTTTAGCCAGTTTATGATTAGCGATCATTCCAGACACGTTAAGGTCTTCAATCACTACTATGCCGTGGTTCTTGGCGAGCAATGTGGTGAGTTTGTGGAGCGTATCTTTACGGATGTTGGCAATCTTTCTATGTAGTCTAGCTATCAGGATCTGCGCTTTTTTCCAGTTAGCAGAACCGATGATTTTATGGCGGTTCAACCATTGCATTCTGGATAGTTTTGCTTCATATTTTTTGTAGGATTTGGCTCCAGCTATGACTTCACCAGTGCTGAGGGTGCAAAGATTTTTAACACCGAGGTCAACACCTACAACACTTGTCTTATCTGATTGTTGTTGTTCTACGTCAAATCGAAAACTGATAAACCATTTATCAGCTTGTCGGCTAATAGTGCAACACTTAATCAATACTTGTGGTAATCGCTCATAAGTTTTAAGAACACCAATACATGGTACTTGTATTTTGTTGTTTCCTAGAATTTTGACAGTGCCTTCTAGCGTGAAAGAATCTTTGCGTCCTTTCTTTTTAAACCTTGGAACTCCTTTTTTCTTGCTAAAACAGTCCTTCCAAGCATCTCGCAAAGCCATTAATGCCTGCTGTGGTGTAGATTTAGAGCATTCGTAGTACCATTCATTTTCAGGTTTCACCAATGCCACCAGCCATTTATGCAGGTCAATGGCAGTGGGAAACTTGATTTTGGAATCGGGTAAGGCATTGTTATGCTCTAATATTTGCTTTGTCAACGCCAATCCCCAATTCCAGGCATGACGTGCTACTCCAGAATGTTTGGCAAACTTGACGCGTTGTTGATTGTTGAGCTTGAGTTCAGTTTTAAATCCAAGTAACATTGATTCGAGCTTTCAATGTATGCTATATGTATGTTGACAAACATACGACCAAAATGTCAATGCCGTTTCAAAAAAATAACCAACTTGGCGCAAAGAAAAGACTAAAACGACCTCTAGATAAAGAAGTTATTTCATTTAGAGGTTATGAGGGACAGAAAGAAAAACTTAAAGCCGTTTCTGACTGGCAAGAACGGCTAAGAGATTTTGTTGAGCGATTAATATGTGAACAACCTCATCAAAATGATGAGCGATGAGGAGAGGAGATTAGGAATTAAGTTACAGTTTCCTACCCTCTCAAACTTATTTGTGTCCAAAGTGTCGATGCAGCGCAGGAGGTACTCGTTTAAACATTCTTGCTCCTGTGGGCTGAAGTTCGAGAACAGCCGTGCTTCAATCTCGTCAGCGATGCGATCGCTTCTAAAATTAATACTAAAAATGTTTATCTTGCCTGGTGTGAAGTAGAAATTAGGTAAAAAATGAAATCATAGCGTTTCCTAGTCTACTGAAGTACAAATTTATTTGCCTTCGTCTACAGTTAATTGTTTCCTCCTGTACCTCACTTAAGTGGCAATCGCTATAGGTTTTTAAACCTGCGTGCATAAAGATATTGTGAAAAATCTGGCATTTCATACTGATAATGAGTACAATATATTTAAACGAAGTCGTTATGAGTACGTATTCAACAGACTGCTATTGTAAAGGCAGTCTATGAGTGAATAATTGAGAGGAGAAATAATGGATTTATCAAACTCGAACACCGCAAAGAACCTGTCTGAAGCCTTTGCTGGAGAATCGATGGCAAATCGTAAGTATCTGTTCTTTGCGGAAGTGACTCGCCAGCTGGGGCTGAGTGAATTGTCAAAGCTGTTCCGGGAAACTGCAAACCAGGAGACAGAACACGCTTTTGCTCACTTCCGGTTAATGCATCCAGAGTTGGTGGTGGAGGATGTCGCTTCGTTAACTGATGAACAAAAGAAGGCGATCGCATCTCGTTGTTTAGAGTTAGCGATTGAGGGAGAAACCTATGAGTACACTACCATGTATCCAGAGTTTACTGCTGCGGCGCGTACAGACCGGGACGATAAAGCTGTCGTAGAGTTTGAAGCACAACAAGTAGAGTCTCGCGAACACGCCCAAATTTTCCGCAAAGCAGCACACAACTTTGGATTGCTGACACCAATCGAACATCATCACGCGAATCAATATGCAGAAGCACTCCAAGCTCTTGATGGTATCGCTCCAACAGCGAAAGCAGCAAGTGGCGATCCTGCAACTCAGAAATGGATTTGTCGCCAGTGTTCGATGATTTATGATCCTGTGGAGGGCGATCCTGATTCTGGAATTGCTCCTGGAACAGCGTTTGAGGCAATTCCTGAAGATTGGCTGTGTCCAATTTGTGGCGCTACGAAGAAAACGTTTGTCCCTTATCAGGAAGCAGTTGCTGCGTAAGCATTCACTATAGCAGAGGGTGCGTGAGACGATCGCGCTTTATGCGATCGCCTCACTGCTTATTGCAACTCATAATCATTTCGATTATGTTTTGTTTATAAGGTTAAGTTATGGCTTAGGAGAACTGACAGCGATGAGTAATATAAAAGACACAATTGTGGGGGAAGTACAAACCTGGCAAGGTGTGACAATAGCGCCCCATCGCTTTGGTGGTATAGAGTTTCAGATCAACAATCGGGAAATTGGTCACCTGCATGGAGATTACCAAGCAGACATTCCTTTTACAGCCCGTATACGCAAAGAGCTTGTAGAATCAGGTAAAGCTTCTCCCCATCACATTTATCCCAACAGTGGTTGGATTTCTTTCTACATTCATGGTGTTGAGGATGTTTCCCTGCTACTAGAACTGTTGCGGATGAATTATGACCGATTGGCAAAGAATCGGTTGACAGTTAAAGCTGAGGCAGTCTTGTTAGTACATTAGTATTGTTTGGTACATTAGAAAAACAGACTTCAAAAGATGCCCCATATGAGCCAGACTACGAGTAACCAGGTACGCTGGACAACTGCCGACTTAGAACTGTTCCCAGATAACGGTAAGCGCTACGAAATTGTAGATGGAGAGTTATTTGTGACACACGCACCACACTGGGAACATCAAGAAGCTGCTGACAGCATTTGTACAGAGTTAAAACTATGGTCTCGACAGACGGGTTTGGGAAAAGCTGTTACAGCAGCTGGTATTATCTTCACGGATGCTGATAACGTCATTCCTGATGTGGTGTGGATCAGCAATGAGCGACTAGCATTAGTGATAGATGATGCAGGACACCTTACTGCTGCACCAGAGTTAGTGGTTGAAGTACTTTCTCCTGGCGAGAACAATGAACGACGCGATAAACAAGTGAAGCTCAAGCTTTACGCAACTCAAGGTGTACAAGAATACTGGATTGTTGATTGGCAGTTGCAGCAAATTCAAGTTTATCGACGACAGCAGGCTACATTAGTTTTGGTGGCAACATTATTGAGTAGTGATGAACTCAGTTCACCCTTACTACCAGGATTTACTTGCCCTATTGCCCGTGTATTTAGTTAAACGGCTCAAAGCATTAATCCTCAATCAATGCTTCCCTCAACACCTCGCGGTGAATCAGTGCTCTATCTAGCAAAAACTGAATTTTTTCTGTTGACAATGGGTCGCCATTGGCGTAGTGTTCTATCCATGTTTTACCAATGAAATTAGGATCATCTGGCAAATTAGCCAAATCCCATCCAGGCATATCTACATCTTCCATCAATCGATTCACCTTGGGATCGTAACTCAGAGCAAAGCAGCGACACCCTTCACTTGCTGCCATAATTAAGCTATGCAAACGCATCCCAATTGCCATTTCTACACCGCGAAACACTCCTTTCAAAAGTTGCGGTTCTTCTAGACACATAATTTTGCTGACATCTTTGAGTTGTGCTTGGATTGCTTGGGCTATGCCTAAATCTTCACTTTTTTGAAAAGGCAACAGTAATATAAAAGTCTGTGTGGCTTTTTGAAAATCAACGAGTGCGCGAGTCAAATGAGCAAGGCGTGTTTCTGTTAACTGGGAATGGGTTCGTAAAGTTACAGCAACTCTGGGAGCAGGTAAATCCCAAAGTCCAGGAACGGGTTTACTTTCCAACGCCCATACGGGATCTGGAGCCAGTATAAAAGGAATTTGCCAATCAGTAAGCAAAGCCGCAGAAGCGCGATCGCGGACACTCACTTTCGTACAACCGCCAAAAGTTTGCCGTGCTAACCAACGAGTCATAGGACGCTTTAATGGACCAATTCCCTGTCCCCAAGCAACGGTTTTCAAACCCATTCTTTGAGCTAATGCCATGATTCCCCCATAATAAAATGGGCTAACGGCACTGGTTGTATCTTGAATTAAACTACCACCACCCCAAATAAAAGCATCGCAGGAGCGTAAAGCTTGTAGTACGGTGAAAGGTGCCATGCGATCATGCGCTTCCACGTTGTAGCGATCGCGAGTTTCCTCGGGATTGCCAGAGAGAACCACAGGCGTGACTGATGGTGGTAGCATCTGTAGAAGCGTTGCTAATAAAGCTTCGTCCCCACCGTTTCCCTTACCGTAATACCCAGATAACAACACCCGCATCTTTGACTTTTGAATTTTGAATTTTGAATCTTGAATATTATGCACGCTCTTTCGATTCCTACTTGGATTATTCATATATCTAGCGTTATTGAGTGGATTGCCGCTATTTGGTTAATCTGGAAATACGGAGAAGTGACAGGTAACCGTGCTTGGTGGGCATTGTCCTTTGCTATGTTACCTGCTCTAGTCAGCGCCATGTGTGCTTGCACTTGGCACTATTTTGATAATTCTGAATCTCTAGAATGGCTGGTGACGCTGCAAGCAAGTATGACCTTAGTCGGTAATTTTACGCTTTGGGCAGCTGCGGTGTTAATTTGGCGTTCCAATCAGTCAACCAAAACTGATAGCAATCCTGTGTCTACAAAAACTATAAAATTAGAGCGATGATTTCAAAAGAAGCCCTATTTGCCCTTTCATTGTTTCCCTACTTGGGTTTCTTGTGGTTTATCAGCCGCAGTAGTCAAATGCCCCGTTTGGCGCTGTATGGTTTCTACGGTACTCTCGTGTTTGTCGCCATCACCATTCCAGCGGGAATTTATGCCCAAGTCCATTATGGTCAGTCTCTAGCAAATGTTGATTGGCTGCACGGCGGCGCAGAATTTTTCTTGACATTTTTTAATATTTTCATTGTCCTAGGTTTCCGGCAAGCTGTGATTCAAAATCAAGCTGTTGTCGCTACTCCCCCTGAGCAAATGTCATCGCAAATGTCATCACCCACTTCTCAAGAGTGACATCCTCCTACGGTGAATCGAAGATTACAGCGTAGGCTTCCAAATCTCACGACTTGGCATTCCTAGTTTTTCTCTTACGAGATTTCGCCTCTGACCTAGACAGAGTTTCTTCTATCCCCGGCAGACCGACTGCATAGGCGTTTTCTATTCCGCAGAGTCCCTGCGTACTAATGAGTTCTAGACCGCGCAACCGAATCACTTCTGATGCTGCATGATCTCTGTCTGTTTCGTATCCACATTCACCACATCTGTGTACTCGTTCGGAGAGGTCTTTTCTGCCCGTATGCGTGTTGCACTTGGGACAAGTTTGAGACGTTCCATCGGGATTGACTCGGAGGAAGTAAATTTGATGTTTCTTTGCCACCCATTCCAGCAGATTGAGAAACTGACCGAAAGCGGCATCAAGGGTATGCTTTCTCAACATCCCTCGCCCCATTGCTTTCAAGTTCAAGTCTTCAACAAACAACATCCCGATAGCTTCTTTGGTACACAGATGGTTAGCCAGTTTGAACTGCCAATCTTTCCGAACGTTGGCGATGTGGTTGTGGAATTTGGCAACCTTAATTCGAGCCTTTTCGCGGTTCTTAGACCCTTTCTTCGTTCTGGCATACTTGCGTTGCAGCAATTCAAGCTCGCGGTACAAGGATGTCAGGAATCGGGGTCTAGCGATAAACTCTCTGTCCGAGGTTGTCAAGAATTTTTCCAATCCCAAATCGATACCAATAGCATCACCATGAGGTTGAGCGTTTGGTATCGATACGTCAGACTCTATTGTGACTACCACTTCCCATCTATCCGCTTTCCTCAAAACCCTGGCTTGCTTAACCACAAATCCTTCTGGGATAGGTCGATGCAGGTTAATGGGCATCTTCCCCACTTTAGGGAGGGCAATCTGCCACCCTGTAATTGGGTTGGTCTTGAACTGAGGAAACAACATGGACTTCATTTGTCCAAACTTCTTGAAGCGTGGAAATCCAAACCCTCTGTGTTGGAAATAATTCCAGGCGTCGTGCAATCTGCGAATGGTAGTTTGCAGAACTTGAGAAGGCGCTTCTCCAAGCAATGGGAATTCTTTCTTCGCTTTGGGAAGTGCGTTTTGTTGAGCGTAGTAGGTGGGGAAAGGCTTGTCGGCAGGAATGATGTATTCCTTCTCCAACGAGCAATAGTCCAAACTACACTTACGCGAATTTACCCAGTCTTTAATTTCCCGCAAAGCATAGTTGTACACGTTGCTAGATATCTCCAACCAGTGCACCATTGTCTGCTCTTGGTTGGCATCTGGGTAAATTCGGTAGCAGTAGTTCATAATGAGAGTCATACCACTAATTCTAATACAGAATTATCGGTCTATAAACATACATCTGCTGCTGATTTTACCGGGATTGACCGGATAAAATCAGCTTGGGGGAGTCCATGTATCCCAACGCCAAATCTGCATATTATGGCGTGGGACTTATAGCTCCCCCAAACCCCCTCAAATAGTTAAAAATAACTTATGTCGTTGCATCTATCTTCTGTTATTAAACATTTTTCTGGCACTCTGTTAGGTCTATCAGGTTGTGTAACATTTTTAGCTGTTGATAGTCTTCTGAGTTCATCTTCTAGTTTTGCGGCTGAAAAATTTGTTGTCAGGTATGGATTGTTTGAGCAATCACTTCCTGTGGAAGATTTGCGTAAGTATGCTGAAACTCAACAGGTTTCTTCCGATCTCAACTCTTTCCTACGTTACCTAAATCCTAAACAGCAACAGAGATTGCAACAGGTACTTCACGTAAATATGTCTCTTGATATTGTGGCTGTGGATAAGCTATTAGACACAAGTCTTGGCAAAATGCTTTTATCTGCTGCTTCTAAAAGCGTTACGCGTCGCGACAAAGCTGGGATACAAGCACTACGTTCAGCTATTATCCTAGGAACCAAATCAAGAGAAGGTCTGGGAATCATCAGCTTTCTAAAAGCTTATCCTAGCGAAAAACTAGTAGTGGATTTGCCGCAAGCTTTAGAAATACTGAATCAATCAAAATTATATTCGAGTTCGTCTAATGCGTCACAAAATACGCCACAAAAGGATAACCTAACTTCTACACCTCTATGGCAAATTCAAACCCAATATCAAAGACTGGCAAGTCAAGGGAAGCAATTTTCAGGCTGCTTATTTGGAGATTCTGTTTCTGCTCAACTTGGGAATTCCCTTGGTGAAGGGACTTTTAATTTTGCCTTAAATGGGTTGAGTTCAATTTCATTAGTTGAACAGTTGAAAAGTTTAGCTCAAGGCAATGTCAAATGCCAAAAAACCATTATTGCTGTTGGTGGAAATGATGCTTTGTATGGGGTAAGTAACGAGCTATTAACCGAAAAATTGAAAGAGGCTATCTCGTTAGTAAGAGGAATGGGAACTAAAGAAATTTTTCTCATTCCTGCTTTCTACTCAACAGTTGCTGCTAGCAAAGATCCGACTGTCGCCGCTCCACAATCGAAAGTGGAGGAAATTAATACTGTGATCAATCAAGTTGCGACAACTGAAAATGTGTCAGTTCAATCGTCAGGCATACAATCTTTATATGAAAATAATGTTCTAAAAGACAATTTAACAAGTGATGGCGACCATCTCAATGCCGAAGGTTTAAAGATTTATCGCCAAGCGTTATTAGAAATTTTGGCAAGTGGTTCGGCAAACAAAAATTGATTTGTTAGGAAATTTTACAGTGGGAAAAAAGGAGAAGTTATAAATGGAAGTTATTCCAGCAATAGACTTACTAGAAGGTCGCTGCGTGCGACTTTATCAGGGAGATTATGAACAATCGCAAGTTTTCAACGACAATCCAGTTGAAGTGGCTCAACAATGGGTGGAACAGGGAGCCACTAGACTACACGTAGTTGATTTAGATGGAGCAAAAACAGGGGAATTAGTTAATTTGCCAGCAATTGAGGCAATAACTCAAGCAGTGTCGGTACCGGTTCAAGTGGGTGGGGGGGTGCGCGATCGCTCTCGTGTGCAACAGTTACTGAATTTAGGCGTGCAGCGGGTGATTTTGGGAACTATAGCCGTAGAACAACCCCAACTGGTACAAGAACTGTGCCAAGAATTTCCAGGACAGATTGTTATCGGTATCGATGCGCGTAATGGAATGGTAGCAACTCGCGGCTGGCAAGAAACTTCGGAAGTTTTGGCGACTCAACTGGCTGTACAAATGCAAGAATTAGGAGCAGCTGCCATAATATACACCGATATCCAACGTGATGGAACTCTTTCTGGACCAAATATAGAAGCTTTGCGAGCGATCGCGGCGACAATTTCCATTCCTGTCATTGCTTCTGGCGGTGTCAGTTCTGTCACCGATTTGTTAAGTCTATTGGCGTTAGAACCACAAGGCGTGATTGGTGTCATTGTCGGTCGTGCGCTGTACACTGGTGATGTTTCTCTTAGAGAAGCATTGCGTGCGGTTGGTCAAGGGCGGATTCAGGATATTCCGCCTAATATAGATTTTTCCGCATTTGCCTAGTATCACCTACCGTCCAGTATAGAGACGCTTTCATCTCTAGCGCGTCTCTTGTTCCTTTAACCCAATTCTTTTTGGAAATTTTCCGGATTAGTCATTTCCCGCCGTGTATCCCAACTTGTAAGCAATTATCCATTTCTTAATATGGCTCGTAAAAAACCTCCTAACAAAGGTAGACCAGTCAAAACCAACTCTGGTGCTACCAGGTTAATAAATTCCGACATTAAAAGATTTTCGATGATTCCTGGTACTTCGAGGTTCAAAAAAATCAACATTAAAAGATTCTTCGTTAAAATCAGGCGCTTATTAAAGAAATTTTTTAATTTTTAATTTTTAATTTTTAATTTTTATAGTTAATGGGTTTCCTCTCTGGTAGAGACGCTTGATTTATGCGTCTCTATTTTCTTTTGTATGAAAGTCAATTTATTGAAATTATTGAAAGTTCTTTTTACGGAATTATTTCTAAACCGAGTGTAGATAAATTTGTAGTTAATTCAGAGGAAAAAAACATGGCTACCGAAAAATCAGTTCCACCACCAAAAGATAAACCAAAAAAGACTGAGGCTGGTTTCATGAATTCAGATTTTAAGAACAAATCGACTGACTCCATAAAAAAAATAGCTTGACCAAGAAAGAACTCAGGAGTCAGAATATTCAACGCGCTCTCCCTTGTTAAAACCATAATTTTTACATTGCTCCTCCCTCTCTTATAAGAAGCTGGGCGGCAAAATGTGCCTTCGCTACTTTTACCCCAAAAAGGGGGAGGGAGGAGCAGCCAAAGGCTGCTCCTCCCTATCACAATGATTATGATTCTTATACCTGATGATTTTATTTTTTGGAAGTCCCTTAGTGGGATAGATTCAGGTCGCCTTGAAAGGGCTGCGTGCAGGACTTATGCACTGTACAAATGCACCCTTAGTATGCATTTACTATCGCTGTCTTTTTGACACTCCTCAGCCTGAAGGCATGAGGATTCTTGCTTCATCCGTCCTCCCTAGATATCCAAATGCAAGCACTCAAATATCCCCGTTTGGATACGTCCACAAGCGCACACGGACTGTCCGACCGCGTTTGAAAGGGTTTATTCAAATTTTCTATTTCTCATTCCCACAGTATGTCGCACGAAGCTGAACATTGTGGATGGTGAAGCAGCGCGGTCTTGGGGGTTTCCCCCATGAGCGACTGCTGAACCCGAAGGGCGAGCTACCAACCTTGGCTATCTGGGCGTATTACCGCGTTGCCATCACCATAATCTCATGCATCGTGCTTGAAATCAATAAAGCCGTCCTAGTGGTCACTGAGCTTGTCGAAGTGAAGGACGGGGCTTTAAACCCAATTTTTCGGTAAGCAGCTTGAAGGATACTCAGCTACTTTCATATATAGGCAAGATCTTTTGACTTTTAGCGCTTGCTAATATAACGTCACTTGCTTTTTCACTAATTATATAGATTGGTGTGACGATAAAGTAGCCGGGAACGCGCGGGAAGACCGAAGCATCTACGATACGCAGATTTTGCGTACCATGAACGCGGAATTGACTATCAACCACAGCCATTGGGTCATTCTTTGGACCTATCTTGTTAGTGCATGAGGCATGATGACCCCACGCCTCAGCCTCCACAAATCTGATAATCTCCTCGCGTGATTGAACAGTTGGACCGGGAATCACCTCTTTTGAGATATCCGCGATATGCGCGTTCATACGACGCACAAATTCGACACCTTTAATAACCGATTCCAGATCCTCGCCTTCGATGTCGTTGCCTTCGGTAAAATAATGAAAGTTGATTTCAGGAGTATCCCGTGGGTCAGCTGAACGCAGTTTCACGCTTCCGGCGCGATTACGGGTGTGCGCTTTCAGAACAGTCCAGCTGAATTGGTTTTTATTTTGTGCGAGGGGTGTAGACCAACCAGGATAATAGCCTTGGTATGGTACAGGTAAGCCAAAGATGAAGAGGTCGGGAACGGGTCGCGCTGGATCTGACTTGCGGATATGACCTGCGAAGGTGGCGTTGTTCGTATAAATCCCCTGACCCTGCTCAAACTCAGCCATGCAAGGATCTGACGGTTGTCCGGGGGTGCAGTCCTGAGTCAGGGTGAAATCCGAATTCATCTGCGTCACCACACCAATTTCGTAGCGGTCTTGCAGATTCTCGCCAACTCCCGGAAGGTTTAGAATTGGCTTAATGCCATGTTTACGCAGTTCATCTGCCGGACCAATGCCGGAGAGCTTCAGAATCTGCGGGCTGTTAAAGGCACCTGCTGCCAGGATCACTTCACGAGAAGCATACATTACCTTTCTAGGTCCGGGTTCCGGTCCATCGGGCTGAGCCTGGGGATCGGCGCGATAAAGATGAGCACCCTCAAGGTACTCAACACCAACTGCATCCTTGCCACGGAAAACTACGCGAGTTACTAGGGTGTTGGTTTTAACAATCAGATTGTTTGGGAGCGCGGCAGCAGTCTCTCTAATGAGGTCGCGTGGGCCACGCCGACGACCATTGCGAGTCGCTTGCGGGACGTTGTAGAACCCTTCGGTATCCCGCAAGCTACGCGCCCAAGAATTTGGATCGAGTTCTTTGCGTAAAAATGCGTCAAGTAGGCTTTTGTCACCAGCCTCAATGGCAGCACTGAGTAATATCCGCTGCATATTGCTGTCTTTATAGAACAGCGCGGGATCGGTAATCTCGGTTGAAAGCCAGCCATCAAATCCATGACGTGTTGGGTTGTCCGTGCTTGTTGGTCGCTCAACATAGCGGCACTGCTCAAGCCGCTCAAAGTACTTTCGCATATTCTCGGCTTTCCAACTGGGGTCGCCAGTCAGATCTGCGATCGCATCCCAGTCACTGTTATTTGGATAAATCGTAATCATCAGATTATGCACAGTGCATCCGCCAAGGGTACCCGCTCGTGGATACAACACACCGCCTCGTTCAGCGACGTACTTACTATTGCGGCTTTGACGCGCCTCGTCGGTGTACTGCCGGACGAAGTAATCCCATCTCACTCTTGGATCTTCGCCAACGAGCGGACTGAATAATGGCACCGAGATCAGTGAGTCACCGTCCTCACCGCCAGCTTCTATTAGAACTACCTTATGCCCCGCCTTTGCAAGATTGACGGCGAGAGGACCGCCGCCAGCACCAGAACCAACTACTATGTATTCGACAGGCGCTGACGGGTTGATGGCAGTAGCTTTCCGAGGATAGGCTAATGAAGTTACTAAACCAGTAGAGAATAGAGCGGCATTTTGAAGAAAGCGACGACGGTTATAAAACTGATCGAGCATAGATTTTTCCTCATCCTAATCGGTATAGAGCGACAAATTCGTTTGTCAAGTTATTCATGCTTGTCATCAAAAGAGTGCAGCTCGCTTTTGATCGCTCGATACGCCTTTGGCGTCTGCCCTTCGGGCAATCGCTGCCCACGGACCATGATTAAAGTGGACGTGAATTTATAGGTGAAGCACGCATCAACTTATGCACTTACCATTGCTGCTGACCCCGTAGCATTGAACGAGTTAACTTTAATTTGTGCCGACCTACTTATCAAGTTACTTGCTACATAAATTCATATCAGCTTTGTCATAAATCCAGGGCGCGAAGTTTCCTTAGCTATGGTTATTTGTTGTATTTTTAACGTTGAAAAAGCAAAGCTGTAAAAAAACAATTGTTCGCTTTGTGTTGTATTGGTTTATAATAAAAGCAATCCTGTTGCTTATGTTACAAATTGCAAAGTAAAATCGCTTTGAAAAAGCGTAAATACACTGAAATTAGATAATTAATATTGATACAATCACAACCAGGAAATTCTGTGATATCAATGTATACCAGCGAATCACCCAAGTATCCCCATACAGCAGAAATTGGACAAAGAAGCCGCATCCTAGTAGTAGAAGATGAAGAACTCATCCGGGAAATGCTTGTTCTAGCTTTGGAAGAAGAAGGTTATGGAGTGGTAACTGCCACTGATGGGCGGTTGGCTGTAGAATACCTAAAAAGTTATGAACCAAATTCAGCAGAGCTTTCCTTTGATCTGGTGATTCTTGATTTGATGCTGCCTCAAATCAATGGATTAGATATCTGCCGCTTGCTCCGATATCAAGGAAATCCAGTACCGATATTAATGCTGAGCGCTAAGGGGAGTGAAACAGACCGCGTTTTGGGGCTGGAAGTGGGAGCAGATGACTACCTCACCAAACCCTTTAGTATGCGCGAGCTCGTGGCTCGTTGTCGTGCTTTGCTTCGCCGCCAACGCTTAAGCAGTTTGCCTCAGCTACCAGTCCTGCAGTATAAAGAAATTACTTTGTATCCCCAAGAATGTCGCGTACTGGTTCGCGCTCAAGAGGTGAATTTGTCGCCTAAGGAATTCCGACTGCTGGAACTGTTTATGAGCTATGCCCGGAGGGTATGGTCACGCGAGCAATTGTTAGATCAAGTTTGGGGACCAGATTTTGTTGGCGATAGCAAAACTGTGGATGTTCATATTCGCTGGTTACGCGAAAAATTAGAGCAAGACCCGAGTCGTCCAGAATATATTGTGACAGTACGAGGTTTTGGCTATCGATTTGGATAGTTGTTAGTTTTTAGTTGTCAGAGAACAACTAACAACTAGCAATGCTTATACTAGGATTTTTACTGGGTTTAGCGGTAGGCGTAAGTTTTTGGGTGTGGCAACAGTTTCAACTGAACCGCTACCTAGGGCAAGTGTTGCGACCGTTAAGCGGGCATTCTTCTGACTTGGCGCTGCTCATTCCTGGGTTGCGGCACGAAATACGATTGGTCAAGCAACAACGCCAACAATTGCAGCAGTTGCTCAAAACATACCAAGATCTGCTGCAGTTCGCGCCAGTGGGGTATTTACAGGTTGACGAAGAAAATCAACTGCTCTGGTGTAATGAGCAGGCGCGGAAAATGTTGGATCTGCAAAGATGGCAACCCGGACAAGTGCGCTTGTTGCTAGAGTTAGTCAGGTCTTACGAACTTGACCGATTGATTGAGAAAACTCGCGATCGCCAAAAGCCACAGTCAAAGGAGTGGGTGTTCCATCCTTCTTACGAGAATGCAGCGGCGATATCAGAAGTCAAGCCTTTGATGTTACAGGCGACAAGCTTACCCTTAGACAAGGGACAAGTGGGAGTTTTTATAGAAAACCGTCAGCCTTTGCTGGATATGAACTTAGCACGCGATCGCGCTTTTTCTGATCTGGCTCACGAACTCAGAACTCCCCTGACTTCAATACGTCTGGTTGTCGAAACATTACAAGACCGGATGCAACCGCCCTTGGATCGTTGGGTTAACCGCCTCTTACAGGAGGTTGACAGATTGATTCACTTAGTGCAAAGTTGGTTAGAGCTCACTCAACTGGAAACCAACCCAACCATCCAACTGCATCGTCAAAAAGTGGAAGTGCGATCGCTGATTTTGTCTGTGTGGGAAACTTTAACACCCCTAGCACATCGGCATCAGATTCAGATAAGCTATTCTGGTCCAGAAAATATCTGGATTAACGCCGATGAATCTCGCATGTACCAGGTGTTTCTGAATTTGCTGGACAACAGTATCAAATACAGTCTTCCAAGTACAACCATTCTCGTTGAAGCAAAAATCGTTCCGGGACAGAATAATCAGGAATCAACGCTAGAAATTGACATTATTGACTCTGGAATGGGTTTTTCCCAAGCAGATTTACCCCATGTGTTTGAGCGCTTTTACCGAGGGGATCAAGCACGCTCGCGTGTGACACCCTCAGAGAGTAATCCGGCTACAGCAACTGTTGGTAGTGGTTTGGGTTTGGCAATTGTCCAGCAAATTGTTTTGGCACATGGCGGTTCTATAAAAGCCATGAACCATCCGGAGACAGGCGGTGCTTGGTTGCAAGTAGAACTACCTGGCATCGTGGCAAATTATGACAGCCAAGACTATATTTGAAAATATCTTCATGTTTGAGACTACAAGTGTGAAACTCCCCCTGTATAGTCCCAATCCTGACAGACCCCAGCTGGCTCGCGAAATTAGGCGCTTAGAGCAGGATGTCTTGCGTATGGGGGCTTTGGTCGAACAATCATTTCGCCTGAGCCACCAAGCCTTGTTTACCAACAACCTGACAGCAGCTGAGGAACTTCCTGTATTAGATAAAAAAATTGATCGCTTTTACAGACAAATAGAATCCGACTGTACGGCAATCATGACCCTGCAAGCTCCTACAGCTCAAGATTTACGTTGTTTGAGTGCCTTTATGCAGCTCGTGCGCGATCTCGAACGTATTGGCGACTATGCCAAGGATTTGGCTGAAATTGCCATAAAAATCCTTCCGTATCCGCCTCATCCCTGTGTACCAGAGATTGCAGTCATGTCTCACCATGCCCAAGCAATGTTGGCAACGAGCTTAGTGGCGTTGGCAGATTTAGATGAAGTCAACGGACGAGGTATAAAGCGACTCGATGATGCTGTAGATAGTGCTTATGAACGGCTTTATCAGACCTTAGCTCATCAAAAGTACGACCAAGGTGTGGTTGAGCCTATTTTGCTACTCGTACTGGCGATTCGTTGTTTGGAGCGCATGGCAGATCATGCAACCAACATTGGTCAACGTGTGGCATATATTGTGACTGGTCAACGCAGTTAGATATTTCTTCATAGCCAGGAAGTAGGAGCGCAAGGTATTGTGCCGATATGGGTGTAAGCTATGGCGAAGCAGTTCCACTCTGCCTACAATCCCTCATTTGGAACGCCTTGGCTCCTCTGTGGGGACTCCGAATTGGTCACAAGCTAACTACTCTCTTCAAAATAGTACTTTAGATAGATGTATGCAAGATAGTTAAATATTAGATGTAATATAATTATTGCAAATTAGCTTGCTGCCCCTTAAAACGCATCAATCACCCTTCAATCGAAAAGACAAGCTAAAGGCAATACGTATTGCATATTAGTGACATCTTCCCGACGCTGACCTTACGGTACAGCGCGGGCTTCCCAATCTTACGGTTGGGCATTCCTGGTTCTTCTGCCTCCCTTACGAGAGTCAGATTTCGCCTCTGACCTAGATGAAGTTTCCTCCACCCCCGGCAGACCGACTGCACAGGCAGTTTCCATTCCGCAGAGTCCCTGCGTACTAATAAGCTCAAGACCACGTTGTCGCACTACTTCAGCAGCAGCGTGATCTCTGTCTGTTTTATAGCCACAAAAGTAACATTCGTGTATTCGTTGCGATAAGTCTTTTTTTCCAGTTTCCTCCAAACACATTGGACAAGTCTGAGACGTGCCATTCGGATTAACCTTCGCAAAGAATACACCCTTTTTCCAGCACACAAATTCAAGGATATTCAAGAACTGTCCAAAAGCAGCGTCGAGAGTATGTTTACACAACATTCCTCGACTCATTGCTTTCAAATTCAAATCTTCAGCAAATATCATCCCTACTTGCTTGTCGGAACACAGATGGTGTGCCGTCTTGTAGTGGTAGTTTTTGCGTGAGAAGGCTGTATTGTTGTGATGCTTGGCAACCTTAGAGCGAGCTTTCTCGTAATTTGCAGACCGTTTCGTCTTTCTAGATAATCGGCGTTGGAGCAATTTCAGCTTCCTTTGCTTGTCTACAAAGAACCTGGGTCTACCGATGAATTCTCGCTCAGACGTTGTCAAGAATTTATTAAGCCCTAGATCAATCCCCACCGCTCGACCATGTGGTTGAACAGTAGGGATTTTTACATCGGATTCAATTGTGATCACAGCTTCCCATCGTACTGCTTTACGGATGATTCTTAGCTGTTTAACAACAAATTCTTCTGGGATTGGTCGATGTAAGTTAATGCGTACTAATCCTAATTTAGGAATCTTGACCTGCCACCCAGTAATAGCATCGGGAGCTATCTGAGGAAACAAGATTGATTTGAGTTGCCCGTACTTTTTGAATCTTGGAAAGCCAAATCCTCGTTTTTGAAAGAATTCCCAAGCATCGTGAAGTCGCCTGATGGTGGTTTGCAATACTTGTGATGGAACTTCACCAAGCCTTGGATATTCTTTCTTTGCCTGAGGCAGGGCATTTTGTTGCCGATAGTATCCAGGAAATGGAGCATCGGCGGCAATGATATATTCTGACGACACAGAACAACGATCTACTGCACACTTGCGTGAATTACACCAATCTTTGATTTCTCCCAGAGCATAGTTGTAACTACCACGACATATCTCTAGCCAGTCAAGAAGCTTAGCTTCTTGCTCAGCATCTGGATATAGTCGGTAGGTGTAGTTCAGAACTAGGCTCATGAATCAGGTTTTTATCAACGAAAACCATATTAACAGGAAAAGTCGAGATTCTAAATACCAATATTGCGGACATCGAGTCCCCAATATTGGCATGAGGGATCCGTGTATCCCGACGCTGACCTTGCATGTACAGCGCGGGACTTACCGCCCCTCAAACTCCCCGTAAGTTAAAGCCCAAGGAAGAAGATGGAAGAAAGAACGAAGAAGGCAATTAGTAGCGGATCACAGACACAATTATAGACCGCGAATTTTCAACAGGCGTGTGATGTTTCCCCCGCTTGGTCAGAAAGAAGACCTTCTTCCTTGTAACCTGTTCCTTGTTAATTTGAAAATAGAAAGACACTACATTATCTTTGGCTTAAATATTCATTATTTAACAAAATTTTTACAAAAAACTTACCTATTCTTAAACTTTCCCGCTTAGATTAGGCAATGACCAGGTGAAAGTTGTGAGCTATCCAACAGATGGCTTCAGTGTAATCGATAAACCAGATGAGCATCACACGTCGGGATTTCCTGTTGTTGCTGGGAAGCAGCGCAGGTGCAGTAGCGCTCAATTCTTTAGTAGGATGCGAAAAAAAAATCGCAGTGCAACCTACCACAAAAGAAGTGAAGGCAGCATTTGCATTTCAACCCATTCAAGGTCCGATTCCCCTAGAAACACCTGGGTTGCGACCCGAACAGCAAAAAGAGCAATATAGTGCCTATGAAGTGCGGGATGATTTGGTCTTGCCACAAGGATATCAGTACCAAGTGATTGCTGCATGGGGTGATAAAGTCGGTGATTCTCGTTTCGGTTACAACAACGACTATCTGTCTTTCGTCCCAACTGGTAACAATGAAGGGTATCTGTCAGTAAACTTTGAATACATCAGCGCCATACCTTGGATGCAAACTTACGAACAGGTGATTGGGAAATCACTGCCGTTTGATGAGGTAAAAGCAGCGCTGAAAGAAAAGAAATCAGGAAAAAACGAGATAAACGCCTTTTCTTTGCCAGACTCAGACCCGATAAAAGCGAAAATACGCGAGATTAGCAAAGAAGCACTGCTAGACCAAGGATTAGGTGTTATTTCCATTCGCAAAACAGCCGACGGAAAGTGGGAACGTACCAGTTCCAAAGCAGATAGACGAATTAGTGGTATCTCTGGTTTAGAAGATGGGCGTTATCTTAAATCAACTGGACCTGCGGTAGCGGTTTTTCGCAAGCAGCAGGGATTGGGATATATAGATAAGTTAGGCGATCGCATCATTGGTTCTTATGGTAACTGTGCTGGTGGAACCACACCTTGGGGTACAGTCCTCAGCGCTGAAGAAAACTTTCAGGCACAAGTCCCAGAACCAGTGTATGCTGATGGCACGTCGTTTGACCCCGGTCAGCGACCTTTCGGTTTAGGTGATGAGGAACTCTTCGGACAAGGTAACGTTTTTGGATTAGCAGGAAATAAATATGGTTGGATCGTCGAAGTCGATCCCGCTAATCCCAACGACTACGGAACCAAACATACCTGGTTAGGACGCTATCATCATGAAGCGGTGGGTGTCCGTGTAGAGGCGGGGAAACCATTAGCTTTTTATTCAGGATGCGATCGCCGAGGCGGACACATTTACAAATTTGTCAGCCGCGATCAGGTGAACGACCCTAAAGACAAAGCGAATTCCCGGTTACTTTCCCAAGGAATGCTCTACGTTGCAAAATTCAACCCCGATGGTACAGGTCGTTGGATACCTTTAAAAGCTGACACACCAATCAATCCAGACCTTCCTAGCACAATTGCTGGAAACCTGATTCGTTTGCCCAAAGGTCCTGCAAAAGCTCAAGAAAAAGGAAGACAAAGTTTCCAGCCGTTACCCCCGCGTGTCGAAGGCGGTGATTTTGAAGTGAGTAAGGACGAGGAAATTGCTCAGTACAAGCAAAGGTTCAAAAAACTGGGCGACCTTTACATTGGAAACCCAGAAGAACAACAAGGTGCCATTCTCATTGACGCCCATTATGCCGCCAATGCTGCTGGTGCAACCTGCACAGCTCGTCCTGAAGATACAGAAATTGCTCCTAATGGCGACTTGTACATTAGTTTCACCTCTGGTTCTCCCGACAATGAAGGTGGTCCAGATATACGAGTATTCAAAGGTCCCAAAGACGAAACTCCCTACGAGTATGGCTGGGTGATGCGCCTAACAGAACACGGTAACAATCCAGCCGCAAATACCTTTCGCTGGCAAATGGTAGCAACTGGCGGTGAGCCATCTGTGGGTGGTTTGGGTTTTGCTAATCCGGATAATTTACTGCTAGATAACAACGGTAATGTCTGGATGGTAACAGATATGTCCACTAGCAAAATGAATAAATCTGTCAAAAGCCGCACAAATGACAAGGGAAAACCAGCAAATCTATCTGGTTTGTTTGGTAACAACGCCCTTTGGTACATCCCCACAAGCGGGGAGGATGCAGGTAAAGCTTTTCTCTTTAGTCTCGGACCAATGGAATGCGAAACCACAGGACCTTGCTTCGCTCCAGATCAGCAGACTATGTTTCTTTCTATACAGCATCCTGGAGAAGCCAATGGAATTCGTAAAAACCAGGCTTCTGAAACCAGAGAATTTCTGATCACGACTACGACAGGTGAAGAATTTTTACAATCTCGTCAGGTTCCTATTGGTTCCAATTGGCCCAGCAAAAATCCTGATGAACCGCCCAAACCAGCAGTTGTTGCTATATCAAAATCCCAATTGACTTGACAAAAAAACTGAAAAATGTTATTATATTATGTTATCTATCTTTCTTTTTCTCTACTGAAAGAATTACTTTTTATACACGCGTTTTTGCTTTTTAGATCATTTCTCAATAAATCTTTAGAAATAAAAATAACACAAGGCATCAACTTTACACGAAAATGATTTCATATCAGACAACATTCATATCAGACAACAACAGTATGCTCTGAACACTAGTTAACCCTATGACTTGTTCTTACATACCTACCGTCAACTCAAGTTTTCCACTGGTTAGCGTGTTTACAGCAATCATAGAGTCTGAATTGTTAGTTATTAACCCACTTTTACTATTTTAGTCAACCAGCCTAATGGTGTTCTTAAGCTACCAAAGTCTTCCAAGTGCTGAAATCTACCTTATGGCTTAGCTTGATGGCAAAAAGCGCCAGTGTAATTCACTGAACCAATTTCGCCATGAGGCAACATCTGATGCCAACTACCCCAGATGGCGACCACAACCTCGAAATTGAGCACTTAATTAGTTTTAGTCTACAAAATATCATGATGTATTCCACAAGTCGTTCTCAAAATTCTGCCCAGTCTCATCATTCTTCCTCTACTGGACAATTGCCGCAACGACTGCTGACGCGACGCGAAATTATTCCGGCGCGGAATGACGTACTCTGGCGGATTGAGCGCGGAGCAGTTCGCACATTAACCTGGAGTGAAGACGGAACGTTTATCACTTTGGGTTATTGGGGAACTGGGGATTTGGTTGGTTATCCTTTGTCCAAAGTCAAGCCTTATCAAATTGAATGCCTGACTAGCGTCGAAGTGAGTGTCGTACCGCCTCATTTGTGGAATCAGGATGTCGAGGCTCTATTGTCTCACATCCAACAGGCAGAAGAATTATTGAGCATTGTACACCGTAAGCCAATGTCCTTGCGCTTATGGCAATTTTTGGTCTGGCTTAGTGAAAAGTTCGGTCGCGACGTGGAGCAAGGAAAGCTCATCGACCTCAATGTGACTCATCAAGAAATGGCAGAGGTGCTAAATACAACAAGGGTAACCGTAACTCGACTGCTCCAGCAGTTTGAGGAAGAAGGAACCCTTGTACGTCACAAACGTCGCATTATTCTGCGTCTATCAAACAAAGGATGCAAATAGCCATCATGAAAAATAAGTGGTGATTAACTTGTTTTAATCACCACTCACATCTGGTACAATTCTGACAGAAAATCATTAGTAAATTCCCAAAAAAACTATGTACTTCAGGGAATTCTACCATGATTAAGTCGGTAGGTGTGAGTGAGACATAAATCATGAAGAAATTATTTAAGGCTAAAAACTTTTTCAAGCTGAGCCCAGTTGTTGTCGCCGCCACATTTTTCGCAGCAAATAGCGCTATGGCTTCTGAAGTCAACGAACAGGTGACTTCCGTGTCCCAGTTGACGGCACAATCTGACAACCTCGGTCAAGTAACATCTGTTTCTCAGTTTTCCGACGTACAACCAACAGACTGGGCATTCCAAGCATTGCAGTCTCTGGTAGAGCGCTACGGTTGTATTGCTGGTTATCCCAATGGGACTTACCGCGGGAACCGTGCTTTGACCCGTTATGAGTTTGCCGCTGGTTTGAATGCTTGTTTGGATCGGGTGAACGAACTGATTGCAACAGCTACCGCTGATTTGGTAAGAAAAGAAGACTTAGCTACCTTGCAGCGTTTGCAAGAAGAATTCTCTGCGGAATTGGCTACCCTGCGCGGTCGTGTCGATGCTTTAGAAGCTCGTACTGCTGAGTTGGAAGCAAATCAATTCTCCACTACCACAAAACTAGTTGGGGAAGCAATATTCAACATATCTGATATCTTTGGTAGCGATGATCGGGCTGTTCCTTCTGGTGTAAACCCAGCAACAGCTCAAGACTTGAATTCCAACACCATTTTTTCTAACCGAGTTCGTTTGAACTTGAACACGAGCTTCTTTGGTACAGACCAGTTGCAAACCCGTTTGCAGGCTCGCAATACTACCCCATACGGTACAAACGTAACGGGTACTAACATGACCCGCTTGGGATTTGACGGGGATAGCGGAACTGGTCCTGGTCGAAGTGCTAGTGTAGGTGCCAACGACATTGAGATTGACAAACTCAACTATGCATTTAACTTAAGTGAGGCTATACGCATCAAGATTGATGCATTTGGTGGTGAGTTCTACGAGAACATCAACACCTTCAACCCCGACCTCGCGAGCTCTGGTAGAGGTGCTATCTCCCGCTTTGGTCGTTTTAACCCGATTTACCGCCAAGGTAATGGCGGTTCAGGTGCGACAATTAACTTGAATCCCAAAGGACCTATCACTGTGTCAGCGGGTTATTTATCGAACAGAGCGAATAACCCTAACGATGGCTCAGGTCTGTTCGATGGTGGTTATTCAGCGATCGGTCAGATAGCCTTCCAGCCCAATCAAGCGTTCAACATCGGTTTGACCTACGCTCATACCTATCAGAATACAGGAGGTCCTGCTGGTGGTGGTACTATTAGCCTCTTTGACTCCACCGGTAGTCAGTATGCCAATAACCCCTTCAATGGTGCTGCTCTGAGTTCTGACCACTACGCCGTAGAAGCCGCCTTGAGACTAGGACCCAAAATTACCATTGGTGGTTGGTATGGTTACAGTGAGGCACAAGGTAAGGGGGCTGCAAGTGGTAATAATGCATACTTTGAGACCTATGCTGCTACCCTCTCTTTCAGAGACTTTGGCAGACAAGGTAGCGTGCTTGCTTTTATCTTTGGTCAACCACCCAAAGCGACTGGCAACGATTTCGTCCAAGCAAATGGCATTCGTCGTCAAGATAGGGACACCTCATATCACCTAGAGGCGCTGTACAAACTGCAACTGAGTGACAATATTGCTGTCACCCCTGGTGTACTAGTCATCTTGAACCCAGAACACAATGACAACAACGACACCATTTATGTAGGTACACTGCGTACCACCTTCACTTTCTAAAATTAGTCATATAGCAACCCTCACCCTTATGGAGTGGGGTTATGCAAACAAAGCCTGCCTAAGCAGGCTTTTTCAATATCACCGAATATCGAAGGGCGCAAGCCCCTAAATTCTATTTATGGGGAGCGTCTTAACTAATTCGCCGTAAGTCCCCTCCCTCGTTCCCAGGTTTTGCCTGGGAATGCTTTTTTTTGGAGGCTCCTGCCTAGGGTGTTGATTTTGTGGGCAATTAGCCGAAAATTTTTCATCCAGGTTTTATGCGGTCAATTGTTAGGGGACTTCCAAATAAAAAAGTATCCAAAAATCTAATCTATTGTGGAACGGGCGTCTCGCCTGTTCAGATCGAGGGCGGGCACCCGATGCTCACCTCACAAGATGAATAATTTATTTTTTGGAAATCCCTAGACGAAACTCTTATTTAATAAGGCTTTCATCCTTATGCGTTGAGACATAGATTTTGCGTGAGAAATTATCACCTCAAAACCCTCAGAGTCAACAGCCTAGCCCCTGCCTCCTCCAAACACGAGAGGCTCTTGCCTCTCATGACGGCGTTCCCAGGCTGGAGCCTGGGAACGAGTGAATTTTGAATTGGTATAAGATCCCGCCCCCTTTCCCTGTCCAGGGCAAGAAATTGGTCAGGGGGGGTTTCGTTTTTAACCGTTCGGCTGAGCTCACGGCGAAGCCCGCAATTCCTGAGGCAGTCCGCCCTTGCGGGTTTCCCGACAGTCCCGCGCCTGCCGTCTCACCACTGAGCTTTCAGGTACAGTGGCAGCCTCCGCAGCGCAAATAGGTGAGTGTGTTCGATCCAATTGAAAATCGCTATAAATATATAAACTTCTATCTACGGTGTCGGTCTGGAAACTATCCGTATCCTAGTGAAGTCCTCCTCTGTTGCTATTACACTCAATTGATTGACGATGCAACCACCCATTACAGCTGACACTGTTTTGCAAAACCGTTACCGGATCACTCAAATTCTGGGTCAGGGCGGATTTGGTAGAACCTATCTCGCTCAAGACCAAAGACGCTTTAACGAACTTTGTGCCATTAAGGAATTAATTCCGACAGTAACGGGGGGTTACGCTTGGGAGAAGGCAAAAGAACTGTTTGAGCGAGAAGCCGCAATTTTGTATCAAATAAAACACCCACAAGTGCCTCAATTCCGGGAGAGATTTGAACAAGACCAGCGCTTGTTTTTGGTACAAGATTATGTTGCCGGAAAAACGTATCGTACTTTATTCGATGAGCGCAAAGCCTCTGGTGGTGCATTTACAGAAGAAGAAGTGCTGCAACTTATACGCTCTTTATTACCAGTGTTGGAGTATCTTCACAGCCAAGGAATTATTCACCGGGATATCGCACCAGATAATATTATTCTGCGAGACAGGGACAATTTACCAGTGTTAATCGACTTTGGGGTAGTCAAAGAACTGGCAACGAAGTTAAAGTCTCCAGATAAGACAACGCCTGTCACCACTGTAGGAAAATATGGTTATGCCCCTAGTGAGCAAATCCAGACAGGTCGAGCATATCCTAGCAGTGATTTGTATGCACTAGCCGTGACAGCAATCGTGTTGCTGACTGGGAAAGAACCTCAAGATTTATTCGATGAACACCATCTTACTTGGAATTGGCAACGCTGGGTGAGTGTCAATCCACAATTTGCCTCTGTGTTGAATCGGATGTTAAATGCAAAACCGGGCGATCGCTATCAAAATGCTACTGATGTATTACAAGCATTACAAGCTCCCCAACAACCCAACGTTTCAACTCCTAATCTTTCCAATGTACAAACAATTGCCGTTGGTCGCCGCCCTGATCAAGTACAACCATCAGTACAACCATCTACTCCCAACAAACCTAAGCCAGTCATTCCACAACAAACCAACCGTTCAGTTTTAGATAATCCTTTGGCACTTTTAGGAATCACCATTATTGTTATTCTTGTCGCTGGAGTTGGTTCTTGGGCGGTGGTGATGTCCATCCGCAATAAGTCACAAGCAACACCAGAAACAGCATCAACACAGCCGCAAACTTTCCCTTCACCTGTGATTCCTGGTGAAACTACGTTAACACCTACACCCACATCCACACCTACACCCACACCTACACCCATACCTACCAACAATGAACCTGTTGTCTATAGCAAGCGTCTAAATTTTGGAACATCTAACACTGCTAACGTTGAGGGGACTCTCAAAGCTAATCAAACAATTAAGTACACCTTTTCTGGTGAAGAAGGGCAACAGTTAACTGTATTGCTTGCCCAAAAAGGCAGTGTTTTGCTGTCAGTTTTGGCTCCAAATCAAGAACCAATTGACAATGCTGCTAGAGAGTTTTCATTTTACCAAGGAACATTGCCTTTTACTGGTAGATACACGATTCAGGTACGTCCTGTCCCAGAACTTCCTCAAAGCAATTACAGTTTTAGTGTTGGATTAGAAAACCCCGTCCAACCTACACCCACAGAAACCCCACCTTCACCTACACCCACAGAAATCCCACCTTCACCCACACCTACAGAAACCCCACCTTCACCCACACCCACAGACATCTTACCTTCACCCACACCTACAGAACAGCCGTCCACAGTTCCTCCGATTGAGCAACAAAATAACCCACCTGCCAGTGAAACACCCAACCCTGTTCCTGGTCAAACAGGTACGCCGCCAAGGCTGTAGAGCTTGATGCAAAAAGTACATTAAATTTATGCTAAATTTCCATAGTATGGAATGATAAGCGATTTATCATAGTTACTGTTAAAAATTAGTTATTACCCACTAATGACTAATAACTAATGACTGATAAACTGTTGAACGCACTGCTGGTTACAGGAACGGATACAGAGGTTGGTAAAACTGTTTTAACGACAGCTTTGGCAGCCTACTGGCAAAAATATCATTCTTCCCGCAGCTTGGGAATTATGAAACTGATGCAGTCGGGAGAAGGCGATGCTGAGTGGTATCAAAAATTATTTTCTTTAGACCAATCTCCTGAAGAACTGACACCTTTATATTTTCAAGCACCCCTAGCCCCTCCCATTGCCGCAGCAAAAGAAAATAAAACTATAGATTTAGCAAAAGTGTGGCAAACTTTTACAGCTTTGCGTCAGCGCCGTGATTTTCTATTAGTAGAAGCTTTAGGAGGATTAGGTTCACCAGTCACGAATGAACTTACAGTCGCTGACTTAGCAGGAGAATGGCACTTACCCACAGTGTTGGTTGTACCAGTCAGATTGGGTGGAATAGCCCAAGCAGTCGCGAATGTCGCATTAGCACGACAATTACGAGTTAATTTGAAAGGCATTATTCTCAACTGCGTTCAACCTCGAACAAATGAAGAAATTGCTGACTGGACACCAATAGAGTTGATAGAATCGCTGACTTACATTCCAGTTTTGGGCTGCTTACCGTATCAGGATAATCTAACTGATTTGGAAAAAATGGCACAAATCGCATCAAATTTAGATTTAGAACGATTGCTACCTTTTGCAAAAGTTTAAAGCGTAAAAATAAAAATACTCAGCCGTCATTTAAATTTAAAAAATGTGAGACATGGTTTCTACATTCCCAAATCCCTCTTCTGTTGATTTATCTCGCGTCCGACTCTCCATCCGTTCACTGCAACCACAACTTGTGGAGTGGCGGCGGGGGTTGCATCAAAAACCAGAATTGGGTTTCCAAGAAAAACTAACCGCCCAGTTTGTCTCGCAGAAATTGCAAGAATGGGGAATTGAGCATCAAACTGGCATTGCCCAAACTGGCATTGTCGCCACGATTCGGGGTAACAACAGCACTCAAAAAGTGTTGGCAATTCGGGCAGATATGGATGCTTTGCCTATTCAAGAACTCAACGAGGTGCCCTACTGTTCACAACACGATGGAGTCATGCACGCTTGTGGGCATGACGGACATACAGCGATCGCCCTAGGGACAGCATACTATCTCCAGCAGAATCGAGACACTTTTGGTGGTACTGTCAAAATTATCTTTCAACCAGCGGAAGAAGGACCAGGAGGCGCAAAGCCGATGATCGAAGCTGGGGTGTTGAAAAACCCCGATGTTGACGCAATTATCGGTTTGCACCTTTGGAATAATCTACCTTTAGGGACGATAGGTGTCCGCGCTGGTGCATTGATGGCAGCTGTAGAGTTATTCCGATGCACAGTTTTGGGCAAAGGTGGACACGGTGCAATGCCTCATCAAACCATTGATTCGATTGTGGTTGCTGCACAAATTATCAATGCTTTGCAAACCATTGTTGCTCGTAATGTCAATCCGATTGATTCAGCAGTAGTGACAGTCGGTGAATTGCATGCTGGAACAGCAGAGAACGTGATTGCTGATACAGCCTGGATGCGTGGTACAGTACGCTATTTTAATCCAGAATTGAAAGGCTTGTTCCACCAGCGAGTCGAGCAAATTATTGCAGGAATCTGTCAAAGTCATGGCGCAAGGTATGACTTGGATTATTGGTCACTTTACCCACCAGTGATCAATGATGCTACCATAGCCGAACTGGTACGCTCAGTCGCCCAAGAAGTGGTAGAAACGCCTGTGGGTGTTGTTCCTGAATGCCAAACAATGGGCGGCGAAGATATGTCTTACTTCTTACAAGAGGTTCCTGGTTGCTATTTCTTCCTTGGTTCCGCGAATCCTGAGAAAGGCTTGGCGTATCCTCATCATCATCCCCGGTTTGATTTTGATGAAACCGTCTTGCCGATGGGTGTAGAGATGTTTGTTCGCTGCGTGGAAAAATTCTGTCAATGAATTTCCCAAGCTTAGGTTCATTTGTCGCCTCTGCACTCACAGACTTTAGACAATCAAATGCTCCCAATGTTTCCTTGAGTTAAGCTTAAACCAAAAAATCCCGCGCCGTAGGCAAAGCCTCGGCGTCAGGAGTACCTTACAGTTTGGACTTTGTGCTACCATCGGAAGAATTTAGCTAAATTTGGGATGAGAGAATCGCTTCCTCGTAGCTCAAAGTGCATTATGTCAGAGACCCTCCTAGCGGTGGTGTATCACCGTCAGTTGGTTCAGGGAATTGCAATTGCTGTTGTGCTTGCAATTGCTGTTGAGCATCTTGGCGTAAGATTCTCTCAAACTCTTCCTTAGAGTACTCTTCTTTAGCTACCAAGTGTGGGCTAGCCTCAATGAGTGGGATAAAGATGTCATTATTGCCTTGCTCGTCTTTGAGCCACAAAGCAAACAGATAAATACCAGGAACTTTTAACACCCGCAATTCGTAATCGTGTTTTTTTGACCGCTCTAGACGCTCAGCTTTTTTGAAGGCTGATATTGTCCCTGGTACAAATTCCCCTTCTTCCGTATTCAAGAAGGCATGGTTTTGTCCAGTCTCATCTGTCGCGATTTCCACTGCGAATTCATCATCAGTGTTGTTGCGTTTCGGGTACACATAACGCCAACTAATTTGTTTAGCATTGGCTAAACCGCTCTGTGCTAATTCTTGCAAACCCACAGTGTAGACAGGGTGTTGTACTAGGTTAGGTGAGCCTGGTTTAAAGTTACTCGCACTTTCGGCAAAAGAACGACCTTTTTTGGAACGTGCTAGTCCAGGAGGTAATTTGTTGAGTCCTTCGACTAAGGCTTGTTGCGATTTAGCTGGTGGTTGTTTAAGTTTGACTGGCATGATCTTTTCTCCTAATTTGCATGACCAAGTTTATTGTTTAGTCTCCAAATACTCCGTCAGTCGGCCGCTGTTTTCGTAGGCATTGCGGAACGTGTCCCAGGTCATCTTCTTGGTAGCCCCACCCCAAGGATCTTTGACTGTAACGTACCCAGTAGAATTGTCGGCACCTGACAGCACCACGAAGTGACCGCCACCACCGTACCAACCAATCCGCGCACCTAAAGGGGTTTGATTACTGAGTTCTTCTTCGACAGCCGCCAGAGTAGGTTGACCAGGGTACCATTTATAGAAGTACCCTACTCTTTCAAGCGCTTTGTGTAAATACCAAACTTGATTGCAAGCAGAAGAGGAACCATTAGTTTCGCAATCTGTGCGCCCCAATTCTGCATTGACAATTGTGGGTTGCGTCCAAGAAGTTGCTGGGTCATAAAACTTGGCAACGCTATACGAACAAGCAGCCCAGCACCAGTTAGTATTTTCTTGTGCGTATATTGTGAAATTCAGTTCTGCCATACATTCACCTTTGGTTACAAAATGGTTCAACTTTCTGGTTGTTTCTCTTTAAAAAACTGCTGGCTGAGCACTTGACATAAATATGTTCATATGATATTCAACAGCCGCTTTGTCCAGAAGTTGATGAGAGCCAGCTATATAAAGCCGACTAGATTCAAATCAAAACCGCTGCTGCCATTTCTCACTTGGGAAGGTTTGCGTAATAAATTCATGGTTTTTCCTTTTTCCTCTGAGAAATCAAACTATCTGAAAGTGCTTATCCTTATTACAATTACAGGCTTGTCAGACTTTGACACTTCGATTTCAAAATTGCTTGGATTAAGAGTTTCTACACTCATAATTCTTTATAGCTAAGTACAAAGACTTAAAGTAAGTTAGCACGGACGTGGAAGGGACAAAAGGACAGTTAAGACAGTTAAGACACTTAAGAGATATTTAATAAAAATTTTAGATTTTGAGAACCAGAGTTTGCGATGTTGGGGTGAAATGAGCAATCGTACGTGCGACCCGAAGTCGCACAGGAGAGTGGAACCCCCAGAAAGTTCCCAGGTTAGTATCCAAAGCCTGTAACCGCCTAAAGGAGCTTTGTGAGCAATCACAAAGTTTCATAGCTAGAAGGTTAAATGCCCAACCTGAGTAGTAAAGCCATTCACGCTCATGGAGGCGGTTGGTAAGACCGACAAGAATAACGCTCGTGAATCTGTACTGAGGCTCCGTTAGCTCAGGCTATCGAAAGTGGCTGATACGATAGTGTTGGAAAATAGAACGATATGGGAATGTGAACTAGCTACACTCCCCTCACGGGTGAGTGTAGGCTTCCGGCTTCATTGACAGATGCCCGTCCACCTTTCGGCTTATTGGTCTTACTGCGCCTCGGCACGGCAAGAACGGGGTTCCCAAGTCCATAGATAATATCCGAATACCTTCATTCCTTATCTTCAGTGCTGCGTTACCATCACGGTCATCACGTACTTTTATTTCTACCCATCTACTCAATCCATGAATTCCCCAACATTAGATCCACCTGTCGCTTCTGCACTAGCAGACTTTGAAAAATCCAACACGCCCAGCGCTTGGTCAAGTTTAGATAAAAACCAAGTGCTGGCGGACATGAAAATCCGCCTGAATGACCCCTTTCAAGTCAACCAAGGTCAACAACCATTTTGCGGTCCTGCATCGATTTTATTTGAGTTAGTTCGCAAACAGCCGCTGCGCTACGTGCAAATTTGCCGTAGTTTGTTTGAAACTGGTAGTTTTCAAGGGCAAACCAGGCGCATTGAAACATTGTATAGATTGCGTCAAAGCCGAGGCAGACTACGAATGGGGCAAGCCGATTGGATGATTTTGGCAACGCTACGGGATTCAGAAAACCTACTTTTTTCTGTTGAACCAGACGGTCCGGATATACTGAGAAATTTGGCAGGTATGACCAAATCCTGGGAGATGAAAGGCTGGACACGGGAGATACTAGGTTATCGGAAAGTAAAGCACATTCCTACTTACCTATACGGCGAATTCGAGGTTTTAAATGAAGCTGCAGCAGTTATTGCCTCTGGTGGTGTGGTTTTCGCTTTAATTACCGCCTCAGGTTTACTAGGCACTGGCAACAAACCCCTTTTACCTTACCCCAATCACTGGATTACCTTACTTGGAAATATTTCCATTCAACGGGGTGATTGGTTAGACAAAGAAAGGGGACGCATCAGCTTGGATGTTTACTCTTGGGCGAGAAAATATCATATTGACCTGGATGAGGAACCATTCGAGGATTATTTCTGGGGCGTTGTGATGGGTTCGATGTAATATTATTGCCAATGGTAAATGATTAGCTCAAATCACGCTCCTAAGCAAGAGCGAAAATACTTAAAAATAAGAAGAGTTGCAACGGTAATCCCAGCACTGGCATAAAACACATGTAATCAGAGCTTCCCATCGTAATGCTTTACGGATGATTCTTAGCTGTTTAACAATAAATCCTTCTGGGATTGGATATGGAAGGTTGGCTCCAACTTGAGTTGGAATTCAAATTCAAGCCTTATTGACATCCTCCCGCCGCTGAACGGAGTACCGTTACAGCGGGGGATTCCAAGAATCACTTCTTGGGTTTCCTCTTTCCGCGACTCGGCTTACCCGGAGGAGTTTCCCCATCCGCGCAGAGGTCGATGTCTCCAGAGGCGATTAACGTTCCCGTGTGCCCCACGGTACGGAGTCCTCTCTCAAGTATGTTTCGTGCAGCGTTCCAATCTCTATCTTGGGTATGCCCACAATGATGACAAGTATGCGTCCTGGTACTAAGAGACTTCTTGACGACTTTCCCACAATTGGAACAATTCTGGGATGTGTAGTGAGGTGGAACGGCAACCGTGACCACACCAAACACTTTCCCAAAGTACTCAACCCATTCTCGGAATTGAGTCCACGCTGCATCAGATATCGATTTGGCGAGGTGTCTATTCCTCACCATATTCCGCACCTTCAAGTCCTCATACGCCACGAGGTCGTTAGACATCACTACGCACCTTGCCGTCTTCACAGCAAAGTCTTTACGCTGGCGACTTACCTTAAGATGCTTGCGAGCAAGTTTATTTCTAAACTTGGCTCTATTTTTAGAACCCTTCTTAGTCTTAGACAAACGACGTTGCAACCGTTTCAAAGACTTTTCAGACTTACGCAGGTGACGCGGATTGGCAACAGTCTGCCCGTCAGAATCGGTGTAGAAGTGGTTCAACCCAACATCAATACCGACATTATGAGCGGTTGGTTCCCGCTTCTCCAAACGTTCCTGGTCAACACAAAATTGTACGTAGTACCCATCTGCTCGGCGAACAACTCGGACACGCTTAATCTGTTTCAACTGATAGAAGTGCAAGTCACGGGTTCCCCACATTTTGAAGGTTCCCGCTTCAAATCCATCAGAAAAGGTGATACACCGTCTATCTTCAGAAAGTCGCCAGCCACTTGTCTTGTACTCAACACTGCCGTGTGTCTGTTCTTTTTTGAAGCGTGGGTATCCTTTCTTGCCTGGTTTTGCTTTCTTGCAGTTGTCGTAGAAACGAGATATTGCTGCCCAAGCTCGTTCAGCACTAGCCTGACGAGCCATAGAATTGAGATTCTTGGCAAACCGGAAATCTCTAGCAAGCACTGCACAATATGCGCTCAAATCGTACTTGTCAATGTCCTTGTTATCCATCCAATGTCTCAGGCAACTGTTACGAATAAATCGGGCAGTACGGATAGCTTCATCCAGCTTTCCATACTGCTCGTTCGTTCCAACGAGCTTTGCCTCGAATACCAGCATTCTTACGCTCAACTTTATAGCGTAATCATAGCACAGAGATTGTTAAAACAGCCACTGTTCTGCTCCCCCGCTTCGCAGGGCGTCGAAGAACGTGGCGGTTTTAACCCTCGATTCATCTCACCGCCAAATCAAAGATTATGGCGGGAGCCTTCTCTCCGAATTAGGTAAGGCTTGCTTACAAACTGACAATCCCTCGTTTAACGGCAACAATCACCGCTTGAGTGCGATCGTTGACTCCCAATTTACTAAAAATTCGATTAACGTGAGATTTAACGGTGCTTTCACTGATACTCAAAGCGGTGCCAATTTCTAAATTACTCATTCCTTGCGCCATTAAACCAAGTACGTTTAGCTCTCGTTCACTCAATTCTGGCTTGCTAAGGCATTTGGAAACTGATCTAACTGGCTATGATTTTTCTCATTTGACCATTTGGCAAGCAGATTTGCGAAATGTGAAATTGCACAATGCAAATTTTGCTCACGCCAATCTAGATAAATGTATTTTTACTGAAACCCTCGGCGCTATTCATTCACTGGCATTTAGTCCTGATGGAAAAGTCTTGGCTACGGGGGATATTAATGGTGAGATCCGCGTGTATCAGGTTGCGGACGGTAAACAACTGCTCAGCTTCAAGGCACATACAGGTTTTGTTTGGCCGATTACTTTTAGTTCTGACGGTCATGTTCTTGCTAGTGGCGGTAATGACCCAATAGTGAAGCTATGGGATACCCAGACAGGTCTTTGCCTTGCTTCTTTGCAAGGTCATAGCGGTAGTATTTGGTCAGTCGCGTTCAGTCTAGATGGTAGCTTGCTTGCAAGTAGCAGCGAGGATCAAACAATGAAGCTGTGGGATGTCAGTACTTATCAATGTCTGAAAACTTTGCAGGGGCATAGTCATCGGGTTACATCAGTCACCTTTAGCCCCCAAGGTACTATACTTGCCAGTGCCAGTAATGACCAAACAGTGAAGTTATGGGATGCTAGCACAGGTCTTTGCCTCAAAAGTTTGCAGGATAATAATACTGGGAGTCGCTCACTCGCCTTCAGTCCAGATGGTCATACTTTAGCGAGTGGTTGTTATGACACAACAGTGAAAATATGGGATGTCAGTGACGGTAAGTGCCTGACTATTCTGCACAGTCATACTGAGTGCGTAAATTCAATTGCTTTCAGTTCTGATGGGCAAAAGCTTGCGAGTGGCAGTGAGGACAAAACAGTGAAGCTGTGGAATGTTAGTACGGGTGAATGCCTAACGACTCTACACGGACATACTAGCAGGGTGTGGTCAGTCGCTTTTAGACCAAAAAGTACGATACTAGCCAGCGGCGGTGATGACCAAATGGTAAGGCTGTGGGATAGCAGCACGAATCAATGCCTGAGAATCTTGCAAGGTTATAGTAATGGAATATGGTCGCTTACCTTCAATCCTCAAGGTACTATGCTAGCAAGTGGTAGTGGTGACCAAACGGTAAAAATGTGGGATGTCAGCACTGGCGAATGCCTCAAGACTTTGTGGGGGCACAGTAATCGGGTCACATCAGTTACCTTCAGTCCTCAAGGTAATATACTTGCCAGTGCCGGTGAGGACCAAACAGTAAAACTTTGGGATATCACGACTGGTCAATGTCTCAAAACTTTGCGCGAACACAGCAATTGGGTTACATCAGTTGCTTTCAGTCCTCAAGGTAATATACTTGCTAGTAGTCTGCCAAGGGAAATTTGCTGGGTCATACAGTCGGGTATAAACGCTCCATCTTTCTCCGTGCATCTGTAGTTTGAAAACGCCAATGGACACTTGTACGTTGAAGATTGCGTTGTTTCTCCCAAGTAGCAATTTCAGAGGATAATGTTTGTATATCCGGGATTCGTCGCTCTAAACATTGGCGAGATAAAACAGATAACTCAATCTCTACTTGATTCAACCAACTTGCATGTTTAGGAGTGTAGTGGAACTCTAATCTTTGTACAATTCGACGTGCCTCTTGAGGTTCAAAAACTTCATACAAGGCTGCTGGAGTATGAATATTAAGGTTATCAACTACTAAACGAATAACATCAGCATCGCGGTGATAAATATCTACTAAATCTTTCATTTGTTTTGCAAAATCGTGTTTTGTACGCCGTTGAGTTACTTCAATATGTCTCCACCCTACTAAAGGTTGAAAATAAGCAAATAAATTTACTGTTCCATTGCGTTTATATTCAAAGTCATAGCGTTCTGGTTGCTCTGGTTCAGGTGGCAATGGTTGTCTGACTTCTTCCACCAGTTGATATGAGCATTCATCAAAACAGACTACTGGACGTTTGGGATCATATGGTTCATTGTATAAATCCAATAAATCTTCCATCCGTAAAACGTACTCGGCGTTTACTTCGGGAATGCACCACTGTTCTTTCAGCCACGGCTTAATGTCGTTTTTTTTAGGGTCTGACGAACAGTTTCATCTGAAATCGAATCAACGATACCAACTTCTATTAAGTGGTCTGCCAAAAGTTGCATTGTCCATCTTACCCGTCCAGACGGTGCGTCAGAACAAGCTGTAGCTATCAAAAACGCTTCTGATTTTCCTTCAAGTTTACGAATCTTCGGTGGATGAGGTTCATCAATGAGTGCAAAATCTAACCCACCGATGACAAATTTCTCTCGTGTCCGTTCCACTGTCGTAACATGGACTCGAACAATGGCAGCGATCGCTTGATCTGTTTCTCCCTCAGAAGCCATCAGAAGAATGTTTGCGCGGGTGATGGTTCTTGCCTTGTGCTTACCTTTTTTAATTAATGCTTGCAGCTGAGAAACTTCGTCCTCACTCAAATCCACAATGTACTTCTTTGCCATGCTATTTCCTGATTTTTAAGTAGCTTATCAGTAAGATGTGCTACCCTGCAAAGTTCCCTTGGCAGACTACTAGTAGCAGTGATGACCAAACAGTGAAGTTGTGGGACGTCCACTCTGGACAATGTCTCAAAACTCTACAGGGACATAGCAACTGGGTAAGGTCAGTCGCTTTTAGTCCCGATGGTGGAACTTTGGTCAGTACCAGTTGTGATCAAACACTAAGGCTTTGGGATGTCAGCACTGGTCGTTGCTTTGCGACTATGTATGGTCATACTGACTGGGTATGGTCAGTCGCCTTCAGCCCTGATGGTAATACCATCGCAAGTAGTAGTGGTGACCAAACAGTAAAACTCTGGAATGTCAGTACAGGTGAATGTATTGGCACTTTGCGTGGACATACTAATTGCGTACACTCAGTTATCTTTTTGGATGGTGGCACGGTGGCAAGTGGCAGTAGTGATCAAACAGTAAAACTTTGGGATATCAGCACAAACAGATGCTTAAGCACCTTATCAGGACATTCTAAGTTAATTTGGTCAGTAGCCTTTAGTCCTCAAGGTAAGACCCTAGCCAGTGGTAGTGAAGATGAGACAATAAAGCTTTGGGATGTAAAAACTGGTGAGTGCCTGAAAACTTTAAGAAGCTCCAGACCTTACGAAAGTATGAATATCGCTGGGGTGATTGGTTTAACAGAAGCTGAAAAATTTGCTCTAAAATATTTGGGGGCGATTGAGTATAAACAGAACTAGTGCTTGCTGGCGGAAATAGTCCGATAGTTTATAATGTTCTGTTAGGATCAACTCAACAGAGGCAATAATTAGGTTGCGCGGACCGAAACTAACATCAATTAAACTAAGCGATTGCCCAAGGGGCAGTGCGCTTCGCGCAATCGGCAACTTGGGTTACTATGCTTCTGTGTTGATAGAGTATCAAGGCGGCTATCCTGCAGTTACCGCAGGTGATAAGGTTATTGGCATTCATTTGGGCATCAAGGATTTTGCGATTACCTATGATGGCGAAAAAGTTTCTAAATATCTAAACCTAAAACACGCTTGCAAATTTGAAAAGTGGAAAAATCTGAGCGATCGCGCAAGCGCTGCTGCCAGCAGATCGCGATCGCAATCTCCTCCAGCGTCTAGTCCAAGGGGAAACTCCCACTTTCTCCAAAATACCGAAAGACATAGCTCGAATTGCTACTACGTGTCACACGTTACTTGTTGCCAAACAAACCATTGTGTGTTGTATTTCTGTGGCTTACCAATGGATAGCATCCAGCGATCGTAGGAGGCGCGTGACAGCCATTGTGCATCAGCAACTTGTGCTTGGGCAGCAGCGTGGGATAGTTCATAGGCATGGCCGAAATGATCTGGGCAAGTCCCATGCTGTAGTATTAGTGCTGCATGGTACTGCGCTTCAGGTGCGGTGATCAGCCCCTTTTGATCCAAGGTAAGCACTCGCTGGAGCCGTGTTTGATCGCGAGTGGAATTAAACAGGATATAGCTTGTCAGGCGATCGCGTTGATCGGTCTCGTAAATATAGCGCAGTTCATCACTCACACTATGAGTGTGAGTCGGCAGTGCAGGAGGTCCGGGTCGGATTAGGTTCGCGATCGCGAGCATGATCACGCTTGCCAGCATGGGCACGAAACCCAACAGGACCAGACGTATGGAGGTATGTCGCCGCCACAACCGGAGCAGCAACAGCAGTAACGTTGTGCCAAAGAGAACCAGACCCGCAAGGAGGATCAGCAGTAACGCCACAAGTCCGATCCAGGGAATCATACCACCCGCAACACCTGCTGCCACAAGTATAATCACCACCAGCCAGCTGATCGTTCCTCTGTCATTAATGAGCAGCAACCAGGTACTTGTTGCTGCCCAACCCCCCAGTACTACGATGAGTGCAATACCCCAGTACGGAAAGAGCGACGGTAGAACAAACTTTGCACCTATATAGGAAACCAGACCCGCGAAAGCAAATAAACTAGTTACTACAAGTAATGTACGAGGTGTAATTTTTTGGTGCATCTCCCCTACCTCCTAGCAGCTAATCTCGATAGCCGTCGTAATCTCGGTAGTTGTAATTTCGGTTACTTCGGCGGGTTCTGCCGTCCCTGGAACAGATTCGCCTGGTCTCACTTTGGGCGACCCATCCTGGTTCTGGAGCATAGATTTCCAGCCAATCACCTTGCCGTCCGATAACTTCTAACTCCGTGCCGTTAGGCAGCATGGTAGTTAGATTGTTAAAGCGAACTTTGGGTGCTGATCGAACATCGACGTAGCCGTCCCAGTCCTTTGCAACCGTGCGACAAGATCCTGCTTGAGCCATTTGGGTAGAACTGGTTAGGAAACAAGTGAGGAGTGTTGTTACCAAAAGGCTCATACCAGCTAATAACCTAGTGAATTGAACGGGAGATTGAATGCGGTTCATTGAAATATTCCCTTTTAGCTTCGCTGTCAATTAGATTTCCAACGTATTGCTTCGGGCGCTGTCTTCAGCGTCATAACTAAATCGTATGGTTGTCGCTTGTTTGCCACCTCGCACGATCGGTTTGCGCGATTGATTCATCCGATCGGGTGAATCGACCGATGGAGCAAACAGGCGCGTTAGCAGGAAGTGGTGAAGTGGTGAAACCAGTGACTCTAATATCAAAGAGCCTTCTAGCTGTACGAGAAATCAATGATCACTGTTTGAAATGAGCAATGGCTAGGTCAATTCGCTGTGTGCAACTCATCAGCAAACGCATAATGAAAAGTGTTCACCTTTGCTTACCTGTCAGGATGTCCTTTGCTCGCTATCTCAATACGCTTCGAGCGATCTGGCAACCCGCACAATCTACCGTTTCCCAGGAGTTTTTGGCGTGGCGACATCGCTTTTTATTCAACCGTATTCGTTTACTGGTTTGGGTTGTCCTGATTGTGTTGTTGTTGGTGACAATCCTCAACCTGGCGATCAACATTCCCAGCCTCAATGCTTTAGGTAATCCACAGATGGCATTTGGTGCAGAAAGAACCTTGAGGTATGTCCAGACGAGCGGAACTCAGATTGTGAGTGTACTACTGTGTCTGCTGCTCCTCAAGCATCCTAGTATGCGCGCTCACCCAGAACGGTTATTTTTGTTGTTTGCTTGGTCTGTTCTGCTGTCACCTCAAATCATCGACACCTTTTATGGAGAAGCCCGATTTGACGCAGGTGATTGGATTCTGTTTTATGCCATCCAAGCAATCCTAATTCCAGTGCAATGGCGGTTGCATATTATATCACAATTAGTTGTTTTGGGCTACTTCAGCGTTGCGGTACTGCTGGGGTTGAGAGATCCCGATGTGCCACTCTTAGCAACGTATGTGCTAGGAGGTTTTTATACTGTTTTGATTTGCTTTATAGCGGATCTAGGGGTGTTTCTCTACGAACGTTCCTTGCAACGGGAATTTGACCTGCGGCAACAACTGCAAGTGTTTCTCCATGCGGTTTCTCATGATTTGCGAAATCCCGTGCTGGGGATGGTCATGACATTAAAAAGCTTTTTGAAGCTATCGGGTGAAGATGCAAAGATTCCTCAAGAACTACTGGAGCAGATGATTGCCAGTGGCGATCGCCAAGTTGAACTCATTAACTCGCTGCTGCAAGCCCATTCCACAGAGTTGCATGGCATTGTCCTTCACCGTCAGCCAATCAGACTGGATACGTTAGTGAATTCAATCATCACTGATTTTCAACCATTCTTTGGGCAAGCACAAACAACCTTAACCCAGGTCATCCCGCCCGACTTGCCATTGGTGAATGCTGATCCACTACATCTGCGACGGGTGTACGAAAACTTGATTTCCAATGTACTGCGATACAACCGTCCTGGCTTGCATTTGACGTTTAGTGCAGAAGTGATTGAAGGGAAGACACGCAGACAAGGGAGAATACTGCAACCGAAATCCAAAATCCAAAATCCAAAATCTAAAATCCAATGGGTTCGCTGTACAGTCAGTGACAATGGTGTTGGCATGACTCAGCAGCAATGCGATCGCCTCTTTGACCTTTACACCCGTGATCCCGACAGGCGACAATCCCTTAGTCTCGGTTTAGGGCTTTATATGTGTCGGCAAATTCTTACCGCGCATGGTGGTGAGATTGGCGTGATCAGCAGTCCGGGTCATGGCTCTACGTTTTGGTTTACACTGCCCGTTTAGTAGTGAGTTCACGATGAACGTTAATAATATACATACCAATCAAGCCGCCAGCAAGCACACCCGTCTCGCTGCCTTTTGGGCTGTCCTCGGTGCGCTGGGGACGCTTGCTGTTTTCCCTTACCTGGCAACACTTAACCAGTCATCAACTGCATCACTGCCTGTGCCGTTACCTGTATTAGCGATCGCCAGCGCCACCCAGTCCGGCGTTCTCCTTTTCATCCTGGGCTGGATTGGGCTACGGTTGGGGCGATCGCTAGGACTCGACACCCCCTTTGCGCGTGCCTTTGTTTATGGGTTAAAACCACCCGCCCTATCGAAACGTGCCATTAATTTTGCACTGATCAGCGGTTTTTTAGGAGGATTTGTCATCCTTGGGCTGGCTTTCCTGTTTCAACCCTTTATGCCGCAAACAGCACAGTCTACAACTCTCAACATTGCCCTGTGGAAGCGCGCACTCGCTTCTTTTTATGGCGGGATTACGGAGGAGCTATTACTGCGCCTATTTTTGATGACGCTGATTGCCTGGGTTTTCTGGAAGATTGGGCTGCGAGAAGGGGAACAACCTTCACGGCTTGCGTTCTGGCTAGCGATCGCCCTCTCTGCCCTGCTGTTTGGGGTTGGTCATCTGCCAAGCGCTGCTGCCCTCTGGTCATTGACCCCAATTGTCATTGCCCGAACGATGGTGCTGAACTCCCTGCTGGGGATAGCATTTGGCTTCCTCTACTGTCAGTGGGGGTTGGAATACGCCATGCTGTCTCATTTCTGTGCGGATATCGTGCTGCATATCATCGGTGGTAGTTAAGGCACCTATCCGACTAAGCCTGATCGCAACGCTACTACAGCCGCTTGCACTCGGTCATTCACCAGCAGCTTATTCATGATTCCTCGCACATAAGTTTTAACAGTGTGTTCGCTCAGGTACAACGCCTTGGCAATGTCTGGATTGCTGCAACCATCCACAATCAGCCGCAGCACCTCCAGTTCCCTGTCTGATAGTGTTCCGTTCGGAATGGATGGAGTGGGTTTTGTCGCTCTTGCAGGTGGTTTTAGCTGGTCAATCACAGACTGAGCCACTTGGGCATCTAGGTAAGTTGCTCCTTCATGAACCACAGCGATCGCTTTGACTAACTGCTCCCCACTCGTTCCTTTGACACAGTAGCCTTCAGCACCACTGGAAAGCGCGGCAATCACCTCAGTTTGAGAGGTATGGGACGTGAGCATCACGACCTTCACATTCGGTAAGACTCGCTTAATTTCTTGCGTAGCAGCAATTCCATCCATGTGCGGCATCCCAACATCCATGACAACCACATCCGGCTGGAGGGCTACAGCGGCTTCCACGCCCAAATATCCATCCTCTGCCATGCCAACAATTTCAAGCTGAGGTTGGCTAGAGAGCGAATGTTTCAGTCCAATCCGCATCATGGGGTCATCTACGGAAGCAGAGATAGAATTGCTTGACGAATATTGTGAACTGACTGGAAAGAATCGGACTGATGTGCTACGAGAATTTATCCGTAGCTTGAAAAAGAAAATACGAAAAGCTAAGGAATATTCGATTTAGTTAGCTTTTTGGTTATTTAGTAGCTCCTCCTGTGAGGATTGCCCCTTCGAGTTTGACATCGCTCATATTGGTTGCACTGAGATTGGCTCCCATTAGATTTGCGCCGCAGAGGTTTGCTTGATCAAGAATTGCCATTTGTAGGTTCGTACCCATGAGATTTGCTCCACCAAGGTCAGCTTCTCTGAGGCTTGCTTCAGAAAAGTTGGCAAAAAACACCTCTGTGTGTTGTAGTTTAGCTGCATTGAGGTTTGCACCCTGCAGGTTCGCTCCATTGAGGTTTGCTTGTTGCAAATTGGCCCCAATTAAACCTGCACCTTGCAGGTTGGCTTTACCCAGCTTTGCTCCTTGCAAATTAGCTAAAAACAGCTTTGCCCCTTCTAAGTTAGCAACTTTGAAATTAGACCCAGCCAAATTAGCTTTATATAAGTTAGCTCCCTGTAGATTAGCTCCACGCAGACTTGCTCCTGTAAGATTGGCTGCACGCAAGTTTGCCCCACAAGCCCAAGCCCGATTGAGGTTTGCCCCACTGAGGTTTGCATCTGGTAAATTGGTTGATTGCAAGTTGGCTTCATACAGAATTGACCCACACAACTGAGCACCCTCCAAATCTGCCTCACTCAAGTCGGCTTCTCGTAGGTCTGCTTCACATAGGTCAGATCCCCGCAAGTCTGCTTGTTGCAGGTTTGCTTTATGCAGGTCTGCCCCCCTCATGTCGGCATACCGTAAATCAATTCTCTGATTTGGCTGGTCTTTTTGGGCATCGCGCCTAGCGATGACGCTCAAAGCTGCTTGAATATCTGTACGAATTCTTGCTGGTGTTTGTTGTGTTTCCTCCTCTTGCAATTGACTTGCAGCATTTTCTCGCACAAAAGCTGTCAGAATTTCCATTATTGTCCAGTATTCTTTGGGACAATCTTGGGCAACTCTTTCTAAGGTGTAAATTGCGCCTGTGCGTGTTGCAACACTTTCATGCCCAAGCTGAGTGATTGCTGTCATAAAGCGTTCTGCAATTAGCTGTTCTTGACCTAGGAGGGCATTCTTCGTTTCAATCTCATTGCTTTTTTCAGCTGCGATCGCCCTTTTTTGACTCGCTTCCACTCCTTTCGCTGCCACATATGCATGAATCATCACTGCCAATCCCAAAAAAAAGGTTGCAGTCGTTGATAATGCTTGAGTTCTATTTTCTATTTTTTGTTCGTTTGACAACCCCGAGCTTTGGGAAAATGTTAAAAAAATTACCGTAGGTGATAAAGTAAACATCGCTGTTATTACTATCAACCAATTTTTTAGTACGTCTGTCTTTCTAGCAGACATAATTGTTGTGTCCCTCAAAACACCGATTTTTTACGTAGATTATTGGAAAAAAGAGTATAGCATTTGTCTCAAAATTTCAATATCTGCCGAAAGCTCGGTAGATGCTGCTGTTGCTTTGCATTGCCCATTTGAGAATTTGCTCTTAGACAAAAAGCTTGCCTTTCAACAGATATCGCCCGTATTTGAGGATATTTATTGTGATTCCAAGTATTGAGAGCCTTTGGTATGCGTCCCATAGACACTGACTTATCTGATTGATTTTTGATACATTCTAGTACCATAAAACTCTGTCACAAATAGGGTAGCTTGGTAGAGAATTGTTTATTGTTGGTTGCCATCATTAAAAGTTTGCGCCCTGACATTGTCTTTTTCAAATCGTTTGTCTCAAGGAAATCTTTGCCCGCTATATTGCTTTGTATCTCCTTTAAAGGCATCAAAGGAGAATCGCAAAAATTAGCAACAATTTCCATTGCGAATTGTTCTACAAAATCAAGTGCACCCTGAGAAGGTTCCATCTTTTCATCAAACAGTTGTCTGACTACCATCCCTCTATTTTATTTAAAGTAATTATCTTGATTGATTTTGATAAATGACGCAACCCTCTAAGGAAATATTTTTTGGTTTTATTTCTTTCAATAATTTTTTATAGATCTCTGGGACATCAATAAATAACTACAGCTAATATCCCTAATATTAGACAGTAATAGTTAATACTTCACCTACGATATATGGTTTTTACAGAAACTTCAAATTATAAAGATTTGATAAATATAGTGATTTTGTTTGATTTGTGAACTTGACTTTTTTTTAGAAATCCTAAATGACACAGACTAAAGAGAGTTTGGAGGATTTTACGATTTGATCGCGATTTCTATACACAGATAATTAAACCCAACAAAACAGAAAAAATATATTGTGTAACTTGTATGATTAATGATGTCAAAACTGGCATTGTTAGATAGAATAAAAAATTGCAAAACACTTAAGCGATATAATAGTTAAGAAAATAAGTTAAGAAAATAAATGATTTGCTGACCGTGTTACACATAGTAACCCGAACCCTGATAGCAGAAACAGCGTAAGCATTTGCCTCACCGCAAAAGATGCAGCAAAATTTACAGCCGATTGTTAGAGATTTAGTGCTGATTGGTGGCGGTCACAGCCATGCCATTGTGCTAAGAATGTTTGGCATGAAACCAATACCCGGAGTACGTTTAACGTTGATTACCGAAAGTTCGGATACACCGTACTCTGGAATGCTACCAGGACACATTGCCGGATTTTACAGTCATGACGAATGCCATATTGACTTACGACGCTTAGCGAATTTTGCTCAAGCGCAGTTGTATATTGACCGAGTTGTTGGTCTTGATTTGGAGAACAACAAAGTTCTTTGTGCTAACCGTCCTGCGGTAGCTTTCGATGTGCTGTCAATCGATATTGGTAGCACTCCCGCCATAATATCTGTACCAGGTGCAGCAGAATATACAATTGCGGCTAAGCCTGTATCTAAATTGCTACAACACTGGGAGGAAATTTGTAGAGACGAGAGGTGGCGCGTCTCTCAAGAACCCATGAAAATTGCAATTGTGGGTGGAGGTGCAGGCGGCGTAGAATTGGCGTTGTCAATGCAAGCTCATTTACATCGGATTTTATCTGGTGCCTTGAGTGAGGTTGGAAACAAGACAGAAGCTTTGGAAATTCATCTATTCCAGCGCGAAGCGGAACTGATGCCTCATTATCACAAGTCGGTGCGAGGTTTAGTTAAGCAAGTTTTGCTTCACAAGGGTGTTGAGTTGCATCTTGGGGAAAGTGTGTGTCAAGTCAAACCGCATACAGTGATATGTGAATCTGGGTTGACAGTTGAGTGCAATTCAATTTTCTGGGTAACACAAGCATCAGCACCCCAGTGGTTAAAATCAGCCGGACTGGCGAGTGATGAGCAAGGTTTTATTTTGGTTGAGGATACATTGCAATCTCTGTGTCACCCGCACGTCTTTGCTGCTGGTGATATTGCCACAATGGTAAATCATCCTCGTCCCAAAGCTGGAGTGTTTGCTGTAAGACAAGGTAAGCCTTTGTTTGAAAATTTGCAGCGAGTTTTGTTAGGAAAGCCCCTCAAACCCTATAAACCACAGAAACAATATTTAAGTTTAATTGGTACAGGAGATGGACGCGCGATCGCTACACGCGGTTCGTTTACCTTACCACCTAACAAACTCCTATGGCGCTCGAAAGACTGGATTGACCGCTCTTTTATGGAACGCTTCAATGATTTGCCAGAAATGGGGACTAGAAACTGGGGGAAGAATTTTCCCAATCTCCATTGCCCCTCATCCCCAGAGGGGACCCCCAGCTCCCCAATCGCCAATACCGAATCCCTGATAATGCGTTGTGCTGGATGTGGTTCAAAGGTGGGTAGTACAGTTCTAGAGAGAGTTTTGTCCCGTATCAAATCAGAACAACCGAGTGGAGAAGAAAGAACCGATATCGTCATTGGTTTGGATGCACCAGATGACGCGGCGGTGGTGCAAGTCCCAACAGGACAGTTGATGGTACATACTATTGATTATTTTCGTTCTTTGATAAATGACCCATATATATTTGGACAAATTAGCGCCAATCATTGCTTGAGCGATATTTTTGCAATGGGGGCTATTCCTCAAAGTAGTTTGGCGATCGCCACCGTTCCCTACGCTGAACCAGCTAAAGTCGAAGAAACCCTTTATCAGTTATTATGCGGTGCTGTGAAAGTACTCAACCAATCTCAAGCACCTCTGATTGGCGGACACACTACCGAAGGCGCAGAACTGGGATTTGGGTTATCTTGCAACGGTTTAGCTTATCCTGACAAACTATTACGCAAAGGCGGAATGCAACCAGGACAAGTGCTGATTTTGACCAAAGCACTCGGAACAGGGACACTGTTTGCTGCTGATATGCGCCGCCAGGCTAAAGGTTATTGGATTGATGATGCTGTAGAGTCGATGCTACTGTCAAATCAAGCTGCTGCTGCGTGTTTATTGGAACATGGGGCAACTGCTTGCACTGATGTCACAGGTTTTGGATTGCTGGGACACTTAATGGAGATGGTGTTAGCTTCCAATGTGGCGATTGAGTTACAGCTAGAAGCTATCCCAGTTTTGGCAGGAGCAAGGGAGACAACAGAAAAAGGGATTTTTAGCTCACTGCATCCAGAAAATCTGCGAGCATCACGTTATATTGATAACTTGGAGCAAGTTGAGAGTCATGCGCATTATCCTTTGTTATTTGATCCACAAACCGCTGGTGGACTCTTAGCTTCTATTCCAGACTCACAAGCTAGTAGTTGTTTGGCTGCACTCAAAGACTTGGGGTATGAATCGAGTTGTGCGATCGCGCGTGTTGTGGCACAAGTTGCGGGTAAAAAGCCAGTTATGCTAATTATTTAGTTATAAGGTTTTTCTGGGACAGGCAAAAAGCCTATCCTGAATTAAGGGCAAGATGCCCACCCCACTTTTTTCAAATTTTACTGATTGTTTCTCTGCCACTTTACCAAATATTTACGTACAGATAATCGATAGGGATTCAATCGATGAGCTTCTTGTAGATACTTAATTGCCTCTTGTTTTCTGTTGAATTTATAATAAACAAATGCTTGACCAATTAACAAAGAATCAATAGTTCTTTTGCCTTGTTTTCTAGCTTCTTCATCAGCCTTTTGAAATGCTTGACTTGCTTGCTCAAAATAACCCTTACTTAAATGAGAACAGCCTATCAAGAAATGGGCTTCCCAGATAGCTTTGTTTGTCTTGCTTAATGAGCATTCTTCAAGAATACTTTGGGCTTCAGAATTTTGACCATTCAGTATCAGTGCTAGAGACAATGTGTGCGCGATGTATTCGTCTCCAAATGAGCCACAATTTTGATTAATCACTTCTACGGCTTGGGTGTAATCACCTTGGCTGATGTAAAAGCAGTTTCTGCAAGACTCCTCCCTCACACCAGGAGAACTCAAACAGTTTCAGGTTCGCTTAACTCTTCTAACGCAAAGAGGATTGTCTTTGCTCTTGGAACGGTCAGACATCCTCGATAAGATTAAGGGAGAGAAAAACCTCTACGAGCTACGGCTAGACAATACTCCTAACAATCCCCGTATCTTCTTGTGTGCTTTGATAGGTAAGCGTTTAATACTGCTACACGCTTTTAAAAAGAAGGGGCGCAAAACCCCAAAACTAGAGATTAATATCGCAGCTAAGCGGCGGGATTTGGTACTAGCAAATGAGGATAGAGAAGAAAATGAAGAATAACCCTCACTTAGGGAGTGATGTTCTGGCTTTCCTAGACGCGATTGTACCCGATACACCGGAGACTCGTCACGTTGAGCAACAAGAATTCTTTCGCTTGGCTTTGACTCAGGCGATGCGGGAGGTTCGTAAAAAAGCTGGACTTACCCAAGAGCAAGTAGCTGAACGTCTTGGGGTGGGACAGAGTTGGGTTTCCAAGCTGGAAAGCGTTAATCACGACCACACTTTTGAGTCAGTTATTGCCTATCTAGATGCTTTAGGAGCAAAGCTGGAATTATCGTTTGTTTTGGGAGGAGAGGAAGTCTCTGTAAATCCTGAGAAGACAGTTAGGTCTGAAATTGTTAAAAAAAGTTAGTTGGTTTAGTGTTAGGCGATAAATTTATTATCGCCCAGGAGCTAATTTAGCCTACGAGGGCGATCGCCCGTATGCGCAAAGCGCAGGCTACGCCAACGCGCAGCGTGTCCGAAGGGCTTAGGGCACTGCGCTACGCGGAATCGCACTTCTACTTTACCAATAATCCAAAAACTGCTCTGGCACTAACCTTAATTCTCCAGACTTGAAGCGGTTAATATCTACCCAAAGAGCAGTTTTCTGTCGCTCACCTTCAGAAAAATCTAACTTGTCAAGTTGATAAAATTTGGGGTCAACAAAGTCGCTTTCAAAAAGTTGAATAATTTCGTGACCTGACTGACCGTTGAAAGTAAATATGTTTTCCAAACAGCCTAAGTAGCGAATATTTGTTAATTCTGCTTGGATTTCTTCTTGGAATTCGCGTTTGAGAGCTTCTAAACTTGTTTCACCAAAGTCCACTCCACCGCCCATTGCGCGGTAAAAAGTTTGTTGCTTGACTGGATCGTAGCCTTCAGAAACGAAGATTCGTTCGCGTAGCGTACGCTTTGCGTACTTACCATCCCGAATCAGCCCCAATGCTAGGACACGAATTTCCCCTGGTTTATGCATTTGTGTTGCTAGTTATCGTAAATAAACGAAGAACGACCATTTTCACTATCCTCGACGGACCAATCTTCATTTTCGCCGCCTATGTACAATTGCTCAATAGTGACGTATTCCTGGCTGAGCTGCTTGAGGGCGTTAATGAGAATATCGAGGGCGATCGCGTCAGAAGTTCCCAAGTCAAACCAGCAACGCGCCCATGTCCCCTCATACTCAAACTGACCCATATTGTGCATCAGCGCCAGCAAACTTTTGTCATACCCTTCGGGGTCGTAATCCATATAGCTGAGGTCTAATCCAGTTTCCTGTACCTGGAGATTTTCAGCATTAAATGCACCCAACTTGCCCAGATAAAACCAGGAATTGAAAACCTCTTCTACATACTTTTTTTCTTGTTCAGAGGGAATTGTGCTGAACTCCAACCAAATCCACAAATCAAAAGGATTAATCTCGCGAAACTGTATTTGCATTTTTTTTAGATATCTAATCTAAATTACTGTTTCAAAGCTAATTGTAGAAAACTAGGGGAAGCAGGGGAAGTAATCAATTCAAAATTCACGCATTAGGAGTTTCTCCCTCATCCCCCTCATCTCCCTCATCTCCCTCATCTCCCTCATCTCCCTCATCCCCAGTTCCGCCTACTTAGCAGGATTACTCAAGCTTTCCGCCGCCCTCCGCCGTTCGCGCTCAATTTGTTTTGTCAAATCGCTTGGGAGTTGAGACTTCTTACTTAGGGCTTTGTCAAAATTACCAACTGCTTCTTGCATCAGTTGCGAGTTTTTCTCTTTTCTGGCTTGTTCCCGAAGGATTTGAGCTTTGAGATAATACGACTCTGGGTTATCGGGTGTCGCTTTCAAGGCACGATCAGCATACTCTAGCGCCTGAGAGTACTGTTTTAAATCCCGGTAGGCAAGGGCGATACCCCGGTCAACTAGATACTGGGGACTAGCATTTTTTTCTAGCTTTTGAATTGCCTGTTCTGGGTTCGCAAAAGGCAAATTCACCGAAAGCATTAAATCCATGTATCCCTTGAGTAAATTTAGTTCTGGATCGTTAGGTGAAACTGCTTCGGCTTTGTCCAAATGGTCATAGACTTGCCGTAGCCTGGTTAAGGCTTGCGGTGCACCGCTGACTGTACCTTCACGCTGTAGAATTACTGCTCCCTCTAAAAACAGACCAACAGCAGCATACAAATTTCCGCGCAAAGGGTCACTGGAAATCAAATTTCGTGCCGTTTCTAAAGTTTTCTTGCTGTAAGTGTCTAATGTAGCCAAATCCTTATTCGTATATGCTAAGGATGCTTTCATAGCATACGCTAAAGGTTCTTTTGGCTCCGCAGATAATGCTTCTTCTAGGTAGCGATCTGCACTTTGATAGTCTCCTTGTTGGAAAATGGCTTTGAATGCTGCCTCTGTTTTGTTGCCTATGTTACGAGGCTCTTTAGTCCGAAAGGGGTCTGCTGCCCAAGACGGGTTTGCCCAAACATTGAGTGCCAAGGTAGCTGCAAAAGCTACCGTGACTAGGCGGTAAAGTTTTGCAGGCACAATAGTTTGCAGAACTGGGAACCGTACAGTCATTTTTGACTTCAGCATATTTACCTTTAAAAAAGTTTTATATTTTACTTCTAATTCTAAAGATTATTCGCTTTAACGTGGATCTGTTTGAGCCAAAATTTTTTATATTATATGACTTTGGTAAGTTTTCTAGGTTCCCATGCTTGTTGTAGCTATTGTTCAACAGTAATTTTGCCACAATAAAGAGAAGGAGGATGTTTCTTGCTGCAAGATAGACGTTGCTGGCGGATCGAATGCGCGAGAAATTTTTCGGAACTTTGCAGTTGCTTGCAGTGTAGTTAATTAAATAAGTTGCTGACTTTTTGGTAAACTCAACAAATGCTCTATCTTAGAAACCTAACTTATCACCCTACGGCTTGCCCGACAGCTATTCTTAAATCAATCAACCTGGAATTAGAATCCAAACAACTGGGTCTAATTATCGGACCCAGTGGTTCTGGCAAAAGTACGTTACTCGAAATTTTGTCTGGACTTGCTGAACCAACATCAGGTTCAGTCTTCTGGCGCGAACAAGAACTGATAGCCGAACAGGTGCAACAATTGGCTGGCTTGGTCTTTCAATTTCCCGAGAGGCATTTTTGCGGCGGTACTATTTTAGAAGAATTGCGCTTGGGACATCCAGAGCTAGGAATAGAGCGAGTGAGGCAAGCACTAACAGAAGTAGGATTAGAGCATTTATCGCTTAGTACACCACCCCATGCTTTGAGTGGAGGTCAGCAGCGGCGTTTAGCTTTAGCAGTGCAGTTGATTCGCCAGCCACATCTATTATTATTGGATGAACCCACAGCTGGGTTAGATTGGTCAATGCGTCAGCAACTGGTAACTTTATTGGCGAAACTGAAAAAAGATTGGACGCTGCTGGTTGTGACACACGATGCAGGAGATTTGTTAGCTATAGCCGACCGTTGTTGGACTCTTAAGCACGGTGAACTAGAATCAGTTGATCCAATGGCACTAGCACAAGAAAAAGAACCTCAACCAGCAGTGTGAAGTGGGAATAGGAGGGAGAATGGGCTTACAGGTGCTTTTTGAAACATAATCAAGTCATCTTTGCTCATCTTCAGTGAGAATTTCCTGATACCAAGGCGATTCTCACAATACTGGCATATCCCACCTCATGATTTGTTGCACAATGGGTGTATCTATTGTTCACGGCAAATTAAACTACGTGCAACAGCACCTTTTGATGTCATTAAATAAATGAGTAAGTAATTATATGGCATTTTTGAAAAAGTTGTCTATCGTTATAGCTGCATTTACTGCTTTGGAAACAGTTGGAACAGCACAAGCAGCATTAGTAGTGAACTCAGAGTCAGCCGTTGTCAATCCTAATACTCAGCAAGTATTGTTCACAATAGATTTTAATGAAGTTCCAAACTTTTTCTTACTTGATGCCTATAATCGCCAAGCCGACTCGTTTCAGTACTTTATTGAGGCAGATGGTGAGTTACCCGTTTTTAGGGGCTCTCCATACTATAGTCAACTTGAGACAATTGTTCGCGGAGAAGAAATTCACGTTGCTGGTGACATTCGAGTTCGTAATGTCTTTCCCATCGGTTCAGATGAACCAAATTCAGGAGGGTGGGGTTCGCTTCGTGGTTCGGTACCATACACTCTTAATGGTACTGTCCTAACATTCTCAGCACCATTGCAACTTATCGGCGATTCAGATGGTTTGTTTAGCTACAGATTAGAATGGTACGAGTTCGGCGAATTCCGTGGTTTGAAAGATAATAAGTCTGCCACAACACAATCTGTCCCCGAACATACAAGTATCTTTGGTATATTAGCTTTCGGAGCCTTATGTACAGGCTTAGTTCTCAAACGCAAACAGACATTAGCTTAATTGATCGCAAGCCCCACGTTTCACCCGCAACGGGAGGGAATGCGTCCACCGCAGTGGTTCACCTTCTGCCTTCTGCCTCCTGAGGAATTGCACTAGTTAACAAAAAACTGGCTAATATGCAGTTGTGCTTCTCCATGATCTGGAATCCAGACTAACCACTGATCCCGAGAAACCTGACACAGTAGCAGTGCTTCATCAAAGCTGTAGGAGTTGGGAAGTTCTGAGAGCTTTACCCAACTATTAGGTTGGAAATCCTGTAGTGATTTGAGGTCAGACTTGCTTGACCAATCCAGATTGTGCCATGCAAGGCGTGTACCACAATCTGGTCTACTTGAATCTAGTTTCATGGCTCTACTCTAGCCTTGACTAATGGGCTAATACAAAATTAATTCTGTAACTAAGACTACAAAATTAGTGATACTTTTGAAAAGCGACTGTTTTATAACTTTACGTTTGTCGTTGCAAGTGTTTGGTTGTGTTGCAAGCTAGCTCGGGTCAGACTTTATGGGGGGTAGACTGGTAACTGAATCAAATTCCCCGGTTATAAATCCGATAAGAGATGACAACAACTCCTTTACCATCGCTGCGCGAGCAACAACATCCGCTCATTCGTCAACTAGCAGATTGTATAGAAGCAACATGGCAGAAGCACTTAGACTTATCGCCGTACCATTTGCCTGATGAGTTTGGCTATGTGGAAGGTCGGCTAGAGGGCGAGAAACTGACAATTGAAAACCGGTGTTATCAAACACCCCAGTTCCGGAAAATGCACCTAGAACTGGCAAAGGTGGGAAATATGCTGGATATCTTGCACTGCGTGATGTTTCCCCGTCCAGAATACGACATACCAATGTTTGGTTGCGATTTAGTCGGAGGTCGGGGTCAAATTAGTGCGGCGATCGCAGACCTTTCTCCAGTCAACTCCCAACACACTCTACCAGAATCATATACTTCTGCGCTGGCGGCACTACCTCAGTTAAACTTTTCCCAACCGCGAGAATTACCTGAGTGGGGAAACATTTTTTCAGAATTTTGCATTTTCGTGCGTCCCAGTTCCCCCGAAGAAGAAAATCTCTTTCTCTCTCGCACGCGGGAATTTTTAGAAATACATTGTACGCAAGCTAGCATCTCTCAACCAGTTCCATCTCAACAGGTGGAGCAAAATTTAGCCGGACAACGCAACTACTGTACTAAACAGCAGCAAAACGACAAAACCCGCCGCGTACTGGAAAAAGCTTTTGGTCCAGATTGGGCAGAACAATATATGACGACAGTTTTGTTTGACATACCAGATTAGTCATGACAAATGACTAAAAAGTTATTTTGTACGGTTTGGTAGCAATGATAGATTATGGTTTGTCGGGTAAGGTTGCCTTGGTTACTAGGGTCAGCCGACACATTGGAATTGGTGCAGCGATGCTCCGAAGGAGCCGCGTTCCGCAGGAAAGGCGGCTCCTTCGGAGCATCGCCCGTTCACTTGCTGCATCACGTGCTAATGTCTTCATAACTTACTATCGACCAGGTTCAACTGTAGATTCTGCTACGTTTTCCAGCAACTGATAAATGTAGAATTCATTTAACTAGAGTAAAATCGAGCCACAAAATCGTTCTTTCTAAAATGTAACCTTCATCGCCAAAGAGCTTGTCTATGATGTTCTTGGTCAAGTTGAGATGAGTTGCTGTTCATTGAAAGGCAATCAACTTACCCCGTTGGTGATAGTTTTTCTCTCAAAGGCAATGCAGTTGTTACTTAGTTTTGTTCGCTATCTATGAAACTGTTTATGAGATAGACAAACCAAACTGTTGCCAGTGTATTTCAAAAATCTGTAGGAAATACGCCGGTTGCATTTGCATTCAATACAGTTCTTGTGGGGCGGGCATCTTGTGCGCCTATAGTTAATGACGGCTAATGACGGCTAATGACGGCTAATGACGGCTCGTGTCGCGCATCCCACGAGAAAATTTCCGTTTGTTATGACAATGAGCCTCAAGCAGGCAGTGGATTTTAAGTATTACCCAGCTTGAAACCACTGTCACTTATCCTATGCAGTCCTGTATTTAATTTGCCGTAGGTTGCGTTCAGTGCTTCGTTATTTGCAGTACATAACTTGTACGCTGTAACGCACCTCCTTGTCGCCTGGATGTTGCCAAAATAAGGGTTTTTCAATTAAGAAAAGCAGATGGCTATTTGTGAATCAGTTATCAGTTATCAGTTATCAGTTATCAGTAAACAATTACCTGATAACTGTTCACTGCCCATGTCCTCGTTACCAAACTTTGATAACTGTTCACTGTTTTAAAAACCCTTTTTGAGTGAATCCAATTGTGCCTAACTCGCTTTTCTACTTTGTATATGCAAAATTCCGAATAATGAGCAATACCATGTCAAGGGTGAGTCAAGAACCAAGGTCAAGGGAGCAGTTACTTGAGAATGAGAAACCACAGATTTGGTGGTTAATTGCTGTATCCTTGCCAGTCATAGTTGCTACTGGAGTCCTAAGCATAGCCAAAATGGAGCAATTGAAACAGTTGAACACACCTGCACCCAGTGCGCCAGTCGCTACAACTATCAATGCTTTGGGGCGTTTGGAACCTCAAGGGGACGTTATTAAACTGTCTGCCCCAGCAGGGCTTTCCGGGACGTCGCGAGTGGAACAAATTTTTGTCAAAGAAGGAGAGCGGGTTAAGAGAAACCAAATCATTGCAATTTTGGATAGTTTCTCAAGCAACCAAGCCGCAGTGGAAGAAGCTAAAGCAAAATTGCAAGAAGCGCGTGCTAATTTAGCAAATGTCAAAGCAGGTTCACCAAGAGACATCCAGGCTCAAAGCGCTGTGATTGCTCGCATACAAGCACAATTACGTGGGGAACTAGATGCTCAGGAAGCAACAATTGCTCGCATAGAAGCACAATTAGGCGGCGAAAAAATTGCTCTACAAGCAACTCTTAATCGGATAAAAGCCGAACTCCAAGGGCAAAGAGATGCTTTCAAAGCAACGGTTTCGCGTATACAAGCTGAACAACGCAATGCCCAAGTCGATGCTGAACGCTATGAGATGTTATATAAAGAAGGGGCAATTTCCGAGCAGGAACGCGACAGAAGGCAATTGGGTAAGGAAACTTCGACTCAGCAGCTTGCAGAAGCCCAGGCAAACCAAAGGCAAACAGTTGCAACTTTGCAACAGCAACTGGCTGAAGCTAGAGCTAACCAGCTAAAAACTATAGCAATTTTGCAACAGCAACTGGTCGAAGCGAGGGTGAATCGGAACAAAATTCTCGCAACTTTGCAAAGACAAATTGAAGAAGAAAGAGCCAAACTTAGCAGAATTCGAGAAGTCCGTCCAATTGATTTGCTAGTAGCACAGGCACAAGTTAGCAATGCAGTTGCCACTATGAGAAAAGCACAAGCTCAATTGAATTTGAGCTATCTCAAAGCACCAATTTCTGGCGAAATTTTAAAAATTCATACCAAAGCCGGAGAAAGTATGAGCGCAAATGGCATTGCTGAAATTGGACGAACTGATCAGATGATGGTGATTGCTGAAGTTCCTGAAGACAGTATTGGTAAAGTGCGTCTTGGTCAACGAGCCACCATAACCAGTGATAATGGAGCTTTTAGTGGAGAATTACAAGGAACTGTTGCTGAGATTGGTAGAAAAATTGGCAAAAAAGATGTCTTAAATACAGATCCAGCAGCAGATGTTGATGCCAGAGTTGTGGAAGTGAAAATCGCCCTGACTCCACAAGATATCGAAAGAGTTGCAGGCTTAACCTACGCCAAGGTGGTTATTGACATTGATATTTAAAAGATATTTCAAAAATAACTTGAAATTTCTTAGTGATTAGCTAATAACTAATAACTCATGACGTAATGACTAATAACTGAGGATACAAAATGATGGGAAAAATCCCTCTGGCGTGGTTACAACTCAAGCGAGAAAAAACTCGTTTAGCTGTGGCACTGGCAGGAATTGCCTTTGCCGATATTCTCATGTTTATGCAGCTTGGTTTTCGGGATTCTCTGTATTTTAGTAACGTTCGATTTCATACAAGCTTACAAGGTGACATTGTTTTAATAAACAATCAATCTAACGCTTTGCTGTCAATGAAAACTTTTTCTCAACGACGGTTGTATAAAGCTTTAGATTTACCTGGCGTGCAAAGTGTCCACCCAATCTATGTAGACTATACTGCCTGGAAAAATCCTGTAACAGGTCGTCCTCGTAATCTCTTAGTCATTGGAATGAACCCGGAAATTAATATTTTTAATTTAGCTGGAGTTCAGGAAAATTTAGATAAACTTAAACTACCAGATGTTGTTTTATATGACCGTTCCTCTAGGCAGGAGTATGGACCTATTGCTGCTGACTTTCAACAAGGAAAAACTGTAATAGCTGAAGTCAATCGTCGAAAAATTAAAGTAGGAGGACTGTTTACTTTAGGTGCATCATTTGGAGCGGATGGTAATTTAATTACGAGTGATGTCAACTTTTTACGGATATTCCCGCAACATCAACGAGGTTTAATTAACATTGGTCTGGTTAGATTAAAACCAGGAGCAGATGCAACCGCTGTTACCCAAAGTTTAAGAAATTATTTATCGAAAGATATCAAGGTCTTCACTAAGCAAGAATTTATTGATTTTGAGAGAAATTACTGGGCAAGCAGTACAGCAATAGGTTTTATTTTCACTTTAGGCACAATCATGGGTTTTATTGTAGGAACTGTGATTGTCTATCAAATACTTTATACAGAAGTGGCGGATCATTTAGCTGAGTATGCAACCCTCAAGGCGATAGGTTATACACACAATTATTTGTTGTTTGTGATTCTACAAGAAGCTTTTATTTTAGCATTTTTAGGATATATACCTGGATTTGCTGTGACTATGTTTTTGTATGACAGGGCAAGAATTGCAACACTATTACCAGTTTTCATGAGTAGTGAAAGAGCTATCATGGTACTCATTTTAACTCTGATTATGTGTTTTATGTCTGGTACTATCGCCGTACGAAAATTGCAGTCTGCTGACCCAGCAGATATCTTTTAAAGAATGAAAAAAATTAAATTTATGCTTGTCAGATAGCGAAATATTAATAAGAAAATTTGAAGAAGATTAACATATGCTGAGTAAAGAACCTGTCATCTCAATTAAACATCTCAACCACTACTACGGAAAAGGATCACTGAAAAGACAAATTCTATTTGATATTAATCTAGAAATTTATCCCGGAGAAATTGTCATTATGACGGGACCGTCAGGTTCAGGTAAGACAACATTACTAAGCTTGATTGGTGGTTTGCGCTCTGTGCAAGAGGGAAGTTTAGAATTTTTAGGTGTAGAATTATATAGGGCTAGCCAGAACAAACTAGTCAATATTCGGCGAAAAATTGGTTATATTTTCCAGGCTCATAACTTGTTGGAGTTTTTAACTGCTAGGCAAAATGTGCAAATGGCGGTGGAACTGAATAAGCATATTTCTCAGCAAAAAGCGATCGCTAAAGCAGAAGGTATGCTCAAAGCGGTTGGTTTAGGAGACCGAATTGATTATTATCCAGAAAATCTTTCTGGAGGACAAAAACAAAGGATTGCGATCGCCCGCGCTTTGGTGAATAGTCCACCGTTGGTGCTAGCAGACGAACCCACAGCAGCTTTGGACAAACAATCAGGACGCGATGTTGTGGAATTGATGCAGCGTCTTGCTAAAGAAAACGGAACATCTATATTGCTAGTCACCCACGACAACCGCATTTTGGATATAGCCGATCGGATTGTGGAAATGGAAGATGGTATTTTAGCTCGTGATTCACAAACTAAAGTCATTAGTAATTAGTCATTAGTCAAGAAATTAAAACAGTTATTAGTTATCAGGTAATGGTTTACTGATAACTAATAACTGATAATTAATTTTTTACCAAACTCTTATGTATAGACTCCTGCCTTTGTCAGAGGTTTCATCGACAAACCGCTTTAGCAATGTTCGTCTGGTGGCGACAGATATGGATGGTACCCTAACCAAGAAAGGAAAATTCAAGAGTGAACTATTGCAAAGCTTGCAGGATTTAGCAATCGCGGGGATTGAGGTCGTGATTGTCACTGGACGCAGTGCTGGTTGGGTGAGTGGTTTAGCGTATTATCTGCCCATCGTTGGTGCTATAGCGGAAAATGGCGGTTTGTTTTTCTTTGGCGGTAGTGAAAAACCAGTCGCTTTAACACCGATTCCCGACTTAGTAGCACATCGTCAGCAATTAGCATCGGCTTTTCAACAATTACAAACCCAATTTCCGCACATCCAAGAATCTGCTGATAATCGTTTTCGCCTTACTGACTGGACATTTGATGTGAAAGGGTTAAGCACAGATGAAATAAAAACTCTGAGTCATCTTTGTGAACAAATGGGTTGGGGTTTCACTTACAGCAACGTACAGTGCCACATTAAACCTCTGGGACAAGATAAAGCAATTGGGTTATTACAGGTGTTGCGAGAATATTTCCCCCAGTACACTCCAGAACAAGTTGTGACTGTTGGCGATAGTCCCAACGATGAAAGTTTATTTGATGAGCGTTCTTTTTCTCTCTCTGTGGGCGTTGCAAATGTGCTGGAATATGCTCAGCAACTTCAGCATCAGCCTGCATATGTGACTTCTGCTGCTGAAGCTGAGGGTTTTTGTGAATTGGCGCGAATGATTAGAGAGGCGATCGCGCAAAGCCCAGCGCGGTAAGTTTTGCGGACAGGCTATGCGTTTGCATATACCACACGTAGGGGCACAGCATTGCTGTGCCCCTACAAACGCTTATATTGCACTCAATTTAAAAGGGCTTTATTCCTCACCGAGTACTAAGGGATTTCCAAGAAATAAATTATCCATCTTGTGGGGAGCCCGCGCGAATGACGGCTTTCCCGACAGTAGGCGACTGGCGTTGGGCAGGAAAGCCCGCCCTGAATATTGGGACGGGTGGGGACACCCATCCCACAAGAAAATTTGGGATATTTTTTTATTTGGAAGCCCCTAATCTGGGTTTTTATTATTACCAGATTTCACCTCATGTGGCACGACGAGAACTTTATCAACACGGTTACCATCCATATCCATAACCTCAAACCGCATATCTTGCCATTCAAAATGATCTGCTGCGGAGGGTATGCGACCGAGGTGAGTAATCACAAAACCACCTAACGTTTGATAGCTTCCTCGGTCTTCAGCTGACAACTCCTCAATATCGAAGAGTTCAAAAAACTCATCTACAGACAACATCCCATCCAACAACCAGGAACCATCCTCTCGCTGGACAATCTCAGGATCTTCCTGGTCATCAATAGAAGGCACATCACCAACGATTTCAATCATCACGTCATTTAAAGTCACTATTCCCTGTATCACTCCATATTCATCGACGACCAGCGCCATATGAGTGATGGTTTGCTTAAATAATTCTAAAACTTTTAGACCACGCGTGCTTTCTGGCACATATGTCGGTTGTAATAATCCCACCGTCAAGTCCAACTGCTCATTGCAGAAACTCCGGGCTAACAAGCCAGTGACTGGGATAATGCCCAGTACGTTGTCAAGTCCCCCCTGACAAACGGGATACCGCGAATAACCACCATCAATAATCTTCTGGCGGTTTTCTTGAGGAGTGTCTTCCAAATCCAGCCAAACAATATCCGGTCGGGGTGTCATGAACGAACTCACGGGGCGATCGCCCAAACGAAACACTCGCTCGACCATATCTTGTTCTGCTTCTTCAAATGTACCCTCTTCCGTACCTTGCTCAATCAAGACTCTGATTTCTTCCTCTGTCACTTGTGGTTCAGTGGACGGTTTTATACCCAAGAACCGCAGTACCGTCTCCGTAGAAACCGTCAACAGATAAACGATGGGGGAGCCAATTCTTGCCAACATCTGCATTGGTATGGCAACAATAGAAGCAATTGGTTCTGGACGGCTTAATGCCAGTCGCTTGGGCACCAATTCGCCAATAATCAGCGTTAAATAGGTAATAATTAAAATTGCTAAGCCCTTTGCCAACTGTTGTTTATAATTTTGCTGCCAAGGGATAGAACTTAAAATAGGTGCAAGTCTCTTAGCTATACTTTCTTCGCCATAGGCACCAGACAGGATGGTAAGCAGTGTGATCCCAATCTGAACGGTTCCCAGGAACTGATTCGGTGAAGATGCGAGTTCCAAAGCTGCGCGGGCTTTAGCATCACCCCGTTCGGCAAGCTGTTGTAGACGTACCTTTCGTGCTGAGACAATCGCCAATTCTGACATGACAAACAGACCATTGGCGAGGATCAAAAGAAGAATAGTTAGAATTTCGATTGTTGGGGACATTTCTAAAATTGCCGATGCTCCTGGCAAATTGTGCTTAACCTTAACTTCTTAGTATCTAGTATCTAAGGTGTAATTACGAAACACTCTCAATACAGAAAAGGAATCAACCATAAGTCATAAGTTAGCTCTTAACACTGATTCGTATATTAACGATTAGTCGGTGGATTTGTAAGTCGTCATTGTACTAAGTATTAATGACTCTATAGCCAGGCTTGTTCCCCTGCTCTGGACTTTTAAAATAAGTTAAGGTAGGCGTTACTATTATGCTTGCCTGTGAGAAGGACTTCCTCATATTTTGTAACCTATGGCATTTTCTTCCATTGTGCGTGCTTTAGGGCGGTCTCCGCTCACCACTGAACTCCTCTCCAAGCTAAATCGGCAACAAGAGTTGTTGTTAAGTGGCATTCCTCGCTTGCCAAAAGGCTTAGTAGCTTCGGCATTGGCTCAAACTGAGGGAAAGAATTTGTTCGTGGTCTGTGCGACTTTGGAAGAAGCCGGACGCTGGACAACACAACTCGAGGCAATGGGGTGGCAAACAGTACATTTCTACCCAACCTCTGAGGCATCCCCATACGAACCATTTGACCCCGAAACCGAGATGACCTGGGGACAGATGCAAGTCCTTGCGGATTTGGTGCAATTTGGCACAGACAGAGATAAAAAAGATGAGGGAGATCAGCAAGCAAAACCTTCCTCATCCCCCTCACCTAAGATGGCGATTGTCGCCACTGTTGCAGCGCTACAACCTCATCTACCACCAGCCCAAGCCTTTAAACCTTTCTGCATCACTCTCAGGCGTGGTATGGAATTTGACTTAAATACCTTCAGTGAACAAATCACTAGACTAGGGTACGAAAGGGTGCCTTTGGTGGAAACAGAAGGGCAGTGGAGTCGGCGCGGCGATATTGTTGACGTGTTCCCAGTTTCCTCAGAGTTGCCTGTACGATTAGATTGGTTTGGCGACGAAATTGAGCAGTTACGGGAATTTGACCCAGCAACCCAACGTTCCGCTGCCCTTGACAAAATTGACCAGCTTATTCTTACCCCCACAAGTTTTGCTCCCATCGTTATGGCAGCAGTGCAAAACAGTGCTGAGTTCCAAGTCCTAAGCACTGAGTTAAATGATGACTCAGAACTGAGGACTACAGAGAACTCAGAACTGTTGGAGGGTAGCCGTCGCTTTTTGGGCTTAGCTTTTGATAAACCTGCTTCGCTATTAGATTATTTACCTGAAAACACCCTAATTACCGTTGATGAACCAGAACAGTGCCACGCCCACAGCGATCGCTGGGTAGAAAATGCAGAAGAACAATGGCAACTGCTGGCAAGCCGGACGGATGAGGAGATTTCCACCTTATTACCGAGAGTCCATTGCTCATTTGATGAATGTTTGGCTGATACGGCAGAATTTAAAAAATTAAATTTATCGGAACTCGTCGAGGAAAACAGCGGCATTAATCTCGCCAGTCGCAGGTTGCCGATCACGCCGCACCAATTTGCCAAAATTGCAGAAACACTGCGACAAGAACGCGATCGCAAGTTCTCGGTTTGGCTGCTTTCCGCCCAGCCTTCGCGTTCTGTCTCGCTACTGCAAGAACACGACTGTCCTGCCCAGTTTATTCCTAACCCCCGCGACTACCTAGCGATTGACAAGCAGCAACTTAATCACACACCAGTTGCTCTGAAATATTCTGGTCTTGCGGAACTTGAAGGTTTCATTTTACCTACGTTCCGGCTGGTCGTAGTGACTGACCGGGAATTTTATGGTCAGCACTCCCTCGCGACACCCAGTTACATCCGTAAGCGGAGAAAAGCTGCTTCTAAACAAGTTGATCCCAATAAGTTGCGTCCAGGGGATTTCGTCGTTCACAAAAACCACGGTGTAGGTAAATTCCTCAAGTTGGAAAGTCTCACAATTAACGACGAAACCCGTGAGTATTTGGTAGTGCAGTATGCGGACGGCTTATTGCGTGTTGCAGCTGACCAAGTGGGTGTTTTGTCGCGGTTGCGCACGGCAGCGGATAAACCGCCAGAACTCAACAAAATGACGGGTAAGGCTTGGGAAAATACCAAGAACAAAGTCCGTAAGGCAATTAAGAAATTGGCGGTGGACTTACTCAAGCTTTATGCATCGCGATCGCAACAAAAAGGCACTGCCTACCCGCAGGATACACCTTGGCAGCAGGAGATGGAAGACTCCTTCCCTTACCAACCGACAACCGATCAGCTTAAAGCTACGCAAGATGTCAAACGGGATATGGAAAGCGATCGCCCAATGGATCGTCTCGTTTGTGGGGATGTCGGTTTTGGGAAAACAGAAGTGGCAATTCGCGCCATTTTCAAAGCTGTTACTTCTGGCGGAAAACAAGTCGCGCTGCTTGCGCCGACGACTATCCTGACTCAGCAACATTACCACACCCTCAAAGAACGCTTTGCTCCCTACCCTATCAACGTGGGGTTACTCAACCGCTTCCGCAGCGCCGAAGAACGTCGCGAGATTCTCAAAAGATTGGCAACAGGGGAGTTAGATGTGGTCGTAGGGACACACCAACTTTTGGGTAAAGGCGTAACCTTCCGCGACTTAGGACTTTTGGTGGTAGATGAAGAACAGCGGTTTGGGGTCAATCAGAAAGAGAAAATCAAAAGCCTGAAAACTCTGGTTGATGTGCTGACTCTTTCTGCAACTCCGATTCCCCGTACCTTGTATATGTCCTTATCGGGGATTCGGGAAATGAGTTTGATTGCCACACCACCCCCATCCAGACGACCAATTCAAACTCATTTATCACCAACAAATCCGGAAAGCATACGCAGTGCAATTCGTCAAGAACTAGACCGAGGGGGACAGGTATTTTACGTCGTTCCCCGAGTCGAGGGAATTGAGGAGATAGCAGCAGAGTTGCGGCAAATGATACCAGGGGCAAGAATTGCGATCGCCCACGGTCAAATGGAAGAAAGCGATTTAGAATCAACGATGCTTACCTTCAGCAACGGGGAAGCAGATATCCTTGTGTGTACCACGATTATTGAATCTGGTTTGGATATCCCGCGAGTGAATACTATCTTAATTGAAGATGCTCATCGCTTCGGATTATCCCAACTTTACCAGCTGCGGGGTCGTGTTGGTCGTGCGGGAATTCAAGCTCATGCATGGTTATTTTATCCCAAGCAGCGGACGCTATCCGATGCCGCCCGCCAGCGGTTACGGGCGATACAAGAATTCGCACAGTTGGGTTCTGGGTATCAGCTTGCAGTGCGCGATATGGAAATCAGGGGTGTAGGTAACTTGCTGGGTGCAGAACAGTCGGGGCAAATGGAAGCTATAGGTTTTGATTTATACATGGAAATGCTCGAAGAAGCTATCCGTGAAATCAGAGGGCAAGAAATTCCCAAAGTTGATGATACACAGATTGACCTCAACCTTACAGCGTTTGTCCCAGCCGATTACATCACCGATTTGGATCAAAAGATGAGTGCTTACCGTGCAGTTGCAGCTGCGAAATCTAAAGAAGAATTATCGCAGATTGCTGCTGACTGGAATGACCGATATGGTGCAATTCCTAAACCAGCGACTCAACTATTGCGAGTGATGGAACTCAAACAGCTGGCGAAGAAACTAGGATTTAGCCGCATTAAACCAGAAAACAAGCAGCACATTGTTTTAGAAACGCAGATGGAAGAACCTGGTTGGAAAAACTTAGCAGAAAATTTGCCGGAAAGCCTCAGAACACGCTTTGTTTACTCTCCTGGTAAAGTGACAGTGCGAGGTTTAGGAGTTATGAAAGCAGATCAACAATTGCAAACGTTGATAGATGCTTTGGGTAAGATGCAGGGTGCGGTTGTGGAGGAGGCGATCGCCTAAAATGAAAAGTTGGCAAGTAGTAGATACGGGTTATCTGTTGTTTGAGGATAAACAAGGGAAAACAGCCCTCATCACTGCCGAAACATTGGGAGATATGCTGAACCGCCAAAAAGTGGGTTGGGGGGATCAAGTCTTATCCGAACCGTATTAAATCAGTCCTGAGTCCTGAGTCCTGACGGCGGGCGCTTTGGGGGATGCGCTCACCGCCACCAACGCTGTCTGGTCCAATTGGTGGGGGACGCGCGACCACTCGTATTTAACTGATAACTGCGTAGGTAGCTGTTCACTGTTAAAAGGGGAGGGGATTTCACGCTTTTTCCCCAAACTTGAAAATCCGCAAGCTTAAATAGAAGTAAAGCAAGAGTTTATATCATTCATGCAAGTACAAATACCCAAACACCACTACACTCCAGAAGAATATTTAGAACTAGTGCAGGCGGCTGATTATAAAAGTGAATACCGCGACGGAGAAATCATGCCGATGACAGGTGTGACAACAAATCACAATAAAATTGCTGGTAATTTTTATGCCAACTTGAAGTTTTATTTAATGGGGCAAAATTACGATATCTATATCAGTGACATACGGTTGTGGATACCTCGTTATCGCCAGTATATTTATCCCGATGTCATGGTCATCCAGGGTGAACCCCTCTATACAGGAGGAGGTACGACTACAGTGATCAATCCGTTGCTGATTGTTGAAGTATTATCTAAATCTAGTAGAAACTACGACCAAGGTGATAAGTTTCTCTACTATCGGTCAATTCCTGAGTTGTATGAATATATTTTAATTGACCAGACGAGACATCATGTCATACAGCATACTAAAACCTTTGATGGAAAATGGCTATTAACTGACTATGAATCTGAAGAGGCAGTTTTGGAATTAGGTTCTATTGAGTTTCAGATGAATTTCAAGGATATTTATTATCGCGTAGATTTTGCAGAGAGTGAAGAGTAAAAAACATATTTAACGTGCTAATGACTGATTTGTCTGTGTAGCGCTGTACTTACAATAAACTTCTTGTATAAAGTCAATTTTATGATAAAAAAACCACAGAGCAACATAAATAAATTATCTGTGTCCATCTGTGTCCATCTGTGGTTCAAAAATTCATAAATTGGATTTTTACAAGAAGTCTACTTACGAACCTATCCCAGATAACCGCAGCGAACCGTTACAAGTACGGTTGCAAGTTGAAGAACGGCTCATAGGATTTTATCGTGAGGATACGGGGGAAAAGCTACTGATCCCCGATGAACTTGCACAGGCGTTAGGTCAAGAGGTTTTGGCAAGGCAGAGCAAGCAGAGGAACACGCAGAACAAGAACGCCAACGCGCAGAACAAGCAGAATTGCAGGTTCAACAATTGAAGGAAAGGTTGCGATGGTGCGGAGCACACGCCGGGGGGCGATCGCTCGGCGTTAACCCTGATGCTATTGATTGATACTCCCATGCTTAAAAGGATGTTGTTGGCCTCATAATAAACCTTAATTCTTCATGGTGCAGTGCCTGTGCCTCCGCGCATAAGGAGCTTTGGTTTTTAGCCATATGGCAGACCACAGAGAAGTTGCCTTTGTATTAAAAAATACTTTTTTCTCCTTTTCTCCTCTGCCTTTATTAGCTAAAATCGCTGTGAAATATAGCCTAAGTATGATCCAAACTGCTCTTTTACCTAAAAAATTATACCTCAAGATACTGTGTAGTTTTAGGTGAACTCATTTACATTCAAGATATGAAATGGCTATTACCAATATTAGCTTTCGGTAAGTATCAAAAGTATCTTTAGACTTTTTTTATAGTATTGTATTCAGTAGGACAGTTTTCCGTCCTGCCGTCAGTTTAAATGAAAATCATATACGGTATTTACAAAAGTAAATATTTCGTATATACATATATTTTGTGTTGCCATCTAACTATTTTCAAACCTACTGAAATAGTTGTATGAGCAGCCAAGGAGCCGCAAGCAAACACTTCCAAACCCAAGGATAAACGTATTTAAGACTATGCTTAAAACCAATAATTATCAGCGTATTATCTTCTCTGCCTTTGTTAATTCTGGTTTAGAAAATCAAAGAGTAAATCAAAATCAAGTTGCTCAACCTCAAGTTGATTTACTGCAACCATTGCGTCATTGGCTCGATTCTTTGGACATTCAAAATCGTGAATTGGCGAGATTTATTGCTAAAATGATTCCCGCTCAATGTCCTTTTGAGCGAGATATCATTTTCTTTGGTCGCAAAATCGCCCATATTCCCCCCATGTGCAAGCTAAATCCGCTGTACGACCAATTCGTGGGGTTACGTTTTCGCGCTTTGTGTTATCTAGCGGATGTCTGCGGTGAGGATATTCAATCCTACTGCTAAGCGTGTTAAAAAGTACCTTAAGTACAGTAGGTAGCTTGGCTACGTTATGAGTTTGGGAAAGAGAAATACAATTGATGCAATGACGCTTTGCATCCCCTGAATTGCGATGCCTTTTACGCGAGATATACTGTCTACAATTCTTACTCGTTCATATTTTTGAGCGTTGCTACTGCTGAAAGCGATATTTGGTTCAGATAGCGGAAAATCCAGTACTTAAATATGGTGTCTAGAATCACTGGGAACGTAGCAATAAAGAGAAAAATGACATTTCTATGTGCTGGAATCCCTAGATGGCTTGCCAAAGTTTGTAGAACAACCTCCCATCCGTGTGGTGAATGGAATGCCACAAAAATATCTATGAATAGAATAAGAATGAATGCTTTAGCGCGATCGCTCAAACCGTAGATAATCTCATTGAGAACACTTTTAACCGCTACCATTCCTCTGTTGTTAATCACTACAACGCCTGCAAAAGCCGTTAAGCCCGTAGGGCTGATGCGGTGACACACCGGACGCGGGGAGTTTTGAATTATAAGTCATTAAGCGAACTTGATATAAATCGTAAATTGGCGAGATTTATTGCTCAAATAATTCCCACTCAAAAGGATATGGAGCGGGATATTCTTCTGTTTGGTTGCAATAATCGCCCACATTTCCCCTATGTGCAAGTTACAGTTATTTTCAGTTAATTGAACCACACATTTTCGTAGGGGCACGGCATTGCCGTGCCCTTACCCCGTGGTTTATTTACTTGAAAAGCGATGTAAATCGGCTGTACGACCAATTTGTCGGGTTACGTTTTCGTACTTTGTGTTATTTAGCTGATGTCTGCGGTGAGCATGTTCAATCCTACTGCTAAAATCTGAAACACTACCTTATGTAGATTAGGTATGCTGGCTATTGGGCAACATTAAGCGACTCCTTGTTGTTAAAGCGTCTGCTTGCTCCTGTGTCGTGATAACTGCATTCTCTGGGACTTGCACATTATCACGCAGGGTAACACCAACGACCAATGCTCCAGTTCCAATCGTCACATTATTGCCAACCTGAGAGTTGAATAGTACCGCATTATCTGCAATAGTTAGGTTGTCTCCCACCTCCAAAGGACCGTGAAAAACGATGTTATCATTTGCGTCTAGGTTCTTGCCGATAGTAATGCTAGTCCCCTTAAGGGCATGAAAGGTAACGCGGTCTTCAATTTCAGCATTTTCGCCGATAATAATTGGTGAACCTTCATCAGCACGAATTGAGGTGCGCCTTCCAACAACGCTGTTATCTCCCAGTCTTACGTCGCCAACAATGCGAGCAAATGGTTCAACTCGCACATTTTTACCGAGAGTCGGCTCAACAGGCTGAGGATTCCAAGAAGTTCTTGGCGCAGGAGTGACTTTAACCACAGCGTCGTATCCTTGTTGTTCATAAAGTTCGCTGTAATTTTCAGCAAATTCCTCATTGACTTCCAACACCTCTTTCTGGAATTCTGAATTCGCCTCAGTCTTTAACGGAAGCGCATCTGCTTGCGCTTGCGTGGTAATCACTGCCCCAATTGGCACTAAGCGGTCTTTGCCGATACGCACATTAGACAGCTTTGTACCATGTAACACAAAAGCACCATCCTCTAGCACCACATTATTGAGGTCGGCACGGAAACCTATAAAGGTGAAGTTACCGATTTTTGAGTTTCTAATCGTTGCTTGGTGGGCAATGCTCGCTCGTTCTCCAGTACTACTGGAGAGTTCACCGCACTTTGATTTAGGAGCTTTTTGATTACGTAGCGCCAAGAATATAATATTATCTTGCAGGTTCGTTTCACTATTAATGCAAATACGGGTATCAGGATCTGCCCGTAGAACAGTATTGCTAGCAATGAAGACTTTTTGTCCTACTGAAATATCGCCGAATAGTTCGACCAATGGACTGATAAAGCTAGAGTTGACCACAACAGTCAACGGACGCAGCAAGCTAACCAGGTTACTTTTTTGAGCTGAGAGTACAACTTGCCCGAAGGTAAGAGTAAACAGGAGAATGCAAATTATGAGAATAGTTTGAGTATTTTTACTGATATTTTTGTACATATATGATATTGTTTATAACCACGTACTTTAAAGAATACGCATAATTGCGTATTTTTCATATCGTCCTTTTGGGAGGAGACAAATGATGGAAATTAAGGTAAAGAGTCAACCTAGCCAAGAACGGCTCAACGAACTGGGTGTGTTCAAATGGGATATTTGGACAAAAGAAGTCTCAAAATTCCCTTGGACTTATGACACTCAAGAAACTTGCTATTTTTTAGAAGGTGATGTCATCGTGACACCTGATGGCGGACAACCAGTGGAAATGGGCAAAGGTGATTTAGTGACTTTTCCTGCTGGAATGTCCTGCACGTGGGAAATTAGAAGCGATGTGAAGAAACACTATATTTTTGATTAGCAGAGCCAAAAAATTTTGAAGAAGAATCATCCGTCAGAATCCAGGAGTCAGAATCCAGATCGTTGGGGATTCAAACCCCAACCAATTGTGGACACCGTGCAGACGGTGGGGTTTGAAATCAGTGAACAGCTACCTACGCAGTGACGCCTGCGGGCGCTTTGGGGGATTTAAACCCGCCACCAACGCTCTGGGGGTGCACAGGAGTGTGGTGTTTCCCCCAACGATAAAACTGATAACTGGTACTGCGGGTACTTGATAACTGGTAACTGTTAAACCCATCTATTCATCCGCCAGTCGTACAGAAACACACGCGCTGTATTCTGACTCCTGACTCCTGAATTCTTTGAGGATTATAAATTATGAATTATGGAATAAAGAGTATTGCCATAATTCATAATCTATCCTTGAAAAGGTGCAATCTTAATAAGGACGCTGATAAAAAATGTTATTGCATTTAAGCACCTGGCAGGAAGTTGAGGCTTATCTACAGCAATCTGGGGGTATTATTTTCCCGATTGGTTCCACAGAACAACACGGACCTACGGGATTAATTGGCACAGATGCGATTTGTGCAGAAGCGATCGCCCGTGGTGTGGGTGAAGCAACTCAAGCAATCGTTGGTCCTACAATTAATGTGGGGATGGCATTGCATCATACCGCATTTCCCGGCACAATAAGTCTGCGTCCCAGCACTCTGATTCTGCTGGTAAAAGACTATGTTACTTGTTTAGCCAAAGCTGGTTTTACCAAGTTTTTCTTCATCAACGGACACGGCGGAAATATTGCCACCCTCAAGGCGGCTTTTTCTGAAACGTACGCACATTTAGAAGATTTGCAAATTCCCAACGCCCAACGGGTGCAATGCCAAGTGGGTAACTGGTTCATGTGCAGTTCAGTTTACAAGTTGGCAAAAGAATTATACGGCGACCAAGAAGGCTCCCATGCAACGCCGAGTGAAGTGGCTGTAACTCAATATGTGTATCCAGAGGCGATTAAGCAAGCACCTCTTTCACAAGAAGTTGGCACTGGACACAGAATTTATGGTGCTGCTGACTTTCAAAAGAAATATCCAGATGGCAGAATGGGTTCAAATCCCGCTTTGGCGACACCAGAACATGGTCAACAGTTTTATGAGTTGGCGGTGAAGGAACTTAGCAGCGGGTATCTGGAGTTTTTGAACGCAGATTGAACCTCCTACGTAGAGACGCTTTCATTCACCGCGTCTCTACATCTTCGCGCCTTTGCATTTTAGCATCAGACAAGAAAGGACAAGCGTTAGCGTAGCGGCACGCAGTGCGACGCCTATCCCACAAGAGCAATACTCAATTAATGAGGAGCGATAAGCTAACGCGCTTTACCCTTTAACATGACCCCAACTTGTGGCAATTGGTAATGATTGCAAGAGGTCTACACAAAAAATAATGCGTTCTTTATCAAAGTCTTAAAGTTTCATTAAGAACGCGATGCTCTAAAGGGCGGCACTCTTGGGGAGCATCGCCAATTTTTTTTAATTACCGATTGCAATAGCATGATAAATTTATTACTTGTGCGATTGCCTCTGGCACTGCGCTTTGCGCAATCGCCTTGCAATTGCCTTCTTAATATCAATTCTATCTCATTACTCATCATAAAGTTACCAAGATACGAGTGTAAATTAGCGCTGAAAGGTTACGGATAAACTAAGTAAATAAAAAGCGCTTATACCCGATTTTATAACCCCACAAATAACCTCAGAAATTTGCTATAGCGAACTACTAGTTTCAACTCTTGCAAGCGTTGATAGATTATTTGAAAACTAGAATTTAAATTAAATTAAATCTAATTTAAGAAAATATTAAAAACTCTTTATAGCAAGACTATTTTGTTTCACATTGGCATTACTCAAAATGTACTTTTGCTTCAAAAAAAGAAAACAAGCAGCGAATCTGTTGTAAGCTATATTTCTGTAAAATTAATATGTAACTTGAGAGAGATGAATTGGAAGTACTAATTTTTTTTATTATTTATTTGAATTAGATTAACTGATGTTATTTTTTTAAAAAGCAAATGTATGGTAGATTAAGTGTGGCTTTTTAGTAAAAATAAAAAGCTACAAATAAATTTAGTCTAGTGGTAGCTTTTTATTAACATTTTTTCAGCTTCTGAAAAAATGATTTCTGTTAATTTCCATAAAAGTGGTGTGAAAGCGTTGTTCAAGGACTAGAAAAATAGCAGTTATAACTTTGAAAATTACTGTTCATAAGTGTGAAGAACGCTTATTTGTTTTGAGTGAACACGCTGCATACACTAACTGGAGTTTTGTCATGGCTTCTACCTTGCCAAATAAAAATCACTTACTTACAAAGCTCAAAAACTCTTTCCAATCGGCTAATCAACAGTTGCAGAAAACACCAGAGCGATCGCTTGAGCAAGCCTATCACGCTGTGTTAAAAATTAAAGCCATTGAAGATGAGTACTTTAATGGTGGCAAAATATCCACAGAATCGACCAATCACACTGCTTCTGTCATCTCTTATCTGCGGGTAAATTTAGATAAAAACTTGAATATTGCTAAGCTGAGACTGGTAGAATTCAATGTGAGTAGCTTCGTCCTTGGTAATCTCAACGCTAACCATTTGGCAAAGCTAAGGTTGGTGGATGAAGTATTAGGTAAATATAAATATACAGACCAAGAGAATAATTTACTTGCTGAAATACGGCTTTCCGAACCTGTCAACCCTGTCAACCATAGTCTGATCAAAGCTAATAATCAGTCATATTTACCGACTGAAAATGCGATTGACGTTGAGACTGTCACTGATAAAACAGGAGTGCTACCTAGGTCAATCGGGAGAACGATTAATAAAATCAAAAGTGACTTCAATCCGAAGAAGGAAGAAGATGTTGTCAGAAAGTTTCGTAGCTCCAGAGCTAAGACAAAAACTGCTGTTAGGTTTCTGCTCACGCTGATTCTTGTGCCGCTCTTGACTCAGCAGTTATCGAAAAACTTGTTCATCAATCCAATCGTTGACCGTGTAAGAGTTGAAAGTATCCCGCGACTTTTCTTGCATTCTGAAATGAAAGAGTCAGCTCTGCGAGATTTGCAAAGTTTTGAAGAGGAAATAAAATTTGACAATATAATTAATCTCGCTCCTCGACTGTCAGAAGAAGCAATCGAAGAGCGACTAAAATACAGGGCGGCTGAATTAGCCAAAGAGTATTGGCACAAAAGCAATAGTTCTATCAGCAATGTTTTTGCAGATTTACTAGGAGTCCTGGCTTTTAGTTTAGTGCTGTTGGTAAACAGAAGACAAATCGCCATTTTGAAGTCGTTTATGGATGATATTGTCTATGGTCTCAGTGACAGTGCTAAGGCTTTCATTATCATTTTGTTGACCGATGTATTTGTAGGATTTCACTCACCCCACGGATGGGAAGTGATTCTTGAAGGAATAGCAGACCATTTGGGTCTCCCAGCAAATCGGAGCTTAATCTTTCTTTTCATCGCGACATTCCCAGTCATTTTAGATTCCATATTTAAGTATTGGGTATTCCGATACCTCAGTCGCATTTCTCCTTCGGCACTTGCAACTCTTAAAACCATGAATGAGTGATATTTCTTAATCCACAAGAATCTAAAGAGTGCGAGTGCTATCAAGTTTCATCCTAGATAACGCTTGTCGCCAACAAAGAATAATCAACAACATACATTCGGGGTTTAAAGTATGAAACATTACAGCATTGAAGAAATCATCAAAAATAATCAGGCTTGGGCTGCACAAAAAGTAGCCCAAGACCCCAGTTACTTTGAAGAATTGGCAACTGGACAAAAACCACCTTATCTCTACATTGGGTGTTCAGACAGTCGTCTAGCGCTCACAAAATTTACTGGTACAGAACCCGGAGAGTTATTTGTCCATCGCAATATTGCCAATCAAGTTTCTCTCACGGATATTAACTTTTTATCCATTTTAGAATACGCAGTTGTCCATCTTGAGGTAAAACACATTATTGTTGGCGGTCACTACGCTTGCGGTGGAATTAAGGCAGCGTTAGAAGGACGAGCGATTGGACTTGTTGATAATTGGGTGAATCCAATTCGAGAAGTCTATTTACAAAAACAAGACGAAATTGAAGCCTTACCAACACAAGAAGAACGCTGGAATCGCCTAGCAGAATTGAATGTGGTAATGCAGGTCAAAAATCTCTACCAAACTTCTGTTATGCGTCAGGCACTCCAACAGCAAAGAGCGCCTGAGGTTCATGGCTGGGTAGTGGATATACGCACCGGCTTGATCAAAGACCTGCAAGTCTCAACCAAACAATGGGAATTGCGTTCATTATCTGTTGCAGCACTTTAAGGTAGGATGCAGGCTTCGCCTACGCCGGACTCTGGCTTTGCCAGAGTCCATCCGTCCTGAAGGTTACTCAATTCACGATATTATCCTTTGGTCGTAATAGCCTAAATTTCTGTCAAATATTAAAGCCAGAACATTTATCCGAGGTTTAGAGATGCAAGGACCAAATAATAAAAAGACTGCTTCTCCCCCAGAACAGAACAAAAATAACTCTAAAGAATCTAAAGAAAAGCCTTCGACGAGTTCTCAAAAAAATTTTTTCTTGGCAGAATCTCAAAGAAGATTTTTTTCGGGAGAGAAATCTGTTGCGAAGAGATCATTCAGCCAAAGGTTTGGACTCTACACAGGCGAAGAATTCTCTGCGATTAAAGTCATCTTACACCTTAGCGAGTCAGTGATTCAGGCAATTCTTCCCTGGATCATCTTGTGGGGAGGATATGGCTTTCTAATTTCACTGCTTCACTACTATGGGCATGTATCAAAAGCTAATAGTGACATTAAAGCTATTCCCAACATTGTCATTAGTCTCAACATTGTCTTATCGTTACTCTTAATTTTCCGAACAAATACAGCGCACGATCGCTTTTGGGAAGCTCGTAAATTGTGGGGAGGAATGGTCAACACTGTTCGCAACCTGGCTCGGAGAATGTGTATCGTTATTCAAGAACGCCAGCCAGAAGATAGAACAGAAAAAGAAGCAGTATTGCGACTAGTGGTTGCGTTTGCTGTGGCAATGAAGCTGCATCTGCGAAGAGAACCTGTGAATTCTGAATTAGCTTCCTTGATGTCAGCCTCTAAATATTACACACTCCAAGACGTAAATCATCCCCCGCTAAAGATTGCTTACTGGATTGGGGATTATTTCCAGCATCAGCATGAGCGTGAATGTGTCGATGTCATGGAGTTGAATGCTCTACATTTATTGCTGGATGAAATGGTGAATCTCTTGGGTGGCTGTGAGCGCATTTTAAAAACACCACTGCCTCTGGTGTATACCATTACTCTCAAGATGCTGTTGACGTTTTATTTCCTGCTGCTTCCTTGGGAATTGGTTACCGGTCTAACTTGGTGGACTGGACCGATATTAGCTTTCTTGAGCTGTATCTTGCTTGGTGTTGATGAAATCGGGGCAGAAATTGAAGAGCCTTTCGGTCACGATCCAAACGACTTACCTTTAGATAGCATTTGTAAGACAATGCTTCGCAATATTGAGGATATTTACCCTTCCTGCCAGTCACTTAGGTAGCCTCACGTCGCCGACAATACGAGCAAAGTCCTCAAGGCACACGTTTTTATTTCAACTGAAATAAAAATCAAACTAAGTAGAGAATTTCTCAAATACGAGCGCGAATTGATAGCAAGATCAAGTGTACGACAGGCAAGATACCTAATTTATTTCATAGCATAGGATTAAGGTGATGAACACAACACTACAGAGGTGGGGTATCCCGCTTGGAATTCTCGGTTTAATGACCATTATTACGGCACTACTTAACGATCCATTTACGAACGCCCAGCCACAAAAAAAGCAGTCAATTGCGATTGATGGTTCTAGCACGGTCTATCCGATCACAAATTTGATGGCTGCGGAGTTCAACGGTAGCCGAGAAAACAAAGTACAAATGAAGGTTGGCATCTCCGGTACCACCGGTGGGTTTAGAAAGTTCTGCGAAGGGAAAACCGATATCAGCGATGCCTCGCGCCCCATCCTTAAAGAGGAAATGGCAATCTGTAACCGAAACAAGGTCGGCTATATAGAACTCCCTATTGCCTTTGATGCCCTTACTGTGGTAGTAAATCCCCAAAATGATTGGGCAAAGGACATTACGGTTGCTGAGTTAAAGAAAATCTGGGAACCAGCCGCCCAAGGGAAAATTACCAAATGGAACCAGGTTCGTAGCACCTGGCCCGACAAACCCCTCAACCTTTATGGTCCAGACAACGATTCTGGCACCTTTGACTACTTCACACAAGCAACGGTGGGTAAACGCAAAGCGTCGCGCACCGACTACACACCTAGTGAAGATGACAACGTGCTGGTCAACAAAGTTAGCCAAGATCCGAATGCTTTGGGTTACTTTGGCATTGCCTACTACGAAGCCAACACAAGTCAAGTCAAAGCTTTAGCGGTTGACAACGGCAAAGGTCCTGTGCTACCTACACGTCAAACTGTGGAAAAAATTCAATATCAACCCCTGTCTCGCCCACTATTTATCTACGTCAATTACAGGTCTGCCCAAAACAAACCCGCAGTGAGGGAATTTGTAGATTTCTATCTGGAAAAGGCTCCAAAGTTGGTTAGCCAGGTTGGCTATATCCCTTTATCAAAGGAAGTCTATCACCTGGATTTTGTTCAATTCCATCAAGGTGAGGTTGGGACAGTGTTTAATGGGCAAGCTCAGTTAAACCTGACCCTTGCCGAAGTGTTACGCAAACGAACAACCTTATTCTAGCTAATAGCTATCAGCTTGTAATTTGCACAAGACAAGAAAGGACGGGCTGTCCGGCCCATCCCACAAAACTCATTATTAGAGTTCATTTAGCTACGAGCGATCCCCTCTTGACGCGCAGCGCGTTGCACAGCACCAGCAACAGCAGTCACGACGCGCTCATCAAACACAGAAGGAACGATGTGTTCCTTGTCAAGGTCTGAAGGTTTAATTAAAGAGGCGATCGCACTGGCTGCTTCTAGATACATTGTGGTGGTAATCGTTGCTGCCCGACAATCCAAAGCACCACGAAAGACGCCAGGAAAAGCTAAGACGTTATTGATTTGGTTTGGGTAGTCACTGCGACCTGTTGCCATGACTGCAACATCGTCTTTGACTAATTCTGGCTGAATTTCGGGAATCGGATTTGCCATGGCAAACACGATTGGGTCTTTCGCCATTGAACGCACCATTTCTGGTGTGACAACTCCTGGTGCGCTAAGACCGATAAAGACATCTGCACCTTGCAATGCACCCGCCAAAGTCCCTTGAGCCTTCACCGCAAATTCGCGCTTTTCCTCTGTTAAGTCAGTGCGAGTGGTAGAAAGAATACCTTTTGAGTCGCACATCCAGATTTTTTCTGCCCCTGCTTTCTGAAGTAACCGGGCGACTGCTATCCCAGCTGCGCCAGCACCGTTAATTACGATGCGGATGTCTGCCATTGATTTATGTACCAGCTTCAAGGCGTTAAACAACGCTGCTAAAGTGACAATTGCTGTGCCATGTTGGTCATCGTGAAAAACGGGGATATCTAATTCTTGTCGTAGTTTCGCTTCTATTTCAAAACAGCGAGGAGCTGCGATATCCTCTAAATTCACACCCCCAAATACTGGAGCGAGATTTTTTACCGTACGGATAATTTCATCTGTATCTTGGGTATCAAGGCAGATGGGAAAAGCATCTATACCAGCAAATTCCTTAAATAGCATCGCTTTGCCTTCCATAACTGGTAAGGCGGCTGCTGGACCCAGATTTCCCAATCCCAAAACAGCACTGCCATCGGTAACAATAGCAACAGTGTTTTGTTTAATGGTTAAGTTGTAAACTTCTTCTGGATTTTGAGCGATCGCAGTACAGATTCGTCCTACTCCTGGTGTGTAAGCCATTGCCAAGTCGGACACACTCCTGAGAGGAATTCTGCTGGCAATGCTAATTTTCCCGCCGCGATGCAAATTAAAGGTGCGGTCATAGACATTCAACACCTTAATATCTGGCAAGGCTTTCACTGCTTGGACAATCGTCTCAGCGTGTTCCGTGCTGGCTGCATCGACGGTGATATCACGAATCGAAATAGCCCTTGTTTGGTCGATTAAATCAATTTGACCGAAGTTACCGCCACTGGTGGCGATCGCCTTGGTCACGGTAGCCAACATCCCGATGCGGTTGGGAATTTCCACACGGAGTGTCAAGCCAAAACTAGAATTAGGGGTCAGGTCTGCCATGCTTTGTTGATTGTGGGTTTCAGATTCTAGATTTTAGATGCAATTGATGGGTTAAATTATAGTTAAACCGTAAAATCTCAAACCATCTACTGTAAACCTGCCAAATCTTCGTTATTGTAGCTATTTATACTTATTTCTTCGTCATTGCATCAACCCTATGCATCATTGCGACGTTTACCCGTGAGGCGCTACGAGTATTGCTACCACACTGCTGCTGATTTTATTGAAAAGCTAATTCCGGGAACACTGAGTAGAGTCGATGTTTGGAAACCAGTTATGACAAAGCTCTACAACAAAACTTCAGAAAAACAAAAGCGCCAAGCACTACGAAACAATATACCACCAGCCGAAAAAATGGTTTGGGCAAAGCTTAGAAGTCAGCAAGTCGAAGGCTGCAAATTTCGTAGGCAGTACAGTATTGGTGCATTTGTAGTTGACTTTTACTCCCCTGAATTGAAACTAGCTATCGAAATTGACGGAGACAGTCATTACGAAGATGGCGCACCAGAGTATGACCGTGAAAGGCAGGCGTTTCTGGAAGACAAAGGAACGAAAGTCGTGAGATTTACCAACCAAAAAGTTTATGAGGATCTCGATGGAGTGGTGGAGGCAATCAGGCAAATCATTGGTCAGATGCGGGGGATTACCCCACCCCAGCCCTCCCCTTGCAAAGGGGAGGGAAACTAATTTTTTCCCCGTTTGTTAGGGAGGATTGAGGCGGGTAATTCTTCCCCCCTTTGCAAGGGGGGATTGAGGGGGGTAATTCTCTTTCCTAGGGATAATTTCAAGCCTTGTCCCCACGTGCTTGTACTAAGATTGTACAGCATAAAGGCGGAAGCGATAATGAAAAAACGATTAGATTTTCGGATTGAAGAATTTGAGTTTGAAATTCTTGAAGAATACTGCCAAGCCGTCGGTAGAACTAAGACGGATGTACTCAGGGAGTTAATTAGGAGCCTAAAATCAAAGAAAAAGCCGCTCCTTTAGGACGGGGCTTGAATCCCATTAATTTCGGTCAAAATAAAAAGCGCCCTTCTTACTTGAGAAGGACGCTTTCCACTTGTACAGACGCGATACATCACGTCTGTGGATTATTCAAAATTAACCGTTGATAGCAGGAGCGCTCATTGCAACCGGAGCAGCATCACCAGCAGCCAAGTCGAGAGGGAAGTTGTGAGCGTTGCGCTCATGCATCACTTCCATACCTAAGTTAGCGCGGTTGAGGACATCTGCCCAAGTGTTAATCACGCGACCTTGAGAGTCAATAACTGACTGGTTGAAGTTGAAACCATTGAGGTTGAACGCCATAGTGCTGATACCCAGTGCGGTGAGCCAGATACCAACGACAGGCCATGCACCCAGGAAGAAGTGGAGAGAACGGCTGTTGTTGAAGCTCGCATATTGGAAGATCAGACGACCAAAGTAGCCGTGTGCTGCAACGATGTTGTAGGTTTCTTGTTCTTGACCAAACTTGTAACCGTAGTTTTGAGACTCGCTTTCGCTTGTTTCACGCACCAGAGAAGAAGTTACCAAGGAACCGTGCATTGCGCTGAAAAGGGCACCACCGAACACACCTGCTACACCTAGTTGGTGGAAGGGGTGCATCAGGATGTTGTGCTCTGCTTGGAACACCAACATGAAGTTGAACGTTCCAGAGATACCCAAAGGCATACCATCAGAGAAGGAACCTTGACCGATGGGGTAAATCAAGAATACTGCGGTCGCAGAAGCTACAGGAGCAGAGTATGCTACACAAATCCAAGGACGCATCCCTAAGCGATAGCTTAGCTCCCATTGACGACCCAGCCAACAGAAAATACCAATCAGGAAGTGGAATACTACCAACTGGTATGGACCACCGTTGTACAACCACTCATCGAGGGAAGCTGCTTCCCAGATGGGGTAGAAGTGCAAACCAATAGCATTGGAAGAAGGAACAACAGCACCAGAAATTATGTTGTTGCCGTAGATTAAGGAACCTGCAACAGGCTCGCGGATACCATCGATGTCAACGGGAGGTGCAGCGATGAAGCCAATAACGAAGCAGATAGTAGCGGCAAGCAGGGTGGGAATCATCAACACACCGAACCAACCGATATATAGACGGTTGTCAGTGCTGGTGATCCACTCGCAGAACCGCTCCCATACGTTACCGCTTTCGCGACGTTGTAAGGTTGTGGTCATAGTTCTTATGAGTGCTTTGAATTGAGTGCTTTAAACTTTTTGAAAAATATAAACCAGGTAATTCAATTATTTACCTGTACTAGCTATATTTACATGGATTTACTGACAGTTGAAGTGTTGACTTAATGAATTTTTACATTTTGTAGTTTTATTGAAATAAATTAAGTTTTTTAAAAGAAAACAAGTTTATAACGGTCTCTATTGTGTGAAATACACCTAAGCGTAAGAACACTGGTAATACTGTTTGAATGGTGATACTCGTGTGCGAGTATTAAACACTCATCAATGAAGTTCTTATACTTGTGTGCGAGTATTAAACACTCATCAATGAAGTTCTTATACTCGTGTGCGAGTTTCAAATACTCATCAATGATGTTCTTATACTCGTGTACGAGTTTCAAACACTCATCAATGAAGTTCTTATACTCGTGTGCGAGTTTCAAACACTCATCAATGATGTTCTTATACCAAATCCGGTAAATTACCCATAATAAAACTTTTATGTAGTGAGGACTTCAGTCCTTGTTTTCATGGAAGAGGACTAAAGTCCTCACTACAAAGTTAGTCAGAGATGATATGGCATTCCTATATGAGTTTTATCTATGGTTTTTGGGCTTTTTGGAAGTATTGCCGCATATCCCACAGCAAATTTCAACTAGAAGTCAAAATATATGTAAGGCAAGCTACCTTCAGGAGCGAGTAACCAAACACTGTAGAAACACAAAGGGACGAACACAAGCTTTACGGGCCAGTTGAACTGTAACTTGAATGTTCGGTGAAAGGCGTAGGTCATAGCCATGACAGTAGCTAATACAATGAGCAGCATCACCAGTTGGTATTGGCTTAGATTAAGGGCATCGACATACACCTTTTGAGCAAATTGCTCATCCGCAGGATAACCCCAAAGATGCTGAAATACTAAAGAAGATTCTTCGAGGTTCGGTAGGCGGAACCAGATCCAAGAGGTGAAAACCATGAACTGCGTGAGGAGCCAAGCCAAAATTGTACCTAGTGGCTGTTGCCAAAAATTTTCTAAATCCTCAAAGCGATCGCTGATAGCATCAGTGAACCGATGAATTGCCAAAGCTAACCCGTGAAATAAACCCCAGACGACAAAACCTAATGCTGCTCCATGCCAAATACCCGCAATCAGCATGATAATCATCAAATTCAAACAGGTGCGATCCAATCCTTGGCGGGAACCACCCAAAGGGAAGTACAGGTAATTACGCAGCCAATCCCCTAGAGTGATATGCCAGCGTCGCCAAAAGTCTGCAATACTGGTGCTGAAGTAGGGAAAGTCAAAATTTTGAGGTAGAACCAACCCGAATAACAAAGCACTCCCACGGGCAATATCTACGTAACCGCTGAAATCCAAATACAACTGGAAGCCGTAGGCAAAAGTCGCCAACCATAAATCCGTGCTACCCGCTCTTTGCAAGTTGCTAAAACATAAATCAACAAAAATTCCCAAGTGGTCTGCTACAATACCTTTTTTGACTGCACCCCTAGCAATTAGCCATAGTCCTTCTGCCACAATATCAGGAGTGAGCAAGCCCAGATTTTTAAACTGATTCGCTAAGTTGTGGAAACGAGTAATGGGACCTGAAATCAGTTTGGCAAAGAAAAACTTGTATGCAGCAAATTGGAGAAATTCTTTTGCAGGAGGTGCGCCACGGTAGACATCAACTAAATATGCAATGCACTCAAAGGTGAAAAATGAAATTCCCAAAGGTGCAATCAATTTAAAAGAGTCAGCTTCGGAGGTGATAATACTGGGGAAAATAAACCTTAAGAAAGGCAGCAAATATTTAAAAGCCAGTAGTAAAAAAACATTTAAAACTATACCCAGCCACAAAAGTTTAAGACGGCGAAGATTCCAATCAATTTGAGCATATTGCCACTCTTCGTTCTTAAGCTGCCAATCTAAAGTATCTGGTTCTGGTATAGTGCTTTCACCAATTTCTCGCCCGAGACGAAAGGTAAGAAAAATGAGTGCTAGTAGTAATGGAATGTAATGAACTTGCAAAGATGCATAGAACACAATGCTAGCAATTAGCAACGTCCATAGCCGTAACTTTTGTTGTGCCACAGACCAGTAAATTCCTAGCACACTTAGCAAGAACAGCCCGTAGAGAATTGATATAAAGTTCATGTTTTAGTCATTAGTCATTAGTCATTAGTCATTAGTCATTAGTCATTGTAGAGACGCTTTCATTCAGCGCGTCTCTACATCTTTGTCATTAGTCATTAGTAAAGTATTTTCACTTTCCCCCCATCTCTTACTTAGAGGGCCAAGGAATCATAGGGTCATTACCAAGCTTTTGCGAGACTTTGTAGGCACCGTAGCGGTTGAGGTGGCTGGGGTCAGAAAAGTAGTCAATTGCCTTAGGATATAATTGACTCAAGTCTCGATAAATAAAGTTTGGATTATCAGCCAAACGCCGCATATACTGCTGAAATTCTTGCTCATATTTTGAGCGGACTGAGTCTAAATAATATGCAGTGAGAGGCATATTGACAAAGACTAAGGTAATTTTCTGAGACTGGGTAAATTGAAGTAGTGCTTGCACAGCAGCATCTTGAGCACCTTCGAGTCGAAAAGATTTGTAGTCGTTGTCGTAGTCTCCGGAGACTTTTGTATGTTTTTGATAATAGGTAGCAGGCTGGAAGCGGATAGAAAGAGGAAGAAATCCATCAAAGTCAACTGCTTGTGAAGCATCTTCTTCTGAATTGATGCTATTCGATTTTTTATTGACTTGTTGGGTTGCGTCGCTAATAATAGGCAAAGAATTGAATTGTTGCTTCAAAAGATTTTTGAGATTGTCGCGCTTTTGATAGCTAGCAGATAGGGCAGCTAGACCTTTATTTAACCACTCATCTACGGCTTTGTAGCTGCTGTTACCTTGCTGGGTTTCCCCGGTTGTTGTTTCCTTGTCTGTTTGCTGCTCTATGCTGTTGATTGTGTCAGTAGAACTTGTTTTTTCTGGTGTTTTTTCCAATACGTATTGATATCCTGGTGATGTAGCGATTGTTCTAAAGGTAATATCCTCTCGACCGCTGTTAAAAGCACGGGAACCATCTGCCCAAACAATCAGTTTTGGCAGTTCTGATGGTTGAAGAACTCCACGCAGGATAAAATCGACGACTTGTGCTGTGGCACCATTAATGCCAAAGTTAAAAACATCGATACTAGAAGAACCTTGAGTTGTCAAAGATTTGGAAAGAGCGACAGGATCTATTCCCCTAAGAGCGCGGGAAGAGCCAATTATCAGCACATCTGGCGGATGACCAGTTTTTGCCAGACGCTGTTTGTACAGTGCGAGTTGTTCATCTAACTGCTGAGCATTGAAAGTTGGTATCTGCGTTAGTAATGCTCCCGCTTTCTGAGAACGTGTTGCTAAAAGAATGGCAGTTGGTGTTGCCTTTTGCTTCAAGGGTGAGGCTGGCAAATTTCTTGGCTGGGTGTCATTTGCTTGCGTCAACCCAGAACCATTGGATATATTATTCCCGCGTTGAGGAGATTTTTCTCCATTCGTGCTAGTAAAAAACACAGTTCTCTGTTTGTGCTCAGCCTCAGAAGTCGTAGAGGGTGATTTGGGCGAAACGCTGGCAACCGTGGGTGTTAAGGGTATACTGCCAGACATAAATTTACCCAAAATCCAATCGGTTTGTAAGGTCAGCAATAATCCCAACGTACCCCACACCAAGGCAACTCTCAGTCCATGATGGTGATCTGTCGTTTGTTCCTGTGAGTGTTCGACATCAGTAAATAGCTGGGTTGCCAAAAGAATTTTTCTTACAGTTGCGCTCCAATCTTCAGCCACTTGGGTGACAAAAGTGTAAACTTCCTCAGTGGTTTCGGGGCGCAGCACAGGCTGGTCAGTAACAGAGGGTAAAAGTTCGCGAACGTAGGCAGAAGTTGCGGCAAATTCTGGAGTCGCTTCTGGTTCCAAATGTTGGCGGTGCTGATAATCGACGCCGTCATGCCAAAAAGGTTCCTTGTTGCCAGCACGACGACCATAGACACGCACACCCACAATTCCAGGGATTTTTAACTGGCGCACAAACTCAGTCACTTGTGAGGCAACTTGTTTGCGTGCTGGACAAACGGGTGCATCACACATTATGTGTAACAAATCCCCTCGAGAGAGCAGAAGGACGCGAATACCTCCCGTTTTGAGACGCGAATCCAGATCAGGGTTGAGCAAACGCTCAAGTAAGAAAACAATAGCGTCTTTCTCGCCAGAACTCGCCAGTTCTAAGGCTGATATTGCTAAGGCTGGGTGTTCCTTCGCAGGTAAGGAAAACCAATCAACCCATACTGGTTTGTTGTCTGTTGTTTTTTGTCCATATACTGTAGCAGCAACAATGCCTTGGGGGGCTATTGCTTCTAAAAGGGGTTTTATAAACCCTAAACAGATTACCTTCTCTGGTGCTGAGGCAGTGAAGAGTGGTGAAGCAGCTGGGGTACAAAATATATGTAGTGTTGATTCTTTGAGAGTTGCTTGTAGTGCGACTTTCGATTCTGACAACGTCTCACTTAACAATCGTGACAGCGCTTGCACATCTCCCCAACGCGCCCATTCCTTCAGCATGACCTCGGATGGTGTCAAATCCACCCTAATCACCCAATCTACCTTGTTTTCACCACTGACTCGCGAAGCAATCACAGCATCTTGGTAGCCAGAAAGCTTAAGATGTCGTAATTTTTGGGCGACTGGTTCAGCAATTAAGGATGGATCTGGGCTGTAACTCGATTCACAAAATATCCACAGGCGACTTTGATTTTTCTGATTGTTTTCTGTGGATTTTTGCTTGATAATCTTAACCTGTACAGCGATACCAAAAGGACTTAGCGTTTCGCTAAGATAGCGAGCGATCGCCTCTGGGTGTCCTTGGCGTGCCAAACTTTCGTTAGAAACAATCAGCGCCCCACGAGGTTGTTTGGATTTTTCCTCGTCTTCTAGCAGGGCTTGATCTACCTGTTCTAAATGCTGATCAACTTGATTGAGGTAAACCCTATGACACCATTTCGCTCGCTTTTCCCCTTTTTTCTTTCCGTAGACGAAGACTTGGTAAATCGCGGGTTGCTCAATGCTAGTCAGAACATCCAAGTCTGTTTGTTGTAATGCTCGCAGCAAATCAGACAGAGTTCGCCAACGTTGAGGACATTCTCTACCTTCACACATAATGTGTAGGTTATTTCCTTGCAACCGGACTTTCACCCCGAAAGTGCTAATCCCTGTTGCTTTGCTTACCCACTGCACTAAAAATTTTTGGCGCTCTGGTAATTCTCTTTTCATGGGAAGTTGACTTTACAGGAAGCGAGTGTTGGGGGATAGTACTTTAGCTCACCGCAATGCACCCTACCCCCAAGGCGTGCAACCGAGGAGGAAGCAGAAAAGAAAGGCGAGAAACTGTTTTCAAGCGGGTGTGCATTCCGGTGAATTGAGTGATTAAGGGACTGGATACTAAGGACTGGTAAGTAGAATGATTCTCAATTCATTATTCTGAATCACCAATCCCGAATTCCTTGTAAACTAGAACCATAGAATTATCACACTATGTCGTTTTTTTTAACACTTTTGTTACCTTATAACGAAAGCAAAATCGGCAAAGATAGTTGTGTAAACGCGCGCAAGATTCACTTTTGTCAAGTTTTGGGTTTCGTTCCTTTCATTATTGAACTCCTAGGAAATACCAATGTCACCTGTCACCGATCGTCCTTCATCTGATTCTGGATTAAATCTAGTTTTGTTTACCATTCCCCAGTCTTTTGTGTTGCAAGTTGGTACAGTGTCTATATTACTGCTGCTATACGCTTCAAAAACTGCCGGAGAAAACTTACAAGCGCTCGGAGAAGCAAGTGAAGAATTGTTTCGAGGCGATCGCCTACCCATTCTTAACTTCCCTGAGCACAACGAAGAATAACGAAGCGAAAACATAGACTTTGGATAGTCAATGCTTCTGTGGCAATTGCCATAACGCGCGAAAACGAACAAACAAAGATTCATAAATATTAACCTCCTTAACCACAATAAAGGATATGAGTTCCCTTTTATACTCTTTTACTCAGGCAGTGAATATCTACCCCGCCTCCGATTTATTTTTGCGCCATCGCCTCCAAGTCGTCGAGGAATTGTGGGAGTCTGTTCTTCGGCAAGAATGCGGTCAAAAGATGGTAGACTTACTGCGCCAACTACGGGATTTTTGTTCGCCAGAGGGACAAGCAATCAACGACCAAGCTTCCTCTGTATTCAAGTTGATAGAGCAGCTGAACATCAACGAAGCAATTCGAGCTGCTCGTGCTTTCGCTTTGTATTTCCAATTGATCAACATCATAGAGCAGGACTACGAACAACAGCAGCAATTAATTCGTTATGAAGTAGAAGCAGGATCAGGAACTCAAGAAACTTTACCAGATTTCATATGTTCATCAAACCAGGAAGAAGCAGAAAATCCTGTTAACAGTGGACTAGGAGCAGATTTACTAACAAAAAGTTGGCAGGCAAACTCTAACGGCAAAAAAAGAGGGACTTTCATCACTTTGTTCCCTCATTTATTCAATCTAAACGTACCACCACAGCAAATTCAACGTCTCATTGCTCAGTTGGACGTGCAGCTTGTGTTCACAGCGCACCCAACGGAAATTGTCCGTCATACAATTCGCGATAAGCAGCGGCGCGTGGTTGAACTGTTGCAACAGTTGGATGCAGTGGAAAAACGCTCGACCAATGGTGCTCCTGCTTGGGAAGCACAGGAAGTGCGAGAACAATTGCTCGAAGAAATCCGCCTGTGGTGGCGTACCGACGAGCTACATCAGTTTAAACCTGAGGTATTAGATGAAGTAGACTATGCCTTGCACTACTTCCAAGAAGTGATATTTGATGCCATTCCCCACTTGTACAAACGCTTCAAATATGCATTGTCTAGCACTTTTCCTTGGTTGGAACCTCCCAGGAAAAACTTCTGTAGGTTTGGCTCTTGGGTAGGAGCAGATAGGGATGGAAACCCATCGGTGACACCAGAAATCACCTGGGAAACAGCCTGCTATCAGCGCAATATGGTGTTGGAAAAATACATCAAGTCGGTGAAGAAGTTGATTAACTTGTTGAGTTTATCGCTGCACTGGAGTGATATATTACCAGACTTGCTAGAATCTTTGGAGTTGGAGCAATCTCAACTCAGTGAAGTGTACGAGCAACTGGCTCTGCGCTTTCGCCAAGAACCATATCGCTTGAAGCTCTCTTATGTGCTCAAGCGGCTGGAAAATACTCGCGATCGCAATTTAGCTCTGTATAAACGCGAAACTCTCAAGAGCAATAATATCCCCATTTATCGCTCAGGAGCAGAGTTTTTAACAGAACTGCGTCTGATTGAACGCAACTTGACAGAAACAGGTTTAAGCTGTAGAGAATTGGAAAACCTGATCTGTCAGGTAGAAATTTTTGGTTTTAACCTGACGCATCTCGACATCCGCCAAGAATCATCGCGTCACTCAGATGCTTTAAACGAAGTCCTAGAGTACTTGGGAGTTTTAAAAGTTCCTTACGACGAACTAACAGAGGACGAGAGAGTTGCTTGGCTCGTTGGAGAACTGCAAACACGCCGTCCGTTAATTCCAGCAGAACTGCCATTTTCCGAAAAAACGAACGATGTCATTCAAACTTTACGGGTTGTGCGATCGCTGCAACAAGAGTTTGGTTATAACATCTGCCAAACTTACATTATCAGTATGTGTCGCCAGGTAAGCGACGTGCTGGAAGTGTTGCTACTTGCTAAGGAAGCCGGGCTTTATGATCCCGGTACTGCTGTTGGCACTATTCAAGTCGTTCCTTTATTTGAAACGGTAGAAGACTTGCGACGCTCAATAAGCGTCATGGGAGAACTGTTTGCATTGCCCTTGTATCGTGCTTTGCTAGCAGGAGGGTATAAAGCAGAGGGAGCAGAGGGAGATAAGAAAGATGAGGGAGATAAGGGAGATGGGGGAGCAACATCTTCCTCATCTTCCTCATCCCCTTCATCCCCACTCACGCCCAACTTACAAGAAGTGATGCTGGGGTATTCTGACAGTAATAAAGACTCTGGATTTTTAAGCAGTAACTGGGAAATCCATAAAGCTCAAAAATCATTACAGAAAGTTGCAGAAGAATATGGTGTGAATTTGCGGATTTTCCACGGACGCGGTGGTTCTGTTGGACGCGGTGGTGGTCCAGCTTATGAAGCTATTTTGGCTCAACCTGGTCACAGTATCAATGGACGCATCAAAATTACCGAACAGGGAGAAGTTTTGGCTTCTAAGTACTCCTTGCAGGACTTAGCGCTGTATAATCTGGAAACTATCACCACTGCTGTCATTCAAGCAAGCTTGCTGCGGACGGGGTTCGATGATATAGAACCTTGGAATGAAATCATGGAAGAGCTAGCAGCGCGATCGCGTGCTCACTACCGCAACCTCATCTACGAACAACCTGATTTTATTGACTTCTTCCATCAAGTCACCCCAATTGAGGAAATTAGCCAGCTACAAATTAGCTCTCGTCCTGCGCGTCGTCCATCTGGCAAGAAAGATTTAAGCAGTCTGCGCGCAATTCCTTGGGTGTTCAGCTGGACGCAAACCCGGTTCTTGCTACCTTCTTGGTATGGTGTTGGTACAGCATTGCAAGAATTCTTAAACGAAGAACCAGAAGAACATTTGAAGTTGCTGCGTTATTTCTATATCAAGTGGCCCTTTTTCAAGATGGTGATTTCCAAGGCAGAAATGACCTTGGCAAAAGTAGACTTACAAATGGCACACCAGTATGTTCAGGAATTATCCCAGCCTGAAGACAAAGCCCGTTTAGAGAAGGTTTTTGAACAAATTGCCAATGAATTCTACCAGACACGGGATTTGGTTTTACAAATCACTGGTCATCAACGGCTTTTGGATGGAGACCCCATATTGCAACGCTCCGTACAGTTACGGAATGGTACAATTGTACCTTTAGGTTTTATACAAGTTTCCCTGCTCAAGCGCCTGCGTCAAGCTCGAACTAATGTAACCTCCGGAGTAATTCACTCCCGTTACAGCAAAGGCGAGTTGTTGCGAGGGGCATTGTTAACCATCAACGGGATTGCCGCCGGCATGAGAAATACTGGTTGATCCGCTACACTGAGTCATGAGTCATTAGTCTAAAGTCCAGAAGTTTCGACTAATCACAAAGATGTAGAGACGCGCCATGGCGCGTCTCTACAATGACTAATGACTAATGACTAATGACTAATGACTAATGACTAATGACTAATGACTAATGACTAATGACTAATGACTAATGACTAATGGCTAATAACTAATGACTAAAAATCGAACTCTAATTTGCACCTTTTTAGCACTCCTGTCAGGGTTTTCTGGAGGTTACATTGCAGGGCAAATGGCTATAACTCTCCATACTCAAAAGTGTCAAAACCAACCTTGGGGCTTGAAGGAGATGTGTAACGCTTTGGTAACACCAGGGGCAGTTTGGCAAGGGAGCACAACAGGGCTGTGGACAGGAACTGTTTTAGGTGCGTTTGTTGGGGGTTTAGTAACACGCCAAAGCCGGCAATAGGAAGAAGAAGAAAGAGAGAAGACACAAGAAAGAAGAAACAGAGAAGACATAAGAAACAAGAAAAATTTTGCTTTTCAGTCTTCTCTGTTCGCTCTTCATTCTTAACTATCAGTTGGGGCTGTTGGCGTTTGTGGTTTCCTCAGAGTTTTCCAGGAGTTTGTGCTGGTGTCAAAACAACGCCAAGTTTCCTCAGAAGGCTCCTGGTAGCAAAACAGAGAGCGATCGCCAGCGTTAAAATTGTCAGTTAAATAATATACAATTCCTCTAAAAGGATGGGTTTTTCGACTCAACCGTTTAGCTACTGCTTGATTGGGACACTCTACGACAAATACGGGTTGTCCATCCAAATGACCCAAAGAGAAGATACACATCCGTAAAATGGCTCGCAACCAGCTTTCTGAGTTATCAAAATAATCATCAATGATTTTGTTGGTTAGAGCTTTTTCTAGGGCACGGTCTTTTTGACGAGGAGTGTGAGGGTCTGACATAGCGCAACTATTATGCTTTACCGTTGGTTTGAGATTAAACCAAAAGCTCCAAAAGTGACAAGCGTATGTCGAAACATACAGCAATAATGCTCAACAGAAGCCAAAAGTCAAGAATATAGCGCTTTTCCCTCCATGAAGTGAAGGGGACTGGGGATTAGGGATTGGGGATTGGGGGGTACAACACGAAAAATTATGTTCGGGCCAACAAAGCTCTCGGAAAGAAAGGAAATGCACCTTGGCTGGTAAAATTCTCTAGTAAGGGTGAGACTAAATTGCCATGACTACTGAAATTAACCAAGAGAACCAAGCAACCAAAGGCGCTGATGCTATTGATGAAGCAATTGAGCGCGGCATAGATTTTGATGGTTCCCCTATTCCCCCCGTCAAGCTGGAACTTTATCACAAAGTCATGGGGCTAGAAGCGAACAGACAGCGCAGCGGAGTCAGCAATACTATGCGATCGCGCATTGTGCGAATTGGAGCAAAACATATTCCCCAAGGAGAACTCAACCAACAACTGATAGACGCTGGTTTTGCTCCCTTAAAAGAAAAAGAAATTGCCTTTTTCTACGGCGCTAAATGATACCAAAGGGATTGTCCAAAGGCAGTGCGCTCCAGTAGCGATCGCTGTCTAAGAGCGGGGGACACTGTGGATACTTCAAGATGTCAACTATATTCATATCACTTGAGGTGTGAGGAATGAAGGTTAAACAAGTTCTTGTTGTAGTGTTGCTTGTTGTCATGCTTGGAGTTGGGTACTGGGGTAGCTCGTTTGCACAGGCTCCACCAAAGCAATTTACACCAGAGCCAACTAGCGTTCTCAATGTAAAGACTAGCGAAATACCAAAGGTATCAGAGTTACAAAGCGAAATTCTCACGGCGACTATGGCACCAGGAGAGGTCAGTATCTGGCATACACATAAAGCACCTGTATTCGCTTACACAATTAGCGGTTCCTATGTAGTTGATTTTCAGTCAGGGCAGCCTTCAGTTACAGTACCTGCTGGCAAAGCGATTATAGAACCTATTAATCTCGTTGTGCGTGCTAGGAATCCTAGCTCAACCGAGCCAGCGACATTAGTATTATTTCAGGTGAGAAAGCCTGGGACTGCCTTCCTGGATCCTGTATCTAAATGATTTAGCGCCAGTCAGCTTTTTACAATTATTTGCAAAGAGTTTTATTTTGATGAATTTCGACATGACCCCCTTAAACCAGTGAACAGTGAACAGTGAACAGTGAACAGTGAACAGTGAACAGTGAACATGAAGGAATCTTGGTAACTGGTAACTGATAACTGATAACTGGTAACTGATAACTGATAACTGGTAACTGTTAAAAGGAACACAGGGGGTTTTACACATGGCTTCAATGCCAAAAATCCGTAACATTATACCCTAGTTCGGCTAACATTTGCCGTAACAGAGGTAAACTCAGTCCAATTACGTTACTGTGGCAACCTTCGAGTTTTTCCACAAACAGACTTCCACGACCTTCAAGGGCAAACGCTCCAGCACACTTTAAAGGTTCACCTGTGGCGACATAAGCCTCAATTGTGCGATCGTTCAGCTGTGCAAAGTAAACTCTTGTTACCTGAGCCTTGACTAAAGTTCTATTTTGTGTATTGTCTATTAAGGCATGACCCGTGTAAAGGTCGCCAAAACGACCTTGCATTTTTTGCCAGCGTTGACGTGCTTGTTCAGCATCTGCTGGTTTGCCATGAATTTCGCCGTTAATAGCCAAAACCGAATCACAACCCATGATTAAAGCAGATTGAAACTGAGGGGCGACAGTTTCTGCCTTTCGTTGGGCTAAAGTTTTTACCAATTGTGCAGGTTCATTTATTTGAACTTGTGACTCATCAAAGTCACTGGCACAAACGAAAGGCTGAATTCCGGCTGTTTGCAGCAAGCGGCGTCGTGCAACAGAAGCAGAGGCGAGTACAAAGGATGGGCTGCCCATAGGAGGAGTATGGAAGTAAGAACTAGTAAACTGAGAAAGACTCTAGTGATTCTTCAATTAATCGTTTCACTCTACCCCAACGTCTTTCAGGAATTGAGGCATTGAACGTAAAAACTTTGCCACGGCTGACAGCAACACTAGCAAGGTTGTGGCGTTGTTGGTTCTTAGGTAGAGAAATTGTATACTCTAAAAGATAGTATGTTTTTCCGTTAGATTCCCGCTCTGCGGCATTGACTAACTCTGCTGTGCGACCAGAACCTTCAGGAGCAAGAGCGTTTTTTCCCAACTTATATCCTACTTCTCCTGGTGTCCCTAGTTCTTTCAAAGTTTTCCCTTCTGGAACTGGACTAATCACTACAGAAATATTTTCAGTCACCCCAATGATGTCGTGGAACACCACATCCGGACCGTCGGCAACTTTAACTTGCACCCAGCCGTTAGGATATAAAAACTCATAACCATCAGTGGTGTCTACATAGCTTTTCAGTCCAGCAGCAGCCGCTACGCTAGAATGACTCAAGCTGAAGCTAAACACCAATAGCAAAATCAATACAATTCTTTTCCACATTTCTACAGTTTCCTTTAGGCTGGAAGCAACACAAGCCAAGTGTAATTTCTCGTTTTCATTGTCCCATGTATGCTGACAACTTACGAACTACGCTGGTTTTACCCAGGCACAATACCGCAAGAGGTTGAACTTTGGTTTAAGCAAAATTGTCTGATTTCACCGCTACAACCACCACAAGAACGGGAAGATTTGTATCTTTACTCACCAACGTGTGACTTCTTGGGAATCAAATTGCGTCAAGGACGGCTAGAAGTCAAATGGCGCAAAGCAGAATTAGGCGTTGTGCGTTTTGGCGAATTCGTAGAAGGTAACACACAGAAATGGGGCAAGTGGCTGTGTTGTGATCCTACAGAAGAAAGTTTTCAACCAAACCTTGTTCTAGACAACGCTTCATGGGTAAGTGTCCAGAAAATTCGCTATTCACAACTTTACCAAGTTTTCCCTGAGTTTCCACCACAACCTGTTGTTTCAAAAAATGAAGGTATCGACAACGGTTGTACAGTAGAACTTACCCATCTGATCATTCAAGAGAATGCTTGGTGGAGTCTTGCGTTTGAAGCTTTTGGTGAAGATACTCGTTTGATGGAGAACCTTCAGACAACAGCAAGTTGGGTATTTAAGACTTATTGCGGCTTAAAGTTGCTTGCTCTTAATTCTTACGCATACCCAAGTTGGCTAGCGCTTGTTTGTCGGTGATTGCCTATTGACTATTGTGCTTGCAGTACTACCAATGTCATATCATCGGTGTTTTGCTTATCGCCACCAATAAATTGTTGCACTTGGTTAAATAAATAATCTAGAATTTCCTCTGGCCCACTACAAATCCTACAAGCGTAGTTAAATACCACAACGAGGTTTTCTTCATCGAAGCGATCGCCACTTGCAGCAGCTGCATCGGTCAAGCCATCTGTATAATAAAGAATGATATCTCCCGGCTCTAACTGTGCCTGACCATCTTCGTATTGGTTGTTAGCATCTAAACCAATAAGCATTCCAAAGGTATCTAAACGACTCACTGTTTTCGTTGCCGCATGCCACCACATCGGCGGATTGTGTGCTGCATTGCTGAAAGACAAAATCCGTGTTTTCGGATCATATTCTGAGTAAAATAAAGTGACAAAGCGGTGGGAATTTTCCAAATCTGCATACATCACTCGATTCAAGTTTTGCAGGATTCGTTTGGGAGGATGACCGTGTAACACTTCTCCCCGCAGCATTCCCCGCATCATAGTCATAATCAGTCCTGCAGGGACTCCTTTGCCCATAACATCACCAATCACCAAAGCCCAGCGACCATCTGCATCTAAATTGCTTTTGTTGTTTGGCTGAATTTGATTATGATTTGTAGGAATAAAGTCGTAGTAGTCTCCGCCAACACGATTAGCTGGTTTACAGCGTGCCGCAAGGGCAACACCTGAAATATTAGGGCATTGGCGTGGCAGAAGTCGCCTTTGAATTTCTGCGCCAATTTCTAGTTCTTGATCTAAGCGTTCTTTTTTTCTGAGTTCTACGGCAAGTTCATCATTTTCTATTGCTACTGCCGTTTGATCTGCCACTAGGCGGACTAACTTTTGTCTGGTTTCTGTCCAAGTATATTCTGGTTCGCGACTCAAAACGTAAAGCCATCCCCGTTCTGTATGCTTTACCAGAATCGCCGTACCAAAGATTTGTATATCTGGTCCCAAGCAGCGATGCATATAGTCATCCAACGCACCCGTGGTCATTGCTAAAGGTTGGGTATTGGGTACATATGTGATTTGACTCGTTGCTGTTTCTAGTGCCTTGCGGATATTCTTACGCTGCCCACTATCCTGCCAATGCAGCTGTTCTAATCTTACTTGACCATTGGGTTTGTACAGAAATAGGGCACTACCATCTGCATCTGTGACTCTTGTTGCCATCAAAGGAATCAGTTCCAAAAACTGATTCAAATTATTGAAGCTTCGCAGAGCAAATCCCAAAGAACTCAGTAAATCTTGAATTTTATTTTGTTCTCGGTGCAACCGTGCCACGAGTTCTTTGAGTGCCACAACTGGAGTGACCTGAGTTGTCGGGGCACCACTATTACTGTCAGTTGGTTGAGACGGTGGTTGAGGCACAGTTACCATTGTGATCTACATTATTCTTGTTTTATATTCCTTATAAATACTTTCGTTTTTGGATTGCTAAACCATATTGTGACAAGCCTGTCAGTTTAACAAGAGTAGAAAAACGTAAGGTCTAAATTCTAAAAGTCTTTCATATTTCATTTGCTTATTTAATTTTTTAATATTAATTTAGAGTCATATATTTTTAGCACAAAACGATCTGCAAAAAACAACCATTCTAGATACACGCTGATAAGCTCCAAAATATATCATACTTTAATAACTTAGTCATATACCTTTGGATATATAAAATAGCTTGGCTTCTCAACCGCTAAGTGTCAAGAATGCCTGCTTGTACCTCAGGGTCTGATCATTGTAAAGGCTTACCCTTATCCACATAGCTGAATATATGTAAACAAAAATGCATTGTAGATAAATCATCACATCAACAGGTACAAGCTGCGGCACCAAATCGAGAAACAGTATAAATTAGAACGTTTCATCTAAAAGTTAGACAATCAGTTGCTGCTTCACCGTCACTCTTTAAATCTTTAATTTACCACTAGAGAATATTATTAAACTTTAAGTTAGGGAATTTTGACTTACAGCAGTTTTCTTTCAGGTGGGCATTGGTACGAATATAGGGGTTCTTACTTGAGTAGAATACAAGTTTTGTTGGGTGGGCAGGAAAGCCCGCTCGGATAGTAGGACGGGCTTTCCTGCCCATCCCACAAGAGTCTAAAACTGTATTCTTTTCAATTGAGAACCGCTATATGTGTTAACGTGCATCCGGTTGTTTCAGACCACAATACAAAGTAGGGTGGGCAGTGCCGTAAACTGATGTGCAGATTATATGCTAGTGCTTAGCACTGCCCACCTTACTTACAGTGGAAAAACGATACCCATATTTGATGATTTTTGGCGTAAGTCCTAGAAGCTAACCATTCAAGAGTGCTTCCACAAACTCATAGCTAGAAAAAGGACGCAAATCTTCAATTCCTTCTCCAGCACCAATAAAACGAATGGGTAAGCCTAACTGCTGCACCACGGCAAGGGCAACGCCTCCTTTAGCAGTACTATCCAGCTTAGTCAAAACGACACCACTCAGTTGTGCCGCTTCCGAAAAGACCTCAGCTTGCCGCAATCCATTTTGACCTAAAGTTGCATCTAAAACTAAAAGGGACTCTATCTTAGCACCGGGGGCTTTTTTGTCAATAATGCGACGAATTTTACTGAGTTCGTCCATCAAATTTTTCTTATTTTGCAGTCGTCCGGCGGTATCCACCAGAAGTAATTCTATTTCTCGTGCTGTGGCAGCAGAGATGGCGTCAAACACAACTGCTGCTGGATCTGCATTCTTCGCAGGATTGGAAATAACTTCCACACCACTTCTACTCCCCCAAATCTTAACCTGTTCCACAGCGGCGGCGCGGAAGGTGTCCGCTGCACCAATCAAGCATTTATAGCCGGATTTATTTGCTAGGTGTGCGAGTTTACCGATAGTGGTGGTTTTGCCAGCGCCATTTACCCCAGTAATGAGCCAAACGTTGAGAGTTTCTTTTTCTGGGACAAAGATAGGCTTACTAGATTGTTTGACTGGTGCATCCAGCATATCTCGCAAGATGCTTTTCAGGTAGGCGATCGCCTCCTCTGGTGGCAGGACTTCTTGACGAAGCTTGTTCTGTAAAGTATTGATAATGTAATCTGTTGCTTCCACACCGACATCAGCTTGTAAAAGCAATGCCTCAATCTCCCCTACGGCTGCTTGGTTAAGTGGTCCTTGTCCGACAATTGCCTTGAGTTGGTTGAGGATGTTACGGCGGGTTTTGTCTAAGCCTTGTCGCAGCTTTTTCAGCCAAGTGATTTCTTCAAAAGAAATGTCTTCTGGACGCCTCCCTTGTGCCGCCAAGACTTCTGTTGACCATAAGAATCCTTCATCTAAGTCTAATCCAGGAATTTCCCCTGTAACCTCTGGTGCAGTGGTCGTTGAAGCTATCTGCTGTTGAACCTCTGGTTCTGGGACTTCTATTGCGGTTGCTATGAGTCTTTCTTGTCTTGCTTGCCGTTCTGCCGCTGCTCTTTCTAGAAAGGATAAAGTTGCAGGTGGTGTTGGCGGCGTTACCTGTTGTGTTATCGGTGGTTCAGTAGGTTCTGGTGGAGTAACACTTTCTGTGTTAAAAAAGCTTTCAGCATCTGGCTCTTCAGCAATTAGTGGTACCTCTGGTGGTGTGCTGAGTTCATCTGTGCCATCTGGTTCTTCGGCAGTAATTTGGTCCGCAGTTACAACAACTTCTTGTGGAGGTTGTGACGTTTCTGCTGCTGGTTGTGGTTGTGCCGTTTCTGGCTGAACTGGTTCTGTTTCAGGTTCTTCTGGTACTGCTTCGGCTGTTACCTCACTTCCTGGCGTTTCTGCTGGCTGGGGTTGTTGCCTTTGCTGAATATTCTTATAAGCAGCTTTCGCATAAGCCAGTAAGTCAGTCGCTACCTCAGGTGCAGTTTCTGAGGTTGAGGTTTCGGCTGGTTGTGGTTGAGGTTCTTTTGCAGCAGGAGTTTCTTCCTGCTTTTGTTGAGAGGGAGTACCAGAAGGCTCGTTATGTTGACGGCGGAACCAATTAAAAACCATTGCAGCTAGTTAGTTAGAAAACTTAAGTTTTTATTTAAGTTTATGAGTTTAATTCAACTTTTAACTTTTTCTTGAGGAAATCTTTGCCACAAATGATTCACCGCTTCCAAGCCAAAATCTCCTACCCCTTCCCCCGCAGGTGGGAGAGAGGTTAGGAAAAAATTTGATTGCCAAGGGTTGAGTGGCACGAATAAACTGAGTTGGCATTCTTGAGTGAATAACTGAAGCTTTTTGCTATGGAGTACTTGCTACCTTTCTTTGGTCAGTCACTCGGCGCAGAACACCATTAATAAATCGATGGCTGTCTTCTTCACTGTAGCGCTTAGCTAACTCTATGGCTTCGTTAATTGTCACGCTTTCTGGAACTTGAAGATACTTCATTTCTGCCACAGCGATTCGCAGTATATCCCGGTCAATGTGTGCCAAGCGAGTGACTTGCCAATCTACCAGGGCAGTAGCAATTTCCTGGTCTATGGTGTTTCGGTTTTCATTAACAGCGATGATAATGTCTTTGGCGTACTCGCGGACTTCTCTGTCTTGATTAGCAAGTTGAATGAGTTCCGGAAATTCAATAGTCGCAGCCAACTTGTTGATTGCTATTTGCGTGTGGACGATCGCCTCTTTTACCATTGTTCTGGCGGTATTGAGGTCACCGGCGCGTGTTTGGCTAGTCAGAAGGCGATCGTTACTGCGTTGCAGTTCGCCAGCCGCATTGTCTAAAGTATCTTGAACTTCGGATCGCAGGGTGCGTACTGCTGCTAGCACCAACTTTGGTACGAGTTGCTCTTGTGGTATTTTTTCTAATTTTTTCGGGTTCATCGGCAGTTGGCTTAGGCTTAATAGTGCCAATTCCCGAGCAATTTGACGAGGTTTACGCTCTTGCATAAAAGTGAGTTCAGAGTATATGAGGAAGAATTTTTGGTTTTAGGTTGAAAAGTGGCAGACAAGAATAACTGCTCTTGTCTAATGACTAATGACTCATGACCAATGACTACATGATTTTAAGTTTCTTCGAGAGGAATAACCTGCCGTTTTGCTTCTAAGGGTGGCACTTCTAGTTGGCGTTCTTTAGAGATAACCAACTGAGGTAACGGGGTATTGGGAGCAACAATGCCACCAGACACTACAATTTTAAAGGCATCTTCAATGGACAATGACAGATTTATAACCTCGTCTTCCGGAACCACAGCATACCATCCAGTGGTGGGATTGGGGGTTGTTGGTATGAAAACGCTCAACATCGGGCGAGACATCTGAGCCTGGATCTCGCTACTAATGATACCCGTAACAAAGCCGATCGCCCAGATTCCTGCCCGTGGATATTCTACTAAAATCACACGGCGAAACTTGCCGTTGCTATCTTTTAAGAGTGTTTCTAAAATTTGCTTGAGAGTTTTGTAAACCTGTCCAGCTAGGGGAATTGCCTGTAACAGCCGCTCACCCACATCTAGCAACCACCGTCCTGCAATATTTCGAGCCATCAAGCCAATCAGGAGAATACTCAGTAGTGGCACCATCAGTCCCACTAAGAGATTCAGTAGATTGACCAAGATGGGGTGCATTCCCTGAAATGGATTTACTTGTTTGGGAATTTGGGTGAGAAAGTTGATGACCCAATTTGCAACAGTAATCGTAAGCCAAATGGTAGTTGCTAGGGGAATCACGACTAGCAACCCAGCAATCAGGTCATTTTTGAGATCCTGTTTCCAGCGATTGATTGCCAAGTCCCTATTCTCCTTATTTTAGGCAAGTGGAACTTCTTTGATTACTACTCATAGCAGTAGATTCGTCAAATGGGGAGGACAGTCTTGTGCAGTTTGGAGTGCTGTTTGTTACCGCGTGCTTCTCCCTTGACGGGCAAGATGCCTGTTTCTGCGGCAAGCCCAGCGATTTTCCGCGATTTACTGCAGATAGAAGCAAACCAAGCAGGGTGGCAGCGCTTTAGTCTAACGACTTGTTACTTTTCTTTGTAAGAGTTATAAACTATTGTTGCAAACTTTTTAACGTATTACTAATACTAGCTTGCTAGATAAAAAGCTGCTGATTATTCTTTTGAAGCTATCACCGAACTTTGTTAGTCTTTTTGCTGATCAGTGACGCTCTATGCACCACAATCGCTTCATGTAATAGAATTCTGTGACAAATATTAAGTTCTATAAAATATAACATTAATGAGAACTAGTTGGTATTTGGGGCATTGCTTGAAAATCAATTTTGGAGTAGTAGCTTAAGTAAAACCTTGCACCCTTCAAAGCTGACCTGGTTTCCCCGCTCGCAGTTTGAATTCTATCGGTTAATTTCAGCCCTAAAGCATATTGCCAATTAGTTCTCCCCCTGATATATGAGTCGGTGTGAAAGTTTAGAACTTTGAATTCCGTCGGAAGTCAAAGAAGCTTTCCAGACACTCTTGCCAAGCAAGATTGCGACTCAATTTTTGCTGACTCCAAGAGAGTGCAGCTTGCTCAAAAATTTCAGAGAAACTGGGACACAAAGGAGCGAGATTCGCTAGGCGATTGACTTTGATTTTTTGGGCGATCGCCATTGCAATAACATTAATTAACTCGGAAGCTTCTGCACCTAAGAGCGAAGCGCCCAAAATTTCCCCATTGCGTAGGACAATCACTTTACACATACCTGTAGTTTCGTCTCGAATTTGGGCAGCTGATAATGTTTTAAAAAACTGCCGCAAAACAATAACTTCATCAGGACTATATCGGCGTTTGGCTTGCGCTTCTGTTAAACCGACTTGTGCGAATACTGGGTTAGTAAAGACTGCCCAAGGAATATGTCGATAATTGACTTTCAACCTTGGGAAAAAGAGCGCATTTTGCAGGGCTACTCTGGCTTCGTAATGAGCAATATTGACAAATTCATACCCACCAATCACATCACCACAAGCCCAGATGCGCTTGTTGGTAGTTTGCAGTTTGTCATTCACCAGCAGGCGGCGCTGATTCCATTTCACGTCTACCGCTGCCAAATTTAAAGATTCAATATTTGGCTGCTGTGCTGTCGCGACTACGATTTCATCTGTTTCAATTGCCTTATCTCCCACCTGAAGCCATTTTTTATCCTCAATTTGTCTCACCTGAGTAACTCGTGTTTTGGTAAAGACGCGCACACCTTCTGCTTCCAACTGGCTGCAAAGCATTTGGGCTATCTCACAATCAACATCGGGAAGAATATTCGGGTGTTCTACAACCAAGGTCACATCATAACCAAACCGCGCTAGAGTTTGAGCTAGTTCAATGCTTTGGGGAACACCGCCAATAATCACCCACTGTAATGGTGGTGTAGAACGCGAGAGCGCTTGCCAAATCTGAGGTATGGTCAGAAAGCCAGTTCTTTGTAATCCTTCAATCTCTGGAATTGCCGGACGCGAACCCGTAGCAAGCAAATAGCTGCGTGCGCGTAGCGTTCGCCCATCAACGGCAAATGAGAGATGGGGTGACGATTCAAATTGACCATTGCCGATAATGACATCAACTCCTTGGGCAGCTAAAACGGCAGGTGAATGCTGCTCTTGGAGATTGGAGACAAGGCTATGAGCATACAGCATCGCTTGGGGTGCATCTACTGAAATCTGGCATTTTTTTGAGTTATCAGCACATGAAGTATGAAGCCCAATTTGAGCTGCATCACCCAGTTGCTTAGCAAGGTTGCTGATGTGGCTTAGAGCATGGTGAGAAATAAACTCGTAAGGTGCGTTAACAAAGTTACACGCACCGTTTGTCGTCGGTTCCACCAAAGCGACCTTGGCTCTTAGTTGAGAAGCAGTAAGGGCAGCATAGCGTCCAGCTAAACTGCCACCAATAACCACAACATCGTAGTCAATAGTCACGTTATTTGTCCTTTGTCTTTTGTCAATTGTCCTTCGTGAGACCAGTCCGTTCGCGCAGCGTGCCCGCAGGGCTTAGGCGGGTTTTCCAACCTAGGGAACTGGCGTAAGCGCGAAGGCGCTCCGGAGGAGATACCCGTCAGGGTCAATTGTCCTTTCTCTTAATGACTAATGACTCATCACTAATGACTAATGATAGAGCTTCTAGCAGGCGTTGGTTATCTAACCCAGAGCGTACGGCTACCCGGAAATACCTATCGCCTAGCTCGGAAAAACTTAGGCAATCACGAATCAAAATCTGGTGATGCTTGAGTAATTTTTGCTGCAACTGGGAACTAGATTGTTGTGATTCAACGAGTAAAAAATTAGCCGCACTTTGCAGGGGTTGCAATCCGCTTAAAGAAGCTAAACCCTGGAAGAGTTGATCTCGTGCTGCTGGTAGCCATGCCCAGGTTTGCTCTTGAAACTCTTTATCCGCAACGGCAGCGACTGCTGCCGCTGCTGCCAAGGTATTTACGGGCCAGGGGTCACGCCACAACTGCCAGCGCCGCAAACGGTCGGGGTGGGCGATCGCATATCCCAGTCGCAAACCAGGGAGACTGTAGAACTTGGTGAGCGATCGCAAAATCACTAAGTTTGGATATTCCTGCACCACCTCTACCAGGCTTTGTTCCTGTTCTGGGGGCAGAAAATCCATAAAAGCTTCATCCACCACCACCAAGGCAAAGTCCTTCAAGTATGGCAAAATGGCTTCCCGCGAAAATAACTTCCCCGTAGGATTATGGGGGTTATTCAGCAATAGTCCTTTGTCATGGATAACTGACAAATGACGAATGACAAATGACTCTTGAGCGTTAGTCCCGAAAGACAAAGGAAACTCCAGTACCTCAGCGTGGTATGCCGCCAGCGCCCGATAGTAGTCGCCAAAGGCTGGAGTTATCAAAGCTGTTGCGGCTAATTGTGCTAATTCCCGACCTGCCAGTGAAAGTAATTCTGCCGAGCCGTTACCCGGCAAAATCCATTCAGGAGGCAGTTGATGAAAGTGACTGAGAGCAAGTCTCAGTTCACCGTAATCAGGGTCTGGATAGTGCCTGAGGTTGCCCAATTGGGATTCAATTGCCGCTAAGGCACTGTTTGGAGGTCCCAAGGGGCTGATGCTGGCAGAAAAATCCAGAATAGCACTTGGGGGACAGCCAGCTAACGCTGCTGCCCAAGCTAGATTTCCCCCGTGTGCAGGTTGCCGCATAGAAAAAGGGTGTCCTAAAAAACCAAAACAGAACCTAAGATTTTGGGGGTGCAACCTTTTCTCTAAACAATTTTCCAGCGGAAAAAGCAGGCACCTTTGTTGCCGGAATTTCCATCTTCTCATTTGTTTTGGGGTTGCGACCTTCGCGGGCTTTACGTTCCCGTGATTCAAATGAGCCAAATCCCACCAAAGTGACTTTATCGCCAGAGGAAACTGCTTCGATGATGGTTTCCAAAGCCGCAGTTAAGACTGCATCAGCTTGTTTTTTAGTAACACTAGCCTTTTCAGCTACGGCATCAACCAATTCACCTTTGTTCATGTCAAACTCCTAATTGTTTACTTGAGATTGTGTACAGAGACGCCCTGACACATCTTTACTTAAATCTCTGTTTGGAGATTTACAAAAGCCGCTCTTATGAGTCTTTATGCTTAAAGAGGCTGTAATTCCCATAGGCTCGACTTTTCAATGAATCATTCTAAAGTGTCGTAGCCAGAAGTGGATAGATGAAACCATTAATTTATATAGATTTCAGGATTTTTTTTAGAAATCAGGCAATTGTTTCACTCAAAACCACCCCTAAAGTAGGAAAAAATACTTAGTAAAAACCCCTGTTGCTAGGGGAACAGGGGGGAGTGGAGGAATAAACAGGTGGGTTGGTAGTTTGTCAATGTTAAGTTTCATGACTGTATTTTAATGACAATGTGGGCTTGAGCTTATTAAGCTCCCCGACAACTTTGGCGAAGTCGGGGATCTTGTTTTGATTCGTGACGTTGCCATAACTGAGTCAAAGGATTTGTGGAGATGTCATCCGATTCAGTAGGGAAGCTGTTTCGCTCATCGCTGTATTTTAACGCTTTGGCACCTGTAAACCACCACGTTCGAGCATTTGCCGTACATCTGGGCTAGGGGTGTAGTTATAGCCAAAAGAGGAGCGCTCTGAATCTTCTACAATTTGAGGCGTGAGCAATACAATCACCTCGCTGCGATCGCTAGTTTTGTTTGTTCTTCTAAATAAAGCACCGAGGATAGGAATATCACCCAAGATGGGAATCTTGGACACAGTCACCCGGTCTGAATCTTGAATGATACCGCTAAGAATTAAGGTTTGACCATCTCGCAAACGAATAGAGCCAGAATTCAGCGAGCGTTGAGATACCAAAAAAATTTGTTGGCTACCGCCTCCAACATTTATGTCAACTGGAGCTTGGGGTGCTTTTACAACAGGAGCTACCGATAAAGAAACAAAACCATTATCATCAATCCGTTCAACTTTAACAGCTAGCGTTAAACCTACTTGCTCTTTATCAGCTGTAATCGTTTCTGTGGCAAGATTCTGATCGCGAACTATTTGCCTTTGAATATTGCCTACCACTTCTTGAGTCAAGTTAACATTAGCGCTTTGACCTTCTTGCACAATTAAAGTTGGGTCAGTCAAAATCTTCGCATTACCACTTGTCACCTGAGCTTGCAAACTAGCTAGCAAACGTCTAGGGAATTTTAAGGGATTATCTGGTTGAGGGTTATTGATTGTTGGAGAACTACTTAGACTGTTGGTCACTTCCGCAGTGTTAGCTGGTCTGGAACCCCCAAAATTCAGAACTGCAGCACCGCCATCATTGGTAAAAAAGTTGTTGCCTATGCCAAAGGAGAAGCTGGTGTTAAAGTTTTTTGTGTTTTGTAAATCAACATTAACAATTTTGACATTGATTACCACTTGCCGACGGCGGATATCAAGCTGAGTGAGTTGAGCGATCGCCATTTCAATTTGCCTGGGAGGACCAATTAAAGTAATCGAATTGGTGCGCTCGTCTCCTAATGCTTGTAAACCTCGCAGTAGAGGATTAGAGTCTTTAAAATCAATGCGTTGAGTTTCAACTCTGGTTTCTGTGGTGGTTTGGGTTTGGGTTACAGGGTTAGCTCCACTGCCCACAGGTACAGCATTAACGCTGGTCACTTGACGTTCGCGACTGACGGCAGTTTCAGCTCCCAAGCCGACTAAAAAGTTCAATGCTACTCCCACCGTTACCTGATTGAGTCGCATACCACGCACAATCACATCACGGGTAGAATTGGGCAGTTTTGCTCCCACAAAAATTGTCCGTCCGCTGCGGTTTGCTTCAAGACCACTCAAGCGCAAGACATAGTTAAAAACATCTTGTACTGGCTCGTTTTCTATATCCAACGAAATTGTTGGTCCCTCACCCCCAGTAGTACCTTGCTGTCCTCCAGCAGCTTGCTCACCTGCTTCTCTTCCCGCAAAAGCCACGTTAAGACCAGCAGCACGGGCAAGCAGTGACAAAACCTCGCGTACCGGAGCGTCTCGCAACACTAAGCGAGACACTCGTTCTTGAGTTCCCAAGTCAATATTGCTAGGAGAAGCATCAATATTTGAAATGGCTATATCCCCTACTGGTGGTGCAACGGCTCTGGGTAAGAAAGGTGGAGCTTGGTTCGTGTTTGAACCTGGTACTTGTGTAGGCGTGCCGTCAATGCTTTGGGGGTTGGGAACGAGAACGTCTGGCTTTTGACTTTGTTGAGGTGAAGGAGAAGGCGGTGCTGCTTGTGTTCCTTCTGTTGAGGTAAAACCAAGAATAATTTCATTTTGCTTTCGCACTATAGGTTGATTGTTGGGAGCGCTACTCGTTCCGGTCACTATCACTTGGATGCTAGTAGCATCAAGTTGATTCACTGTCACTGAGGCAATGCCTGGAGCCGGATTGTCTTGGCGAAAACTATTTCCTTGTCGTAAACGTAATTGAGTATTAATAATATCTGCGACTAAAGTATTACCTTTTTTGGTCGTAAAAATTTGTGGGCGTGAGCCTGACGGAGTTGTTAATACAATATTTATTCCACCATTAACTGGGCTGAGCTGCACTCCAGTAATTTCAGTAGTTTGTGCGGATACTGGTTGAGCCGCTAAAAAAACAATTGCAGCGGCATCTAAGACAACACTACTAGCGTGAAGCTGTTTCACAGTTCATTCCTCATAATTGGAAAACGATTAAGTAAGTGGGCGAAATGAAACGTAAAATATACTCCTGGAACGTACGTGAGTACTTTAGTACTCAGAGCAAGGGGGATGAGGGAGTGAGGGAGTGAGAGAGTGAGGGAGATGAGGGAGATGAGGGAGATGAGGGAGCACGGGAGCACGGGAGAATAATTTGTGGCTGTTGACTAATGACTAATGACTAATGACTGCCTTAACGAGTTAACTTTATTTGTACCGACCTACTTATTTGGTTGTGTCGCTTTAGCAGCAGCTGCGACTTCCTCTTGACTTAGTGGCATTAATGCCTGTAACTGGAAAGATGTACTAATAGGTGCTGGTCCAACTCTAGGCATCACAGTTTTGTCCTGTTGAGTTGCTGGTTCTGGGGCCAAACTTGATTGATAGTCTTTCACTATCAACAAAGACTGTAACCGCTCTATATTACGGAGAATGGATTGTGTTTGTTCGTAGGTTCCGATAATTTCTATATTGATACTGCTGCGTTTTAGCTTGCCATTTACCAATAGACCAAGACTCCCATCAGTAATGGGTTCAGCCTTTCCAGTAGGGACATATTTCCTCAGTTTTGCTCTCACTGCATTTGGAGGAATTTGAGTATTGCTAGATTCAACCAAGCGATTTAAATCCAGTGGTAGGGTATCCAAGGTTTTCTCATTAGCAAATAAAGCTAAAACCTGGAGTTGTTGCTGTTTGGAAACTACTTGTTCCTGTTTAACTGTCTCCATTTGTTGAAGAATGGTTTTCTTTTGGTCAACCACTTCCTGTAATTGGTTCTGTTTTGTTTGCTGCTGTTGAAAAGTTTCCCATGCTGGCATGACGAAATTTATCAGCACATAAACTGCTCCTGCAAGCCCTAAAACTCCTACAAGAATGCCGATAAATTTTGGTGTTAAGGAAATGCCAAAAATAACAAGGTAACTTGGAGAAGCTGTATCAAATTCTGTACCTTGTACAAAATTGAAATCATCATTGAAAGTCATTTTTGGATGACTCCTATTTGTTGCATACTACGGATTCTATTCACTAGTCCTACTGCGCCTTTTTGTTCCAATTCCGGAATTAATTCAGAAGCGGGAACATTACTGAGACTGGATTGAATTGTGTATTTGACTATTTGGGGTGGTTTAATTTGTATGTCCGTAGCAGATTGAGAGCCGCGTTGTATCGGTGCATCTACTAACTCTGCTGTGATAATTTTTGTCTGTGCAGGTTTGAAGAAACGAGACTGTTGCAAACTCAGCATAAAATCGTTGACATCGCTAAAGGAGCGAGCAAACCCTGAAATTTCCACACCTCCAGCAGGATTGGGTGCTGGCTGTCCTTCTGTTGAGGCTGTGGGTGGAATTTGCTTAATGCTATCAATTTGCACAGTTTCTGGGATGCGATCGCGCAAATCTTGTAACACAACTGACCAAGGACGAATCTGGTCAAAAACACTAACTAAAGCTTGAGTTTCCTGCTTTATTTTGTTTGTTTCTTCTTTGATTTTGTCTATATTTCCTATTTCTGTCTTTAGCTTTTGATTCTCCTGTTCCAGTTCGGCTCTGTTCTGCTCTATTTCACTATTTTTTGCTTGCAAAAACCACCAAGTCGTTCCCATTAAAGCTGGAAAAAATATACTGACTGCCACTCCTATATACAGTGGTCTTACATCTCCACTACGTAGAGATATTTCTACTCGCTTTTTTTTATAATTCTTCTGGTAAATTGAGCGGTCTTTGAGAAAGTTGATATCTAGGCTATACATTTTACTTAAAATATTACGTATTGAATTTGCATATTCTAAACACGCAGGATACCTGCCAATTCTAATTTTTTTGAATTTTGAATTTTGAATTTTGAATTTTGAATTTTATTGCGCCTCCCGCATTCCTAAACCAAGCACTATCGCCAACCCAGGGCGTTGGGCTGCGGGGTATTTCTCTTCGTCAATTTGCAATGACAAAGCCGCGATTGGATCGATTTGAGAGGTTGGCAAACTTAATCGTTGTGTAAAAAACTCATCAATTTGTCCCAGTCCGCCTCCTGGTCCTGCTAGCATAATTTGTGCTACCTCCAAATTGTCATTTTGATTGAGATAAAAATTAATGGAACGGCGCAGTTCATCTGTGAGTTCTCCTAACACCCGCATCATCGCTGTCATACCTGGATTCATTTCAGGAACACTAGTTTTCTCTTCATCATCTATAGGTGTTGAAGGAATAGACATTCCATACAAAAGTTCTATATCTCGTGAAACCGGTAAACTCATTGCCCTAGATATAGCAATTTGCATTTGATACGTTCCAATGGGAACGGTACGCGAAAATTGTGGTATTCCATTCACAACGATCGCTATTTCTGTGCTATCAAATTCTATATCGACGAGCACTGCTGCTTCTTGTGAACCGTATTGTCGCAATTGGTCGCGAATTGTCCGAATCAAAGCAAAACTGTTAATCTCTAAAACATCAATTTGTAATCCGGCTTGCTCGAATGTATCTATAAAACTATCGGTAATTTCCTTACGAGTAGCAACTAGCAATACCTGTACCTTTTCGATGCCATCGTCATCTACAAAGTACCCTAGTTTCTGATAATCAATATCAGCTTCTTCACGAGGATAAGGTAAATACAAAGCTGCTTCGTGGTTAAGTACCATCTCCTGTAGTTCTTTGTCATCTAACTCTGCTGGCACGGATATAAGGCGTATAACTGAGTCTCGCCCCGGTACAGCGGTAGCAACACGAAAAGCTTTGATTTTACTTTCAGCGATCGCTTCCTGGATGAGTTCCGCCATTGTTCCGGAATCAGTGATTTGACCATTGACAAAAACACCTTCTGGAACCGGCACTGATGTTAAAGTTTCTAGTTTCAAACCTTGGCGTTGCTTCCGTAGCTGAGCTAAATTTACGCGTTGCGGTGCCAGTTCTATGCCAACCCCTTGATAATATTTACCAAACAAACTTTTGAATTGCCTGACCACAGTTTTGCCCGTTGGACTACCAATGCAAAAATCAAATGATATTAAGAATTGATATTGTTGCTAGAAAATTGTTTTAGCCTATAATCTCCACAATTGAGCATAAGCACTTCACCCTGAACAAGATAAAAAAGTACAAGCACGATGGTTAGAATTCAAAAGTTCAAAAGATTCATTGTTTGGGCGTTACTCGGTGTATTGACTAGTTGGATTGTTAGTTGTGGTACAGGAAATGTCAGCAATACCACAAAAGAGGCATCATCAGGAGGGGCAAATGTTGAGTTTTGGACAATGCAACTCCAACCTCAATTTACCAACTACTTTAAAAGCCTAATTGCGTCTTTTGAGTCACAAAATCCCGGTATCAAAGTTAGCTGGGTTGATGTACCTTGGACGGCAATGGAGAACAAAATTTTAACAGCTGTTTCCGCAAAAACACCACCTGATGTTGTCAACCTCAATCCAGATTTTGCTTCCCAACTTGCAGGACGAAATGCGTGGTTAGATTTGGATGCAAAACTTCCAAATGAAGTGCGTTCCTCATATTTACCGAATATCTGGAAAGCTAGCACGCTCAATGACAAGAGTTTTGGGATTCCCTGGTACCTCACCACTCGGCTAACCATTTATAACACCGATTTATTAAAACAGGCAGGTATCAACAAACCACCTGCCACCTACCCTGAATTAGCCCAAGTGGCTCAACAAATTAAAGACAAAACTGGTAAATATGCCTTTTTTGTGACGTTTGTTCCTCAAGATGCTGGTGAAGTGCTAGAGTCGTTTGCACAAATGGGGGTGACTTTGGTAGATGCTGGGGGTAAAGCAGCTTTTAACTCCCCACAAGGCAAAGCAGTGTTTCAGTATTGGGTAGACTTATACAAAAAAGGGCTTCTACCCAAAGAAACATTGACACAAGGGCATCGTCATGCAATAGATTTGTACCAATCTGGAGAAACGGCGTTACTGTTTTCTGGTGGAGAGTTTCTTGAGAACATTGGCAAAAATGCCCCAGCAATAGCTAAAGTTTCCGCAACTGCACCACAAATCACTGGTGAAAACGGCAAAAAAAATGTCGCTGTGATGAACGTCGTTATCCCCCGCGACAGCAAACAACCCGACGCCGCCCTCAAATTCGCGTTGTTTCTCACAAATGACGAAAATCAGCTCTCTTTTGCCAAAGCAGCCAACGTTCTCCCGTCTACAGTTAAATCGCTGGCTGACACCTACTTCAAAGACGCACCCGCCAACGCTTCGGCTTTAGATAAGGCGCGAGTGATCAGCGCCCAAGAACTGCAACAAGCAGAGGTATTAACTCCCAGGCTCAAGGATATAAAACGCTTGCAAAAGGCAATTTACGAGAACTTACAAGCAGCAATGCTGGGGGAAAAGACAGTAGATAAAGCTGTAGAGGATGCAGCACAAGAGTGGAACAATAGATAGATGGGGAGTTACTTTCTTGGTGTCAACTTAAGCCAAAACCCTTCTAAAATCTCGTTTCTAAAATCTCGTTAAAATCTCGTTTCCAGGTTCCACCTGGAAATGCGGTTGGGACGGCTCTTGAGCAAGTAAGGGAGGCAGAGCCTCCCAATAGGCATTCCCAATCAGAGACTGGGAACGAGGTAATAGATAAACACCGCAATATTAGTGATATTTATTTTGGCAAGTCGGAATGCTAAGCAATTACCCGACATTGCGCACGGTGGACTGATATCTGGAGACAGAATTGGCACTTGTCTAAAGCGACTTCAAGGATTAACCTAGCAGTGGCTTCTCCTGTGGAACGACTGATGAGTTCCCATCATTCACTATGAGCTACTTCCGTCCTGCCATTGATGCCATGACTGGCTACATTCCTGGTGAACAGCCCAAACCAGGAACAAAAATTATCAAACTCAACACAAACGAGAATCCCTATCCGCCTTCCCCAAAGGCGATGGAAGTGCTGCAAAATTTAGATAGTGAGTGGCTACGGCGCTACCCTGATCCATTTGCGAGAGAGTTTTGTCAGGCTGTGAGCGATGCGTTGGGAGTGCCAGCAGATTGGATTATTGTGGGTAATGGGAGCGATGAACTGCTGAATGTGCTAATACGCTCCTGTGCAGAAGGAAGCGTACGCAAAGTTGTGTATCCCATGCCAACCTACGTGCTGTATCGGACTTTAGCAGCTATCCAACCTGCCCAAGTCGTTGAGGTTCCTTACTCTGCCAACTTTCAGTTACCAATCAAGGAACTCGTTGCGGCAAATGGAGCAGTTACGTTTATTGCTTCTCCGAACAGCCCCTCTGGTCATGTGGTACCTTTAGATGATCTGCGGGAATTGGCGCAGCAAGTCTCAGGAATTGTTGCGATTGATGAGGCTTACGTTGACTTTGCTGAGTATTCGGCTTTGCCGTTGGTACAAGAATTCGAGAACGTGATTGTGCTACGTACTTTGTCGAAAGGATATTCGTTGGCAGGTTTGCGGATGGGTTTTGGGGTGGCAAATCCAAAACTTGGCTCGGGATTATTCAAGGTAAAAGACAGTTACAACATTGATGCGATCGCCATAGCAGTCGGTACAGCAGCAATGCGGGATCAAGCGTACAAAAATGCTTGTGCAGATAAAGTGAAAATATCGCGGACAAAGCTAACCCTAGACTTGAAGAATCTGGGATGGAGAGTGCTTGATTCTCAGGGTAACTTTGTTTTGGCAACTCCTCACGAGGGAAATGCAGAGTCTCTTTACTTGGCTCTGAAAGAACTCGGAATCTTAGTGCGTTACTATAAGCACGCTGGGTTAGAAGATAAGTTGCGGATTACGGTTGGTACGGATGAGCAAAATCAGACGTTAATTGAAGCGTTAGTTAGCTTGATTAACAAAATCAGAATAGAAAATGTTTGAAAAAATCAGAATTGGAAAAGCTTCATTAAGCGATTTTGAAGAAATAGATAAATTTGATGTGTTTGCCGGAGATAGAAAAGCGGAAATACAAAGAGAAGAATGTTATGTGGCTACACACGAAAAAATAATTACAGGATATGTAACGTTTGACTATACTTTCTACGGCAGACCTTTTATTCGATTTTTGTGTATCCGCCCTGATTTCAAAAGAAAAGGAATCGGAAACAAAATCATGGAATTTGTAGAGCAAATATGTGAAGGAAAAATCATATTTTCCTCAACGGAAAGTGATAACTTGGCAATGATAAAGTTATTTGAGAAGAGAGAATATAAAATATCAGGTGTGATTGAGAATTTGCAGATACAAACCGAAATAGTATATTGCAAAAATTTGACATCCTTGTCGCCGTAAAGGTTTGGACAAATATGGCTTCAAAAGATGAATGTGGCATAAGGTTCAGGCGGCTATTGTCAACCACATAAACCAAAACCAAAACCAGCCAAGCTTTCTCATTGAACAAGTAAGCTGTTGGCTGGTCAGAAAATTAGACCAGAGGCTAACCACAAATCCTCCTCTGGTCAGTTGACACTTTTCGAGCAGTGCCAGGTAGAGTAATACCCTGTGTAGTTTATCCAGAATGCCCCCTGGAGTTTATCTAATTTAATAGAGCGTTAGACGGAAGTTGCACGAGTGAGGTATAATTTTGCCTCTTTCGCACGCCCTACTCCGGACGATAGATAATACTCGCGACCGCAGGGGAGACCTGAGCAACAACCCCCGCCGCAACAGCACTAACAACTATAACACCTCGCCCAAGTTCAAAACCTAGTCCCCCCTCTGCGCCGCCGGTAACCTGGAGTAATTCCTCCTCTGTTAGTTCTTGAAACAGTTCTTCTCCTACTGCGTCTAGCGCGTGGCTGGTGGCTAGTTTAACCTGCTCGTCGTAGTGTTTCTGCATGGAAATACCTTCCAAATAACTTTACTTAACTTAACGAGACCACTCTACCACTAGCAAATCAGTATATTCAACCAAAATACTCAAACTTTATACTACTTTTATACTCAATAGATAGAATTATACTTAACCTTTATACTGAGTAGATAGATTTAATCAATACTCAGTAAATCAGCCTTTGGACAGTAGAAAAAAATTTTTGCTCGTGCTAGTTCTGACAACCCGCAGGGCGCTCCTGAAAAAGGCGTCTTGTAAAGGGGATTGGGGATTGGGGAGCTCGGGGTCCCCTCTGGGGATGAGGGGCAATGGGGATTGGGGTAATGGTAAGGGAGCCTCAAAATTACGTCCGGGGCAATAAAGACCTAGACATATTTTGGAGTATTTCCCCCAACAACGGGGGTGACACGCACATGGCATACCTGACCGCGTTAAGTCAAACAGCATCAATAGTTGCTAAAAAATGCCCAACTAAATATAGCGAACCGCACAAGATGACTAAATTGTCCGTCGAGGTAAAAGCTGCCTCTAGCGCTGGTAAGAAATCTGGATAAGTGCAGCAAAAACTTAATTCTGGGCAAACACTCTGAGCGAGTTTTGCTAATTCCCCGGGATCTGCTGAACTATGATCTGGAACTGGTACTAAATATAATCGGTCATTTGGTCGCACTAAGGCTTTGAAAATATCTACATGGTCTTTTGTAGAGAGCATTCCCATCACCCAATTCACAGAGTGCTGAGCCGTCTCCCCTCCCTGCTTGCGCTTAGGGGCTGGGGGTGGGGTTAAACTATCCACATAATCTCGTAAAACTTGGGCAGCGGCTGGATTATGAGCGCCATCTAGCAACAATTTATGGTTTTTCCAACTTGTCCATTGTATTCGCCCCAGCCATTTTGTATTCGCCATTCCTGTAATGATGGCTTCCTCAGAAATCTGCCAACCTTGTGTTTGTAAAATTTCTATAGCGGCTAAAGCCAAAGCTGAATTTGTCAACTGAAATTGCCCCTGTAGCGGTAAGGGGTATTTAATGAATTTTGTAGACGCCCTATCGGCGGCTTCCCGGAGGGTATGATGAATTGTTTGATACTCTGCCCATTTTGGGTCAATTTGACGGGCTGGCTGCGGTGTTACAACAGGACATTGTAATTCTAAAGCACGCGTGAGCACAACTTGTTCTGCCTCGCTTGGCAATGCTCCCACAACAGCAGGACATCCAGGTTTAAGAATACCAGCTTTTTCTCTGGCAATATCAGCAACGGTAGGACCGAGAACCTGCCAATGTTCACGGCTGATTGAGGTAATAATAGTGACGAGAGGTTTCGAGCAGACGTTTGTTGCGTCCAAGCGTCCTCCTAATCCAACTTCTACCACCGCCACATCCACTTTCTGCTGTGCAAAATATAACCAGGCTGCTGCGGTAATTACTTCAAACTGGGTTGGCGGGTCTTCATCTGGGCGAATTGCCGCTTGCACTTGCAGTAATACTTGGCACAATTGTTCCAAGGAAATTGGCTGTTCGTTGAGACAAATGCGTTCTGTCCAATCAACCAAATGAGGTGAGGTGTAGCGTCCTGTACGATAACCCGCTTCGGTGAGAATAGAAGAAAGATAGGCACAGACGGAACCTTTACCGTTAGTACCTGCAACATGAATAATCGGAACTTGATGATGGGGATTTCCAAGATTTGCCAGTAGTTTAACAATGCGTTCCAATCCAAGATGGACGCCAAAGCGTTGAAAGGGCTGTAGTAAAGAGTTGATATCCACGAAAGATAGTCAGAAGGTTAAGGTGAGGAAAATTTAAAAAGAACGCAGAACACAGAACATAGAACCCAGAATAGATCCCCATAACCGCGCGTTGGAAAATGTGCCTTGGACATGAAATATATCTTTCTTTTTTCCCATAACCGCCACGGGGGCTTGTATCCTTTTTTTATTCTGACTACTGACTTCTGACTACTGAGTTCTGAGTACTAAGTTCTTCAGTAAAAATAAAACCGACTGCTCGTATCATTAAAAACAGTCGGTTAAATATTTATGGTGATAATTTGATTCTAGGCTTCTCTATTCAAAAAGTTTTGTAGTTGATTTAAAGCAGCAGCACCAATGTTAAACGCAGCCCAACTAGCAGCAATCAGAACTGGTGCTAAAACAATTGCTACACGCATATCAATGTCCATATTTACAACCCCTGTGTTATGTAGAAATAAAGTTTTGTCAACTACTGCTACACAGAACATGACTAAACTTGTTTAAAGTTTATCATTCAACTAAAGTTTCCTTTAGAGGGTCTGCTTCCCGCTTCGTTCAAGGGAGTCGGCTCCTTCTTGTCCACGGGCGTAAATTCGGATGTAGCCCATCCTATATATCGAACTGTCATTTTTATTTTTAACTGAAGTGGTGAATTTTCCCAAACAAAATGTAAAGAATATTTACAATTTCCGCGTTTCTCTCACTCAGGTACCGTAAACCCGATATCCGTACCCTTGCCAGCATGAAAGTCGGCTAACTTTTTGTAACGTTGGGCGTGTTCGATGAGTTCTGCTGCTTCATCTGGTGAGATTTGGCGCACAACTTTCCCAGGAACGCCTACAACAAGGGATAAAGGCGGTACATCTTTAGTAACGACTGCACCTGCACCAATAATGCTACCAGCCCCCACTCGTACCCCATCTAGAACAATTGCACCAATCCCGATCAAGCTGCCAGATTCAATATAAGCGGAATGTATGACAGCGCGATGCCCTACGGTAACATGATCTTCTAATACCGTAGGTTTACCCGGATCACCGTGTAATATTGCTCCATCCTGAATGTTTGTACATTCGCCAATTTCTATGCTTTCCAGATCTCCTCTGACAACTGCTCCGTACCATATGCTCACGCCTGCTGCAATTTTTACCGAACCGATGACGACAGCATTCGCTGCTATGAAAGCAGCTTGAGAAATATCAGGAGAAGACCAGTAGGAAGTGATAGACACGGTAGAATAGAGATGTGGTACCCAGGAACACTGGAGAAACTCCAACCTTGGTAGGTCGCATTCACCAGGATATCACGGTGTACAGTCTTGAATATCAACGGCAGCAGTAAGTCAGTACCCGAGTGAGGTGGAGCAGAAGTGTAAAAGGAACCAATATTACTGGTGGAGACAAAAATATGTTTGTACGCACTTCATGATGAATCCAGGCTTGCAGTACCCTATATTCGGTCCAGAAATTCAGTGTCCCCACTGCCGCCAAACAATCCCGGCTCTGACACTAACAGATACGTATTTATGTCCACGTCACGGCGCTTTTGAAGCGAATCCGAAAACTGGAGAATTAATCCACCTACAATCAGGGCGTCATTGGCGAAGATGGAATGCCGAATGGTATCGGCAGCATACTCATCCTGATGGCATTCGGTTTGAAATTCACGAAGCACTAGACAAGCTCTATACCCAAGGGTACCGAGCAACACGGGTGATCATTGCCAGACGCTATCAAGAGTTAATGAGTGGTTACCTAGAGCGTAGCACGCCTTGGCGTTCTGGACAGCCGGAGATGACTTCGGCGCGACTTTATGGTTTGCCTGTAGAGTTTAGCCCTGATTCTTCGGAAGATCCCTGTTGGGAAGTGATAAATTTCGATTTGGAAAAAGAGCCTGGTGTGCCAGTGCGCTATCCCTATTTCAGATTATTTGAGTAAAGATCCAACGTCAAAAGTCATTAGTCTAAATTCTCAGAAGTTATGACTAATGACTGATGACTTATAATTAAAATTATGCATCACGCTTCGATTCGTACAGCAAATATTCATCGGGCGATCGCCTTCTACGAACAGCTAGGGTTTAGCGTTTGCGAGCGCTTCACGACAGGCTACACTCTTGCTTGTTGGCTGGAAGGACTCAACGGCAGAATTGAACTCATCCAAATTCCTCAACCAAAACCCGCTCCAGATGCCTTTGGAGATGAACACTATGTGGGGTACTACCATCTCTCATTTGATTTGACTGAGATGACACCCGATTTACCGAGTTGGTTAACAAATTTAAAAGAAAACTTTTTGGTGTTAGCAGAAAATAATTCTGAACTGTTAGAACCACTGAAAATTCTTTTAGAACCTACACAACAGCAAATAGGTAATCATCTTTACGAAGTAGCTTTTATTGCAGATCCTGATGGTTTGCCGTTAGAATTTATCCGTGTATTAGCAACACTTTCATAGTTGAATAGTTGAACTTAAAATTTTTTGTCTGTAAAATAAATTTTTCTTCTCTGTAGTCTTGTGGAAATCACACCTGACTCAGAGAAACTCAACTATTTTCAAGAAAAAAATCTGTAATTTTATTTACAGTTTGCGTAGTAAAATTCATGCCTGTGTTGCGTAAATTGCATCGATATCGTTTTCCTTTGTTATTATTAAGTTTTTGGTTGATGACGGTGTTGTTGCTTGGAGATGCATCTTCTTTAACGAGGATACAAGCCGCTTCCACCTGGTTAAACTCAGATAAAATAATCGTATCAAAAAAAACAATACCTCCGTTGATAGAAAATGTTCGCAAAACAGTCTTGGACAATGGTCTGACTGTTCTCACTAGAGAAGTACACTCCAGCCCAGTGGTGACTGTGCAGGTATGGTACAAGGTAGGATCACGTAACGAAGAACCTGGATTAAATGGCATTGCTCATCAGTTAGAACACATGATGTTTAAAGGCACAAAAAATCGTCCAATTCAATTTGGAAGATTGTTAAGTGCTTTGGGCAGTGACTCAAACGCTTTCACGAGCTATGACCAAACGGCATACTACAATACAGCAGAGCGGGATAAGCTCACAGCTTTGTTGGAGCTAGAAGCAGACAGAATGCAAAATGCTGTGATTGATTCTGTGGAACTAGCAAGTGAAAAGCGAGTTGTCATTTCCGAGTTGCAAGGTTACGAAAATAGCCCTGAGTACCGCCTCAGCCGCGCTGTCATGCAAGTGGCGTTTCCCAACCATGCTTACGGGTTACCTGTTGGTGGTACGGAAGCTGATGTGCAAAAGTTTAATTTAGAGCAGGTGCGGAAGTACTATCAGAATTTCTACACTCCTGACAATGCTGTTGTCGTGATTGTTGGAGATTTCCAAACTGAACCAACCCTCGAAACAGTTAAAGAGATTTTTGGGAAAATACCTAAGAGTCAGAAGTCAGGAGTCAGAAGTCAGGAGTCAGGAGTCAGGAGTCAGGAGTCAGGAGTCAAGAGTCAAGAGTCAAAAGCGAGGACTCCTATTGTTCTGAGGGAACCAGGAGCTGCAACGTTATTGCACGCAGTATATCCGTTACCGGATGCGAATCATCCAGATGTGCCAGCGTTGGATTTGATGGATCGTATATTAACAGACGGACGCAATTCTCGCCTTGAGCAGGTATTGGTAGAATCCGGTTTAGCAAGCGATGTTTCCGCTTCCGTGATTAGCTTGCTTGAAGCAGGCTGGTATGAGTTGTCGGTAACGGCTGATCCCGATCAAGACTTGAAAAAAATTGACTCAGTTCTTAGAAGTGCGATCGCCAAACTCACACAAAAAGGAGTCACAACAGAAGAACTGAATCGAGCTAAGGCGCAGTTGCAAGCATCTGTGATTTTGAGTAACCGTGATATCACCAATCTGGCGTTGCAATTGGGTAATGACGAAACAACTGCAGGTGATTATCGCTATACAGAAAAATACCTAGCAGCTATTCGCCAAGTAACGGCGGCGGATGTGCAGCGTGTCGCAACAAAATACCTCAAACCGGAAGCACGTACAGTGGGCTTTTTTAAGCCAACTCAAGTCAAGGCAACGGGGAATACTGAGAAGACGAACTCCAAACACAACACGGAAAATTTTGCCTCAGGTGCTGTGAATACACAGGAAGTGGCAAAATACCTACCGAGTGTAGATTTGACTAGTGTTCCTAGAAGTCATACGCTCCCAGAGCAATTCACATTATCTAACGGTTTACGGGTATTGCTCGTTTCCGACAGTAGCACTCCCACAGTGACACTTTCTGGCTACGTCAAAGCTGGTAAAGAATTTGATCCAGAAGATAAAGCTGGACTGGCGTCTGTTGTAGCAGAAAACTTAATGAATGGCACAAAAACAAAGGATGTCTTAACTGTTGCCAAAACCTTAGAAGATCGCGGAGCAAGCCTTGAGTTTGACACGTACCGAGAAGGTGTGCGGATTGAAGGTGATAGCTTGGCGGCTGACTTACCGATTCTGGTTCAGACATTAGCAGATGTTGTCAAAAATGCTAATTTTCCCACCAAAGAGTTAGAACTGACTCGCAAACAAGCCTTAACTGCGTTGAAGCATGAGTTAGATGATCCATCAGAAGTCGCACAAAGAACATTTGTACAATCGGTTTACCCGAAAAAACATCCCTTACATACATTTCCAACAGAGCAAAGTTTGCGACGGATTAACCGTAAGGATGTTATTGAATTTAAGACAAAACATTATCGCCCAGACACGACAGTGATAGCGCTGGTAGGAGATTTTGCTCCAGATCAAGTCAAAGGACTTATAAAAAGTGAGTTTGGTAACTGGAAAGCAAGTGGTTCACCACCAACTGTGAATTATCCAGCAGATATCGTACCAGAAAAAGTTGTGAGCGTCAACTCTGTTCTTCCGGGTAAAGCTCAAGCCATTACCTACATGGGTAACACAGGCATTAACCGCAAAGATCCCCGTTTTTATGCAGTTCAGGTATTGAATCAGATTTTGGGGGGCGATACTTTATCGAGTCGGCTAGGAGCAGAAGTACGCGATCGCCTTGGGCTAACCTACGGAATATACAGCAACTTCCTTGCTGGAAGAAACTTTGGAACATTTTTGATTGAGATGCAAACTTCTCCAGAAGATACCCGTCAGGCGATCGCCAGTACCCGCGAACTCCTCAAGGAAATTCACCAAAAAGGCGTCACTGAACCGGAAGTAGAGACAGCTAAACGCATCTTGATCAGCAACTACATCATATCCCTGGCAGATCCAGAGGAATTAACACATAAAATTCTGATGAATGAGGTGTACGGGCTAGATAAAGAGGAACTGCGCGATTCTACCGAAAAAATTCAAGCAGTCAACCTTGAACAAGTCAATCAAGCAGCTCGTGAGTTACTCTATCCAGATAAAATTGTTGTAGTGACAGCTGGACCTGCTGTATTTGCAGATCAAAGTAGCGTTCGTCATTAGTTGTACACACGACACGTAACGCAGTGTTGTAGAGACGTGCTATGGCACGTCTTTACGTTGTCCAATACTGGGACACACAGAAGCGGGTATGACAGGAGAAATTGTCATTAGTAATCATTTCAATCCCGGATAGGGATTCATACACATCAGCCCCTATCAAACCAGACCAAATTCATCGCCTCTAAGGTGGTATTTAAGTACTATTAAGCTTTTAAAGACAGCCCTTTGGCAAAAAATAAGTTAACTTAAATATAGGTATTGTTTCTCAACAAGTTAGAAGAACTAAAGTTAAAAGAACTATTGATATACAAGCGACAAGGCACAGATATTCATTAATTTCCCATGAACATTCTTAGTAACCTGCTTTCTCAACCAGCTCAAAACAAGCCTCAAAAAAAGCAACGCCGAGGAATTGAAATTAAATCGCCGCGTGAAATTGAAATTATGCGGCAATCAGGAAAAATAGTGGCAACCGTCCTCAAAGAAATTTCCGAGCTGGTAAAGCCAGGTATGACCACAGCTGATTTGGATGCTTATGCAGAAAAACGCATCCGGGAAATGGATGCAACACCTAGCTTTAAAGGATATCACGGTTTTCCTGGTTCTATCTGCTCCAGCATTAACAATGAAGTTGTACATGGCATTCCTAATGCCAAAAAAGTCATCCGTACTGGAGATGTTTTAAAAGTCGATACCGGCGCATATTACCAAGGCTTTCATGGTGATTCTTGCATTACAATTGCTGTGGGCGAAGTTACTCCAGAAGCTGCAAGACTGATTCGCGTAGCAGAAGAAGCTCTTTTTAAAGGCATTGAACAGGTGAAAGCAGGAAACTACCTGATGGATATTGCTGGAGCAATTGAAGACCATGTGAAGGCAAATAAGTTTAGTGTAGTACAGGACTTTACCGGACACGGTGTTGGTCGTAATTTACATGAAGAACCTTCAGTTTTCAACTTCCGCACCCGCGAAATGCCAAATGTTAAACTCCGTGCGGGGATGACGCTGGCAATTGAGCCAATATTAAATGCTGGTTCTAAGTACACACGCACTTTATCTGACCGTTGGACAGCTGTTACGGTAGATAATTCTCTATCCGCTCAGTTTGAGCATACTGTGTTGGTGACAGAGACTGGATACGAAATTTTGACGGATCGCTCGCAAGTTTAATAATTGTGAATTCATAATCTGAATGAATAAGAATGCGATCGCTCTTCAAACAGGGGCGATCGCCTGCTTGCTATTCGTCACAGATTTGGCTACTTATTCAAGCTTCTCACAGACCATTGTAGGGTGCGTTATAGCGAAGCGCAACGCACCATTTATCGGGAGTGCGTTACGGCAAAAATATTTATTGTCGCTATCTTGACTCACCTGATACCGTAACACACCCTACTTAATATTTTGTTTATAAATAGCCTCTCATCTATCCGCTTGCATCAGAGGATGTTTGAGAAGTATCAAATATTTTACTTGATCCCCCCTGCCCCCCTTAAAAAGCAGGGTGGTTTCATACAAAGAAAGAAAAATAATAATAATTTGTAGAGGGTGGAGAAAAATTGATAAATAAAAAGTATGAATCTCATCGAACAATTGCAGCAAATCCCAGACTATCGACATATTCGGGGACGAAGACATGACTTCTGGTTGGTATTATTGTTGATCTTATTGGGAGCAATGACAGGGTATTGGGGCTACCGACCATTGGAAGATTTTACCAGAGTACACAGACAAGGCTTGATTGAACTGTTAAGCCTAGATGAGACAATCAAGTTTCCATCCTACTCAACGTTCCGACGAGTACTGAAAACATTAGATTTTCAGCCATTCACCGACTTATTCAATAATTGGGCATCAGTTCTTGTGCCACCGATGCCAGGAGAAAGATTGGCAATTGATGGTAAAGGTATTCGCTGCACAGTAACAGATTACAGTCAGTCCTACCAAAACTTTATCAGTACAGTATCAGTTTATAGTCACGGGCGGGGCATTGTACTCAGGATGCAACCAATGTCGAACAAAAAAATTAGTGAGATGGCGATCGCACAGCAATTAATATCCGAATTTTGTGCTCAACAAGTGATGTTCACTCTTGATGCTTTGCATTGCCAAAAAAAACAGTATCGCTGATTATTAATGGTGGCAACGACTACATGATTGGATTAAAAGAAAATCAACCGACGCTCTACAAAATGGCTCAAACTCAGTCACACAAACAGGAACCTTTGAGCAGTACTACAACAGAAGATGATACTCACGATCGCTCGGTCAAGCGTTGTTGTCAGGTATTCGCCGCTCCAGAAAAATTACAAAGTCAATGGGCTGGACTTAAAACCTTTGTCCAAGTTGAACGTTCTGGTATTCGTGATGGTCAATCATTTCAAGAGCGTCAGTTCTATATTTGTAGTCAGATCATGTCGGCTCAAGATGCTCTAACCGACACCCAGAAACATTGGGGAATTGAAAACCGGCTCCATTGGGTTCGCGATGTGACCTTTCCCTTCAGACTTTCCACTACGACGAGGTGGCAATGCACCAGTTAACTGGGCAATATTACATAATTTTTTCATCACTCTTGCCAGATTTCTTGGTTTTCGCACTATCCCTCAAGCTCAACGTGCTTTAGCCAATCAAATCCAAAAGGTTTTTTCTTTCTTTGTATGAAACCACCCTGCCCTGCCCCCCTTAAAAAGGGGGGTAAAAGTCCTGACTTTTCACGTCATGTGGAAAAGTCCACAAAAAATCTAACTTTCTTTCCCCAAAATTCCTGCGTCTCTCTCCTACAAGGAGAGAGAAATAGAAGCGAGGTTTTCCAGATACCGTGAAAAGTAAGGTAAAAGTCCCCCTTTTTAAGGGGGATTTAGGGGGATCATTGATAAATTTTGGTACAAGACGACACTTTCCAAACATCCTCTCAGAAATCGCCTCATCAACCAGTGAAGTTGAATGAGAAAGGCGACGCACCTTTTTTAACTAGAGCGATCGCTTACACTCATATCAACAGGCTTTCATCTACAAGCGGAAAATGGCAGAAAACCTGCAAGACCAGAATACCCCCCTGACACTGGAAAACTTTTGGAAGATCCTTGATTCCAAACTCGTCAGTTTAGGAATTCCCACAGCTTTGGTTGGAGTCGCGCTTGATTTCGCGCGTAAATCCGAATGGCAAAAAGCTGGACTTTGCTTGCTTATAGCCGTTGTTCTGTGGTTTCTCATCCAGATTGCTCACAAACTCAAGCCACGCATTGACAAATTACTGGACTGGTTGTTGGACAATGCTGAAATTCTGCTTCAGAATTTGTGGGCAAAGCTAACCTCCGGTTTTGAAGGCAAATACTATGAACGGCTGAAATTTGACTGCCGAGAATATGAAATTCAGGGAATCAATCAGCAAACATTACTACTGGAAAATCTCTTTGTTCCCTTGAAAATAGCGCAGAAAGACCCTGATCTGGTTTCTCAGAATATTATTCAGCAACCAGGGGTGAACCCACTGGAACAGCAGGAAATTGGCAACCTTTTAGTACGCATGACGCGCGATGATATCAAGCAGCGTCTTGTTATTTTGGGTGCGCCTGGGTCTGGAAAATCAACTCTCCTCAGACACATCACTTTGATGTATGCTACACGCAGGCAACGTTGATTACATCGCAAGGCTCCCAAGCTGGTTCCTGTTTTGCTCCAACTTCGGAAAATCTACCAAGACATTCTTCAGAATCCACAGCCATCCTTGGTAGATGTGATTGAAAATGCCGTCGAGAAGCTGCAACCCACCGATCCCCTAAAACCTCGTCAAGGTTGGTTTGGCAAACGGCTGCGTCAAGGCAAGTGCCTGGTTATGCTTGATGGACTCGATGAAATTCCGGATGATGCCCAATGACAGCAAGTCAGCGAATGGGTGAGTCAACAAATCGGTGAATACCGTGATACTCCTTTTATCCTAACTTCACGCCCAGAGGGTTACAGAAAAGCACCACTGCAAGGAAATGTCCTGGAGTTGGAAGTACAGCCGTTTACCCGTGAGCAACGTAACCGATTTATTCAAGACTGGTATCTGTGTCGCAAAAAGCAGGATTATAAAAACAAAGTAGATTTAGGAGTCCGGGACAGTGCGAAACGACAAGCAGATAATCTGATTGCTCAAATCACTGCTTCTGCGTCTTTAAAGGTCATGGCAAGAAATCCTCTGCTGTTGATTATGATTGCCATCACCCATGAAAATACCCGTTCTCTGTCTACAAAACGAGTCGATTTATACAAAGAAATTTGTCAGGTGTTGTTGGAAAAACGGCGGCGTGCCAAAGAATTGCCCATCTCCCTGTCGGCTGAGCAGAAACTGATTGTTTTGCGTTCGTTGGCGCTAAAGTTGATGGAAGAAAATACCCAGGCATTTACCTTAGATGAATCTTCTCCTCGTGACAAGACATTTAAACAAGCCAAAGCACTGATCCAAGAAAAATTAGCCACAATTCCAAACCAAACACTCTCACCAGAAGAGTTCATTAAGAAAGATGACCAAGGTGTGCGGGAGTTACTCAGCGAAAGGGAACAAGAAGAAATTTATGAGTTCGCTCACAAAACTTTTCAAGAATATCTAGCGGCTGTTGCCATCACGAAATTTAATCAACAACAAAAAGAAAAACTCTTGCAGAAGGTGTTCGCTGACGAGAAAACCCTCTCTTGGTGGAGAGAAACCATTCGTTTTTATGCCGCCCAGACCGATGCAAGTGAGATAATTGCAGTTGCCTTGAAAAATGCCACGGTTCCGGTGCTAACGCTTGCTTATCAGTGCGGGCAAGAAGCAGAACAAATTACTCAAGCTGTGCAAAAACAGCTAAAAGCAAAGTTTGAAGAGGGACTAAATTCTGAGGTTCTCGACGAATTTAGTTTGGCGGCGAAAGTGAAGCTTGCTTACCGCTTAAATCACTTAAATCATGACTTGATAGAGAGCAGTTCTGAAACAGAAAGCTTCAATGCTATTGATAGCAGCTACATCACTTATGCAGAATATCAACTGTTTTTGAATGAGACAAGTTCTCCCACCACTCTTGCTAACAAAAGACAGGCTCAACAACCCATCACTAACATCAGCTTTTGGAATGCAAATCGTTTTTGTGCTTGGCTTAGTTTGAGAACACGCAAAGAGTTAGGTGAGCCGGGAATCTGCTATAAACCAGCAACACAGACAGAACGGCAGCAATGTCGTTGCGAGGAGGATCAAGAGTATGCTGACAAAGGAGGAATTCGGCTTGTCCGGTTTCAAGTGCCTGAGAAATACGCACAACTTGCCTACTACCTAGCAGCAGGTCAGTGGAAAGAGGCAGATGAGGAAACTCATAAAGTTATGCTTGAGGTGGCTGGGCGAGAAAAACAAGGCTACCTGGAAGTGGAAGACATCCAACAATTTCCTTGCGAAGACCTAAGAATCATTGACCAACTGTGGGTGCAGTACAGTAACGGACGCTTTGGTTTTAGTGTCCAGAAAAAGATTTACCTGGAGGAGGGTGGAAAACTAGAAGGAAATTTCCGTCGCTTGCGTTGGGAAAAAGTCATCGCTCACTTAGTCATCGCTCCTTTAACAGGACTCTACGCCCGTATACGTGGTAGAGTAAAAAATGATGAGTATTCAGCTTGGGAGCGATTTGGCGATCGCATTGGATGGAGAGTGAATAACGATTGGATCAGCACCAATCAAGTAGTTTACGATACCTTAGCACTCTATACCTTAGCACTCTCGGGACACCTCCCCTCCGGATCGGTCGGGGTACGTGGGTACGGTGGGGGGGGCGGAGTGGCGGCTGGATTGAGGATTCTTATCTTTTCTCGCGTCGAGACTTGTAAAGTGTAACATTTAACGGTTTCAGAACTTTGTAAATATTTATTGCACCTTGCTTTTTTACGAAAGGATAAGCCTTTCAGCTTCTCGATACCTGGCACTGGGGGTGAAAGCAGTTAGCCTGGATGAATTTTTTTGCTACTTCCTGCACTTCCGTAGATTCTGACACTTTTAGGTTGTCCCAAGGTAAACTCATTTGCCCAGGTGATTTTTTTTGTTTGCTTTTACTCATCGTCATTCCACTAAGCAAACGACTTCCCCAGTAGTTCCTTTTCTCAGGCTTTGGCTGCGGTCGATATTTCTGACAAAACCCGCGATATTTAGCAGCGCACTCCTCCAAAGTTTTCCCCAGTTGTAAAAATGCAGGATGCCACGCCCTAACGGGAAGTCAAAAGTCAAAAGTCAAAAGTCAAAAAATTATTATTAGGATTTTTCTTTACTCGTTACTATTGATTTAGCAATAACTTTAACTAATTGTTCACATTCATCTAAGAGACTTACTATTTTTTCTTCAGGCATTATTTCTGACTTAACTAACAGCTTTAGCCAATATCTTGTTTCCTTTGCTTCTTTAAGAGCTATTGCTTGCTTGCTTATAAAATCCTTGTTACTTTCGGCAGAACGAGACTCTTCAATATTTGCACCTATTGATGTTCCTGATCTAAATAACTGAGCAGCTAGCAATCTGGGTGTTCCTGGTTGCTTATCAAGATATGAACATAACTTTGTTATCCTAACAGCAAATTCAAAGGTTCTATCAGAAATTGGAATATAATTACTCATGCTCAAAACTAAAATTAGGGAGCACAATCATAACATAGCAGCTATTTTAAAATACTTATTTTTGACTTTTGACTTTTGACTTTTGACTTCCCCAAAGGGGCGTTGCTCATGATGCACAGAGCATACAGTTTGAAACTATATTTGTTTTGACATCGCTTAACAGCATAGAGCAGCACCTCACGGCATTCAAATCTTGTGAGACGAAACTCACGATTATTACAGCGAACGGTGATGTGGTAGCAGTATCCGGCTTTCAGTTCGCGAGGTTGGCGGGGCATATATTATCTTCGAGACTTTCAAATAAAAAAATATCGCAAATTTTCTTGTGGGATGGGTGTCCCACCCGTCCCAATATTTAGGGCGGGCAGACAGATAAATTAGTCTTTGTTCATCTGCGTTTATCTGCTACAGGGTGCGGTTCCAAATAGCCCTAAACCAATTTTTGCAATAATTTGCAAGAAATAAATTATCCATCTTGTGGGGGAGCCAGCGCTGCAGGAGGGTTTCCCGACAGCCAGGCGACTGGCGTTGGGCGTCCCCGCCCGCCCAGTTAATAGGACGGGCTAGAAGCCCATCCCACAAGAAAAAGTTGGATATTTTTTAATTTGGAAGTCCCTAATTTGCAAGAAATTTCTTAAACCGACTTTGGCAATGCCACAAGACAAAAATTAGTCTTGTCGTTCACATCTTCCAACCGCGAAGTTTTTAACCTATCAAGCCACTTTTGCATAAAGACTCGGTTTAGCTTTTGCTCATCTGGATCTTGAGTATCCAACGGATTTGGCATCAGTCCCAAAATCGTCGCTGTGGTGACACAAAACATCGATTTTTGGAAACTCATACAAATTTGTACCCGCAAATCATCTTCTCCTCGACGACTGCGACGATAAACTTCGTGCAAATAATCTGGAAGATAATGACGCATATCCTGCATCAACAAAGTAGGAGGAATACCCGCCCCGCCAATTGGTAACGGATCAGCATACAAAGCGCCATATTGAAATCGAGATTGGTCGGGCGGAATTTGATATGCTTGGGCATTATATGAAACTGTGCCATGAAATGCCGTTCCCCGGAAGAAAACTGCTTCTACATAAGGTATTGCTGTATCTGCAAGGAATGTTAAACCTACAGATTTAGGAATGATATCGTAAACTTTATCCCGAATTTTCACAGAGTAGGTAATTGGCTTTATGGCATCTGCTACTAAACCCGCTTTGATGTGGTCTACAACATCAGGAATAGATTTGATTTCTCCTTGATCGTAACGGTCTGATAAACTGAGGAAAATATCAGCCATTACCCGCCAAAATTGACCCAAACCAGTAGAGTAAGCACTGACTCGTAACTGTTCAAATAAGAAATCTGGGAAGAGTTGATTAACTCCCATTATCAAGGGATTGTTTTTAAATTTTGCTTTGATAACAGCTTGCGCTCTTTCTTTAAATTCTGTTGCATCTAGATATTTATCTAACCCACCACCACCATGCCACATCATGGATTTCATGCAATACTCGGCATATTCAAAATTAATTCTGTCGTGCCACCAATGCCGTAGTAATCTTTTAAAAGAAAAGTCTCCGTTAAAATATTTAAAGAATGGGAAGAACACTAAAAATTGATGCTCAGCAACATAAATGAGATTTTTGGAGTAAGCATCTAAAACAACTCCATAACTTTTGAGAATGCCGACAACTTCCAACAAATTTTCTGGGGTATCGGGAAGTAACGCTTCTCCTGATTCTAGTCGCTCGATATACTCAGCTAATTCATAGTTAACAGGCTTATTTTGGATGTTTACCATTGCCATTTCTCCAAAAGTGATTATTGACTAAAAGTTTTTTACTAATAATTTTGTACCTGGCGCAGATACGCCGACACAGACGAAACCCACCTACGTGGGTTTCAAAACTCTCGTTAAAGTCTTGTAGCCAAAGCTGTCTAAGTTTTGCCTTTTGCCTTAACTAAAGACACGGTTGCCACAGGATTTGGTGTGTTAACCATCGCTGTCATTGTCGGTTCTGTCCAACGTACTAACCAATTGGGTTGGATACCAAAAATCACAATCAGCACAGCTAAAACCACAGCAGGTGTACGTTCTGCCCAAGATACGCGTGGCAAGTTGATGACTTCTGCAGATAAGCGTCCAAAAAAGGCACGATTCATCAGAATTAAGAAGTAAACAGCGGTTAAGCCTGTACCAATCATGCTGAGCAGGGTCTGTATCGGATAGACTGGGAAACTACCGCGAAAGACAATGAATTCGGCAATAAATCCAACCATTCCTGGTATACCAGCACTTGCCATTACTCCCAACACCATCAAGCTCCCAATCACGGGCATACCGCGTTCTGGGTTGAGGAGTCCCTGGAGAACTTCCAAATCGCGGCTTCCTGCTTTTTTATACACAACCCCCACAAGCAAAAACAGCAGGGCAGAAATCAAGCCGTGGCTAATCATTTCCATGATGCCTCCCAACACGCTGAGAGGTGTTCCAGCAGCAGCGGCTAAAAGCACATAGCCCATGTGTCCAATGGAACTGTATGCGACCATTTTTTTCATATCTGTTTGGGCGATCGCACAAGATGCACCATAAAGCACACTCACCACCGCCCACGTTGCTAAAGCGGGAGCCAAATAACTCCAAGCTTCTGGCAACAAGTTCATCCCAAACCGCAGTAAGCCATAAGTTCCTAACTTCAACAATACCCCAGCCAACAGCACCGAAATCGGTGTGGATGCCTCGACGTGAGCATCTGGTAACCAAGTATGGAACGGAACTAGGGGAACTTTGATACCAAAACCAATTAAAATTCCTACTAGCAGTAATATCTGTGTCTCCAAAGACAGAGATTTCGTATTCAAGGCATCTAAAGCAAAGTTAGAAGCACCACTCAGCCAAACTATGCCAAGAAAACTTGCCAAAATGATAATCCCAGAAACAGCGGTATAAATCAGAAATTTAGTCGCTGCATAGCCCCGCTTTTCACCACCCCAAATAGCAATCAGAAAATATAGGGGAATAAGTTCTATCTCGTAAAACAGGAAAAACAGCAGTAAATCCTGTGCCATGAAGGCTCCAGTCACCCCAGCGTTTAACAGCAGGAGCAAAGAGTAATAAAATCGAGGACGCGCAATATTTTCATCGCTGCTGTAGATGGCGATGCAAGTCAACAACCCATTTAAAAGCAACAAAGGTAGTGACAAACCATCTAGCCCTAGGTGATAACTCAAGCCTAAAGCATCTACCCAAGGAAAGAATTCGCTAAACTGTTGACTCACTTGCCCGGGGTTAAACTGGCTTGAAAGTACCACAGTCCATAAGAAGGCGATACTGGCAACGAGCAAAGCAACTCTACGGGAAAGTTTTGCGGAGATGCCAAAAGGCAAGAAACTGATGAAAGCCGCACCTAGCAACGGCACCAAAAGCAAAGCACTGAGCATAGGGGACAAGGAGAATAATTGATCACTAAGGACTAAAAATGCCAGCTATTGAGTAAACCCAACGACCAACTTATGAAGAAACCTAGGAGGCTGATACCCACAAGAATGGTCAACAGGTATCCTTGAGAGCGACCGGAAACGCTGTACTTCAAGGTTTGTCCACTGAAAATTGCTGCAAACCCAACTAAGTTAATGAGACCATCAACAAGAAAGCGATCGCTCCAAGCAGAAATTTTAGAAAGCAGCGCCACCGCACTCACGACCGTTACCCGATAAACTCGGTCAATGTAAAAGTCATAACCCAATAAGTCTTGGAAGAATCTCCACACCAAGACTCTGGATCTCGACCAAGCCTTATGCAGATAAATGCTAGACCCAATGCCTACCCCAAGCACTGTAGAGGATACTAACAACGCTACTACGACCCAATTTATACTTTGCCAATCGGGTAGCAAGTACCATTGCTGTAACATCAAGGGTAATAGCAAAGTAATCACCGTCAGAGATACCATTGGCAATGCCATTTGCCAACCAACTTCTGGGGAGCGACGGGTCTTCGGTTGCGGTTCACCCCAAAAGATTAAGCGAAATAGGCGCGTCAAATTCAATGCCGTCAAACCATTAACCAAGACTAAGACAGCAACGACCCAAGGGCTAATCAAAGCCAAGCCATCAGCCCATCCTAACATTGCCCAAAAGCTTCCCAATGGCAGCAGCGTTACCATCCCCGCTGCACCCACAACAAAGGCTGTGGTGGTTGCTGGCATCCTTGACCACAGACCGCCCATTTCTGTTAAGTCTTGAGTATTGGTCGTAAATATTACTGAACCAGAACTCATGAACAATAATGCTTTGGCAATTGCATGAGTGAGCAGCAACATTAGAGCAACTCCTCCTTGCTGCATCCCTACCGCCAAAAACACTAATCCCATGTATGCACTGGTGGAATGAGAGAGCGCTCGTTTCATGTCAATTTGGGCGATCGACACTAACGATGCACCGACTGCTGTCACCGTACCCATGATTATCAAAGCATTTAACGCGACTGGCGATAGCGCTAATATTGGTTGTAGTTTATACAGCACATACGCTCCACCAGCGACCACCAGAGAGTTTCGCAGCACTGAAGCTGGGTTGGGACCTTCCATCGCTTCATCTAACCACAGATGCAGCGGAAATTGAGCGCATTTCCCTGCAGGTCCTGCTATCAGCGCTAAACCTAGTAAAGTTGATACTGTCGGACTTAAGTTTGCCGTCTGCGCCCATTCATATAAGTCGGAAAAGTTCAAGCTACCCGCCATAGTGGAAAGCGTCACAACTGCCATCAGCAGCAACAAGTCTCCCACTCGCTTAGTGAGAAATGCATCTCGCGCTGCTGTAACCACTAACGGTTGAGCATACCAAAAGCCCACTAGCAAGTAAGTGGAAAGAGTCAGCATTTCCAAAAGCGCATAGCTCAGAAATAGAGAGTCACTAATGGCTAACCCACTCAGCGCTGCTTCAAAAAATCCCATCAGCGCAAAGAAACGCGCTAAAGCCCAGTCCTTTTCCATGTAACCAAGGGCGTAAGTTTGTGCCAGTAAACTTAACCCTGTAATTAAAACTGTTGCTCCAACACTAATTGGCGAGACTTCTAAAGCAAACGATAGATCAAAATCCGCCGCTTTAAACCAGGTAATCAGAAAATTTTCTGGTTCTCTATCCCAAATATCAATAAATATAAACAGGCTATGGACAAAAGCAAAAACGGTTGTTAACCAGTTGAAATAAGCAGCTGGTCTTGGTCCTGTGCGCCGAATTAATCCGATTGCCCACGGTAAGGTGAGAAGCGCACCTATTAATCCATATAAAGGTATCCACCAACTTGTTGAAAAGAGCAACTGATTCATTTAAATATCCCTTAATAGCTGAGCTAAAGTATTATTTTTCACTTTATGAAATGATTTTGGCAGAGCTAACTTGAACAATTTAAATTGGATGATTTAAATAATATTCTTTCATTTCTCTAGATTGCAAAGGCAAAACAAATATAATTTATTCCAGAAACTATTATTTTCTGATCTTTACTGGTCTTTAGTTGGAAAGCAGAAATTACTAACTTAAAAACCTCCGTTTATAAGGTAGATAATAAAAAATTATATATTTCTTGAGGCTTTTTTTTGCACAAACAGCAAAAAACGAGGAAAGACTACTGTGTAGTCACTCCTTGAGTTTTTAGTCATTCGTCTAAAGGCAGAATTCCTGCCTTTCTGAAGCTGTTTGAGCAAATCTTATAAAAAAATTATAAACCAGAAGTGGCTGCTCCAGGGATCTGTGAAGTTCGGTTGAGTAAAATCACCTTGATCAAATGATGTTAAGCTTTTTTAATTTATTTTATTATAAACTATTATGGTAATTTATATTGTCAGGGGCGCAAAGCTTTTCTATGCTTAATTAGGAAATGCTTTTGCTGCTCAAGATGAGCATCCCCGTCAAAAAATTTCATTGACAGTACATATTTCAGTAATTTTGTGGGAGTTCTGCGATGCCAATTGCAGTTGGAATGATTGAAACAAAAGGGTTTCCGGCGATAGTGGAAGCTGCTGATGCGATGGTGAAAGCCGCTCGCGTCACTCTGGTGGGTTACGAAAAAATCGGTAGCGCTCGGGTGACTGTGATTGTTCGGGGAGACGTTTCTGAGGTACAAGCTTCAGTTGCCGCTGGAGTGGAAGCAGCCAGAAGAGTGAATGGAGGTGAAGTGTTATCCACTCACATCATTGCTCGTCCTCATGAGAACTTGGAATACGTATTGCCTATTCGTTACACCGAAGCTGTCGATCAGTTCCGCACGTAACAATTTTAGATTCACAGATGAATCAAGCTATGAGCCTACAGCTTATAGCTGAAGCTTGAAAATCTAACACTCTTGTTGGAGTTGCCGAGTTGTGGCTTTGTTTGTATTTAATTATTTTGTAAACTGAGGATTAAAACTCATGTCAATTGCAGTAGGAATGGTGGAAACTTTGGGGTTTCCGGCGGTTGTAGAAGCAGCAGATGCAATGGTGAAAGCAGCCCGCGTGACTTTAGTCGGCTACGAAAAAATTGGTAGCGGTCGCGTTACCGTGATTGTGCGGGGAGACGTTTCGGAAGTACAAGCTTCAGTTGGTGCTGGAGTTGAATCAGTGAAGCGAGTCAACGGCGGACAAGTGTTGTCTACCCACATCATTGCTCGTCCTCACGAAAACCTGGAATACGTGCTGCCAATTCGTTATACAGAAGATGTGGAACAGTTCCGGGAGAATGTGAACGCAATTCGTCCCTACGACAGAAGACCATAACTTGTAATGCAAATTGCCAAAGTTCGCGGCACAGTAGTTAGCACTCAAAAAGACCCAAGTCTCAGAGGTGTCAAACTACTGCTGTTGCAATTAGTGGATGAAGAAGGACGTATTCTGCCAGAATACGAGGTAGCAGCCGATAATGTTGGTGCGGGAGTGGATGAGTGGGTACTTGTTAGTCGTGGGACTGCCGCCCGTCAAGTTCTGGGTAACGAACAGCGTCCAGTAGACGCAGCAGTGGTGGCAATAATTGATACGGTTAACGTCAAAGACCGCCTGATTTACAGCAAAAAAGACCAGTATAGATAGCGATGAGTCATAAGTCATTTGTTACTAGCTGTGGACAAATGACAAATGACAAGCAGTGCAATAGAGGAGGAATCTAGCGATGGCAGTCCGCAGCACGGCGGCACCCCCAACCCCGTGGTCAAGGAGTTTAGCTGAGCCAAAAATCCATGAAACCGCATTTATACATCCTTTTTCCAACGTTATTGGAGATGTACATATAGATGCAAATGTAATCGTTGCTCCGGGGACTTCGATTAGAGCGGATGAAGGCACACCCTTTCATATAGGTGAAAACACCAATTTACAAGATGGTGTCGTCATACATGGGCTGGAGCAAGGTCGAGTCGTTGGCGATGACCAAAATGAATACTCGGTATGGATTGGCAGCGATGCATCCATTACCCACATGGCTCTGATTCATGGACCAGCTTATGTTGGGGATAGTTGCTTTATAGGCTTTCGCTCCACGGTGTTTAACGCTAGGGTGGGAGCAGGTTGCATCGTGATGATGCACGCTCTGATTCAAGATGTAGAAATTCCGGCGGGAAAATACGTACCTTCAGGAGCAATAATTACTAATCAACAACAAGCTGACCGTCTGCCAGATGTGCAGGCACAGGATAAGCAATTTGCTCATCATGTAATTGGGATTAATCAAGCGTTGCGATCTGGTTATATCTGTGCTGCGGATACTAAGTGTATTAAAACCATTCGGGATGAGTTAGCTAAATCTTATACAAGCAACGGTAATAAGTTTGAGTTTGAAGAGTTAGAAAGGAGTAATGACGTGGCGAGCAGTAGCTTGGGTACTGAAACAGTAGAGCAATTACGGTATCTGTTGGAGCAAGGGTATAAGATTGGTACGGAACACGTAGACCAACGGCGGTTCCGCACTGGCTCTTGGCAAAGTTGCACACCAATAGAAGCGAGATCTGTTGGTGAGGCGATCGCATCTTTGGAAGGTTGTCTTCAGGAACACTCGGGCGAGTACGTTCGTCTATTTGGCATTGACAAAGGCAGACGGCGCGTCCTAGAAACCATCATCCAACGTCCAGATGGGACAGTGCAAGCACCAGCAAACTTCAAAGCTCCTACCAACCAAACAAATAAAAGCTACAACGGGAATGGTAACGCTCATAGTTACAGTAATGGTACTGGCAGTGGCAAACTCAGTGCTGAAACTGTAGACCAAGTCAACCAACTCCTAGCAGGTGGTTACAAAATTGGCATGGAACACGTAGATGAGCGTCGCTTCCGCACAGGTTCTTGGCAAAGTTGCACACCAATAGAAGCAACTTCCATAAAACAAGTTGTTGCTGCCTTAGAAGATTGTATAGATAGTCACCAAGGTGAGTACGTGCGGTTGATTGGTATTGACCGCAAGGCAAAACGGCGCGTGTTAGAAAGCATTATCCAACGCCCCAACGGTTCTGTCAGTTCATCTAGCAGTTCATCTGGCAGTTCTAAGTCCGTAGTAGCTAGTGCGTCTGGAGCGACTTCCTCTGCAAAGGCATCAGCGACCAGTACCCGCTTAAGTTCCGAGGTAGTAGAACAGCTACAGCAACTCATAAACAGTGGGTATAAAATTAGCGCAGAGCACGTAGATCAGCGACGATTCCGTACAGGTTCCTGGGCGAGCTGCGGACAAATTGAAGCTCATTCTCCACAACAAGCAGCAGCAGCATTAGAAGGCTACCTTGCTGAATACCAAGGCGAATACGTGCGGCTCATTGGTATCGACCCCAAAGCTAAGCGTCGCGTACTTGAAACAATTATTCAACGTCCGTGAAGAAAGATCGAAGATAGAAGATAGATGAAGAATTTTTTCTTTTTTCTTGATTCTTTCTTCACTGTTGTTTCTTCACTCTTTACATAATTCCGGCTTCCGAGGTTACATTCCATGTCTGTGCCGTCACTGCGCCCAAGTTATGACTTTGATTCTTACATAAGTGGCGAGGTGATAATTCATCCCAGTGCAGTACTTGCACCAGGTGTGATACTCCAAGCGGCTCCAAATAGTAAAATAATCATCGGTTCAGGGGTCTGTGTTGGTATGGGGTCAATTCTCCAAGTCCATGAAGGAACCTTAGAGGTAGAAGCAGGAGCAAACCTGGGAGCCGGTCTTTTGATGGTTGGTCAAGGCAAAATTGGGGCAAATGCTTGTATAGGGGCAGCGACAACAATTTTCAATTGTTCTGTTGAAGCTGGACAAGTCGTTGCTGCTGGCTCTGTTTTCGGAGATTCGAGTCGGCGCCTAACTGAATCTCCTAAACCAACCAATGAGACAAAACAGCCTGAACTCTCCACAAATGACCTTGCTTCTAGTAATACAAACTCGGAAAATGGGACAGGCAGACAAAAAGACTTGGGGACAGGAGGACAAACACAACAGGAGAAAGAATTAATTCCCAATTCTTCGCCACCTCCCTCATCTTCCTCATCTTCCTTATCTCCCTCAGCCCCCCCAGCCCCCCCTCAGGACTCACAAATCAGTAGTTACATTTATGGGCAAGAAAGCATACAAAAGCTGTTAGGTACATTGTTTCCCCATAAGCAATCCTTGAACAAACCTACATCTGACGGTCAGTCTAAATAAGTTTTCATTGTTAAGTTGTTAACTTTAAAGAGCAACTAACAATTGAGTATCCTGGAGAATTTGAATGGAGGCTTACGATCAACGGTTTATAAGTGAACAGGCATCGCACCGTCGAGATATTTTTAAGGACAGTGCTTTGGGATTAGTGTCTACCTGTAGTTTTCCAGCAATGGTTGGTACAGCGGACATGATGCTCAAGACAGCTGGAGTTCACCTGATTGGATATGAAAAAATCGGCAGTGGTCACTGTACTGCTATTGTCAGAGGTGCGATCGCCGATGTGCGTCTGGCGGTAGAATCTGGCGTTCAAACTGCTGAACAATTTGGTCAGTTAGTTTCTAGTTTGGTGATTCCCCGACCTTATCCCAACTTGGAAGTTGTACTGCCTATCAATAGTCGCCTCAGCGCAATTGCTGAAGGTAGCTACAACCGTCTGAGCGATCAGGCAATTGGTTTGGTAGAAACGCGGGGATTTCCGGCGTTGGTAGGAGCAGCCGATGCGATGCTGAAAGCTGCGGATGTCCAATTAGCAGCGTACGAAAAAATTGGTGCGGGTTTGTGTACAGCCATTATTCGTGGCTCCGTGGCAAATGTAGCGGTAGCAGTAGAAGCTGGGATGTACGAGGCAGAACGCATTGGGGAATTAAACGCAGTGATGGTGATTCCAAGACCGCTGGATGAATTGGAGCAAACCTTGCCAGTAGCAAGTTGCTGGATAGAAGAACGTCAACCGTTAAACTTACCAGTAAATATCAAGGAGCAAGTCGCAGAAACAGAACTCGTGCAATTACCCGATTTAACCAGGTTACCTCTAAAAATGAGTGAAGAATGATTGAGACAAAAAAAGTTAGGAGTTAAGAGGAGCCAGTTGCGTGCGGAGGCTGCCGACCTTAAGCAAAGTGGCTTTGAGGAGTTAGGAGTAAATACTCATAACTCATAACTCATAACTCGTAACCTGAGTCGTCCACCATCAAGGTGTGTCACCTTGGCTGGAAGGTATCTTACGCTGTTGTTGCTTTTTTAAATCATAACTTTTCAGATTTATAAGGAAAATACCATTTTTCTAATAGGATTAATAGATTTTTATCTATTATCTCTCACTTGTAACTTTAACATAAGCAAAACTACATCAATTTCAAGTGTTCCGTGATACTAGACTATATCTATAGAATGCCTATTAGAGGAGAATAACCCTTGAATCAAGCGACGCTGCACCAGTTGAAGGTGTTCGAGGCGGCGGCACGTCACGGTAGCTTTACTCGCGCCGCAGAGGAACTCTTTCTTACCCAACCCACTGTTTCGATGCAAATTAAGCAACTGACGAAATCAGTCGGGTTACCGTTATTTGAGCAGGTAGGAAAGCGTCTCTATCTCACGGAAGCGGGGCGGGAACTCTTTGCCACTTGTCGGCAAATTTTCGAGACAATTGCCCAATTTGAAATGAAAGTGGCAGATTTAAAAGGGTTAAAGCAAGGGCAATTACGCTTGGCAGTGATTACGACTGCTAAATATTTCATTCCACGTTTATTAGGTCGGTTTTGCCAACTTTACCCAGGAATTGATATCGCGCTGCAAGTGACAAATCATGAAGGCATTTTGGAACGCATGAGCGGCAATATGGATGATTTGTATATCATGAGCCAAGTTCCCGAACATCTAGATGTCAATTGCCAGCCATTTTTAGAAAATCCCTTGGTCGTTTTGGCACCGCTTAATCATCCGCTCGCAAAGGAAAAAAATATCCCCATTCAACGTCTTGCTGATGAACCTTTCATTATGCGGGAACCAGGTTCAGGAACGCGGCGAGCAGTGCAGAAATTATTCGATGAGCATGAAGTCGTGGTGAAGGTTAAGCTAGAATTAGGGAGTAACGAGGCGATTAAGCAAGCAATTGCAGGTGGTTTAGGAATTTCAGTTTTATCTCGACATACGTTAATTACCGATGTTCAGGATGTAACCATTTTGGATGTCGAACACTTTCCGATTCCACGCAATTGGTACATGGTTTACCCATCTGGAAAACAGCTATCTATTGTTGCTCGTACCTATTTTGACTATTTACTCGAAGCAGCAAAGCAATTTGCTCATCAAACCGCAGGTTCTAGTTTTTTCCAAGTAGAGGACAATAGTTAAATAGCCATCATGAACTGCGTAGATCCTTCGGGTATGTCCTATGCCTATGGCTAACGCCACGGCTATCGCCGAACGGCACGCAAGAGCGGCGAACGGACACGCTACGCGTTAGCGTAAGCTCCTCGCGGAGCGAGGCACAGCAGTCGCCGTGAGAGCGGCAAACCCTCCTGCAGCGCTGCTTCACCAGGACAGATGAAAATTTATTTTTTCTTCTGCGTTCTGCATCCTGAGTTCTGAGTTCTATTTTCAAGTCAGTAGAACTATCATTTAGAAAATCTTTTATTAGAATCATTTTCACCAGCAGTGAACAATCTGCTTTTGGATTTGAATTATGAACGCTCTAGCCTTTCTCCATCTTGAAGACAATGCCTTTGACGCCCATCGGATTCAGGGTGTGCTGGTTAAGGATGGCTGGGAGGTAGTAGCACAGATCGTTAAGACGCGCAGTGAGTACATCAGTGCTATTGAACGAGGCGGTTTTGATTTAATCGTTTCAGAAAATGGAGTTGAAGGGTTTTCTGGGCGTTCTGCCTTTGAGATTGCTCATCAAAAGTACCCCAAAGTTCCCTTCATCTTTGTTTCTGGGAATGTCAATGACAAGGAAGCCGCAGCATACTTAGGTATGGGTGCCTTAGACTACATTTCTAAAGAGCAATTGTGGCGATTGCCACTCATGGCTCGATATGCCCTTGAACGTTCTTCATGTCAGCAGCTAGAGCGCTACAACCAGGCGATGGAACTGTTGGTGACTGTTGTTCAGGAACTCTCGCTTGCACGCAGTTTAGATGAAATTACAGCTATAGTACGTCGTGCTGCACGAGAACTGACGGGCGCTGATGGAGCAACCTTTGTTCTGCGCCAAGGGGATATGTGCTACTACGCTGAGGAAAACGCCATCCAGCCCTTGTGGAAAGGTCGCCGCTTTCCAATTGAGATCTGTATGGGTGGTTGGTGTATGCTGAACCGACAGCAAGCCATCATTGAGGATGTGTACGGTGATGAGCGCATCCCAATTGAAGCATATGAACCAACTTTTATCAAAAGCTTGGTCATGGTGCCAATCCGCAAGGAAGCACCTATTGGCGCTATTGGCAATTACTGGGCTGAAAAACACACTCCTACCCCAGAGGAGGTACACCTGATCCAAGCTTTAGCTGACAGCACGTCCGTAGCAATGGAAAACGTTCAGGTGTACAGCGAACTAGAACAACGTGTACAGGAACGGACATCTCAGCTAAAAGCTGCAAACCAGGAATTGGAAGCTTTTTCCTATACCATTTCTCATGACTTGCGATCGCCCCTCAGGAGCATCATAGGCTTCAGTGAGCTTTTGCAGATGAAATACAACAACCAACTCGACGAGCAGGCAAAGCAATACCTGAACCGCGTGTCTACCTCCGGAAAGGGTATGAACACGCAAATTGATGCCATGCTGTCTTTGCACAAGCTCACACAGGTAGAACTCAAGCGAGAAACAGTTGACCTTAGCGGCATAGCTCAGGAGATTTTATCTCATCTCAAGGCTGTTGAAGCAAATCGTCAAGTGGAAACACACGTTGCACAAGGACTAACGGTGAATGGAGATCCAGTTCTCCTACGCGTGATGCTGGAAAATTTGCTGTCCAACGCCTGGAAGTATTCTGCCAAAGTTGAACAACCACGCATTGAGTTTGGCGTCAAAAAAGAAACAAATGATTCATTAGTTTTCTACGTGCGGGATAATGGTGCTGGCTTCGACATGAAGCGCGCCGATAAACTGTTCCGCCCCTTCCAGCGCCTACACTCCGACAATGAGTTTCCCGGTACAGGTGTAGGCTTGGCATCAGTACAACGCATTATCCATAAACATAAAGGACGCATTTGGGTCGAGGCGGCTGTCGGTCAAGGAGCGACGTTCTACTTTACTATTGAATAACCAGCAAAAGCCAATGGGAGACGACTGGCAGTGACTAACCCGGAAGCACTACCTGTGCGAAAAACAGTAGAAACCGAAATTGTGGGTGTTACGGTGTATACTGACCAAGCCCTTGTGACACGACGGGGTATTGTACCACTGACCGGACTGGAACGAGAATTAGAAATTACCCAAATCCCAGCTACCATACAAACTGAGTCAGTCAGGGTTAGCGGTACAGGTGAGGTTGCAGTGCGCTTGCTGGGAGTGAGTACAGAACGGGTTTTCTCCACCGAACCCTCCGCCGAACGGCTGATCCATCTGACAAGGCAAATCCAGCAATTAGAAGCAGAATGGAACCTTCTGCAAGCGCAAATCGATGCTTTGGCTTTGCAGTCAAAGTTTATTGAAGGCTTGCGTGAAAAGACAGAAGAACCCTTCGCACAGAGTTTATCGCGCAAAAATCTTAGCTTGAGCGAAACTTTGGATTTTCTCAACTTTTTAGGAAGCCAGTACAGCGAGTATGCTATTTCCACAGCAGAGTACAAAGTCCAACAGCAGGAATTAGACAAGCAGCTACAAGTCCTGCGTCAGCAGTTACAACAGATACAAACACCCCATCCTAAAGAAAGTTTTAGCTTGAGTGTGGCAATTGAGCCTGGAGGTGCCGGAAACTTTGAGCTAGAACTGTCTTACGTGGTTAGTTCTGCCAGTTGGACTCCGCTGTATGACTTGCAGGCAAGTACGAGTAGTCATTGTATCAACCTTGCCTATCTTGCTGAAGTTACCCAAAATACTGGTGAAGATTGGACGGATGTATCTCTTACCCTTTCTACCGCTAAACCAGGACTGGGAGTTCTACCACCTAAATTGGAACCTTGGTATATTGACGTACTACGCCCGCTAGAGTTAATGCGTATGCGGAGATTATCGCCTCTACAAGCTGCTTCTGTGGCTATGCCTGCTTCTGCTACTGGAGAAAATCAAACTACTATAGAAACCGAACAACCAGAGGAAAATCTCGTTGTTGCTGAAACTCTTGTTGCAGAAGTTTCCAGAGAAGGTAGTGCAGCCACTTTTAAACTAAGTACTGGCGGAAACATTCCCAGTGATGGCGCACCTCATAAAACGATAATTTTTCATGATGATTTCCCTTGTAGCTTTGAGTATGTAGCAGTACCGCGCTCCCTTAGCTTTGCTTATCTACAAGCAAATGTGAAAAATGCTGCCAATCGAGTGACTTTGTTACCAGGGAAAGCAAATATTTTCCGAGATAATACATTTGTTGGAATAACTCAATTAGAGAATGTTGCACCAGGGCAAGAGTTCACGCTTAACTTAGGAATTGACGAAGGTTTGAAAATTGAGCGTGATTTAATTGAGCGTCAGGTAGACAAAAAACTGATTGGCAACAATCGGAAAATTACTTATGGTTATCAGATAGTTATTACGAATTTACAAAATCAAGAAGCAAATTTAAAACTCACTGAACAATTACCAATAAGTCGCAACGAACAAATTAAAGTCCGCCTCAGCCGTAGCAACCCACAAATTCAACTTAGTGATATGGGCATATTGGAATGGGCTTTCACTCTTCCACCACAGGGAAAATGTGAAATCTTTTATCAATTCATCGTTGAGCATCCGCCTGAGTTAACAGTAGTTGGTTTGGATGTTTGACCAAGCCTGCAACGGCAGTGGGTGTAGGGGTGTAGGGGTGTGAGGGTGTAAGTGAAGACAAGCGCTCTCCCACTGGTATTAATAATAGAAAAAGCCAAGCAAAATTATTAAAGATTGTCTACATTGAAACCCGTAGTTTTTCCTCATCAAGGTCAAGATGATTTTAAGTCAAAAAAACGACTCTTGCTTTTGACTTTTGATTTTTGATTTTTGAATTCCCCAAAGGGGTTGCTTCCCCAATTCGACAAGCTTAGGCTGTTTTAGCCTTTAATTTATACCTTTAGCAAAAACCTCGATATCGTCTGGCACATTCATCCAATGTTTTACCCAATCCTAGAAAAGCTGGATGGTACGCTCTGGCGGGAAGTCAAATAGGAATTGGGAGGTAGTGGTTAGTGGTTAGTGGTTAGTAGATATAAAAAACAACGCTCCAAATGTACAGACGCGCCATGGCGCGTCTCTACTAACAATTCCCCATTTGATACACACTTATTTAAATATCTGCAACGCCACTGAAATCATCGACAGGAATGTCAAAAACCCGATCGCATCCAAGGTAGTCGTCAACAAGGGACCACTAATTAAGGCTGGATCGAGGTTTAACCGCTTCAAACTCATTGGCAGCACTGTTCCCAACGAAGCGGCTATGAAGACATTCACAACCATAACCGTGGCTGCAACTATAGATACCCATCTTTCTGGACCAGGCGACCAAATCAGTGAAAGTGTTCCGAGGGCAGTCCCTAAGGCTATAGCGGTCCCTAACCCAGCTAACATTTCCTTGCGGAGAATTTTCATGGTGTCCCGAGGCGTAACTTCGCCTACACCTAAACCTCGTACTGTTACGGATAAAGCTTGAATGGCAACATTTCCACTGGTGTTGGATAAAATTGGCATGATGACTGCCAGAACAGGTACGTGAGAAATAACACTTTGGAAAGGGGCGATCGCACTAGCTGCACCAATGTACAACCCAATGTTTCCCAATAACCAAGGCAAGCGCTTGCGAATGGTGACTTGAGGAGGAGACAAAGCGGCTTCATCTCCACTCACACCTGCTAGTTTTTGAATGTCTTCTGTGGCTTCCTCTTGCAAGATATCGACGACATCATCAATGGTGATAATACCAACCAATCGGTCTTCGCGGTCAACCACAGGTACAGCGATTAAGTCATATCGTTGCATGATTCGGGCAACTTCTTCCTGTGGCATTTCCGTTTTCACCTTGATCACGCGATCGCTGGCAATATCTCTGATCAAAACATCGGGAAAAGTAAACAGCAGTTGTCGCAGCGAAACAACACTCACCAATTGGCGATCATCATCTGTCACATAGGCATAGTAAATTGTTTCTTTATCTTCGTCTTGACGACGGATTTTACTCAAAGCCTCTCCGACAGTCAATCCTTGGCGCAACCGCACGTATTCTGTTGTCATCACGCGTCCTGCGGTGCCTTCAGAATAGCCGAGAATTGTTGCTGTTGCTTGCCGTTGTTCTGGACTCAGTTCTTGTAAGAGGCGTTTGACAACCCCGGCGGGCAACTCGTCAAACAATTCTGCGCGTTCATCCGGACTCATCGCCTCGACAATTTGCGCTACCTGAACATCATGCAGGGAATTTATGATTTCTTCCTGCACTTCTTTTGGCAGATATTCAAAAACATCAATTGCCTGATGTTTGTTGAGTAAACGGAATGCGATCGCCCGTTGTTGCTTGGGCAATTGTGTTATGTACTCTCCCGCATCCACGGGTTGTAAACAATTCAAATCCAACTTGAGCTGGTTTAAGTCGGCAATGTCAATACCTGAATTGCGAACATCCTGCATGAGCATCATAAAACCTCCTATGGTCTCCCCCTCGCTGGGAGACAAGCTCACAGCTCAGAGGAGGTTGGTACTGCCATCTTGTGGACTTTGGTCCATAAAATCTCAAAAATTCAACATCGATTACCAATCAATGGTATCGCTAACTAATAATACTAACCCAGGACAGTGTAATCCGGTAGATACTGAAAATTCAGTGTCAGGAATTTAATCCGCTTGCACCCTGCTGAATTTCCTATCGCCCTGATGCCTGTTGATTTGAGTAGATTCTACTATTGTTGCTATCTGTGTCAAGCGTACAAATTAATTTCCAAAGAAACTTCATATAGTTAAAATCTTTACTTCATGATCAACAACCTTTATTTACATACTAAAGATAGAGGCTGTGTCATCATATTCAACTACTATCAGAGTTCAGGTATTTGCTAGACAAACGTCCAAGAGCGCAGTTGCCAAGTGCGGTTGAAGCAATTTCATCCTGCTCTACAATAACAGCCATCAAATTTTCTACATACCGTGCTGAATCCTCAGTTGTAAATCCATCCACACGGGTGAACCGGAGGATAGAACAAGGAAAAAAAGCTTTTTTTCTCCCTAAATAAATTGTCTCTATGAAATCCTTTTCTCAGTACTGAATACTTCGTCCGGAGAATAAAAAATAAAAAATACTATCATTACACTCTACCATGTGGGAAGACCGCCGACCGGGAGCGACAGCATTAGATATTCAGAACTATTTTGGTCATGATTTGGTAATCACTAGTGGTAATATATCAGCGATCGCGATGATTAAGGCAGAAAAATCCAAAGGTGAAATACTTGCATTTTCACAGAAGAATGACTTCACTTTGATATCTCTCCTGAATAGGTTCAAAGAAACAGATGGAGTTTGCGGTTCTTAACACCTAGTACCCAATTATCTCAAATTCCTGATTGAGCATAGATTTTAGCATTAGTCTCGCAATCGTATTTAAAGCTACTGTCTGCTAGTCAATCATAAAATAGACTTTTGATGCAATTAATTCCACTCGTTCCTTTGGGTGAAAAATTCCCGCCTCTGCCATTTTGTGGTACTCATTCAGTGTCCCAAGCCGAAGAGTGAAAGGCACTTCTTTTATCTGCATAGTTTATCGACCTAACCTATACATTAGACTTCTTGCATTCATTGCAAAAAAAAGAATAATTAACCACAGATGGACTCTTGCGTGCGTTGCGGAGCCAGCGCCCTTAGGAGGGTTTCCCGACAGCAGGCGACTGGCGTCGGGGTTCCCCCCGTTGTTCGCGCAGCGTCTCCTTCTGAGATAGCAACTGCCGTACAGATGGACACAGATGGAATCAAAGAGATGCAATCTTGTCTATTAAACAGTGTTAAACCTATCTTACGAGCGTTGCTTCGCAACAATATAGATAACCCCCCATAACCAAAGGTTGTGGGAGGATAATGCGAGGAGGAATATTAAATTTTAGTTATTAAATGACGCATTTTGAACTATAGACTAATGGTTAACTTGTTTCTGCAACCCGCTTAAGTGAGCCATCGGCGTACAACTCTAGTGGTACCAGTTCAATCTTGCCATTAACTTTTACTTGGGAGTAAACAACTTTTACTAGTGGAGAATGATTTTGGTTATAACGCACAGACATAATGTACCTCTCATCTTAGTCAAAAAATTTTTTTTGTGTTAATTTGTTCTGTTAGCTATGATTTACCTAAAGGGTTCTTTTTTTCTCAGGATTAGCATATTTTTATTTTTATTTATAATTAGTAAAATTAATTTAAAAATTAAGAAAAAAATGACTACCTAATGAGAACTATTTGAAAGAATTGAAAATTTAGAGTATATTTCTCTAAAACCTGAAAAACTAGCTTGTATGTTAACAGGAGACAACAAATTCATTTCTTACTTAAACCTGCAATATCATTGCCTATTGCAGAAGTAGTCTTGGTGCTAACATAATTTACTTCACAGTCTCAGGGTTGTATTCCGGAAACAGCGTACAAAATCAACTATGAAAACAGCGACTCAACTGCAAGCTCGTCTTGAATGTTATTATCAGCAAATCAAGACAATCATCCTTGCCCGTCAGAATCCGATTACAGGTTTGCTGCCTGCGAGTACAGCAATAACGGCACACGGTGATTATACCGATGCTTGGGTACGTGATAACGTTTACAGCATTCTGGCGGTTTGGGGGTTGGCACTTGCTTACCGCAAGGTTGATGAAGACAAGGGACGCGCCTACGAGTTGGAACACAGCGTCATCAAGCTGATGCGGGGTTTGTTGTTTGCTATGATGCGACAAAGTTCTAAAGTAGAGCAATTCAAGCATACCCAATCCCCTTTGGATGCTTTACACGCCAAGTACAACACTGCTACAGGTGATATCGTTGTTGGCGATGACGAATGGGGACATTTGCAACTTGATGCCACGTCGATATTTTTATTGATATTGGCGCAAATGACTGCTTCAGGGTTGCAGATCATTTACACGTTCGACGAAGTGAATTTCGTCCAAAATTTGGTTTACTACATTGGAAGAGCGTACCGAACTCCTGATTACGGTATTTGGGAACGAGGCAACAAAATTAATCATGGCAACGCAGAATTGAACGCCAGTTCTGTCGGTATGGCAAAAGCCGCATTGGAAGCGATTAATGGCTTGGATTTATTTGGCGTGTATGGTTGTCAAGCATCGGTGATTCACGCACTGCCAGATGAAATCGCCCGTGCCAGAATTACCCTAGAATCCCTGTTACCAAGAGAATCGCCATCAAAAGAAATCGATGCGGCGCTGTTGAGCATTATTAGTTTTCCGGCGTTTGCCGTAGAAGATGTGCAACTGCGCGATCGCACCCGCAACGATATCATCAACAAACTCGAAGGAAAATACGGTTGCAAGCGCTTCCTGCGCGACGGACACCAAACAGTTTTGGAAGACACAAAGCGCTTGCACTACGAACCGTTGGAACTCAAGCAATTTGAGCATATTGAGTGTGAATGGCCTTTATTTTTCACCTATTTGTTTCTTGATGGTTTGTTTCGCGGCGAACAAGAACACGTGAAACATTACCAAGAGCGTTTAGAGTCTTTATTAGTTGAACATGATGGCTTGCATCTGCTGCCAGAACTTTATTATGTCCCAGAAGAGTTTGTAGAGGCAGAGAAGTTAGCACCCCAAAGTCAGCCGCGTTTACCCAACGAAAATATTCCCTTAGTATGGGCGCAGAGTTTGTATTTTCTTGGTCAAATGTTGAGTGAAGGGTTAATAGCGGTTGGAGATATCGACCCTTTGGGAAGGCATTTGTACATGGGAAAATACCGGGAACCTTTGGTACAAATCGCCTTACTAGCAGAAGATGAGGATTTACAGGGAAAACTCGCAGTTCACGGCATTGAAACGCAAACGCCCAAGCAAGTAGAACCAATTCAGGTGCGACAAGCAGATGACCTTTCAGCCATGTATACTCAGATTGGGCGCAACGATAAACTTGGTTTAACTGGGCGTCCTGTGCGGCGTCTGCGGAGTTTGACAACATCTAAAATTTTTCGGATTGGTGGCGAGACAGTTGTCTTTCTGCCCTCGTTTTTGGATGCTCAAGTTTTCTATTTAACTCTTGATTACCATTTTTTGGTGTATGAAATTAAAAGTGAACTTGCTTACATTCAAAAATATTGGATTGATTTAGGGCGTCCTATCCTCACTTTAATGTTGACTCACACCATGTTGGAAACCGGTAGTGAGGCATTGCTTGCCCTGATGCAAGAACTTAAAGATGGTGTTTGTAACGGTGTCCGGGTGAAATTGGGGCGGCTTAATCAGTTGATGTTGACAGCTGGAACTCAACGGATTGATTTTCTTCAAGAAGATTTTGAATTTTCTCAGTCTTCCGTCAAAGATGCTGCACTTCGCTGCTCTTATCTGATTTACAATCCAGACAAAAACTGGACTTTAAAGCATACTCAAGAATTCCAGATGGAGTGTGAAACCAACTTAAAATTCTTGCTTTCTTCTTTGCGCTCATCAGAAAATCTTTACGAGCAAATTGAGTTGTTGCAGACTTTGATTCGTTTGGAAGGGCTGGAGTTTGATACAGGGTTTGGCGGACCGGGGCGTCCCGTGACGGTAGCGGATTTGCTCGATGAAGTTTACACCAAAGCAGGTGCCTCGGGCATTTGGGCAGTTGTGCGTCGTGCTGCGGGGTTGCGGCAAATGAGCGATATCGGCTTATCGGACGTAGTGACGAGTATTGTGGTGCGCGGCAAGCAAATTGCCGTAGGCAAAGCTTATAGTGAAGCTTCGCTCATAACTTTGCCACTGTCGCACAGCGAAATTGTTGAGAAAATCAATCACTTTTGTCGGGAGGATATCAGCGATCGCGTTCTGACTCAAGAAATTCTCATTAATCTAAGTAACTTAATCAAGTCAGAACCAGAACTGTTTAAAGGACTCCTGACACTCAGAGTCGGCTATTTCATCCTGTTAATTACCAGCGAACTGGCACGGGAGCTTAATGTCACCCAAGATGAGGCATACGAACACCTGATGCAACTCTCGCCTTTTGACGTGAGAACACGGGTACGTCAGGTATTATTTGAATACGGTAGCATGAGCCAACTGTTACGCCAGCAAGAATCTCTGCACGTCAAACAAAAAGAAAGTGACATTGATTGGGTGGTGCAACCAGGACTTATTGAGGAAATAGAAGTTGCCCCTGGTGGTTGGCGGCGCTTCCGGCAAGCCGAGGGAGCAACGGGACGCGTGCCAAAAGAGTTTTTCCAGAATGTTTGGCTGTTGATGGAACATTGCAAAGGCTTGGTGATTGGTGATAAGTTAGAGCGCCGCAATCGTTTGGATAGTCAGTTAATTCTGGCGGAAATGACACCTGGGGAAAAGAATTTTGCCCTGCAGGTAGAGCATCTGTTGAATAAAATTGAGGCTCCCGAGTACCGACAAGTTAATATCGAAACGTTGATGGAATTGGCGGCAATTGTATCCAACAACCCCAACTTGCACATCGAAGAATATATCGTGTTAGATGTGTTAATTGGTCACGCTGTACGATTGGCATGGTTGGAAGGTAATCCTGGAAGAAGGGAGCGGTACGATGAGGATAAAGCGAGTGCATGGCGATCGTTTTACAACACCTCTCCTAGAGAGTGCGCCACCTATGTTGTGAAGGCGTTCAGGTTCTTGACCGAATTTGGGCAAGATATAGCAGCTTAAGTAAGCTTAGGTGCGTTACATTGCGTTAACGCACCTATCTAAAGTAAGAGATATGAATTAGATTCTTTTCCAAAAAGAAACAAAAATATGAATCAACTAACGATAGAACTACCCCCAAATATTTCTATTGAGGAAGCACAATTGCTGCTGGCGGTTAAGCTCTTTGAAACTGGAAAACTATCATTAGGACAAGCTGCAAAGTTAGCAGGTTATTCCAAACGAACATTCATAGAGTTACTTGGCAAAATGGAAGTTCCAGTGATTAACTATCCAGCTGAGGAATTAGAACAGGAGATTAACCTTTGAGCGAATTTCGCATTGCAAAGCCTTTAGTTGAGAATGCTTTACGCCTTGCTTTGGGAATTGTGAACTGAGAGAGGCTTAAGCTATATTGTGAAGGTGTTCAGGTTCTTGAGGGAATTTGGGCAAGATATAACAGCTTAAGGGTGGGGTGTATTCTACTTTATTAAAAGCCACCGCTTCATCAAAGTGGGCTATAAAATTAAAGGGGATTCAACCCAAATTTTGGTATCAAATACTCTCTCATAAGAGATAAAAAGTGTTCATTCTACGACACCTCTCTCAGAGATTGTGCCAGTTATATTTTGAAAGCATTTCGTAATTTTATTGCCTAAATAAAATTACCAAAATGTTCCTTTGAAGAGATTTTGCAAGCAATGGCAAATAATTTTAGCCTGAAGCTTGTGATTCAAATAATTCTCAACCAACCTAAATTCTTGTTAATAGCATTAGGTGGACTGACTAATTTGCTCTGTAGTTGTGCTGATGAGAATGAAAATGCAAATGAAAAAGCGCCAGAAGAGTCAATATTTATTTCGCAATCGCTGGATTGACAGACAACGAATTGTTCGCAACATGGAGGCTTTCCAAGACTTAATTGTGATTGTCCTGTGTTTGGGTTTATTTGCCTATATGGTTATGGAGTTGTGGGAGATATTTACCAATATTGTGCTGCCATTAGATCATCAACACGTAACTGCAAAAATACTATTTTTGTTGATTTTGGTCGAGTTATTCCGACTCTTAATGGTTTACTTGCAGGAGCATAGCATCGCTGTAGGGGTGGCTGTGGAGGTCACAATAGTATCTGTACTGCGAGAAGTGGTTGTTCACGGAGTGCTGGAAATTTCTTGGGTTCAAACCGCATCAATTTGTGGGTTACTGTTTATTCTGGGTGGGCTACTGCTAGTGTGTGCTAAGACGCCACACATGGATTACATGAGTACTAATAGTAGCTATAGTGCTTTTAATAACAGTCAGAATGAGCAACAGGAAAACGGGGGTAAATTGCCACATTCAACTCAATATGAGGAGATTGGTTAAAGGTAGGAGCTATTTTTATTTCATTCCCAAGTCTACCTTAGGAATGTACCCTCACCGTGGTTGTTGTTAAAGTTAATTGTAAATTATTTTACATAATTCCAGACTATACTGCAAAGTTGGTCTGGAATTCCTAAAGTCATCTCTCATAGCAAATCCTCTTTTACATTGAACTAACAATCGAATAGCTATGCTTATAGAAAGAAACGCCAATTATGGTTTATTCTCGATTATCAATCTGGAAGAAATTTTGTAAAAAACGCTCCCTAATCTGTGCCTCTGCAGTTTATTTTTATCCAAAAATCACACTTAAAATGAAAAAATTCTTGATTATTAGAAAGTTGCAAAAGGTGAACGGCTCTATCTTTAAAGAACCTAAACTAAACGAGCATCACCTGAAACTTGGAGATGTGTACAGACTCTCAGGAGGCACACAACCGCAGTGAATGCGATCGCCTTAAACACCAGACAAAAAATAAGCGATCGCACCTACCTATCTCTAGTGGGGTGGGCATCTTGCCCGCCCTACACAAATGCGCCTTTTTATCCATAACTTACTAAAATGAATCATCGCCACAACAGCGCATCAACTCCCCTATGGCAAAATCCGCTGACATCAGCACCAAAAAATTAATCAGCCTCGCACCGGAAAACTGGGTAAAATGGGTAACACAAATTCCCAATATTGTAGCTGGAGAAGTTCTCAATTCAGAATTCCAGTGGATTAGCCGCGAGAGTGATGTGTTAATCCGCGCCGAAAGTCCTCAGTATGGGCAATTTCTCGTACTCAACGAGTTACAATTGCGCTACAAGCCGGAGATGCCTAAACGAATGCGGGCGTACGCAGCACTGGCAGAAGAAAAGTTCGATTTGCCAACCTATCCGGTACTCATCAACATCCTCAAAGAAAGTGATGCCGAAATTCCCACACGCTACGAGTCGGAGTTTGCAGGTTTGCAAGCGCGTCAGGACTACCGCGTGATAAACCTTTGGGAAGTCGATGTTGAGATAGCTTTTCAACAACCGGTGCCATCTTTGCTTCCTTTTGTACCAATCCTCAAGGGTGGCGCACAGGAATCCACAATACAACAAGCTTTGCAAATTCTTCGTGCAGATGAACAATTGAATCAGTTAGAAACCGTTCTGGCGTTTTTTGCTAGCTTCGTATTAGACAGTGCTTTAGTTCAGCAAATTATGAGGTGGGATATGGCAGTGTTAAACGAATCTCCCTGGTATCAGCAAATTTTGAGAGAGGGTGAGCAAAGAGGACGGCGAGAGGAGAAGCTGTCGAGTATTGAAATGGGTTTAGAAGTAAAATTTGGCGCTGAAGGATTACAGATGATGCCAGAAATCAGCCAAATTTCCGATTTAGAGCGATTAAAGGCAATTCAGCGAGCTATCTTAACTGTGAATACTTTAGATCAATTGCGACAACTCATCTGACATACCCAGATGACACGATTGGGCAAGGAACAGCGCCTTTATGGGCGATCGCCTTTACTCACCTTCCCTACTTGCCAAAGCAGCAAATTGTCGCACGGCTCGCACTAAATCATCTGGTGTGCCAATATCAAGGTAAGTACCATCACTAAAAGCTTCTGCTTCTACGTGAAAACCTTTATTAATTGCAGCTTGAATGATATCGCCAATGGGTATTTCTGGTAGCTGTGATAAATTGCTCTTCGCCTTGAGAGTGATAAGATACTCGTGCAAAAAGTGTGTAAAAGCAGGTGTCCAAACCGCAATACCCCACATATAACGCAAATCTGACTGGGGAGGTTTTTCGACTATCAACTGCACTCTACCTTTATCGTCAAAGTCAACCATACCCGCTTTCTGAGGTTTATCGGTAGGGAATAATCCCAAGACGACATCGGCGTTACTAGCCTCAAGGCGTGAAAGTATCCGCACATAGGCATCTTCAGGCTGAAACAAAATATCAGGAAAACCCAAGGCTACGACAGCATCTTGGACAAAAGGATAAGCCTGATCCAACGTGAAAGGTACACCATAACCCAAACCCATGATGAGATAGCCCAAGTTCATGGAAAGCATTGTGCCATCGCCAAAATATGCCGGAATATCCCACTTACCAGGACGCAGTATAAAGTATGCCTTATCAATGCCTGCCAGTTGCATTTTTTCTAACAGATATTGAGAAACCACTTTCGGTCGCCAGTTATATTTAACACCAAAGTCTTGAAAACCAACCGGATATAACTCTTTGCTAAGTGGTAAAGGAGAAATGCGGGTTGCCTGTCCACCTGCTGGTAGCAGTCCGATGATTTGACGCTTGGTCATAGGTAATTAAAGATTAATAGTTAAAAATTATTTGCCCCTATTGGGTAAATATTTTAACTGCGTAGGTATCACACAATAACCAATCATCGGTAAATTAAATATAGCAACAGCCAAGGTGGTTAGGACATCAACAGATGATAAAACCTAGACACAAAAAGACTTTTCACCCAGTCCCCAGTCCCCAGTCCCTTGTCCCCTGCTATAACTATAAACTAATGGCTGAGGACAAATGACTAAAAAAATATCCCCCTTCTTCAGAAGCGCAGTTGTGAGTAGACGGCAAAAGGAGGGGGGTTATTAAGTTTTATTTCGTTACAGAAATTACTTAACAGAGACAGCATCAACATCGATAGTGCTGGCGGTGGAAGTGGAATTTTCGGGAGTATTGGGGGCTTTGGCGGCTTTAGCATCCGCATTACCCTTACGCTCTTTAAAGCCTTCAATCATCAGCCCAGACACCTCAGTAACTAACAATGTCAACAGAAAGACATCATCAAGTTCTCCTACAATCGGGAAGACGTCTGGAAGAAAATCAATCGGGCTGACAAAATAAAGCAGTGTTCCTAAAATTACCCACCAGCGGTACTTAGGGTTACGGAGTAAGTTGCGGTACCAATTATAAAGGGATTGAATTGAAAATTTCATAGATTTTTACCTCCAATTACCTTTAATTTTGGCAAATTATGCCCTACACTTCCTGTGGGAATAACCGCCCTAGTTTGTCTGGAAGATGCTACTGGCTTTTTTATCGCTAAATCCCAACCCTTGAATGTGAAACGATTATGAAAGTTATGCTTTAATTTCTAAAATTAAAGTGCTTGACTGACAGTTACACCATACATAAATGGAGGAAACCTACAACAGTGGATATCGTAGATTTGTTTAAAAAGGGCGGACCAGCGATGTGGCCATTGCTTGCCCTATCAATTTTATCTTTAAGTGTCATTTTTGAGCGTTTGTGGTTCTGGTTGCGAATTTTAAGCCAGGAAAAGGAAATCGTTAATCGCGTTTTGGATGCCGCCCGTGTAGATTGGGCGTCGGCTAGTGAAATTGCCAGACAGGCTACCCGTCAGCCTATCGGGCGGTTTCTCTATGCGCCCCTAAGCCTGCCAAAAACCGATCCAGAAACCTTCCGACTGGCACTCGAAGCAACAGCAGAAGATGAATTGGCTGGAATGCGACGGGGTGAAAAACTTTTGGAAACTGTCATTGCCCTTGCGCCCTTGTTAGGATTGTTGGGTACGGTTTTAGGGTTGATCCAGTCTCTACGCTCTATTCGCATTGGTGATTTAGGAACCGAATCCACAGCTGGGGTAACGACTGGTATTGGGGAATCGCTGATTAGTACGGCAGCAGGGCTGATTGTTGCTATCACCACTTTGGCATTTTACCGCCTATTTCAAGGTATCGTGGTTAACCAAGTCAAAATTTTCCGCCGGGCTGGGAATGACATGGAGTTGCTGTATCGTCAGTCTCCGCCTGACTTGACCAACACTACACCTGAAAAGAGGGTAATACCTTCGACAATTATACGAGAATCTCCTCGGGATAACTTGAATTCGCCTCGGAAAAAAGGTAGAAGACCCAAGCTTTCTGAAACACCTGAACTCCCGCCCGAGTCTGATTTGTCAGAACCGAAAGATAGTCAATAAAAAAATTCCACGCCCCAGGTATGAGAGTAAGACAATGAAAGTAAACCTACATACTCCTGTAGAAGACGTCCAAATTCAAATCATTCCCTTAATAGATGTCGTTTTTTGTATACTGACATTTTTTCTTTTGGCGGCTTTGCAATTTACTCGCCAAGAAGAGATTAGTATTAATTTACCTAAATCCAGTACTGGTACGCCATCTACTACTCGTGCCAAACCCAATAATACCGCTATCAACCCACAAGTCCAACGGCAAATATTAACTTTGACTATTGATGCTATTGGTCAAACTTACGTAGACAATGATTTAGTAAAACGACCACAAATTAAAGAGGCTTTCCAGAAATACCTCCAACAAACTCCCAACGCGATTTTGGCTCTAAAAATCAGCCAGACAGCAACGTATAATGATGTCATATCAATTATAGATTTGTGGCGACAAGTGGGAGGCGATCGCATATCTTTTGTCACTACACCATCTTACTCTAATTCACCCATTGCTCCTGTGCCAACCAATCCTGCTGTGCCAGGAACACCACTTCTACCCAACAGCGCACCGATAGCTCCCATTAATCCACAAAGTAACCCTAATTTGAATTTTCCCTCAGCACCGAATCTACCTCAGACTAACCAAGGTGTCACCCCAGTTAATCCAGGTACTTCTCCCGTATTGCCTAAAGTACCCGCAGCGCCTTCTGGAAAAACCAATCCGACTCCCAACAGGTGATGAGGAGATGGGAAGATGGGGTGATGAAGAAGTATTTTCTCCCCTGCTTCCCTTGCTTCCCTTGCTTCCCTTGCTCTTGTTTGTCCCTTTGTCCTCTGATTGCCCAAACCTAAAGATATACAAAATAAATCTTGGTCAGAGGAACAAATTTTGTTACTTTATATATAAATTATTAGGTGTGTGAAAAGAATTCAGAACTCAAAATTCAGAAGATTTTTCTACTTAATACTAGAGAAAGCAGTTTCAAATTCTTTCCAAATAAATTAGAGTTTTTCAAACCAAGAATCCTCATTCTGTATTCTAAGTTCTGAATTCTGAGTTCGGGCATGACTATTCGTTATTCGTTGGCGGAGTCACTGTCGTACTCGATTGCTGAGTACGCTGTTCCCGTCTTTTTCGCTCTGCTAAAACCATATCTGACATAACTGTCAAAGCTTGTGACATTTTATCTATGTTAGAGCGGTATATCTCTAAATCTTTATTGAGTTTGTCGTCAGATATATGCAAGCCATTGCCAATTGTTTTCAGTGCCTCAGTGCGTTTCTTTTCGTCTTTAACGAGTTCTGGATCTGACTGTTCTAGTAAAGTGAACAAACCAATTGCAAACAAGCGATTGTATTTAAATTTAGGATTGTTTGCTATTGCTTGCAGTGAACTTTGAAAGTCAGCATCTCGAGATGAGGGAGTTTCCTGGCTTAACCACGCAATGAGTTCTGAAGCGTTTAAGCTTGTTGCTAATGCTTGCAAACGTTGAGCATCCTGTTTGTAGCGCTCTTCGTCTTCTTCTACAGCCTGAAGCAGGGCATGAAAAATCGACTCTTTATCCCGGTCTGGCTCGTAGCCTTGCATAAAGCGGTCAAAGGTAGTGACGACGCCCAAGGCATAAATAGGATCGTAGCTAAAATCGACATTTACTGACAGCAGGTGCATTTCCACCATTAGCTCTTCCACCACCCGACGATAAATGGTGTTTATCGGACGGGTGTGAAGGTTGTAGAAAGTTCGCTTAGTATCAGATACGGTACGGACGTTATTCACAAAGCAATTTTCAAGGGCGACGTATTATTATTCTCTCGCTTTAATGCCACTTTGCCAAGTTTAGTTTTCTACTTACGTCCAGTTCATTCCAAATTCGGGATCATAAATCTTTTCTCGCCATAATAAGCTATTATTGGCGGTTTATTCTGACAAGTTGCTCTTTCTTTTGAGTCATTCCAGAAGACAGAGTGCAGAATGCAGGTTGTAGCAACAATTTACAACACTCTATAACACATCTCAAAACAAATCTGTTTAAATGGAATCTTGGACATCTCACCTGTCAATAACTCCCCCCTAAAAGGGACGGAGCTTGTAAGGGGCAAGCCTTACGTGTAAGACTCGCGCCCATTTCAGCCTGATCCTGGTACGAACTGCTGGATGCTTCCCCAGTCCGGTCTATCTTCAAGCCGCCTTGTTAACGGCGTTGGGTAATGCCAAGCCATCCTGGGTCAGGTGGGCGAGGGGACTAACTACGGGGAAAGCTGGTTCCTGGGATTATATCCGTTTAAAAACCAGCATTCAAATGCAAAGCCGTGCTACAAGCACGGGGTTTCAGACTGAAATGTTTGATGACTTTTTCACCACAACTACTTGCCCTAGCTGATTATCTTGCTGGTGAATTTGATAATCGAGAACAAGCTATTGCACAGCCTGCTTGGTATGTTCACCTGCGTTTGTGGCAAAGACCGATTCCTCTATTTCAAGAAGACAGCTTGACACTATTTGCCGAACAAGCCAATATTGTCAATTTAGATCGACCTTACCGTCAGCGCATTATGCGGCTTCTAGAAGGAAATGGTCCTGATGCACCCCTAAAAGTGCAGTACTATATGCCCAAAAATCCAAGTACCCTTGTCGGTGCTGGTCGTAACACAGCTTTACTCAACACGTTGACACCCGACAACTTAGAATTACTACCAGGCTGTGTGCTCAACGTTACCCAGCAATTATTAGCCGTCAATCACTATAAGTTCCAGGCTACCCCACCTCCAGACACTCGTTGCTGCTTTAATGTTGATGGCAACATCGTACAAGTTCGCTTGGGCTTTGAGGTGACTCAAGATAAATTTTTCAGCTACGACAAAGGAATTGACTCTACGACTGGAAAAGCCACTTGGGGAGCTATTTTGGGGCCTTACTGCTATACAAAGCGAGAACAGTTCTGTCTTTAGCTGGCGATACTACGAGATCGACCTTCTAAAGCCTCCTTCTCGGTTTCAAAGATTTCAAATACTGTATCCATCATCGTGATTTCAAACACCAGTTTGGCTTCTGGATGCAGATTACAAATCCGAAAACTGCCCTTAACTTTATCAGCATCGCGCATTCCAGCTACCAAAGAGGTCAGACCAGAACTATCGATGAAATTCACCTGACCGAGATTCACTATCACATGACGACTGAGTTTGGAGATACTCTCCTGCAATTTCAAGCGAAATTGCCAAACAGTGCTAATATCCAGGCGACCAGCTGGTGTTAAAACGATGACGATATTGCCGTCTTGCGTTGTGTAAGTTTTTTGCTCTATATATATCACTGAACTCCCCCTAACACTCGTTTCAAAAGAGACTGTGGCTTGATATTGCTTCAAGCTGGCAAAAGCTACAAGCTCTGTTTTTCCATTCATCTCCACCTTTTTCTACTGGAATGACGACTAGACTTTGTGAATGAACTGACTTGCTAGAACATTGTGTGATGCTGTAGCCTGAGATGAAAAAGCTACAGCACTGACTGTCATCTTTATTGCTAAGTGCTTCTATTTAGTAGTTTAGCTTACTAAAGAAGTGGTGGGTGCTGAATACTGAGTGCTGGTTTTTTGGTATTTAGCTTCTCATGGCAATCTGGATTGTGAGATGGTTTATACTCTAATGCGGTTCAGTTCAGGCTAGATCTCCCCTAGCCCCTTTACAAATAGGGCTTGAGGGGATCTTTAATGATTAACATCACCCACTCAAGAGTAGTGATTTATACTAAAAAATGAGACTTCATGAGTGAGAATGACTTAGTACCCAGTTTACCCAGTCTTGAGGCTTGAGGAAGGTTTCATACAACTGAGCCTCGGGGGAATTTGGTTCAGGCTGATAACCGTATTCCCAGCGTACTAAAGGTGGTAGGGACATGAGAATTGATTCGGTGCGCCCGTTGGTTTGCAGTCCAAAAATGGTGCCTCGGTCATACACCAAGTTGAATTCTACATACCTTCCCCGGCGATACAGTTGAAAATTCCGTTGGCGATCGCCATATTCCATTTTGTGCCGCCTTTCCACAATCGGGATGTAGCTTGGTAAAAACGCATTGCCGCAGTCTTGTGAAAAAGCAAACAACTGTTCCCAAGTGCGTGGTTCTGGTGTCCCAACTTGGTTGCTGTAAATAGCTGCCGCACCATCTTGATGAGGACCGCGATACAATCCACCCAGACCATCTTGATAATCAAAAAACAGTCCGCCAACACCCCGCGTTTCTCCCCGATGTTTTAAATAGAAATACTCATCGCACCAACGCTTAAACACTGGATAATACTCTGGATTGTGAGCATCACACGCCTGCTTCAGTGTTTTATGGAAATGAACGGCATCTTCGGCAAACGGGTAATAAGGAGTTAAATCCGCACCGCCACCGAACCACCACACGGGTCCTGCTTCAAAGTAGCGATAATTGAGGTGAACAGTCGGCACATAAGGGCTGCGTGGATGCAACACCATTGAAGTGCCTGTGGCATAAAAATCGTGACCTGCTGCCTCTGGGCGCTGCGTTAGTATCGAAGGCGGTAGATGGGAACCCCAAACTTCCGAAAAACCCACCCCAGCTTGTTCAAATATTGCACCCTCACGCATAACGCGCGATCGCCCGCCACCTCCTTCTGGGCGTTCCCAGGCATCTTCTTGAAATTGCCCCACACCATCCAGTTCTGCCAAAGTTTGAGTGATTTGGTCTTGCAACTGTTTCATAAACTGACTGACTCTAGCTTTCGCGTCAGTTGGCAGGGTTTGAGTAGATTCTGCCCGCATTGTTGGGGTTTGGAAGTTCGTCACCATAGACTCAAGAACCATTTATTACAATTTTGGTGAAAGCCGCAAATTTTCCGTTGAAAATTCACGGGCAACAGACGCCATAAAGCAGGCTAAAATTGCCCAAAGAGCTATTCTCTCTATAGTCAAGCATTTATATGACTGATGAGCTTGGCTACAGATAGTTATTTTCCCTCAAATGCGTGTATGCTTGTATGTTTATTGTTTTTTTTCAAGTTGTTTATCTTTATGTAAAGTTCTAGGATTGATACTAAACTCCCAAAAGGTTAGTCTACAAGCACTTTCACTTATAGGAAATCTCAATTTTTGTCACTAGAAGAATTTATTACCACATCCGCACTCAAAGCAGGCAAAAATACGGGGCTTACGGATATAGCTTACGGATATATATGATATGAAAAGTTTTCAATGACAGCATCAAAGGTAGAACCAACCTGTTCCATAAGATACTTATATCAATTTTATCACCCACGAATCAGGAGTTACACTCGAACCTTCATGGTCTATCTGTCCAATGGCGACTTGCTATGCTGAAGGCAATTTTGAGAAAGTTTAATGTAAGGGAAGAGCGCAGATGCTGAATATGCCAGAGTTACCAAAAAGCCTGTAGCGAGGAGGAATAGGAAAATGCGAGGTTGGTTATCCAAATTCATCCACCGCAAACGTCGGCGGTTTTGTGCTTCTCTGGTACGGACGTATCGAGAAATTAGTTCTGCTTCTGTGGATGAACTGTGGCAAAAAGTGGTTGACATAGCAGATGTTTCTTGGCACCCAATGCTAAAAAGCACCAACGTTCCCTATGGACTAGTACCTAAACCTGGGCTGATTTATCAAGCGGTCACACGCTTATCACCAATTCCCATTCGCATCTTTGTAGAACGTGTCAATCCCAGGGAGTTGTTGACTGTAAGAGTGCTGGCAATTCCAGGTGTAGAGGAACGGATTACTTACAGAGTAGAGTCCACAGTTTGTGGGACTTGTGTGTCTTATTCCGTAACGCTGCGTGGTTGGTTATCACCGTTGATTTGGTCTTTTTCCCGTCCCTACGCGGATCGTGTAGCGCGATCTTTAGTTGAAGCAGTAGAGGGGGCGACATTGCAAGCAGTGTCAGGAAAGAGAAAATCCCTCAAAGATAGTTGTTTTGATTTTTAGGGACTGGGGACTGGGGACTGGGGACTGGGGACTGGGGACTGGGGACTGGGGACTGGGGACTGGGGACTGGAGGCTGAGCAATACTCGCACCTTACCCCAATCCCTAATTCCTAATCCCTAATCCCCAATCCCTAATCCCTAATCCCCAATCCCCAATCCCTAATCCCCAATCCCTAATCCCTAATCCCCAATCCCTAATCCCTCATTAAAGATAAGATCCTAGTAGATAAGAATGACTTTTTGTTAAAAATTGTTGCGGCTCTAAGGCAAAAAACACTATGTATGATGTCCTCGATTTCCCTTCAGTCCTAGAAGTGTTGCGACCAGTGCAAGATCCAGAATTGCGTAAAAGTCTGGTAGAACTCAACATGATTCGCAACATCAAAATTGATGGTGGAAAAGTTAGTTTTACCTTGGTATTGACAACACCCGCTTGTCCTTTACGTGAATTTATTGTAGAAGACTGTCAAAAAGCTGTGAAAAAGCTCCCAGGGGTGACAGATGTATCTGTCGAGGTGACAGCCGAAACACCGCAGCAAAAAAGTTTACCTGACCGCACTGGCGTACCTGGTGCTAAGAATATCATCGCGATTTCCAGTGGCAAAGGAGGCGTTGGGAAAAGTACGGTTGCTGTTAATGTAGCAGTTGCTTTGGCTCAAACAGGGGCAAAGGTTGGTTTGCTGGATGCTGACATCTACGGTCCTAATGACCCGACAATGCTAGGACTGGGCGATGGTCAGATGATCGTGCGCTCAACAGAGAAAGGCGAAATTCTCGAACCTGCTTTTAATCACGGTGTCAAATTAGTCTCAATGGGCTTTTTAATTGATCGAGATCAGCCCGTGATTTGGCGTGGACCAATGCTCAATGGAGTGATTCGCCAGTTTCTGTATCAAGTGCAATGGGGAGAACTAGATTATTTGATTGTGGATATGCCACCAGGAACAGGCGATGCTCAACTCACATTGGCACAAGCAGTACCAATGGCGGGAGCAGTCATTGTCACGACACCCCAAACTGTGGCACTGTTGGATTCTCGAAAGGGGTTGCGGATGTTCCAGCAGATGGGTGTACCGGTCCTGGGGATAGTAGAAAATATGAGCTATTTTATTCCACCAGATATGCCAGATAAGCAGTATGACATTTTTGGTTCTGGCGGTGGTTCCAAAACTGCAGCTGAGTTGGGAGTGCCGTTGCTAGGATGCGTACCATTGGAGATTTCCACGAGAGTTGGTGGTGACAGTGGTGTGCCTGTTGTTGTTGGCGAACCAGATTCAGCGAGTGCTAAAGCATTAAAGGCGATCGCCCTTACGATTGCTGGCAAAGTATCAGTTGCTGCCCTGACATAAAAATTACAATTTTCGCCTGGTTGCAGTGGGTAAGCCTGGAATACAGATTTTGAGTGGTTCCTAAATTTAAAATCTAACAGTTAAAGTTTAAAAGCATACAATGTTGTTAAAACGTTCGCTTCCCAGAATGCGTTGGAAGCATTGGTTTAAACCTTGGCAGCAAGTCGATTGGTTATTATTTTGTTTGCCAGTCGCTTTGACTATATTTGGCGGCATCATGATCCGCAGTACAGAATTGAATCAAGGACTGGCTGATTGGTGGTGGCATTGGCTTGTGGGCGGAATTGGTCTGACCATCGCCCTGTTTCTTGCCAGATGCCGTTACGAAATCCTGATTCAATGGCACTGGGTAACTTACACGATCACCAACATCAGCCTGATCGCAGTGATGATAGCCGGTCAGAGCGCCAAAGGCGCACAACGGTGGATTAACATCGCTGGCTTCAATGTGCAACCTTCAGAATTTGCCAAAATAGGGCTGATTATCACCCTCGGGGTATTGTTACACAAGCGCACCGCTTCTAGTCTTGATAGCGTTTTCAGAGCTTTAGCAATCACTGCTGTACCTTGGGGTTTGGTCTTTTTACAGCCAGACTTAGCAACATCGCTGGTTTTTGGTGCGATCGTCTTAGGGATGTTGTATTGGGCAAATGCCAACCCTGGTTGGTTGATACTGCTGATTTCTCCGGTCGTTGCAGCAATTCTGTTCAGCATACCTTGGCCGTGGCAGTCCCCGATTGTTTTGTTCGACCAGATATCTCTGACACCGTTAGGGTTAGTGTGGTCAGGCGCTATGGGTTTGCTTGGCTTTTTAACTATTCCAGGAAGAGGATATGGCATTGGTGGGATAAGCGCAATAATTTTTAACCTTTTTGGTGGCGAATTAGGTGTATTTGCTTGGAACCATGTTTTGAAAGAGTATCAAAAAGACCGCCTGACTGTATTTGTTAATCCCGAACACGACCCTTTAGGCGCTGGATATCACCTCATCCAATCTCGTATTGCCATTGGTGCTGGTGAATGGTGGGGATGGGGTCTTTTCAGAGGTCCTATGACCCAATTAAATTTCGTCCCCGAACAGCATACAGACTTTATTTTCTCTGCGGTAGGGGAAGAATTCGGTTTTATTGGCTGTTTGGTAGTCCTGTTTGTCTTTTGCTTAACTTGTTACCGATTGTTACATATTGCCCAAACTGCCAAAGATAACTTTGGCTCTTTGCTCGCTGTAGGCGTTTTGTCGATGATTGTGTTTCAAATGATTGTTAACATTGGCATGACCGTAGGTCTAGCACCGATAGCAGGTATTCCTCTGCCTTGGATGAGTTACGGTCGTTCTGCCATGCTCACTAACTTCATTGCCTTGGGATTGGTAGAATCGGTGGCAAATTTTCGACAACGGCAGAAGTATTAGATGGTAATCATTAGTCTATGGGATTAGTAATTAGTACTAATACAAACGTAGGTTGAGAAAGATTAAGCTATTAACAGAGAAACAAGCAAGGGGAAAGACGATGATTCTACCTGGAGCAACTGTTCGCGTCAAGAATCCAGCAGATACCTATTATCGTTCTGAAGGACTCGTGCAGCGGGTGAGCGATGGCAAAGTCGCTGTCCTATTTGAAGGTGGTAACTGGGATAAACTAGTGACCTTTCGCCTGTCGGAATTGGAACTTGTAGAAACCACTGCAGGACGTAAGAAAGCTAAATAGTCATGAGTCATTAGTCATTAGTCATGAGTTTTTGACTTTTGACCCCTTCGGGGTATGCCTATGGCTAAACGCCACGGCTATCGCCGAACGGCACGTCTTTGACGAACGCCAGTCGCTCATGGGGGAAACCCCCAAGACTGCGCTGGCTCAATGTATGACTGATGCATACAGTTAACAGGCAGGATGCTCGCTAGCGCACGCTCGTTGCTTCTTTTTGAATTTTGAATGAGTGAATTTTGAATTGGTTATGCGCCTTCCCCTGCCACAGTTTAAAAGAAGCGATCGCCACCCAAATCATTTTGCGGAGGTGATCGAGACTTCTAGTTGCGAATTTTTAGCTCAGTGTTTGGAACCGGAAGATTTGAGTTTTCCTTCAATGCCTCCGTTTGGGAGTTGGGTGCGTTCTGTTGATGAAGAATCAGGCAATCAAATTTATGCTGTGGTGTATTATGCAACCACTATGCCCATAGATTCTGTACACCGGGCAGTGGCTCTAGGGTTGTCTCTACAGGATTTGCGAGAGGAGCAACCCCAGATATTTGCTATGCTAAAAACAGAATTTCGTGCTGCAATTGTAGGATGGGTGCAACCCGCAGATACGAATTTTTCCAATGCTCGGGTGTACCAGTATCTGCCTCCTCGTCCCCCACAAGTTCATCAAGCAGTTTACCGATGTGAACACGAAGCGATCATTAAATTCACCGAAGATCTGGATTTTGTGCGGACACTACTTTCTGTAAACGGTGCCCCTGTGGATGCTTTAACCGCAGCAGCTATTCGAGAGGTGTATCAGTTACGTAAAGCAGACCGACAATGGCTGATCAAAGCTGGACGTAACCTCAGCGTGCTGCTGAAAGACGACTATGATCGCTTACGGTTCATTTTGAGCCAGATCCACCCATAGGTAGTTAGTTCTCTCGATCATCGTTTAGGTACTCTAGGTAAAATTTTTTGATTTTTTTCCATTAGGGTGATTTTTGCAATTGAATAGATTCAGCAATTACGCTTAAGGTAATCACAGCCTCACTATCCCAACTTCTGCGTCCTACCTATGGAACTCATATCACAAGTTCTTGCTCTGGAACCCACTTCCCAAGTTCTTGGCAAGGAACCAATCGTTCCCTTCGCTATTTTACTGGTGGTCATTTTAGCCGTACCCATCCTGTTTGAACGGCTGCAATTACCAGGATTAGTAGGTTTGCTGGCTTCCGGGGTCGTGCTTGGTCCTCACGGTTGGAATTTATTGCAAACACAATCAGCGATGATGACTCTGCTATCAGACATTGGTTTAGTTTACTTAATGTTTGTCGCAGGGTTAGAAATAGATATAAAACAATTTCGTCGCACCAAAAATCAGTCGTTGGGGTTTGGCAGCTTGAGTTTCTTGGTTCCCTTAGCAGTGGGAACTTTTGTCGGACGGATTTTTGGCTTTGATTGGAATGCGGCGATATTAATTGGCTCTTTGTTCGCTTCCCATACCATTTTGGCATATCCGATTATTAGTCGCTTGGGAGTGGTGAATAACGAAGCCGTGACTGTGACTATGGGATCCACTATTTTTACTGATATTGGTGCCCTGATAGTGTTAGCCGTGTGTGTGGCAATGAGAGATGGGCAATTCAGCTTTGGGCGGCTAACCATCTTGCTGAGTTTGTTAACTATCTACTCAATTGTAGTTTTGGTAGGCTTTGATTGGGCGGGTAAAGAATTTTTTCGGCGTTCTGGTGATGATGAGGGAAACCAGTTTTTGTTTGTGCTGCTGTCGGTGTTTCTTGCTGCTGTGGGCGCACAATTGATTGGAATAGAAAAAATTGTTGGAGCATTTTTAGCAGGTTTGGCTGTCAATGAAGCAGTGGGGGAAGGTCCAGTAAAAGAAAAGGTAGTGTTTGTTGGCAGCGTGCTGTTCATTCCCATCTTTTTTGTTAACCTTGGCTTGCTGATTGATGTGCCTGCCTTTGTACAAAGTATTGGAATCATACAGTTAACGCTGTTATTTGTCATCGGTTTAATTGCAAGTAAATTGCTCGCTGCAATTCTTGCAAAACTGGTTTATCGGTATAACTGGCAGGAAACGCTAACAATGTGGTCGCTGTCAGTACCGCAAGTTGGTGCAACGTTAGCAGTAGCGTTAGTGGGATATCGAGATGGGTTGCTTGATTTGAGAGTTTTAAGCAGCGTCATTGTCCTGATGCTGATAACTTCTACTTTGGGACCACTTATTACCAGTCGGGTAGCCGTAGGTTTGACGAATTCAACAGTTAAAGAGCAACGAATCACTCCGCCTTACCATAAGCCAGAGGAAAGAGACGGAACATACAGTATAGTCGTACCTGTCTACAATCCCCAAACACAGCAGCATTTAATTGAAATGGCGGCGCTGTTAGCACGACAGTCAAATGGCAGAATTGTACCGTTGGCGATCGCAACTGCTTTTGCTCACATGGATGCACCCCAGTTGGAAGCCTCTGTGCTAAGAAGTCAAAGGTTACTAGCAAAAGCAACAGCACTAAGTGATGTCTTGGGCGTAGAAGCACAACCATTGCTGAGAATTGACGATGCTTTTGCCCAAGGAATTAGTAGGGCTTCTCGCGAACAAAAGGCGAGTTTGATTGTCATGGGTTGGGGTAAACGTACTGGGTTCAAAGCACGTTTATTTGGTAACGTCATTGATAACGTTTTGTGGGCATCTCATTGTCCAGTAGCGGTGACACGGCTGGTGGAATCACCAAAAAAAATTCAGCGCATCTTGGTGCCATTGGAAAATTTAATGACACCTTCATTACAGCCTGTGAAATTTGCCCAGATTTTAGCAGATGCAAATCAAGCACAGGTGACTGTGCTAAATGTTTGCGAACGCCGTACGAGTTCAAGTAAGATTGCTTGGAGGCGATCGCAACTCTCCTTACTGATCTCAAGATTAGCACTGCAAAATCCACCCGAAGTTCAAATTATAGCTCATGAAAACACTGCTCAAGCGATTTTGCAGGCAGCGAGACTATATGATTTAGTCGTATTACCTTTTATACGTAATCGCACTGTTCCTGGTGGGTTAGCTATTAGCGATGTCACAACCGAATTAGCTAAGCAACTCACCTGCTCAATTGTCATGCTTGGAGAACCTCAACGTACTCAAACTGCAGTTGTGTCAACTGAGGTTACGAGTAGTACCACAGCTACGATGTCAGAGGGAATTGTCTGATTCAATAGGCGTTATATGCCATTGTCAGTCTAAACTGATATTTCTGAATGCACAATTGTAAAATCAGAAGAAACGACTTGATTTGTTAGATAGCTAACCCCAATCATCCTTAATTCTTACATGAATTGAAACAAATAAAATTTTCAGCAAGTTTCTTAGTCTATAAAACTTACTTTCCTTACTTTTCCCACCTACTCACAATTGATATCAAATCCGGATGATTGCACATGGTATAATGCTGTGTTGAGATTTAGTTACGGAGTATATGCCAAGACGGATTTCTCTAGAGCCTCACCTAAGTATTGACGAACTAGAAAATCGCTATCGTCAATCAAAAAATGCGATCGCACGCACTCATTACCAAACTATTTGGTTATTGGCATTAGGAAAAACCACAGCAGAGGTTGCTTCAGTAACAGGATATGGAATCTCATGGATTTATGAGTTAGTCCGCAGTTATAACCGTTATGGACCAGAGATGCTCGGAGACCGCAGACAGAGTAATCCCGGAGCGGAACCATTACTAAATGATGTCCAGCAAGCACAGTTGTGGCAGGCTTTACAATCAAAACCTGGAGATGGAGGTTTGTGGAATGGTCCCAAGGTGGCAGCGTGGATAAGTGATTTATTGGGTCGAAAAGTGTCACCTCAACGTGGATGGGAATATTTGAGAGGTCTGAAAATGCGCCCTTTGGTGCCTCGCCCACATCATGAGGAAACTTCTTGGGAGGAACAAGAATCTTGGAAAAAAAAGTTGGCACTGGAGACACAAACAATACAAACAGAAAATCCAGATGCCGACGTCGAAGTTTGGACAATGGATGAACATCGCTTGGGGCTAAAGCCTGTATTGCGAACTGTATGGGCACCATCAGGAGAACAGCCAATTGCTACAGTTAATTGGCGATATAAGTGGCTATGGTTGTATGGTTTTGTACATCCCCAGTCGGGTGAAACTTATTGGTGGATTTTACCTTACGTGCGGACTGACATATTTAATCTTGTTTTAGCGGACTTTGCTAAACATTTTCAGGTTGGCAAGCACAAACAAATACTTTTGACGATGGATCAAGCTGGATGGCACACTAGTAAAGACTTAGAAGTCCCTGAAGGCATTCATATTCTTTTAATGCCTTCGCACTCCCCTGAACTGCAACCAGCTGAACGACTATGGCCGCTTACAAATGAAGCAATCGCAAACGAGTCTTTTAAGTCCTTAGATGAGCTAGAAGAAGCTTTATTTCAACGTTGCAAAGTGCTATCTAATCACCACGCTCTAATTCATGGTCTAACTTGCTACCATTGGTGGCCGCAAACAAATAGTTGTTTTAGTATGTGCATTTAACCGGATTTGATATGAAACATAAAACGACAAAAGTTTTTCCCTCTCTATCTGCTTTTTTTGTAGGTGGAAATCAAGGCGGGAAACACACAGAAAATTTCAAAATAGCCAGCACAAACCTGCTTGGCAGATATCTACATTTGCATTTTTCATGTTTATTACGATTAGTTTTTGGACTGACAACTACTATAAATGAATAAAAAATGCGGGTCATCATAAAGTCAAGAAGACTTGCGCTGATCCAACAAAACCCACCTTTGTACAGTAAAAAATTAAGAATAAGGTGGGAAAAAGAACCTGATGAAATATCTAAAAACTCATAGCCACAGGTGAAGCATCAAGTCAAAACGTGAGTACCTTTACGTAAGTAAAAGCTTTGTCTTTTATCCAAAAAACTTTATATTTTTAAAGATTCTGTAAAATCTTGGGTAAAAGCTTACCTTTTGTATAATATTTTGTTATTTTGCTAATTGAGAATTGAAGCCAAAAAGTGCAAATATAACAACAAAGCATCCAGGGGCAAATAGCCAGCTTTAACAAAACCTTCTAAATTACCGATACTAGTAAGGTATTTTTGTTTCAAGGCTGGGTAGTCTAAATACAAGCGCAATCACGACTGCAAATATCTGTAAATAAGTGGGAAACTATGAGAATTTTGGTGACGGGCGGTGCTGGGTTTATTGGTTCCCATCTGATTGATCGACTGATAAGTGAGGGACACGAAATTATTTGCCTGGATAACTTTTACACAGGTCGCAAAGGCAACATACTCAAGTGGTTGGATCATCCTTACTTTGAAATGATCCGCCATGACATCACTGAACCAATTCGTTTGGAAGTTGATCAAATTTACCATTTGGCTTGTCCAGCTTCCCCAGTGCATTACCAGTACAACCCCGTGAAAACAGTCAAAACGAACGTCATGGGGACGCTTAATATGTTGGGGTTGGCTAAACGTGTGAAAGCACGAATTTTATTGGCCTCAACTAGTGAAGTCTACGGTGATCCGGAAGTTCATCCTCAAAGCGAAGAATACTGGGGTAACGTTAATCCTATTGGAATTCGCTCATGTTATGACGAAGGCAAAAGAATTGCTGAGACATTAACATTTGATTACTACAGACAAAATAAAGTCGATGTTCGGGTAGCCCGTATATTCAACACTTACGGACCTCGGATGCTAGAAAACGATGGTCGGGTCGTCAGTAATTTGGTTGTTCAAGCACTGCGGGGTATTCCTTTAACCGTTTACGGAGAAGGTTTGCAGACTCGTAGTTTTTGCTACGTATCAGACTTGGTAGACGGACTGATGCGACTGATGAATAACGACTACATCGGTCCAGTCAATTTGGGAAATCCCGATGAATATACGATTTTAGAATTGGCGAAAACAGTGCAAGACTTGGTGAACCCGGACGCACAGATTAAATTTGAGCCATTACCTTCTGACGATCCACGTCGGCGTCGTCCCGACATTACAAGGGCAAAAACTTGGTTAAATTGGGAACCTACCATTCCTTTACAAGAGGGGTTAAAACTGACTGTAGAAGACTTCCGCCAGCGTATAAAAAGTGCTGAGTCCTAAGTAAAAAACTCGTGGCTCCCTTGTAAAAAGTTCTTTGTAAAAGATTAACCCCAAAAAGCGAGGAATTCAACAAATGCGTGTTTGCGTCATCGGTACTGGTTATGTAGGTTTGGTAACAGGTGCTTGCTTAGCTCACATCGGGCATGATGTTATTTGTGTAGATAACAACGAAGAGAAAGTCAAGATCATGAAGGCTGGGCAGTCGCCAATCTTTGAGCCTGGACTGTCCGAAATTATGCAATCTGCTATTAGTACAGGTAAGATTGAGTTCTCAACAGACTTGGCTGCAGGAGTCGCCCACGGGGAAATTCTGTTTATTGCTGTGGGAACGCCACCTTTACCAACTGGGGAAAGTGATACCCGTTACGTTGAAGCGGTTGCTCGTGGCATTGGTGCCCATTTAGACGGTGGGTATAAGGTGATTGTGAATAAATCCACAGTACCCATTGGTTCAGGAGACTGGGTGCGGATGATTGTCTTAGATGGCATAGCCGAACGCCAAAAAACACTGATCAGCGCTGGTGGAGCGCCAACTTACGATAAGTTGCCTGAGATGACAGCGCAGTTTGATGTCGTCAGCAATCCAGAGTTTTTGCGGGAAGGTTCGGCAGTGTATGATACCTTCAACCCTGACCGCATCGTACTGGGAGGCAACAGTCCAAAGGCGATCGGCATGATGAAAGAACTGTATACCCCGATTGTTGAGCGCAAGTTTGCAGATAACCCATCTCTACCGCCAGTACCAGTGCTGGTGACAGACTTAAGTTCAGCGGAAATGATTAAATACGCTGCTAATGCTTTTTTGGCAACCAAGATTAGTTTCATTAACGAAATTGCCAACATTTGCGATCGCGTCGGTGCTGACGTTACCCAAATTGCCAAAGGTATTGGTTTAGACTCGCGTATCGGTAACAAATTCTTAAACTCTGGCATTGGTTGGGGCGGTTCCTGCTTTCCCAAAGACGTTGCTGCACTGATTCACACCGCTGATGACTACGGTTACGAAGCTCAGTTACTAAAAGCGGCTGTTAGTGTCAACGAACGCCAACGCGTGCTTGCCATTGAAAAACTCCAGCAAACTTTGAAAATCCTCAAAGGGAAAACTGTGGGATTATTGGGTTTAACCTTCAAACCCGATACCGATGATATGCGTGATGCTCCAGCACTCAACATTATTGAGCAGTTGAATCGATTGGGAGCCAAAGTTAAGGCATACGACCCAATTGTTTCTCAAACTGGTATGCGTCATGGTCTGACCGGTGTGCTGGTAGAAACCGATGCTGAAAGACTTGCCGATGGCTGCGATGCTTTGGTACTTGTGACCGAATGGGAGCAGTTCAAAAACTTGGACTACAGCAAGATGGCAACGTTGATGGGCCACCCTGTGATGATTGATGGTCGTAACTTCCTTGACCCTGAAACCTTGATTAGGGCTGGCTTCCAATATGTAGGTATCGGTCGCTGTCGCTAACCCAAGATTTGATTTCTCGTTCCCAGCCTGAGGCTGGGAACGCTCTTTTACAGGCTCTGCCTTCATCAAATGGGGATGGGTAAACAATACCGTTGCTGTTAAGACTTATGCGTGACAATTTCATACTTGTAGAGACGCGCTGTTTGAAGCGTCTCTACATTGGCAATCTTGCTAAACCTCTTGCAGAAGTCATTTTATAAAAAATTAGGGATTTTTAGGAATACGCTCAATCTCTGCATAACCACTAAAAATCAGCTTTTGTCCCTCTGTTTCTAAACGGTTGAGCCGCATTTTCACCCCATCTAAGTCAAAGCGGTCTAAATCGACCATATTATCTAAAATTTCCACAAGTGCCAAACTCAAGGTTTGTGAGATTTCTCGTTGTGCTTCTGGTACTGAGTCAAGTTCAATTTCTGGGTCTTTAAAAGAAACACGTCGCCGCCGTTCAATACCTATAGTGACGGTCATATTCAGCGGTACAAGTTCACCGTTGTTTAAATCAGCCTTGGCTAAAATCCGCATTCGATTTTCAGGTAGTAACTGTACCTGGATTTCAGGAAAAGAGACTGGTTGACCGCCAGATAATGCTGTCAATGCTGGTACAGTAAGATTTTCCAGACGCTTTGTTACCAATTCCGCTTTAAAAGATTGATTTATGCCCGCTTCTAATAGGACGACTTGAGCAATAGCTTGAGTCGGTTGCTTCAGGCGCAGCTTACCGCTCAAAACGGAGCTAAAGTCAATGGCAACAGCATCAGTTTCTATAGAAATTTCCTCAGCAGCAAAGTCTCTGCGGATAACCAAGCCACGACCTTTCATTTTGAAGCTATCGATGCTGCCCTGCAAGAGTTTGCTAGAGGGAAAGCAACGAACAGAGACTTCCACTGACTCGCTTTGAGTGAACAAGTGGCGAATCGTTTGGCTGGCGACTGTATTGAGCATACGCTCTCCCCAGTCACTGCCTTTAGGATCTGTTAAACCAGTAAGTCCGCCTAGCATTCGAGTTTAAGTTATAGAAGTTCTCTGTATTTTTGTAACAAATTGTGAAAGATTCAGCAAGTGTTTGGTGATTGATCGTGCTGATGGGAAGGGGTGAGATTGCTAATGATCGAGTCGATAAGTAGGTAAAAATAAGTCTTTAGGCTGAGTTCAACAATCAACTTGCCCTTATATGTTCAATCGCAACAAACAGTGCATCGAGCATCACTTCAAAACTGGCATCAGTTGAACGCTTTAGTGTTAGCAATCCTGCTTGCTCCACAGCAATAAAACCGGAAACTGCAGCATTTACCATTCGCATGACATCAATCAGTTGATTTTCACTCAACTCATAGGATTCTAACCCCGTTCTAAAGAAGCTGAGGGCTTCCTGAATGATTGGGGAAGCTTCTGGATCGGTGGGTTGTAGTTGAACTTGCATCATCACCCTGTAAAAGGCTGGATGCTTTCGGGCAAAATTACGGGTTGCGTGTCCACCTGCCTTAAGCAGCGCACGAGGGTTGCTCACTCCGGCGGTTTGTTCCTTGTAATAGGCAAAAAATCTCTGCCAAATGACTAACACAACTGCTTGGCGTAAGGCGGCATTGCCATCGAGATGCTTATAAATTGCGGGTGGCTGAATGCCCAACTCCCGCGCTACTCGATTCACACCAAGGGCAGATTCTCCTTCTCGATCAAGGCAAGCGATCGCAGCTTCAATGACATCCTGCCGCGTTAGGGAGTTTTCTTTCTTTGGACGACCCATTAAAAAATCTAATTAGTTAATACAATTAACTAAAAGTGAATATAATTAATTTTATCGAGGTCTCAGTTTGGATGAGGGCAATGTTTGTTCTTTCCTGCCATTTGCCACACAAGTCACTATGAGCGATCTAGTCTTTACGCCCGCCCATCAGCTTGCTCAGATGATTTGCGAACGCACGGTTTCTTCAGTTGAAGTACTGGATGCCCATTTAGCGCAGATCGCCAAACACAACACTCAGCTAAACGCCATCTGTACCTTAGACGAAGAACGTGCCCGTCAACGTGCAAGACTTGCTGATGAAGCTTTAGCACGAGGAGAGAACTGGGGCATTCTGCATGGAGTGCCGATCACGATTAAAGATACGCTTGAAACGGCAGGTTTGCGTACTACCGCAGGTTACAAACCCCTCAAAGATTACATTCCTCAACAAGATGCAACTGCGGTAGCCCGACTGCGGGCGGCTGGCGCGATCATTTTGGGCAAAACAAATCCTGCTGAACTAGCAAGTGATTACCAGGGCATTAACGATTTGTTTGCCCGCGTTAATAATCCCTGGAATTTGAACTATACACCCGGAGGGAGTTCCAGTGGCAGTGCGGCTGCGATTGCGGGTGGACTTTCACCGTTGGATCTTTGCTCGGACTTTGGCGGTTCGATTCGTCAGCCCGCTCACTTTTGTGGTGTGTTTGGACTCAAGCCGACTGATCGCCGCGTTCCCACAACTGGACATATTTTGGAAGTGCCAGGAATGCCCAAGTGTATTCGTCAAATGTTTACAGTTGGCGCACTTGCCCGTTCAGTTGAAGATCTGTACCTCTGTCTGCAAGTTATTGCAGGTGCTGACTTGTATCAACCTGAGATTCCACCAGTTCCACTCGATTCGCCCAGTAGCAAGAGCCTTGAGAAGCGGCGAATCGCTTGGGCAGATGAATTTTGTGCCTTCCCGGTTGCCTCGGAGATTAAGTTAGCAATTCAGTCTGTTGCTAAGATTCTGACTGATGTTGGTACTCAAGTTGAACAGTGGATTCCGGAATTTGATTTTGTTGCTGCTTGGCAGATTTACTATGCCGTTGCATCTTACAATCTCCTCTACTCAGAGCCTGTTAGCTTTGACACTGAGTTCCTCCGCAAGATGGCTTTTCTGTTTCGTGAAGCAACTCAGGGCGATCGCGCATTGCGAAAGCTCAGTAACGTTCCTGGAATGGTTTTCCCTATTTTTCTCAACCCAAGCCTAAAAGGTTATTTTGAAGCGTTGAGCCAGCGCGATCGCTTGATTGCTCAAATGGACAGGGAACTAGAGCAGTGGGATGCATGGCTATGTCCTGTGGCAATGACCCCTACATTCGCCCATCGCGCGAAAGGTCAAGCGGTGACAGTAGAAGGTAAAAAAGTCCCTTATATGATGGCATCAGGTGCTTACACAGTGCCATTCAATCTCACTGGGCATCCAGTTGTTGTGATACCCATTGGACAGACACGAGACGGATTACCGATTGGAATGCAAATTGTTGGGAAACGATGGCGAGAGATGGAATTACTGGCGATCGCTCAGGAGATTAACAAAGTGGTTGGTGGCTTCCAACACCCATCTGGTTATTAAAAAGTCTAATTAATTTAAGTCTAATATAAATGCACATTAACCAATTTTTCCGTAAAGCCCTGATAGGTGAAAGTAGTATTAATCTGCGATTCTTTGAAACGGCAGCAACAAGACCATGCGAAAAATACGGTTGTTCATTGCCTCTAGTCTTGACGGATACATTGCCAGGACATCAGGAGAGGTAGATTGGCTATTCACTGACTCTGACTACGGTTACAACGAGTTTTTTGCCCAAATAGACACAGTACTGATGGGTCGTAAAACCTATGACCAAGTTTTGACATTTGGGGAATACCCATACAAAGGTAAACAAAGTTTTGTTTTCTCAAAAACTGTGCAAGCTAAAGACAACAACGTGGAATTTGTCAACGGTAATTGGGAGGGCTTTATTAACACATTGCGTCAATCAAATGGTAGTGATATCTGGTTAGTTGGGGGAGCACAGACGATTCATTATTTCATGAAACACGGTTTTATCGATGAGTTAATTCTCTCGATACATCCAATTATTCTAGGAAATGGGATTCCACTGATTGTAAATGATCCCAGCTTGGAAACAGCACTTGAGTTTAAGGATGTGAAAACCTATGACTCCGGATTACTACAAGTCTCTTACGATTTAAAAAGAAAAACCACAGACAAGGAAACTGTATCAAAAGATATTTCTTGAAATTGAGGATTTCAACTAAAATTTAGGAACGAAATGCGTTGGTTCTGCATAACGCAGAATCAACTATGGAATTTGAAGGGTAGCTCAAATCAGTTTACGTGATGTGTTTTGCCTTCTCACAAAATATGGAGAGCACCCCTTCTATGATTAGACCACAAATCGTAAGGTGGAGAGAAGTCCTGCAGGCGGGTTTCCCAACAAGCGGGAACTGAGCGCAAAGCGCACGCTCCGCGAACGGGGCATTGCTCATGAAAGCTTATGTGATGGACATTTAAGATATTAGTGAGCAATGCCCACCCTACAAAAAACTAAAAAAACTGCTGTAAGTAACAGGGTAATCTGGATGAGCCGGACAAGTTAGACGAACATAATATGCTGAATATGCATCTCTATAAGCAATAAGACAAACTAGTCAGACATTGTGTGCGATGAAGCTGATAAGCAAATTAAAATCGGCATTTGTTAAACCTCTTAGTTGCTTGACACTGTGTTTGTTGACTGCAAATGGTATATCACCGTTAGTGCTAGCTGAAACTAGATATCCGCAGCAACCACAAAGACTGGCACAATTGGGAGACAGGGAACAGCAGGAGCGATCGCGCCTCATTCAAGAAGCAAATGTTTTGTATAGTCAGGGAAACTTCACAGGTGCAGAGGAAAATTTACGCAAGTTGATCAAGAAATTTCCCAAAGATGCTTTTGGTTATTATCAACTAGGGAATGTCCTTTATCAACAACGCAAAGCCGAAGAAGCAATTACTCAATACAAAGAAGCTATTCGTCTGAATTCGCGCTATGCTCTTGCTCATAATGGAATGGGCATTGCTCTTGCTAGCCAAGGTCGTTTACAAGAAGCTATTTTGGAGTATCAAAAAGCACTAGCAATTAATCCTGAATATGCCGATGCACTGGCAAGTCTAGGACAGGCGCTATGGCAGCAGGGCAACCGGGATCAGGCGTTGGCATCTTTAGAAAAAGCTGCGAATATCTTCAAAGCACAAAATAGACCTGATAAAGCTAACCGAGTTGAACAGCTTTTGCAACAGCTGAAAACAACTGATGACCCCTCCGTATCATGAAATTTAGTGAAGAGAAGATATTTTTAATGCCTATGGCGTAAGCACTCCCGCCTGAAAGAGGTGCGAGCATTACAATGAAAGTCAGATAGATGCTAGATGAAGCCTATGACTTCCGTCACTACAGTTACCGACTCAGTATTAACTTTACCCGACCACACGCAGTTGCCGGACTCCGACGGGACATTTGTAAGCCAGTCGCTTGCGGAGCCAGCGCTGCAGGAGGGTTTCCCTCCGCAGGCGACTGGCGTTGGGGTTCCCCCCGTTGTGCGACCTGGCGCGAAAAATCTGCAAGAACATCCCCAAAGTATTTTACTCACAGACTCGATTAAACCCGTCCTAGAGCAACTGCATCCTGATGGTCAATATTGTATCGGGCAGGATTCTGGCATCTACTGGCGATTGACTGATCCCCCAGAGAAAGGAGCAGAAGCACCGGATTGGTTTTACGTCCCTCATGTCCCGCCAACTCTCAATGGAAAAATGCGGCGTTCCTACGTTTTGTGGAAGGAGTATATCGCGCCGTTAATTGTGATTGAATTTGTATCTGGAGATGGCCGTGAGGAGCGAGATAAAACGTCGCCATCTCAGAGAGAAGATGGGAAAGTGGGCAAATTTTGGGTTTATGAGCAAGCAATTCGCGTCCCTTATTATGCGATTTATGAAGTAGAAAAGGCACAGGTGGAGGTATACCGCCTCGTAGATAATACCTATCAACTTATGACACCCAACGAAAGGGGACATTATCTGATTGCGCCAATGGCAGTAGAATTAGGAATCTGGCAAGGGTGGTATCAAAATGCAGAGCTACCTTGGTTACGTTGGTGGGATGCACAAGGAAATTTACTCCTGATAGGTGAGGAACGCGCTGAAGTTGAGCGGCAAAAACGGGAGACAATTGTAGAGAAGTTGCGCTTGCTTTCTCCTGAACAACTCAAAACATTGGGGATTAACCCAGAAATGTTGGATTAGAATAAACTCCACAAAGGGAGATTGAAATGAAGGTGTTGAAACTAGCAAAAGCAAGGATAACTCATGGAATTTGTGCATCTTTATTTTTGACTTTTGTTGCTACACCTTTAGCTATTGCTGCCAATAAAGCTGGTGATTATCGACAATTAGGGCTTTCATATCGGCAACAAGGGCGGTATCCTGAAGCCATAGCCGCAATGCAAAAATCTGTAGAACTCGAACCTGAAAATATTATGGGACGAGTGAATTTAGGTTGGACATTGCATCTAGCAGGAAAGGAACAAGAAGCAGCACAATCTTTATGGCAAGCAATATATCAAAAGCCATTGTACGTTCCTGCTTACAATGCTTTAGGAATTGTTTATCTCGTTGATAGCAACTTAACAGCAGCAGTGCTGGTTCATACTTGGGCAGCAATTCTCAAGCCAGATAATGAAATTGCTTATTTTAACTTAAGTTTAGGCTTGCATAGGTTACAAATTTATAACTTAGCTATAGCAACTGCTAACCGTGCCGCTATTCTGGAACCAAATAATCCTCATCCTTTGGTTGCTAGTGCGATCGCCTATTGGGATAATGGTGACAAAGATACCGCCAAAAAAGTTTATACCAAAGCTATAAGCTTAGATTCCAGGTATAGCGATAGAACTTTTTTAAATCATCTCAAGCAAGCTGCTTTTAGCCAAGAGCAAATTCAAAAAACAGAGCAAGTATTGTCTAACAAAGTCAATTGACTCTTATATAATATTATGTTCCGAAAAGTAGCCATAAGAAAACTTGTTTGTAGTAAGGACTTTAGTCCAAGATTTAGTTGAAGAGGACGCGCATTCCTCACTACAAATTTATTAAGGCTTTGTGTGTGTAGCCTCAGCTTTCTATGGTGTTGAGCATCTAAGAATTTTTTCAACAAGTCTAATGACCAACAGCACCACCCGTAGGCTTAACTTTTTTTAAGAATAAAATAGCAATACCACTGACTAACAAGGCAATGGCAATAAAGTAGAAACAATCGTTAAAAGCATTTACGAAAGCTTCACGACGCACTATATTATCAATGGCTTTTATTGCCTGGTCTTGTGCTGTACTCAAATCAGAACCACGACTGGTAAAATACTGTGTCATTTGGTTAATTCTCTCTTGAGTAGCTGGACTATATAAAGATACTGATTCTCCCAATCGATTAGAGTGAAATTGCTCTCTGTTAGTTAACAGAGTCGCTAATGCCGCAATTCCCATAGAACCGCCCATATTACGCATCATATTAAATAAACCACTTGCTGAACCTGCTTCTTTCGGGCTCAAACCAGCAGTAGCAATAGAGGTTAGTGGTACCATAATGAGTGGTTGTCCCATTGCGCGAACAAGTTGTGACCAAATTAATTGGTCATATCCCGTTTGATAAGTCATCTTAGAATTCATGAATGCACTTACGGCAAATAACGACACACCCACAGCAACCATCAACCGCACATCAATGCGTTGCATCACTTTTGGAAGAAAGGGAATAATAAACAATTGGGGAATTCCTGCCCAAATTAGAACTTGACCAATTTGCAGCGCGTTGTATCCTTGAATTTGGGCTAGATACAGCGGCAAAATATAAATTGAACCATACAATCCCACTCCCAAGGAAACATTTACAATACTTGCTAAACCAAAGTTACGATATCGCAAAAGTCGCAAATTAATAAATGGCTGCTTACGAGTTAATTCAATCCAGAAAAACATCGTTACAAAAATCGCCGCTAATATACTCAAGCGCACAATGAACGCTGAACCAAACCAATCTTTGCGGCTACCTTCTTCTAAAACAACTTGTAAGGAACCTAACCCAATTGCCATTGAAATAATTCCCCACCAATCGCCTTGTTTTAGCAATTGTAATTGAGGTCGTTCTTGCTTAATTCCATACCACACCCCAGCAAGCATCAAAGCCCCTGGGAATACATTTATATAAAAGCTGTAGTGCCAACTGAAGTTTTCTGTTAACCAACCTCCTAATGTTGGACCAATTGATGGTGCAAAAACTGCTGTAATCGCAAATGCGGCTAGCCCAATTGCTTGCTTGGATGGAGGTAAAGTTGTTAGTACAACAGTCATGGCGGTAGGAATTAAAACTCCTCCTGTGAAGCCTTGTAAGGCGCGGAACACAATCATAGAATTAAGATCCCATGACCATGCACAGCAGACAGAAAAAAAGATAAACAAGGCGGTGTTAACTAAAAGATACCGTCGCAGGGAAAATACCCGAGACAACCATCCTGTTAATGGAATTACCACAATTTCCGCCACCAGATAAGCAGTGGAAATCCAAGAACCTTCTTCTAGAGTTGCGCCCAAAGACGCTTGAATATCTTGTAGAGAAGCGTTGGTTATCTGAATATCTAGTACCGCCATGAATGCGCCTAGCATACTCGCCAAAACGCCAATCCAGGTTCTCAGTGGTACTTTTTGATTCGAGGAAGATTGGTTAGAACCCTGATTGCCTTGGTTGCCAACTGCATTTGTATTAGCCACAGCAGTACTCCAAGTATTGAATTAAAGATATATTTCTATTTTCAATCCTATTAGTGTTTCGCAGTTGTTAAGATACCTTTTTGCTCATAAATTACGAGTACCAATTTCCTTAAAGCAGGCAACTGTTTGGCAAAATAGATAGACCCTAAAATACAAACAATACCATCAATAATTAAAGTGTAAGGAGCGCCGATTTTATCCGCTAATGCACCTCCCACTAAATTACCAAAGGGTATCATTCCCAAAAATGACATTGTGTATAAGCTCATGACCCGTCCGCGCTTGTCCTCGTCAACAATTGTTTGTAAAACTGTGTTGCTACCAGCAATTTGGATAATTGTTCCGCAACCAACAAACAACATTGTCAGCAAAGAAAGTGGAAGCAAGCGCGACAAGGCAAAGCCAATCAAACCTATTCCTAAAATTGCTGGACCCAAGACAATCAATTTCCCAAGTCCCACAACTGTTTGGCGCGTAGCTAAATAAATACCACTAAATAGGGCTCCGACTCCCGAGGCTGCCATCAAAAAACCTAGAGTTTGTGCGCCACCTTTGAGGATTTCTTCTGCAAAAACCGGAGCGAGGACGGTGTATTGCATTCCGAAAAAGCTGACTAAAGCTGATAGTAATAACAGTGCCCGAATTGGTGGAAACCCAAAGGCATACCTAAATCCTTCTTTAATTTGTTGCAAAGGATTGACGTTACTTACTGTAGTTTTCAAAGGTTTAAATCTCATCGCTAACAAAGCCATAATCACAGCAATGTAGCTTAAACCATCAATTAAAAAACAGTAAGCTGCACCGACTTGGGCAATGAGTAAACCACCAATGGCAGGTCCAATTAACCGCGCCCCATTGAACATAGTAGAGTTGATAGCAATGGCATTTGCTAAATCGTCTCTGTGTTCCACCAACTCTGTCACAAATGCTTGTCGTGCTGGCGCATCAAAGGCATTGATAAATCCTTGAAACAAACTCAAGGCGATGATCTGCCATATCTGAATTACACCTGTAAACGTCAGAAATGCTAGCGCCAACGACTGAATCATCGCCAGTATTTGCGTGCCAATCAGAGTACGATGGCGGGAAAAGCGATCTACAAATACCCCGCCAAAGGGAGTCAAAAAAAAGCTAGGAACTTGACTGGTAAATCCCACAATCCCTAACATCAAGGGGTTGTTGGTTAAGTGATAAACTAACCAAATCGTGGCAAGTTGGGTCATCCACGAGCCAATAAGGGAAATGCCTTGTCCGGCAAAAAACAAACGGTAGTTTCTTGACCTGAGTGCTGGTAAGAGTGCTCTCTTTCTACTTGTTTGTGCGTTCATTAAAGCCTAAGTTTATACTTATCTGATATCCTTTCATAGATATCATCTGACTTAACACCAAACCCCTCTCCAGAGGCGGAGTGGGATAGCACTGCTTTTGGAAGAAGTTTTAGAGTTCAGGTGAGATTTTTCCCGCCTGTACCCTATCCCCTCGTACTACTTAACTTGCACACTAACTTCCGCAGACATCCCAGGTGTAATCCGCGATTCGTACCCTTTGATGCTCTGTTGGTCAAAAACAATTTTGACAGGAACGCGTTGCACAATTTTGGTAAAGTTACCTGTGGCGTTATCCGGTGGTAAAAGGGCAAACTGTGCGCCGGAGGCTGGCGAAATGCTATCAACGCGACCCTTAAAGGTATGATGAGGAAAAGCATCGAGCTTAATCTCTACTTCCTCTCCTGGCTTCATGTCTTCCAACTGAGTTTCTTTGAAGTTGGCGACTAGCCAATAATCGTTATCGACGATCGCCATTAAAGGTGTGCCTGCTTGTACCCGGTTGCCTACTTCCACTGTTTTCCGCCCTATCCGTCCGGCAGCAGGTGCGATAATGTTGGTGTAAGATAGCTGCAACTGTGCATCTTTCAAGGATGCTTCTGATTGAGCGATCGCTGCTTTTGCTGCTTCGTACTGGTTACGGTTCACGTTTGTTTGTTGTCCGCTTGCAGTCGCTTGTTCCAATCCACCTTTGGATGCAGCCAGTCTCGCTTGAGCACTCGTTACGCCTTCTTGTGCTTGTGCTAATCTTGACTGTGCTTGAGATACCCCTACTCTTGCAGAGGCTAACCGCGCTTGTGCTTGTTGCACTCCTTGTAAAGCCGCATTTCTTTGCGCTAAAACCACATTATAGGCTGCTGTGGCTGTCTCTAGCTGCTGGCGGGCAATAGCCCCTTGTTGAAACAGAGTGTTGTAACGGTTGTAATCTGCTTGTGCTCTTTGTAAATTGGCATTTGTTTGTGCTACTTGCGCTTGTGCTGCGGGAATTCCCGCTTCAGCTTCTCTAACAGCAGCCTCAGCCGCTGGGATACCTGCTTGCGCCTCTTTGACTGCTGCTTGGGCTGTGGCGATCGCAGCTAAAGCGTTGCTCACATCGCCTTGCGCCTGAGTTGTCTTACCACTCGTCGTTTGTGATGCTAGAGCAATGTTGGCTTGTGCTGCTTCAGCCTGACGCTTTGCGTTTTGCAGCGCCGCTTCTGTTTGCTGCACTTTAACTTGATAGTCCCTTGGATCTAGCTTCACCAACAGCTGTCCCTGTTGCACTTGCTGGTTGTCATTCACCAACACTTGGCTTACAGTTCCCGGAATGCGCGTGCTAACTTGGTGAAGGTGTCCTGCAACTTGGGCGTTGTCTGTCTCTTGATGGGTAGAAGCATACTGCCACCAGTGATAACCAAAACCTCCAGCAGCTACAGCACCCACACCCAATCCTGCCAAAATCAAAGCTATCGGTTTTTTCTGCTTTGGTGTTTGGGGCGGTTGGGGTTTGGCTTCCTTGTTCTCAATTTCGGGCTGAGTTTGGACATCAGCTTCTTTTGTTGTTTTCAGTGCTACATCTGTCTTTGTAGCTTTCTCTGATGTCACAGCTTCCAAAGTCTCTAAGTCTTTAACGAGTTCTTTCTCCAGAACTGCAGTGGTTTTATGTCCGTTACGTCCGTTGGTGTTGGTAGTGTTTGTGCCTTCCATGATAGTTAAGTCCTCAGTATTGTTTTTGGTCAACAAATTGCTTAGCGTGCGAAATATTTGAATAAAGATATTTAGAAAAAAGGTATTTAATAAGCTATTACTTAGAATACGTAATATTAACCGTAAAAGACCCAAGAAAGCGCCTCACCCATCTGGGTGATTCTTAAGATAAGTTAACTATCGCCTTAGTCAGAATTTGGGAAAATTGTTCCCGTTCAGCGTAGGAAATACCGTGCATGGCTTGCTCGCGAATTTCTACCGCAATAGGTGGTAGTACTGTTTCGAGTTCTCTTCCTGCATCTGTGAGCCAAATACGCCAAATGCGGCGATCGCGAGAGTCACGTTCTCGACGAATCAAGCCTCTTTCTTCCATTCGATCCAATACGCCAGTTAACGTTCCTCCCACCTGTTGCAGTTTGTCCCCAATACTGGAAGTGGGTAAGCCGTCTTCCTCCCACAAACAGCAGAGAACCACCCAGTGAAAGGGGGTTAGTCCAAACGGCTCCAACCGCTCGGTAAACCTGCGAGCGAGGAGTTGTGAGACTAGTTTGATCCTGTAGCCAACTCCGTATGGTGCGCGGACTTGCTGCCACGACTCCAAATCTTGGGACTTATTCGGTTTAGAGACCATCTGTGCGAAAAGCTTAGCGTACGTAATATTACTATAACATGATTTGACCAGTTAGCAAGAACTGATTGCCACTTTCTTATGAAGTCACTAAGCTGCCGCATGCATATGACTTACTGATTTGAGCTGACAATATAATCTACAATCCAATCATCTCCTGATCAGTCAAACTAGGCTAGTACTGCTACGGGGAATTCAAAAGTCAAAGGTTTTTAGTACAGCATTTCATGAATTCGTAATGTTTTTAAACGCAGAGGGGCGCTGAGGTAAGCGCAAAGGTACACAGAGTCTTTGTTTAAGTTTTCGCTATGAAGTTATGGAATCATGTACTAAGTACGCGCATTCGTGACGTAGAGTCTTCGTTTAAATTTTCGCTATGAAAGAGATGCAATCATGTACTTAGTTGTTGAGAAGTTGAATTAAACTTACTTTTTGTATAGTACCGAGAACCCGATGAGGTTGAGATAACTCAGCCGCCTGTTTGGCAGAAACCCAAGCATAGCCAGAAGTTGGCAGATCGGAAAGCTGGACTCGCTTGCCGTGGACAGGAGTGTAGAATTTGAGTAACACGTCAGTCTTGCCTCTTGTATCCACAAAGTTGATAGGAGATGAGTGTAAAACTTGAGCAATTGCTGGCTGTTGAATAAAAGCTTTGATATCAGGGTTGTAGTCGCCTATCAAGCCACTGCTACCAGCCACAGCCAAAGCCAGCCAAGCAGGAACTAACCAACCCGCCAACCAGTAACGACTCGTCAGAAACTTTTTGCCAAAGTGGTAACGACTAATCCACACTAAAGGTAATATTAACCAACCCATTCCTGATGCCAATGCCAGGGTAGCGTACTTGCGAACTTCTGCATTACCCGAAACAGAAGCGACTATTCCCGCTACTAACAGCAAAACACCTACTATCCCAAAGGCATAACTCAGATTACGAGGAATTTTTTTTAGAGACGCCCTATGACGCGTCTGTACATCCTGGTAAATTTTGCCTAGCCAGTTTAACCCCACAGCAGCAAGCAAAGCGATGAATGGATATAGGGAAAGACTGTAGTGAGATAAACGAGTGGAGAAAAGACTGAGTTCAGCAAACAAAATGAGGGGATAGCCAACCAATATCAGTTGGTAGCGAGGAATGGGACGACGAATCACCAAAGCTAAGCCTAAAAGACTCAAAAAAAACCAAGGAAACGCTTTTACAGGTAGATTCCAGAAATAGAACTCTAACCCATTATTACCGCGTTCACCAGACCCCAACTTAACAACAAAGTTAATTAATTGCCCAAAACTCGCATCACCGTATCGTAACCAGCTTAGCCACAGCCAGACAAAAGTGGGAATTAAACCTACCACAAACCCGAAATACAACATTGGGTTTGCAAGATGACGATGACGGCGGTGCTCCTTTAGGAGATAGGGTAGCAAAGCTATCATTGGCAAAACAATCATAAAGCTTCTGACTAAGAAGCCCAAGCCGAAACTAAAACCGACTAAAAAGCACCAAGCAAAGCGATATTTAGGATGTAATTCAGCTTTGAGTAAAGACCAAATCGCTAAAAGTACTAGGAAAATCATAGGCACATCTGGTGTGCCTAAACGACAGTATTGCAGCCAGAGAATTTCTACACTCAAAATGGCAGCAGCAAGCCAAGCAATCTTTTTTCCCAGGAAAATTTTGCCGATTTCGTATAGAAGTAGTACGCTTAGGGTGCCAGTAATCATACTTGGCAATCGCCCACTTGCTTCACTGACACCAAACAACGTGTAGCTACTGGCAACTAACCAATATGGGCCAGGAGTTTTATGATGAGGAGTTGACCAGGGATGTATCCAATCGCCCGTGTCTATCATAAAGCGCGATCGCCAGGCGTAAAGCCCTTCATCATGTGCCATCAAGCTACTCTCCCCAGAACTGAATAGCAATAAGGGGAGTATCCAAATTAACAAACTGACGTGAGGAAAGGCACGCAAAAACCCCGTAACACCCTTGATGGGATGCATAAATTGTAGTTTATATAACATTGAATTGTGACTAGCCAAATTCTTCCTTTGGCTCATTATATTTTTGTGTCTCTTCTTAGAATACGTATGGTGGTAGATCAATTGTTTCCGCCAAACGGTACCTAAATTGACAAAATTTTGGAAAAATTTGTTCTCAACAGACCTTTATGCCGCTTAGACCAGACCAACGCATTAAGCTAGATGATACAGACGACAAGCTGTTCTATGATTATCCCCGCTTCGTCACCCATGTGGACGAAGGTTTTATTCAACAGCTGACGGACTTATACCGCGATCGCCTCAAACCCAATACCCGTATCTTGGACATGATGAGTAGTTGGGTTTCGCATCTGCCAAAAGACATATCTTTTGCTCATGTTGAGGGACACGGACTCAACGCCGAGGAACTGGCACGAAATCCCCAGTTAAATCATTACTTTGTTCAAAATCTCAACGAAAATCCTCAGCTACCCCTACTAGACCAGGATTTTGATGCCGTTCTCAACTGCGTTTCAGTGCAGTATTTGCAATATCCAGAAGCGGTATTTTCAGAAATTCACCGCATCCTCAAGCCTGGTGGTGTGGCAATTTTCAGCTTTTCTAACCGAATGTTTTTTCAGAAAGCGATTCAAGCGTGGCGAGAGGGTACAGAAGCCAGTAGAGTTGAATTGGTAAAAGGCTATTTCTCTGCTGTTCCAGGTTTCACGTCTCCAGAAGTAATTGCTCGTGTGTCAACTCTTCCCAATTTATTACAGTGGATGGGTGTCACGGGAGGAGATCCGTTCTATGCTGTCATTGCTTACCGTAGTAATTAGTCATCGTTATCAAAAACTTTGTCTGATTACAAGCCAAAAAAAAGCAGCATCGATAAATTTCCACTCAATGTCAAGCAAAACAAGGAGGCAAACATGAATTTCCCGCGCGCCCGTAGAATTTTTGCAGCTTTGTTGTTATGTTTATTACTATTTACAACAGCTTGCGCTCCGAAAACACCCGGACGTTTTGACCAGGCACAACAGGAAAGTAGTCAACAAAGAAGCGGTCAAGCGGTTGCGAAAGATGCAACCCAGGGTGGCGAATTTAACAAATTCTTCCCAAGTGCTCAGGCTGGCTACCAGCGCGTATTTACTCAAGAGAAAAAAGGCTTTGCTGAAGCGAAGTTGAAAAAAGACGGCAAAGACGTTGCTGTCATTTCGATTAGTGATACACAAGCAGTCAAAGGAAGCGCCAACCCAGCGGCAAAATTCGTAAACAGTTCAAACACAATAGCGGGATATCCAGCTGTGAGCCAAGGGACGACTGGCACAGCTATTTTAGTTGGCAATCGCTATCAGGTCAAAGTGCAATCTCGCGATGCGTCATTTACAGAGGGCGATCGCGAAGCTTGGTTACAGAAGTTTAACCTTAATGGTTTGACCCGGCTAGCTAAAGCCCAATAACTAAAAAAACGACAGTTAGCAGTTAGCAATTTGGCAACTGGAATCCTGAGTAACCAGAAAACAATATAGGAGTCTATTGTGAGCAAACCGATTCAACAATTGGTTGATGAACTACCAACTAACAACTTGACCGTTTCTGCATTGCGATCGCTCGATTTTGTCGCTCCTGGTGAGTGGCAAAACGTCGTTGGCTTTGTCAACACCATCAAAACTGTGACTGGTGAAACTGACGAAGACCTGATTCAGCAAATTGGCGAACGCGCGATTTATCTTTACAACGACCGCTCTCAGGGATACCAACGAGCTATGTGGCTCTATCAAACTGTTGATAGTACAGATAAAGCACTTAGTGCAGCCGTTTTGGCAAATAAAGTCGGTGAGAAAATTCCCCTTTTGGGTTTTTTAAATCGGGTGACTCCTAAAGCTGAAAAAGCACAAACCATCGACTTGTCCCTGAAATTAGTCGCTGAGTTAGTAGCCTTCTGCCAAATTAACGGTATTCCCGGAGACAGCATTGGGGATTTTGTCGCGTCTTTGGGCGAATACAGTGGTGAGTCCTTCATCCGCATGGCTGCATTAGTTTGCTTTGATGGTTTGATACCCCTAGGTCCAAACTTCATCAGTAGCGCACTCTCTAGAATTAATCAGACAAGTCCTCAGGAGTTAGAGCAAAACTCGACTTTTCAGAATATTCAACAAGACATTCCAGGTAACAATTCCAGTAGTAAACTGAACTTTATCGGTGAAAGCTTCAACTCAGTGAGTGGTTGGATGAGTGGTCTGGTTGCCTCGAAGAATTTAACGCCACAAAAGGTAGTCAACAACTTGCAAAACTTTACCGACTTTGCAGGTGACAAGTTAGACTACCTCGGGGCGTTGCTGGATATATCAACGAATTACTACGAACATACTGGCACGCAAACCTTAGCACGTCGCTTGATTGAGCGAGCTTCGGCTGAAATTTAACTGAATCGTTTTATAGGTAATTGGTAATATAAACTATTACCAATTACCTGATACCAAATAATTATAAAAAAATATACTTCTAAAGAGGTAATTATAGCAGTTGTCATCCGGATGAAGCATACATTTATCTACCTTTATCTCGGTGCATCTGCGGTTCCTAAATTCTTTAAAAAACTAGCCGTAACTATTCCAGCCTTCACACGCAAATCAACCCAATGGCTGGTTTGCTAACCCAGGTAAGTTACGTATATTAAATCAGGTGATGTGCTTGTTCTTTTTCCGTAAAAGCACGGCATTGCCGTGCTTTTCTTACTTTGGCAAATTGACTTCCTTCACAGTGGCTGACAGGAAAGGTTCAAAGCGTTGAAAATTTTCCAGTTTCTGGAACTGAGCCGTCTGCGAACCTGGATCAAAGGCAGTGGTTATCACATAAAGTGCTTTACCATCAAAGGCAACATAACCAAGATGCTGCTCTTGGATTCCACCTTTTTGCTGAATTCCTAAAAACCGATAACGGATTCCCTGAAGTTTACCAACCGATACCTGTTGTGGAGACTGGGCGGAGAAAATAATACGGTCACTATACACACTCCGACGGTCTTTCTCCAAAGTATTGTAATGCTCGGCAACCCAAAGTTTAAGTGCGGTTTCTAACTGGTTTTGGTATTGGGCTTTTTGGTAATCCACATTTGAACTCGGTGGAATACCAGCTTTTGCCAACATCTGTTGAAAATTCGGTTGATTCTCCAGTGGGTAAACTCCTATTTCAACCGTACCCAAAATATTTTTATTTGATGACACGCACAACAGAGGTGCATTTCCATCACAAGCAGCAACTTGCCAGCCAGGAGGGGCAGCTGTTTGTCCTAAGATACTCTTCCAGATATTTCCTTGATTTGGTTGAGAGTTGCTGGATGTGGTTCGAGGCTGCTTTTGAGCAGCATTGGCTTGTCCTGGTGTTGGCTGTGATTGGTTATTTGAAGACAAGTAGGGGAGAGCGTATTTTACAAATCCTAGCGGTGTGAACACCACCAGCAAAATCACACCAAGCAAAACGTGATAAAGTCGTAACATTTTTTATATAGTGCGTGAGATAGCAGATAAATAGTATCTAGAAAATTTGTCGATATGTTGTAAAGAGAGTTTCTTCTCCAGCTTGTATGTCAAGATACTACTATGCCGATACAACTTACATCCCAAGTCAATAACTTTCCGGAAATGTCCTAGACAAATAAAAATTGCTCCTGCTACTCATACCGCATACGGTTCAGTAAATCATAAGTAGGGTGCGTTAGGCTAAAGCCGTAACGCACCATGTTATATCGCAGTGCGTTAGGCGCTTTGAACATGTTTATCGTTACAAATGTATCGAAAGGGCGCGCCTAACACACCCTACAAAAATTTTATTTTTACTTTCTAAATAACCTCTGAAAGAAATTTAAAACTATTTTTCACTCTGTCTGATAATTGCAATTATTTCTTCAAAAACCAAGTCAGCAGAGTGTTGGACAACAGGGCTTAACTCCAGCCCAAAACCAAGATTTTCTGCTTCAATTAAATAAACCGTCACCTCTTCGGGAAAGTCTTCTTTAAATATTTTCTTACCAGCGGCTAAAGCATGATCCCAGCGAAAATCATGCAAATTATAACTAGGTTCCGGTAAGGCTTCCAGTTCTTTCCCAGGAACTTTAAAAACAGCGCCTGGTTCAGCACCCGTCGAACTTGCATCAATAATAATTAACTTTTTGCTGCCTCTTGCTTGAAACATCACTTCCATTCCTGCTGTGCCACAATCATAAACTCGCATATGAGGATGAGGATGTTGAGCAAGATATTGCTGTAAGCGTTGGGCAATGAGTACGCCTACAGCGTCGTCACTACGGTTGAGATTTCCGCAACCAATAATTGTAAGCATTTTAGAACTGATGGCTAATAGTTAAACAATGGCATGTTATATTACACTACCAAAGACGCAAAGAAGTTATATTTTATGGATTTAAAAGAGCAAAATTGGAAGAATTTCACTCACAACCATTTGCGTGACTGGCAGGGGATTTGGACAAGATATTCTCCCCAAGGCGAGGTAACAGAATCGTTTCAAAGTCTCAGAAGCTTTCGGGGTAATCCAGAAGAGACCGAAATCGTTCAAACTAATCGCTACGCATACGCCGACGGCAGAACATTGGAAAAAAGTTGGGAATATAACCAACTCTGTAATAGCTTATCTAATGGACTTTTTCACCCAGAAAATGAATCTATGAGAGGCATTTTCTTTGAATCAGGTCATGCTGCTTGGGTATCAAAAAAGTTAAACACAGGGTCGTATTTTGCAGTTGAATTATTTTTTAAGTATGAGGAATTAAGACATAGTGTTGGCATCGTTTATGACGAGCTTGGTAGTTTATTCCGAACGGCAAATATTCGCGAGGATGCTGCTAGGTTTCCTAGTCAATACTGGTCTACTGAACTCATTCAATTGCCACGAAATCTGGGCGGCAATTGGCAAGGAAGCGCTGTCACTATGACTCCTGATTTAAAGATTTCTGCGCCTGTAGTGACTCAGCTACACTGGGGCTGGGAAGGACACGAAAGTTTCTTTTTGCCTGACGGAGTTTCTGTGAGTTGTCCAGGCAAAGTGAGTGTTGGGACTTCCTTCACTATGGCAGTCAATTGGCTACTGACAGCATCCGAGATGCAACAACTGCTAGTCAAGTATGACGAGTCTGGAGATTTTTCATCGCTGACGCTGGAACTACTGCACCTTTTGCATTAAAGTTTTGATTTTACCCAATAGACGCGGCATCTTTATTGGTTTTGTGTCGTATTCATCGCATCCTGCGGCTAAAGCTTTTTTGCGATCGCGCCTTGCGCGGCTCCCGGAGGGAGCATCGCCTAGGGCTGGCACAAAGAAAACATTAAATTGTAGGGTGGGCACTGCTCTTCACCGATAAGCAAGGAAGGTGGACAGGAACCAGTGCCCACCTTAGGTTGAATTCGTGCTCCAGAGTCTGTAATTGCACAGACAAGCTGTTATGAAAAAAATGTTAGAACCTTGGCAAGTCATTACTGGAGCGCAATCTAGTTTAGACTTGTACCGCATTTTTGATATTACCTTGGCGCTGGAATGCTTTTGGATTCTATAAATACCGAAATCAGGTCTGTTGATTGTAATGGATATTAATAATTCTTAAAAAAATTTAGAAATAGAGCTTAAAAAGCAAGTCAAAGTTCCTTTAACTACTTTTATCTGTGAAATGAATGCCATAACCTAGTGCCTAACTTTTCTGTAATTTTAGGCACACAGCAGCAGTTGAAAATAAAAATCAAACCAATAATCATGGTTTACTAGACACTAAGTAACTACTGCTGTCTGGAGAGGTGCAATGTCTGCCATGAGTACTCGTTGGGACGCTTTATTAGGAATTGCGATTGGTAGTGTATATACTTTGAGTGCAAATTGTGTTCTGGCTCAAATTACACCGGATGCAACTCTCCCCAATAATTCCATCGTCAACATCAATGGCAACACCTTCAATATCACTGGTGGAACGCAAGCAGGAACCAACTTGTTCCACAGCTTCCAAGAGTTTTCTGTTCGCACTGGTAGCGGAGCTTTCTTTAACAATGCTGTAGATATTCAGAACATCATTAGTCGCGTGACGGGTTCGTCAATATCTAATATTGATGGGTTGATTCGCACCCTAGGTACAGCTAACCTATTTTTGATTAATCCCAATGGAATTGTCTTTGGACAAAACGCGCGGTTGGAGATTGGCGGCTCTTTCTTTGCAAGTACGGCTAGTAGTCTGAAATTTGCTGATGGCACAGAGTTTAGAACAGACGGTACCCAAACAACACCATTGCTGACTATAAGTGTTCCATTGGGTTTGCAATTTGGACAGAATCCAGGAAAAATAACCGTACAAGGTTCAGGTCATAATTTAACTTACGACAAATCTACATTTGGAACGATTCGGGGTGATGTTCCGGGACTACAAGTGCAACCAGGGAGAACCTTAGCGCTTGTTGGTGGAGATATCGTTCTAGAGGGTGCTAATCTCAGAGCAGAATCAGGAAGAATTGAATTAGGAAGTGTTGCTTTACCCGGCTTAGTTAGCCTCACTCAGAAGGATTCTGGTTTTACTTTAGGATACTCAGGTATTGAGAATTTTGGTAATATCCTGCTTTCTCAAAAAGCTTCAGTTGATGCAAGCGGAGAGGGCGGAGGTTCCATCCAAGTGCAAAGCAGACAACTTTCTGTAAAAGATGGTTCATCAATTTTGTCTATTACCTCTGGCTCAAAACCTGGAGGAGATTTTACTGTTAATGCAACTGAGTCAGTAGAACTGATTGGAGAATCCGCAGATCGAAAGTATGCTAGTAGTTTACTGACAGAATCTCAAGGTGCAGGCTCCTCTGGGGATTTGCTCATTAACACAAGAAAGTTAACCACTACTGATGGAGCATACGTGTCAACTTTTATTACATCTTCAGGTAAGGGTGGAAATCTGACAATTAAAGCTTCTGATTCAGTGGAATTATTAGGTAGAGGCATATATGAGAGTGGGTTATATACAGGAACTAGTTCTGGCAGTTCTGGCAATGCTGGAGAGTTAAAAGTAGAAACTAGGAATTTGAATGTCAAAAATAGTGCAACAGTGTTTGCAAATTCTGCTGGACAGGGAAAAGCTGGGGATATTTTTATACAAGCATCTGATGGGCTTTTTGTCTCTAATGCACGCATTGTCAGTATTGCAGGTAGTAGGGGGGGTAACATTACCATCAATTCAGGTTCATTCTCATTACAAGATGGCGCTCGACTGCAAACCGAGATTTTTGGAGCATCTGATATCCAAGCAGTAGGACAAGGTCAGGCGGGGAATGTCAACGTTAATGTCACAGGAGCAGTGACGATCGCTGGGGTGAAAAACGGATTCCCTAGTGGTATTATCAGCACATTGGGAAGTGGGGCGATTGGTAAAGGGGGAAACATTAATGTCACATCTGGCTCACTTTCCTTAACTGATGGTGCTTCACTTTCTGCCAGCACCTTTGGACGAGGGGATGCAGGGAATGTGATAATTGATGTCCGTGGTAATGTCTCTTTTGATAATAGCCGTGCTTTCAGCTCAGTAGGCTCCAATGCAGAAGGAAAAGGTGGAAACATACAAATTACGGCTAATTCTCTGTCTTTAACCAATGACGCTCTACTTTCTGCCAGCACCTATGGAAAAGGGGATGCAGGGAATGTGATAATTGATGTCCGTGGTAATGTCTCTTTTGATAGCAGCGGTGCTTACAGCTCAGTAGACTCCGATGGAGAAGGAAAAGGTGGAAACATACAAATTAGCGCTGATTCTCTGTCTTTAACCAATGGCACTTCACTTTTTGCCAGCAGCTTTGGACGAGGGGATGCAGGGAATGTGATAATTGATGTCCGTGGTAATGTCTCTTTTGATAATAGCCGTGCTTCCAGCTCAGTAGGCTCTAATGGAGAAGGAAAAGGTGGAAACATACAAATTAGCGCTGATTCTCTGTCTTTAACCAATGACGCTCTACTTTTTGCCAGCAGCTTTGGACGAGGGGATGCAGGGAATGTGATAATTGATGTCCGTGGTAATGTCTCTTTTGATAATAGCCGTGCTTCCAGCTCAGTAGGCTCTAATGGAGAAGGAAAAGGTGGAAACATACAAATTAGCGCTGATTCTCTGTCTTTAACCAATGACGCTCTACTTTTTGTCAGCACCTTTGGACGAGGGGATGCAGGGAATGTGATAATTGATGTCCGTGGTAATGTCTCTTTTGATGGCAGCCGTGCTTCCAGCTCAGTAGACTCCGATGGAGAAGGAAAAGGTGGAAACATACAAATTAGCGCTGATTCTCTGTCTTTAACCAATGGCACTTCACTTTTTGCCAGCAGCTTTGGACGAGGGGATGCAGGGAATGTGATAATTGATGTCCGTGGTAATGTCTCTTTTGATGGCAGCTATGCTTTCACCTCAATAGGCTCCGATGGAGAAGGAAAAGGTGGAAACATACAAATTAGCGCTGATTCTCTGTCTTTAACCAATAACGCTTCACTTTATGCCGCCAGCGCTGGAAAAAGGGATGCAGGTAGCATTGAAGTGACCGCACCCCAAATTCGTTTGGACAACAGAGCGAGCTTCAGCGCTGAATCAGCATCAGGTAATGGCGGTAATATCAACCTGCGAGTCGGAGACTTAGTGCTGCTACGGCGTGGAAGTTTCATCTCTGCCACTGCGGGTACTGCACAGCAAGGTGGTAATGGCGGTAACATCACTATCAACGCTCCCAATGGCTTTATTGTTGGTGTCCCTAATGAAAACAGCGACATTACCGCCAATGCTTTCAATGGCACTGGTGGTAGAATCAATATCAATTCCTTAGGCATTTTTAACTTCACTCAGCGTAGTCGAGAAGACTTGGTGGGCGGCTTGGGAACTGATAACCCAAATCAACTTAACCCGCAACAGTTACAAACTAACGACATCACAGCATTTTCTCTAACCAACCCAACTTTAAGCGGTGAAGTCATTATCAATACACCGGATGTTGACCCAAGCAAAGGATTCGTCGAACTCCCCACAGTGTTAGCAGATACATCAAACGTAATAGCAAACACTGGCTGTGATGCCATTGCTGCCACAGATTCTGACACAGATAAAAGCAAATTTACGATCACCGGACGCGGTGGTTTGCCTCCCAGCCCCTACGAACCCCTCAGCACTGATGTTGTCTGGTCAGACACTCGCACGGAAGCTACTACATCACAACAGCAACGTTCACAAGGAAGCGCAGCTAAACCACCATCAAAAGCTGATGCTGTGAAAATTGTCCCTGCTACAGGTTGGGTATTCGATGGCAAGGGGAACGTTACCCTCATCTCCCATGCATCCAACGCCAATGCTTTGGGGTCTACTCCTGCTGGGTGTTCCAAAAAGTGAGGACATAAAAAAAGGACAAGAACTTTCTACCTCAGTGTGCGTGTTCTTCAACATACATTACCATCTAATAGGTGTTGAAAAATCCAACAAGGAGATGCGTTCATGGCATACATATTAAAAGTCACATACTCAAGTGGAACGAATTTCAAACAGAGTCTCAAGGACTCAAGTCAGCTTGGACTTTGTGAAAAGTATAATATTAGCAATGGGAAGACATTTAGAGTTAGGGATAAAGCAGACGCAGACACAGACCACTACAGAGTGACTCTGTTTGATAAAGTCGGAAATGCTGGATGTCCTCAGTACGACACTTGGTATGTCTTTAAAAACCATGTAAGTATCCAGCCAGAAACATCTGGTGGTTCTGGTGGTGTTGCAGAGGTCATCGTTATCAATGCTACAAGTGGTTTGAATGTTCGGGAACAACCGGACACGAGTGCTCGTGAACTTGGTAAGATTCCCAATGGGTCAAGAGTCACCGTATACGGCGAAGGCAAAGATAATGACGGGTTTCGTTGGATTAAGGTTAAATCTAACCAATGGGTTGCTTCTGAAGGTTGGGTCGCTACTGAGTATCTGAAGATTTTATCTGTGCGTTGACGCAAATTTGATGAGGTGGTGCGCTACTCTTGCGCTTCGCATCCTACGGTGTACCTGTCCGTTGAGGCAAATTTGATGAGGTGGTGCGTTAAGGGACTTCCAAATTAAAAATATCCAACTTTTTTTTGTGGGATGGGCTTCTAGCCCGTCCTATAAACTGGGGGGACCAGATGCCATTGGTGTCAATTTAAGCTGAAACTCTTCTAAAATCTCGTTTCCAGGTTCTACCTGGAAATGCGGTTTAAGCGGCTAGTAACGCAAGTAAGGGAGGCAGAGCCTCCCAATGGTATTCCCAGCCAGAGACTGGGAACAAGGCAAAAATGCACCTACGCTGTACCGTGGTTGACAAATCAGGTGGTGCTGTACTCTCGCGCTTCGCACCCTACGCAGTACGAAAACGCGCCAATTCCTCACCTGTCTTTGCATCATGGGCGTGAACGGTGCAAACCAGACAAGAATCAAACGATCGCGCTACATGACCCACTTCTACTGGATCAGTTGAGTCGTAAATGGGTGTCCCAACTAAAGCTTCTTCAATAGGTCCACGTATTCCTTCAGCGTCACGCGGTCCAATATTCCAGGTACTGGGAGCCATAATCTGGTAATTTTTAATCTTACCACCTTCAATCTCCAACCAGTGACACAGGGAACCCCGCGCTGCTTCGGTTGCACCCCAACCACGTCCATCTTTTTCTTTGGGTTTGATATACCAGGGGTCATTCAGGTGGAATTCGCGCAAGCAGCGTTCTGCTTGGCGATACAACTTGACAATTTCGTGAACTCGTGCTAACTGCCGCAGATGGATACTTGCCCCACCCATTTGCCTGAAGGCATCCAGGATAAACCCGTCGAAGTGTTGCCAAGATTCTCCATGTTTACCACCCGCCACTAACTGACGTGCGAGTGGTCCTGCTTCCAAGCGTCCGAGTTCTTTGTGACGCACTGCTGTTGACCAAGAGTATCGCCCTGTGAAGTCTTTGGCATTGTTCTGGGCTGGTTTGGTCGTGCGATCGTACGGGTGAATGTCCTCTGTCAGTTCCTCATACCAGGAGTGAGTTGTATTCTCGCGGACGAAAGTTTGATCCATGAGAGTATGAGTGTCGGTGAAACTATCATACACTCCACTCTTCATAATCAAGGCAGAATTGCGCCCTTCAATTGTCGGCTTTTGGTATTTTGCTTCATGAGGTAAATATCCCCAACTGACATATTTACCTACACCAGCACCATATTTATCCAAACCAATATCTAAACCCATGCGCCAATAAAAACCTAAATCAGAATTGGCATGGCTTGGGTTTTCGTCCAACCACACCATAAAGTCTTCATAAGTTTTGATTTCTTCGTAGCGTTCTAAAGAACAACCCAACCACATCGGTTCTAACCAATTAGTGCGGAAGTATTCCAGAATCGACCAAGCGCGAGTCACGTCTGTTAAGGTGGGGGAACACATCACGCCACCAGGAACCATATAGCTAGAATGGGGCCATTGACCGCCAAATAAGGCGTAAATTTCTACTGGTTTGGCAGAAATTGTGATGCCAAGTTCGTAAGATTTGCCAGTAAAGGCAGCAAAGCGTCTGCATGCTTCTTGGTAAAAAGGGCTGTACCGATACTTTTTATTGGTCAAATCAATCGCATATAAACCGTAAAAGTAGCGGGGTATGCTTTGAATTGACTCGACAATTTGACCTAAGTTTCTTGCCAAAATCGCATTGCGCGGAACTTCTGTTCCCCAAGCGGTATCTAATGCCCAAGCCGCACTGGTGAGATGAGAAGCACCGCAGATACCGCAGACGCGAGGTGTGACAATTAATCCTGCTTGGGGGTCTTTACCGCGCAGGATAACTTCAAATCCTCGGAAGAGTTCGGCATGTGTCCAAGCGTTTACGACTTGCCCATCTTCTATTTCCACTCGGACATCTAAATCGCCCTCGACTCTGCCTAGGGGCGATATGTCTAATGTTTGGATTCCCATTTGTCCTTTGTCCTGTATCATTCGTCCTTTGGTGAAATTTATAGTGGTTGTTACTTGGTTCTCATACAGCCGGAACCTCACCCCCCAACCCCCTCTCCGCTAAGCAGAGAGGGGGAAGTATTTTCCCCCCCTCCTCGCTTGCGGACAGCAGCGCCGTGCGGTGAGACAGCCCTGCAGGCGGGTTTCCCGCCGTAGGGGACTGCGAACCCGAAGGGGGGTTCCCCCCGTTGAGGCGACTGCGGAGGAGGGGTAAGGGGTGGGGTCAAAATCGTACTGCACCAAAATGGAAACCACCATAACCACTAACTAAGGTGAAATTTATAGTGGTTGTTACTTGGTTCTCATACAGCCGGAACCTCACCCCCCAACCCCCTCTCCGCTAAGCAGAGAGGGGGAAGTATTTTCCCCTCCTCGCTTGCGGAGAGCAGCGCCGTGCGGTGAGACAGCCCTGCAGGCGGGTTTCCCGCCGTAGGGGACTGCGAACCCGAAGGGGGGTTCCCCCCGTTGAGGCGACTGCGGAGGAGGGGTAAGGGGTGGGGTCAAAATCGTACTGCACTAAAATGGAAACCGCCATAACCACTGACTAAACTGTGAAAAAGTCGTCTTCTGCCCACTCGGGCATTGTGTCTTTTGCCACGATGGAGGCTAGGGCATAATCTTTTTTGTTAACTCCTGCGGGTAAGTCTTTGGGAACTCCCATGACAGTTTGTGTCTTAAATACGGTTCCGGGTTTGAGGTCGTAGAAGGGAAATTCGGGTTCGGTGCAACCTAAACAGGGCATCCCCGCGCGGGTTTTGGAGGAGACGCGGTTCCACAAAATGCGGTTGCAGGAAGAACGGGTCATTGGTCCACGACAACCTAAGTCGTAAAACAAGCATCCTTTACGTTGACCAAATTCGGTGGTTGATGCTTTGTAGGCAAAGTGGATGTTGCGGGTGCAACCTGTTTGGGTATAGGTGTTGAAGAAGGTTTGCGGACGATGTAGTTCATCAAGAACAATATCGCCAATTCGACCGGTGGCGATCGCCACTAATATTTGGCTAATCCAGTCGGGGTGCGAAGGACATCCAGGAATGTTGATTACAGGTAATCCGGATTTTGACCGGAATTCTTTCCCTAAAAAGCCCCCTTCTTTGCGTTTGAGAAATTGCAATCCCTCAGATTCGCTAGGGTTGGGTGCCATTGCGGGAATTCCTCCCCAGGTAGCACAGTCTCCCACGGCGACGACATAGTTGGCAACTTGCGATAAGTCGTTTAACCAGTCTTTCATCGGGCGATCGGCAAAACGATTCCATTCTCCAGTGCCATTCGGTGCGTTGATAACTGTGCCTTCAAATACCAGAATATCCAAGGGTATTTTGCCCATAAGACATTCCCACAGCATCGTCTGCAAGTTTGCACCTAGTTCCAATCCGAGCGATGGATGCCAAAGGACGTTAATGCCAAAGTCAGTGACCAAATCACAAACTGTGGGTTCTTCTGCGTTAAGAAATGACATGGTGTTGCCTGAACATGCACCACCTTGTAGCCATAGTAAGTTCGTCATCAGCTATCTTTATTTTTATTGTTTACCCTGCATGATTCAGGTGACGTTGTTTGTAGCGTCTCACTTGTTTTTTTCCCTCTATTTCTAATATCATGTATTTTTTGATTCAATTGTTTATTTCTTACATAAAATTTTATCTTCTTTGAATTGAAATATATTCTATTTTTTCCGAAACAGTTATCCAATAACATTCTCGTTGAGCCAGCAGAGTTAATATATTAACAGTATGATTTTAAGAAAAAAGCAAGTGATATCTCTATAAAGCTTTTTGCCGATTAACTATGACATGAAGTCAAGACTTGCTTGAAAAATATAGTCTTTAAATACAAGGGCAATAAAAATCTATTTTTATGAAATTTTCTTAGATAAAACTTCATATGAACATTCTATTTATTTCTCATCAAATGTTTTATATTAAAAGAAAATAGACTTAATCAATTCAAGGAGTATTCATCAAACTTCTAGCAAAAAGACTAAGCGCCGTAGGCTAGAACGCCAAGAATTCGTAGAGTATGCCTAAGTCCTACTGAATTGACTTATCCTCTGCGTGAACAAGCTTGGTTGGTACAGCCCAAAGACGCCATGCGCCATGTTAGTTGCGTCTTAAGGGTATGCAAACTTGAAAGACTGAATTTTCTCCAACCTGCTTTAGGAAGGTAGTAATGACTCCCAGCATGACAGATTCAGCAGTGAAGGCGGCAATGGCTGTCATTGCTTCGTCTTCAGCAACGACACAAGAAAAAATTGAGATGCTGATTGAAATGGCGCAGGGCTTTCAAAAAAAGCCAAAAACTGCCCAAGATTTGTGGAATGCAGTTTCATTGTGTCATCAAGCGCATGAATTGTGCGCTGAGGATAATCTGCTGTGGAAAGCTAGGGCAAAGGCAGGAATGGCAACTGCCCTAAAGGCAATTCCTGATGTTGGGGAACAACTGTTGTTAGAAGCGAAACAACGATTAGAAGAAGCGCTACCTATTTTGCTGGAGTTTGCGCCGCAAGAGGAAGTGGCGGAAGCCCAAATGAATTTAGGGTTAGTGCTGCAATCGCTTGTACCATTCAATTTAGCGCGGATGACCGATAGCATCCAAGCTTATCAGAAAGCTTTGCAGGTGTTTACCTGGCAGAAGTACCCGCAGGAATATGCAATTTTACACAATAATATTGCAATTGCTTACCTTTCCATGCCCCTGACATCAGAAAAAGAATCGTTGCGTCAAGGGTTAGCAGTGCAGACATTTGAGGAGGCACTGAAGCATATTCGGTTAATAAACCATCCAAGGGAATATGCGATGTTGCAAAATAACCTGGGTAACGCTTTGCAATATCTACCGAGTTCGCATCCTTTGGAGAATATTTTGCGGGCGATCGCTGCTTATGACGAGGCGTTAAAAGTGCGCGATCCCAAAGACACACCTTTGGAATACGCCAACACCATTTCTAATAAAGCCAACGCCTTATTCAACTTACCAGATAACCCGGAAAAACCAGAAGCCGGGAATCTGAAAAATCTGCGGCAAGCGCGTACCTATTATCAAGAAGCTTGGGAAATTTTCACTCAACATGGACAAATAGAACAAGCGGAAGTTGTCGTACAGATGCTGCAAGAAGTTGAGACAGAAATAGACAATAGTTAGTGCTTCTTGTGTAGAGACGCTTTCATGAGAGTGCGCCTGTACAACCAACAACTAACAATTTCCATTCAGGAGATGAGAATGACAGATATTCTGACAAATCAGACTTTGAGAGATTTCCTCACAAGCTTAACGGCTGGCGATTTGAATCTCATGACAGGATTTGTGTGGTTTTTAGTAGCAACAGCTTTATCTATAGTTGGCGGTGCTATTGGCGGGATGATTTTAGCCGGGAAAGATTTAGGCTATCAGTTAGCGGCACTGCTAGGCGGATTTTTTGGTCCGGCGGGCGTCATTCCTGGAATTATCTTAGGACTCATAGTGCTGAATGCCTTGAGAAACTTTTAGGAGGAATCATGTTAGAGATAGGATGGTTTAGCGCTAGGTTATTTTTTCGGGGAAAGCTACTGCGCGATCCCATGCAATTTGTTAGGCAAACTGCAATTGGTATTGGTGTAAGTGCGCTACTGTTGTTCTTACTTGCACAAACTACAGTTAGCCTTTGGATACCAGTTGTCATCTCAAGCTTTTTGACTGGTATACTTATGCCATTTCTACATAAAGATATCAAGTTGAAGTAATTTTTTAGCTTTAGTCTTGAAAAACTTCAAACTGAAAGCTAAAACCTGTTTTGACAGATTACAGACGATTAACTATCAAAGAGATTTCCATTATTTTCCACTCATTTGAGATTTTTGCCCAAATTTATTTGAGGGTAAAAAAGCCGCATAATCCCAAATCTACCGATGGACACAGGAACTGAAATGACTCTTACACCAATAGATGAAACAGAAGCGGCAAAAGTTCCCCAACTTTTACCTCTTTTTCCTCAAGGTGCAGAAGTCATTTTAGGAAAGACTCTTGAAGGTCAATTAGTCATGCCTGTTGCACCTAGCAGCAGAGAAATGTTTGGTCCTCGCGGTGCCTGCTTGATATCAGAAAATGGACCATTGTGGGTATCAGATACAGGACATCATCGTTTATTAGGATGGCAGAATTTACCGACTCAAGATAGTCAACCTGCTGATTGGGTGATTGGACAACCTGACTTTAATCATGAAGGACAAAATGCTAAAGGCAACCCTGGAAGGGCAACACTGAGTGTACCAACTGGAATTTGTGCTTGTGGTCAAGGTTTAGCAGTCGCAGACGCTTGGAATCATCGCGTTTTGATTTGGAAAAAACTGCCAGAAGACAACAATGTTCCAGCCGATTTAGTATTAGGTCAAACTCATTTTACGGAGAATGAACCCAACCGAGGAACCCAAAAAGCAGCAGCCAACACTTTGAACTGGTGTTATGGAGTTTTCTATCATCAAGGAAAGCTATTTGTTGCTGATACAGGAAATCGCCGAGTATTAATTTGGCATCAATTACCAGAAGAAAATGGTCAACCTGCCGATTTAGTCTTGGGACAACCAGATATGATCTCCCGCGATGAAAATGGCGGCGGTACTCCCTCAGCATCCAGTATGCGTTGGTGCCATGACATTACGGTTTGGGGAGAAAATTTAGTTGTCACGGATGCGGGGAATAACCGCGTGATGATTTGGCAGGGCATACCAACAGAAAATAATACTCCTTGTGCAGTGGTGTTAGGACAAAAAACTTTTGATTCTGTGGAAATCAATCAAGGAGTTTATTTCCCCAGTGCCAACAGTTTGAGTATGCCTTACGGTGTAGCTGCTGCTGGTGAGTGGCTGTTCGTTACCGATACTGCTAATTCAAGGGTTTTAGGGTGGAAAAAGCCACAATCAATTCTGTCTTTACAAAATGCAGAAAGTCATGCGCTTGTTGGACAAATAAACTTTCAAAGTAAAAGCGAAAATCGCGATTTTGGGCTACCAAAAAGAGATAGTTTAAATTGGTCGTACGGAATCAAAGTATGTGGAAATACTGCGGTCATAGCAGATTCAGGAAATAACCGAATTTTACTTTGGAAAATAACTAATAACTCAGAATCCCACAGTAGGAACACATAAGAAGAGGTTCTGTGTGACTGAGTGGCAAGTAGTAGGATGGGTTAGCAATAGCGTAACCCATGCTCTTCAAAGGATTGATGCCCTGCGGCTGCGCCTAACACATCCTACGTTTAATTATGTCTGTTTACTTAGCTAATTTATCTTTGGAGTCATTCTGTATTCTGCATTCTGAGTTCTGAGTTCTTTGTCTTCTTTGCATCTACGTGATTCATTAAAATCTTATGTCTACTGAAGAAATCAGGGTTCGCGGTACCGTTCAAGGAGTGGGATTTCGCCCCACTGTATATAGACTTGCAAAAGCATACGGATTACAAGGCGAAGTTTGTAATGACGGCCAAGGTGTCTTAATTCGGGCATCTGGTCGCGAAGAATCTATAGAAGAATTTGTTCAAAAATTACAGAAAGAATGTCCGCCACTGGCGAGAATTGATGAAGTAACGCGCAAGCGTTATGAAGGCAAATCAATTTTCCATGATTTTGTCATTTCTCAAAGTGTCAGCAGCGTGGTGACAACAGAAATTCCTCCCGATGCTGCCACTTGTGGAAAATGTAAAGCGGAAATCTTTGACCCTTTCAGCCGGTGGTATCGTTATCCCTTCACGAACTGTACTCATTGCGGTCCCCGACTAAGCATCATTCGCGCCATGCCTTACGATCGCCGCAACACAAGTATGGCTGCTTTTGGCATGTGTGCAGAGTGTCGTCAGGAATATAACGATGTCGCAAACCGTCGGTTTCATGCCCAACCCGTAGCGTGTCAGGTTTGCGGTCCTAAAGCTTGGTTAGAACGTTCCGATAGTAAACCAATTACACCTCATATGTTTTCTATGCTTGACGATGTTGATGCCGTTTGTACCCTGTTACAAAAAGGCGAGATTGTTGCCATAAAAGGGCTAGGTGGATTTCATTTAGCTTGCGACGCCACCCAGGAAAACGCTGTGCAAAAACTGCGCCAGCGTAAAGAGCGCCATCAAAAGCCTTTTGCTTTAATGGCAAAAGACATGGAAGTTATTGAAGAGTATTGCACTCCCAACCCCAAAGAAAGAGAATTACTGGAAAGTCCCGCTGCGCCTATCGTGTTAATTCAGGCAAAAGGGGGAGACGACGACGAAAGGGGAAGTGGAAGAATAGGGAGACAAGAAGTCATATTCAGTTTGTCTAATAACCTACAAAACGAAGACCCCATCCCGCCTACCGCACCCCTCCCCGCTTGCGGGGAGGGGCTGGGGGTGGGGTTCCGAAAACACGGAAAACCATCAATTGCGCCCTCAGTTGCGCCGGGGCAAAACACCTTGGGTTTTATGCTACCTAACACACCCTTACACCACCTCATTTTGAGGCGGATGAATCGCCCGATTGTTCTCACAAGTGGCAATCTTTCTGATGAACCGCAATGTATTGATAATGTCGAAGCGCGTGAGAAGTTAGGAAAGATTGCTGATTATTTTCTCCTACATAATCGCGATATTGTTAACCGAGTAGATGATTCGGTAGTGCGGGTTGTTGAGGATAAAGTGCTAACCATCCGTCGCGCTAGAGGATACGCACCAGCGTCTATCAATTTACCACCAGGTTTTGAAAGCGTTCCTCAAATTTTAGCAATGGGCAGCCAGCTAAAGAATACTTTTTGTTTATTGCGAGATGGGAAAGCAATTTTATCTCAACATCAGGGAGATTTAGAAAATGCAGTCACTTTTCAATCCTATCAGGACACGCTCAATCTGTACTTAAATATATTTGAGCATCAACCAGAAGCCATTGCTGTTGATTTACACCCCGAATATCTATCTACCAAATTTGGTAAAGAACTCGCAGTTTCCAATCAGTACGGGCACGGCACTGCCGTGCCCCTACTCCACATCCAACATCATCACGCCCATATTGCTGCTTGCATGGCAGAAAATGGTTTACAAATTAACTCACCACCTGTTTTAGGCATTGCATTAGATGGATTGGGTTATGGCGAAGATGGAACACTGTGGGGCGGAGAATTTTTGTTAGCAGATTATCGCCAGTTTAAGAGGCTGGCGACATTTAAGCCAGTGGCAATGATTGGTGGAAAACAAGCAATGAAAGAACCTTGGCGTAACACTTACGCCCAGTTAATATCTGCCTTTACTTGGGACGAATTAAAACAAAAATACGGAAATTTAGAAATTGTAGAATTTCTTGAACAAAAGCCACTGAAACTTTTGAATCAGCTGATAGAAAAAGAAATTAACTCTCCTCTATCTTCATCAGTAGGACGTTTATTTGATGCTGTAGCCGCTGCAATTGGTATCTGCCGAGAAGAATGTAGCTATGAAGGACAAGCAGCAATTGAAATGGAAGCTTTAGCTGATACCACTATTTTAGATAATAAAGAAAATTTAAATTATTATTTTAACTTTGTTGTTTCAGATAGTATTTATCATATAGATTCACGTTCCATGTGGCAAGCCTTGCTAAATGATTTACAGCAGCATACTCCTCAAGCAATGATTGCTGCTAAATTTCACACAAGCTTAGCTCATGCCATTGTAGAAATGGTTGATAATCTCCGTCAGAAAAATGACATTTATCACGTTGTGCTAACAGGAGGTGTTTTTCAAAATTGTATTCTGTTAGAACAAGTTAGCAAACGCTTACAAGCTTTGGAAATCAATGTCCTTACTCACAGCTTAGTTCCAGCTAATGATGGTGGTTTATCCCTAGGACAAGCTGTTATTGCAGCCGCCCAATTAATGAATTAATACTTTTTGTTAGTTTCTTGTTAAATTTATAAAAATTACAATATAGCAACACTAAATGCTTTACGCAATACTCTCTCTTTTTTCCTTCCTCTGCGTCCTCTGCGTCTCAGCGGTTCATAAAAAAACGGAAAATATAAAATGTGTTTAGGAATTCCCGGTCAAATCATAGAAATAACCGACGTTAAACAAAAATTAGCTGTTGTCAACGTTGGTGGTGTCAAGCGTCAAGTTAATATTGCTTGCATTGTTGATGAACAGCATCCTGTTGAATCTTGCGTTGGCGATTGGGCGTTAATTCATGTGGGCTTTGCTATGAATAGAATTAACGAAAAAGAAGCTATGGAAACCTTGCAAATTTTGGAAGAATTAGCAGAAGTGATAGCAATGGGTTCCTAGTCATACCAATTCTCTATGAAGTTGAGGTTCATTCCACCCCCCTGTAGTCCCCCCTTGGCAAGGGGGGACGCCAAAGGCGGGGGGTAATTATTAAGCGCATTGTTACAGAGAATTGGTATAGCAGGGGACTAGGGACTGGGGACTGGGGACTAGGTGAAAAGTCTTTTTGTGTCTAGGTTTTATCATCTGTTGATGTCCTAACCACCTTGGCTGTTGCTATATCAGCGCTGATTACAAGTCAATCGAAAATTTTCATAAAAACTAGATATGAAATACGTTGATGAATTCAGAGAACCGAGAAAAGCTGACGCTTTACTTTGTGCCATTGAACAATTGTGCCAACAGCTAGAAAAGCCTATCAAAATCATGGAAGTATGCGGCGGTCATACTCATTCTATTTTTAAATATGGTATTGAAGATGTTTTACCGCAAGCAATTGAATTAATTCATGGTCCTGGTTGTCCTGTTTGTGTAATGCCAAAGGGAAGGTTAGATGATGCTATCTCTATCTCCCAAAATCCTAACGTCATCTTCACTACCTTTGGAGATGCAATGCGCGTTCCCGGTTCCACAACAAGCTTGTTGCAAGCCAAAGCACAAGGTGCAGATATTCGCATGGTCTACTCTCCTCTAGATAGCCTGCAAATTGCTAAAGATAACCCCAATCAAGAAGTTGTCTTTTTCGCCTTAGGCTTTGAAACAACTGCCCCTAGTACTGCTTTGACTATCCTGCAAGCAGAATCTGAAAAAATTCATAACTTCAGTATGTTTTGCAATCACGTTCTCGTGATTCCCGCCTTAGAAGCACTGTTAGATAATCCGGATTTGCAACTTGATGGATTTATCGGTCCTGGTCATGTGAGCATGGTGATTGGTACTGAACCTTATCAGTTTATTTCCCAACAGTATCAAAAACCTATTGTGATTTCTGGTTTTGAACCTTTAGATATTATCCAATCAGTTTGGATGCTATTACAACAAATTGTTGAAAATCGTTGTGAAGTAGAAAATCAATATAATCGCTTGGTAGAAGAAGCCGGAAATTCGGTGGCGATCGCCGCCATGAATCAAGTTTTTGAAGTTCGAGAAAGTTTTGAGTGGCGGGGGTTAGATGAAATTCCCAATTCTGCATTTAAAATGCGTGCTGAATATGCGGAATTTGATGCAGAAGTAAAATTTACCATTCCTAATCTAAAAGTTGCTGACCATAAAGCTTGTCAATGTGGAGAAATCCTAAAAGGAGTTTTGAAGCCTTGGCAATGCAAAGTCTTTGGTACAGCTTGCACTCCAGAAACACCGATTGGAACTTGTATGGTTTCTTCTGAAGGTGCTTGTGCAGCTTACTATAAGTATGGTCGCTATTCTCATGTTGCTAAGGGACTTCCAAATTAAAAAATATCCAACTTTTCTTGTGGGATGGGCTTCTAGCCCGTCCTATAAACTGGGCGGGTAAGGATACCCACCCCACAAGTTGAATAATTTATTTCTTGGAAATCCCTAAGTACATGATTCCATAAGTTCATAGCGAAAACTTGAATGAAGACTCTGTGTACCTTTGCGTTTACCTCAGCGCCCCTTAGCGTTTAAAAACGTTACGAATTCATGAAATGCTGTACTAAGAAAATGATGTCTGAGAAATAGTGGTAGACATGGTGAGAAAACCATAACATAATTACGAATTACGAATTATGAATTATTTTGTCACTTTCAGTATTAAAGTCAATCCTGTAGACTTTAACACTGTGACACAAACAACAACAGAACCATCTCCATGCAACTCAACCACGGCATCACACAACACAGCTCAAAACGCCTGCGCGTCGTAATTGCAGGAGGTTCAATGGGTGGTCTATGTGCAGGGTTAGCCCTACGCGGCATCGGTTGTGATGTAGAAATTTTTGAGCGTGGTTCCTACAATGAAGCAAATCTTACGCCTAGTGGTGTGCAAAGTCGAGGTGCTGGTCTTGTCCTACAAATGGAAATCAATCGGTTTCTGGCAGAACATGGTATCACCACAGCAGAAGCGTTGGGTGTGACTTCGTGGAAGAGACAGTACATTATTGGAGACGGCAGCATCATCTGGGAAGAATCAGCGCCTCAATTGATGACTTCTTGGCATATGTTGTATCGTCAACTGCGGAAAGTTTTCCCAGATCAACACTACCATCAAGGAAGTAAGGTTATTGGTGTTGAGCAGAGTGGCGACTGTGTAGTAGTCCGCTTTGAAGACGGACGGAAAGAAAAGTGTGACCTCCTTATTGGGGCTGACGGTGTTGATTCAACCATACGCCAACAACTGCTACCGGATGCCGTTCCGCAGTATGCAGGGTATGTAGCATGGCGAGGACTGATAGACGAAAGTCTTCTTTCCTCAGACGTTGCGAAATTTCTCGCCGAACAATTTACCTTGTTTCACGGATCCGGCATGCAGGCACTATGCTATCTGGTACCTGGACCAAATGGGGAATTAGACGAAGGGAAACGTCGCATCAACTGGCTTTGGTACTTTGATGTTCTAGATGGTGACGAGTTGAAGACAGTGATGACTGACTGCGAAGGAGGAGTGCGGAAGTTTTTCCTGCCTCAAGGAGAAGTCCGAGAGTCAGTCATCCAACAGATGAGAGTGGCGGCAAAGGGATATCTACCAGAAATCTTTCAGTATCTATTTGAGGTGACAGAAAAACCCTTTATTCAACCCATCTACGACTTATCAGTGCCGCGTATGGTTTTCGGGCGGGTGTGTTTAATCGGCGATGCTGCATTTGTGGTTCGACCTCATACGGCTGCTGGCACTTTTAAAGCTGTCACGAATGCGATCGAACTCGCACAAGAGTTACAGGAATCTAGCGGGGATGTGGTGGCGGCGCTAGAAAAATGGGAACCAATCCAGTTAGCGATGGGGAATTACCTCAAGCTTTTAGGGGTTAATCTCGGAAATCGTTCTGGATTGGGTCACTATGTTTTGCCTAGAGTCGCGGCTAGAGAACCGATTCAGTAAGTGTTTTGCAAAAGCCAAATTTATGAAAATGAAACCACAGATGAACACAGATGAGGACACTGCCGTGCGGTGAACCAGCGCCTCCGGCGTCTACATCTGTGGTTCCAAATATCTTTAAACCGAATTTTTGCAAGAAGTCTAGTAATCAAAAACCTAACCCCCTACCTCCTCCCCTACTACGGGAGAAGTCACCTTTGAGGATTAGTGAATTCGTGTTTAAGGGTGTAGAAAGTTTGTGGGGTGGGCAGGAAAGCCCGCCTTAATCTAGGACAAGTGTCCTTACCTATCCCACAAAAAAATTTTATTTAAACAGAATTTAGGATGAATTCCTTCTCTAACTCAGCACAGCATTTCCTGTTTCAAAAAGTCGAAAAACTTCGCCGTCATCGAAGTAAAATGCGAGATACTCATATCACTCTCGCGCATGGTAGCGGTGGCAAAGCAATGCGCGATTTAATTGATGATATTTTTGTCAAGAATTTTGATAATCCTACTCTCTCTCAATTAGAAGACCAAGCGAGCTTTGATTTGGCAAGTCTCATGAAACAGGGAGACAGGCTTGCTTTTACCACTGATTCTTACGTTGTAGACCCTTTATTTTTTCCAGGTGGTGATATTGGAGAATTAGCCATCAATGGTACAGTTAATGATTTAGCAATGAGTGGTGCCAAACCGTTATATCTTAGCTGTAGTGTCATTTTAGAAGAAGGACTGGCTGTAGAAACTTTACGGCGTGTTGCCGAAAGTATGCGAACAGCCGCAAAAAAAGCTGGTGTACAGATTGTTACGGGTGACACGAAAGTTGTCCATCGCGGTGCAGCAGATAAATTATTTATTAATACTTCTGGTATTGGTGTCATTCCAACAGGAGTTAACGTTTCTGCCCACAACATTCAGCCAGGAGATGCAGTCATTATTAATGGTGAATTGGGCAATCATGGCACAGCAATTTTAATTGCCCGTGGGGAATTAGCATTAGACAGTGATATTGAAAGTGACTGTCAGCCGTTGAATGGTTTAGTTGAAACTATCCTTAATGTCTGTCCCGATATTCATGCTATGCGGGATGCCACACGCGGTGGTTTAGCTACAGTCTTAAATGAATTTGCTCTCAGTTCTGGTGTGGGAATTCGTTTAGATGAACAGTCTATACCAGTGCGTGAAGAAGTCAATGGTGTTTGCGAAATTTTAGGTTTAGACCCGTTGTATCTGGCAAATGAAGGTAAGTTTGTGGTGGTAATAGGACGCGAAAATGCTGAGACTGTTTTATCAGCGATGAAATCTCACCCAGCCGGAAAAGATGCTTGTATTATCGGTGAAGTTATTTCCTCACCTCCTGGTGTTGTCTTGTTAAAAACTGTTTTTGGAACTGAACGTATTGTTGATATGCTTGTTGGCGATCAGTTACCAAGAATTTGTTAATTAAATTTTTTGCAAAAGTTATGAGCAATGGATATTTTGAACCACAGATGCACACAGATGGACACAGATAATTTATCGGTGTAGCCTACGGCACGGCTTACGCCTACATCTGTGGTTTGATTTTCCTAAATTTTATTTTTGCAAAAGCTTTATTGTGCTACGTTACATTGCAAAAATATCCTTTGACTATTGAAAATCAATGCACGAATTAGGAATTACTCAAAATATTGTGGCAATTGTGGCTGAATATGCCAATGGAACAAAAGTAAAAAGAATATTGTTAGAAATTGGTAAGCTTTCAGCCATTATGCCAGATGCAGTGCAATTTTGTTTTGATATTTGTACTCAAGGTACTGTTTTAGAAGGGGCAAAGTTAGAAATATTGGAAACTCCAGGATTGGCTAAATGTCGCCAATGCAGTGCAGAAATTCCTTTAGAAAAACCTTTTGGAAGCTGTCAATGTGGTAGTGTGCATTTGGACTTAATATCTGGGCAAGAACTGAAAATTAAGGAAATAGAAATAGAGGAACTATGTGTGTAACCTGTGGTTGTTCTGATGATGCCGAAGTCAAAATTACCAATCCTGAGACAGGTGAAGTAGCAACAATCAATTCTTCAAGTGATACTCAGCACCATCATCATACTCACACTTTACCAGATGGCACTGTCATAACTCATTCCCATAGTCACGACCCTATCACTGAAGCATCTCAAATTCATGCCAATATACATAGCACAACTATATCTTTAGAACATGAAATTTTAGCAAAAAATAACTTAATAGCTGCCCAAAATCGAGGATGGTTCAAAGGTCGAAATATCATCGCATTAAATCTTATGAGTTCTCCTGGTGCAGGAAAAACGACTCTGTTAACTCGAACCATCAATGATTTAAAGCATCAGTTACCTATTAACGTTATTGAAGGCGATCAAGAAACCACAAACGATGCCAAAAAAATTCAAGAAACAGGTTGTCAAGTTGTTCAAATCAACACAGGAACAGGTTGTCATCTAGATGCAGCGATGGTGGAACGAGGGTTACAACAACTGAATCCACCTTTAAATTCAGTGGTGATGATTGAGAATGTTGGCAATCTTGTTTGTCCGGCTTTATTTGATTTAGGAGAACTTTTTAAAGTCGTGATTCTCTCGGTTACAGAAGGAGAAGATAAGCCGATAAAATATCCCCATATTTTCCGTGCCAGTCAGGTGATGATTCTCACGAAAATAGATTTGCTCCCTCACGTACAATTTGACGTTCAGCGTTGCATAGAATACGCTCAGCAAGTCAATCCCCACATTCAAGTTTTTCAGGTTTCTGCACTGAGTGGAACTGGATTAGAAAATTGGTATGAGTGGCTGTTACAAAAGGTAGTCTGTACCTAATATTACAGTCCTTCTATGATGAAACGACAAATCGTAAGGTGGAAGTAGAACTGCCAAATCGTTAATGTAAGTTTTGCCATTTACCAGAAAAGATACTTTCAGTTGCGATCGCTATTCTTAGTAAATCTTCCTTTAACAGCAGTGGCCATTCAACTCCTACTCTGCGCCCGGCTGCAAAAAGCTGTTGACTTTTGATACTTAACTGGTATAAAACGTAAGCTAATTCTTTGTCTATAACAGTAGCATCTTTTAGACCTTGAAATACTACTTTCAATGCCAACAAAATCGAGGTTATCTGACCAGGTACTGGTGGTTTTCCTTGCTGTAGACGCATTAACAAGGCATCTGGGTTGTCCTCGTTTATGACTGTTTGGTCAATTAAGAATTTATAAGCAGTTTCGTAATTCATGTTTGACGGGCATCCATCACACCGTTCCCTACTTATTCCCCAGCCAAGCCTCTACATCAGCAATGTTAGTAAAATCCAAAAGCGCCTCAGCCAAATCCTCTAACTCGGTAGTTGACAAATTTTGAATACGTTCTTGCAACTGGGGAGTGACTCTACCAAAACGACGGTTAAGTTGGCGTAGAACAAGCGTTGCTGCTTCCTGCTGCATTCCCTGCTGTAATCCTTGTTGAATCCCCTCTTCCATCCAGCTAGTAACGATTTGCATGACTTCCTCCTGCTGCCTTGGTTCAATCCTAGCAAGCTGTTCTTCAAACACAGCTTTTTCTTCGGCATTCAACTTGAGGTAAGTGTCAATAAATCCTGAAATCAACTGCACTTGTGCGGGGTTTAGTCCTAAAGTAGATAGCAATTGTAGCGACATTAGCTTTACGCCTGCTGTCGGGAAAGCCTCCTGCAGCGCTGGCTCGTCTCTGCGTCTTTGCGCGAAATTTATCCCAAAATCTGAGCAATCATCCGGTTCGCTTGCGACAGATAACCGCCACCGAATAAATTGAAATGATTCAAGACGTGATACAGGTTGTATAGAGTTTTTCTCTGCTCATACCCTTCATCTAACTGCCAAACTTCGTTATAACCCCGATAAAACGCTGCTGAAAAACCACCGAACAGTTCCGTCATAGCGATATCAACTTCGCGATCGCCAAAATAAGTAGCTGGATCAAAAATCACTGGTTCTCCTGAAACAGTACACCCAGCGTTTCCTCCCCACAAATCACCATGTACCAAACAGGGCTGCACTTTGTGTGCCAAAAGTTCAGGAATTGCCTCTAGTAACTCTTTTTCTTGAGGAAAATGACCACCCTTGCGCCTTGCCAACTGGAATTGATACCCCAGCCGATGTTTGGCATAAAACTCTGCCCAATCTGCCGTCCAAGTATTGATCTGAGGCGTGGAACCGATGGTATTGTTGATGTCCCAACCAAAACCCCCCTGACTTCCCCCCTTACCAAGGGGGGACTGAGGGGAGTTCCATCGGTGCATCGCCGCTAACTTTCGCCCCATTTCTTCCCAAGATTTGGTATTAGCTGAACCCATTTCCAGCCATTCCAAAACTACATACGCGGAACTACCAGCAGTACCCCAACAAATGGGTTTGGGAACGCGGATTGTTGCTGTTTGATACATTTGCTGTAAGCCCAGCGCCTCAGCTTCAAACATAGCAACTTGCGACGCTTGGTTGAACTTAACAAAGTAGGTGTGCTGACCATCAGAGATACTATAACCTTGATTGATACATCCGCCACCAACTGAACGCCGTTGCGACGATTGAAATTTTTCGCTCCTCACTTGGCTAATATGGGCATCAATTTCAGTCCACATCATGGCAATACAATAGGGAATAAGGGGATGAGGCAGATGAGGGGGATAACTTCCTCATCTCCCCAGTCTAAAATGGTTTGAGGACAACGACACCGTAAGCATCTGGGGAAAGAAATTCTTGTGCCGCTTGCATCAAGTCAGTTGCATCATGTGCTTGAATGCGGGCTGGATAGTTAAATGCTGGTTCCAAATCTCCCACCATTGATTGGTAGTAGCCGTATAAGTTGGCGCGATCGCTTGGTGTTTCATTACCAAAAATAAATCTGTTAGCCACTTTCGTCCGCACGCGAGCAATTTCCGCTTCTGTCACCATCTCTGTTTGCAGATTGCGGATATGTTGGACAATACCAGCCTCTACAGCTGGCAAGTTCTCCACCGCACAATAAGCTGCAATATAAAATGTTCCCTGCAACTGTTGCGTCATATTACTGACAGAAATACCGGAAACTAGCCCCCGTTCTTCCCGTAAATCCCGCACCAGCCTTGATGTCAGTCCATGTCCTAGAATTCCCGCTAAAATATCCAATGCATAAGTATTATCTAATTGCTTTAACCCAGGGACTCGCCAAACCATCACGAGTCTTGCTTGCTGGAGGCTTTCGTCAATAAATTCTCTACGGACAATTTCTGTAAACGCAGGTTCAGGATTAGCCTGTAACTGCTGAGTGCTGAGTATTGAATGCTGATTTTTAGCGACTTTTTCAAATCCATCCGCAACAATTTCAATCAACTCTTCCACGGGTAAATTGCCTACAGCCACAGCAGTGATTTCGCGCGGTTGATACCAAGTTGCATGAAAATCTCGCATTTGCTGAGATTGTAGTTGGGAAATGACAGTTTCTGGTCCCAAAACTGGACGCCGATAAGGTAGCTTATCAAAAGCTGTCTCCATTGCCCGCCCAAAAGTGCGGCGACGAGGATTATCTTCAGAACGTCGAATTTCTTCCAAAACTACCAATCGTTCGCGTTCAAAAGCTGCGTCAGGTATGCTGGCATTCAGGACGACATCAATTTGCAGCGGGGCAAGCTCTGCAAAATCCTTGGGAGCAGTCGTAATGTAGTAATGGGTATAGTCTTGACTTGTGGCAGCATTGGTAACAGCACCCCGCTCTTCAATTTGACGTTCAAACTCGCCGCTTGCTAGTCGCTCAGTTCCCTTGAAAATCATATGCTCTAGAAAGTGAGCCATACCGTTAATCGTATCTGACTCGGCGGCTGAACCAACGTTAACCCACAAGCTTAGGTTAACTGCTTCAACAGGCATCTGCTCTGCGACTATGGTCAAACCATTAGCCAACTGGTGCAGCTTCGGGGCATTAAGACGAGGAAAGTTCAGCAGGGTTGAGGTCATTTGTACTTGTGGGGTGAGCCTATACTTCTTTAATTTTACCTAGCACTGAATTTCGTACCGAATTTCTCAGTACATAGCTAGGAGTTTGCTGAAAAAAGGTCTCACACCACAAAAACAGACAAATTGCCCCAATGTCTGCGAACTTGGTCAGCTATGCTTTTCCTTAGAAGCAATTGGCAAGCAACTTCGTGACTTTTTAATCAGTCGAGGAGTCTGAGCAAAATCTACGACTTTTATGACTTAATATAAAATTATAATTATAAATATTAAGAAATATGTCATAAACATCAATGCCAAATTATCGTGTTGGCAAAAGCAAATCCCGCGTCATTGTTATCGGTGCCGGAATAGGCGGACTCACCGCTGGAGCATTATTAGCCCGTAGAGGTTACAGTGTCTTAGTTCTGGATCAAGCCCTTGTACCAGGAGGGTGTGCTTCTACCTTTAAACGTAAAGGATTTACCTTTGATGTGGGAGCGACTCAGGTAGCAGGGTTGGAACCAGGAGGAATTCACCACCGTATTTTCACAGAATTGGAAATCGATATACCAGAAGCAACGCCTTGTGATCCCGCTTGTGCAGTGTATTTGCCTGGTGAAGACACACCCATTAACGTTTGGCGAGACCCAGACAAATGGAAAGAGGAACGACAAAAGCAGTTTCCTGGTAGTGAACCACTTTGGCAGTTGATGGCAGCTTTGTTTAAAGCCAGTTGGGAATTTCAAGGACGCGACCCAGTGCTACCGCCACGTAACCTGTGGGATTTATTACAGCTTACCAAAGCAGTGCGTCCTAGTACATTCAAAACTGTACCCTACACATTGTTTACAGTTGGGGATGCATTGCGCGCCTACAAGTTGGCAAACGACCACCGCTTAAAAAGTTTTTTAGATTTGCAACTCAAGCTCTACTCTCAGGTAGATGCAGAAGAAACAGCTTTATTATACGCAGCGACAGCGTTGAGTGTGTCGCAACTGCCGCAGGGGTTGTATCATCTTCAAGGTAGTATGCAAGTCCTGAGCGATCGCCTAGTAGAAGCCCTAGAAAAAAATGGTGGCAAGTTGCTCATGCGGCACACGGTGGAACATATCAAGGTAGAAAATGGCAAAGCGAACGCTGTAGTCATTCGCAATCAGAAAACTGACGAAGTCTGGACAGAAGGTGCTGACCACGTAGTTGCCAATGTTACTGCGCAGAATTTGGTGCAGTTGTTGGGGAATAACGTTCCCAATGGTTATCAGCGACGAGTAGAAAAACTACCACCCGCATCAGGTGCTTTTGTTGTCTATTTGGGCGTAGACGAAAGTGCTATTCCTTCTGGATGTCCACCTCATCTTCAATTTATGTATGATGCCAATGGTCCGATTGGGGAGAATAATTCCCTGTTTGTTTCTGTGAGTCATCCAGGAGATGGGCGCGCTCCAGATGGAAAAGCAACAATTATTGCTTCTTCGTTTGTAGATGCACAACAGTGGTGGCTGACTGAGGATTATGAGGGGTTAAAGCAACAGTATACACAAGAAGCTATCTCGCACCTGGCAAAGTTCTTTTACCTGAAACCAGAAACCATTGTTCATGTAGAAGCAGCTACTCCCCGCACTTTTGCAAGGTACACAGCACGCGATCGCGGTATTGTTGGTGGTATTGGTCAAAGGATATCCACTTTCGGTCCTTTTGGTTTTGCCAATCGTACACCCATCAGCAACCTATGGCTTGTTGGTGACTCCACCCATCCAGGCGAAGGGACTGCTGGTGTCAGTTACTCAGCGCTGACAGCAGTCAAGCAGATTGATGCTCAAAAATATTAAGAAGAACGCAGAACGCAGAACACATAATGCAGAATAACAAGGAAAAAGCGGGGGTAAAGAACTGTAAGCTTAGCTTAGCTTGTTGGGTTTTCATACGGTAAACCCAACAGACTTCCTTTGTCTGAATCTAGTGGTTCATGTCATTAATAGTGAGGGTTTGTAGAGACGTTGCATGCAACGTCTCTACGGAATTTCTGCAATTTAACAACGTGTTAAAACTAATGACACAGACCACTAGGCGTTCCACTCAGACATCCTGGACAGCAAATCTTCAAGATGCCTATTATCTTGGATAATAACGTCTAAATCGGGGTCAGTCTTGACAAATATGTGAAAATTCGGGTTAATTTTCAGCGCTGTCTCAAGGCTTTCAATCGCTAGCGATTCTTTTCCTAATCGGGCTGCACAACAAGCGCTATTATACCAAGCATACTCATCGTCTGAGTTCAGTTCAATTGCTCTTTGATAGCTTGCAAGCGCCTCATCATAGCGCTCTAAATATCTCAAAGTATCTCCTATTTTGTAGTAAGTCCAAAATTCATCTGAACGGATATATTGGGCTTCGTTATAACTTTTGAGCGCTTCTTCATAGCGACCCAAATGTCTCAAGGCATCTCCCCGACGAAACCACGCCCAATAATCGTTACGACGAATTGATAAAGCTTCATCATAGTCAGAAATTGCTTCTTCATAGCGTTCCAAATGTCTCAAAGCATCTCCGCGACGAAACCAAGCCCAATAATCATCGCGGCGAATTGCCAAGGCTTTGTCAAAATTGGCGATCGCTTCCTCAAATTGCTCTAGTTCTTCTAGGAAAATATTGCCGCGATTATACCACGCCCAGTAATCATTAGGGCGAAGTGCCAATGCTCGGTCAAAGCTTGCGATCGCTTGCTCATAGTAACCCAATTCCCGCAGGACGCTACCTCGGTCATACCACAGCCAGTATTCATCAGGGCGAATCTCTATAGCTTTGTTGTAATAGGCGATCGCTTCTTCGTAACGTCCTTGCTTTTCAAGCCGTTTGCCCTGTCGATACAAGTCTCTATAGTCTTGTGTGACGAGCGATGGACTATCTGCCTCAGTTGGTGCTGCTGGACTCATTCTTGATTCCCCAAAAAGTTATTACTGTTACAGACAAGCGCACTATTTATATTATGGGAAAGTCCTAGAGTTATTTAAATATTCGGGTAAGAAGGCAAACAGATTGGCTAGTATTCCTGAGAGTGCAATGTTTTCCCATATGCTATAATTTTATTTACACGTATTTGTCCGTGTTTTCACAGTGCATTAGTCTTTAACTTCAGTTTCTTGGTTGAGCCTTAGTTTCTGTTAAGACAACCACCTAAATAATACGATACAAATGCTAGATGAGGTTTTTACGTACTCCCGCCCAACATTAAGTTGGTGTGCAAAAACAAAGATTTTAATTTTCACAGAATGCGCAAGCCGCTAGTTGTAGAGATTATTAGAGCATTTTATTTATAACTAAACTCTATAACTAACCGAAGGGGATATAACCCCACTGTTGTAATCAAAAGCCCAGCTGTCGTGACTGGGCTTTTGACATGAGGTGAATGTTCTGTGTTTTACCGTTTTGGGCAGCTAGCAGCAGGAGTCGGCATAGCATGAGCTTTGGATGCATCAGAAATCAAGGTTACTTGGCCCTTGCCGTTGAACACCCAACCCGTAGCAGGGACAATTTTTATAGCCTCAGGTTTAGACTGTGGTAAGTCCGCAGGTTCCTGTTTCGCTTGCTGTTGTGTTGTGATAGCTGATAGACGAGTATCTAACCATACGACATCAGTGCTGAGGGGTTCGTTAGGACTAGGGGGTAAACCGCCACGTCCCGTGACAATAAACTTACTACCTTCTGCTGAAGCAATAGCTGTACAGCTTGTGTTTATTACGCTTGACATATCTGTTAACACCGTGGGTAGTTCCACAAATCCTTTGCTGGGGTCAATATCTGGTGTATTGATAATTACTTGACCTTCTAAGGTCGGGCTGGTTTGGGAAAATGCTGTAATATCGTTTGTTTGTGACTTTTCAGGCTTCAATTGGTTTGAGTCAGTAGTTTCCAACAAGCTGATAAAGTCTTCTCGACTACGCTTTTGGATGCCAAAATTACTTAAAGAGGTGATTTTGATTTTGCCACCACCGCCAGTAGATGCATTAGCGGTAATGTCGCTGTTTTCATTCGGGACAGTCACAATAAAGCCATTGGGAACATTAATGCTTATGTTGCCACCATTGCCACTACCAGTTGCAGTGGTGGAGATGGAACTCTGACGACGCAACAAAAGTAAGTTTCCTATCTGTAGTTCAATATCTCCGCCTCTACCTGTGCCTCCGTCTTTTGCATCGCTATGAATACTTGAATTATCTTGCATCTGCAATTTCTTTGCACTAATGTAGATTTTTCCACCGTCAGCCACACCCGTAGTGTTGGTATTTATACTTGCAGACTTGAGATCAAAAGAGTCTATGACTTTAAAGTTGATTTCTCCCGCTTTACCTGTGTTCTGTGTATTGCTACTAACCCCTGCCCTTTCAATCTGCGCATTCTTGGCAGTAATGCTAATAGTTCCAGCATTACCCGTCCCAGAACTTTCAGTAGTTATACCTCCATCGCTCAGCCTAAAAGAGTCTTTGGTATTAATACGTATATTACCCGATTTACCTGAATTAGACGCAATGCTATTGATACCTACACGTTGAACTGGACTTTCAATCTGCACATTCTTGGCAGTGATGCTGATAGTTCCAGCATCTCCCGTACCTGAACTGTTAGCTTCTATACCTGAACTTCTACTGACGCCGATTAGCCCGAAAGAGTTTGTGGCATTAATAGAGATGTCGCCTGATTTACCTGAATTAGACGCACTGGTATTGATACCTCCATCTGAAATCTGCACATTCTTGGCTTCAATTGTGATTGTTCCAGCATTCCCCGTACCAGCACTATTAGCTTTTATACTTCCATTTCTCAACTCAAAAGAGTCGGTGGCATTAATAGAGATGTTGCCTGATTTACCTGAAGCAGACGCAATGCTATCGATACCTGCATCTGAAATCTGCATATTGTTGGCAGTGATGCTGATAGTTCCAGCATCACCTGTACCAAAACTGTTAGCACTTATACCTGCGCTGACCACCCTAAAAGAGTCTGTGGCTTTAATAGAGATGTTTCCTGATTTACCAGAGTTGTTAGTATCACTATTGATATTCCCACCTTCAATCTGCACATTGTTGGCATCAATGGTGATAGTTCCAGCATTACCTGTGCCAGAACTGTTAAGCTTGATATCTGGCTTGTTGAGTACAAAAGAGCCTCCGACTTTAAAGCTGATAGTTCCAGCATCACCTGTGCCAGAACTATTAGCATTTATACCACCATAGCTGAGGCTAAAAGAGTCGGTGGCATTAATAGAGATGTTGCCTGATTTACCTGAATTAGACGCACTGCTATCGATACCTCCATCTGAAATCTGCACATTTTTGGCAGTGATGTTGATTGTTCCAGCATCACCCGTACCAAAACTATTAGCAGTTATACCTGCGCGGTTCACCCTAAAAGAGTCTTCGGCCTTAATAAAGATGTTTCCTGATTTACCATTGTCAGTATCAGTCTTAATATTCCCATCTTCAATCTGCAGATTATTAGCGGTAATCTGGATAGTTCCAGCATTACCTGTGCCGGAACTTTTAACATTGATATTTGGATTGTTGAGTACAAAAGAGCCTGCGACATTGATGTTAATGTCTCCGCCATTAGCCGTGCTATCTTTCCCCGTAGTGCTAGTAACAGCGGCATTTTCGAGTTGAAAAGAATTTGCAATAATGTTGATTTTTCCACCATTACCTTCTAACTTGGGGTCATTTCCAATACCAGCTTCGCGATTTACCACCAAATCGCCAGCTTTGATGTTGATTTCGCCGACACTGCCTTTACTAAAAGAAGTCGCAGCAATACCAGATTTCTCTTCAAGCCGCACCGAATTAGCTTCAACGTTTATCACTCCGCCATTACCAGTACCAGAGGTTTTGCTCTCTAGCGCACTTTGATTGCTAACAACAAAAGAATTAGCTTTAATCTTTATCTCTCCGCCATTACCTGTACTGTCTTGCCCCGTAGTGCTATTTAGCCCACTTTTATCGCTGAGAACAAAAGAATTAGCTTCAACGTTTATGACTCCGCCATTACCTATATTAGAGGTAGTGCTGCCTAGCCCACTTTGATTGCTAACAACAAAAGAATTAGCTTTAATGTTTATAACTCCGCCATTACCTGCACCAAAGGTTTCGCTGCCTAGCCCACTTTGATTGCTGATAACAAAAGAATTAGCTTCAACGTTTATCATTCCGGTATTACCTGCACCAAAGGTTTTGCTGCCTAACCCACTTTGATTGCTGACAACAAAAGAATTCTTAGCTATGACGGTAAAGTCTCCCGCGCTTCCCGATGCTGTTGCCTGAGTTCCTCCACCACCATTATTCTTAAACGTAATGTTGTTGGCTTCCAGCTTTATTTGTCCGCCATTGCCAGAACTGATGGTGTTAGCGCCGATGTTAGATCTATCGACAACGATCGCATCGCCAAGAATGCTGATTTGTTGCCCATTTTTGTCGCCCAGCGTATCAGATCGTACTATAGATTCAGAAGTGAAATTAATATTTCTACCAGCAACTGCAATCGCACCACCGCGATCGCCTGTAGCACCAATAAACGATTTTTCTCTTAACTCGATGTCTGCAAAACTGGTCCCAGCTTCATAACCCAGCTTCCAACCTTGTTCTATCGGGACAAGGCTGACAACCCCATTGCTACCAACACTGCCGATTTCAATACGTCCTGCTGGTGACTTGAGAACGCCACCCGAAATTGACACATTCCCTCCCACCAGTGCTAAGGTTTTTCCCACCTCTAATCCTGGAACGTTACTGTTAAGAAGGGGAGCAGCTTCTTTGTTTTTAGAGCCATTACTATACTCGATGATATCTTTTTCATATGAAAATTCGTGCCCTGGTCCGTTCACCTGAATTTCTTTAGGATTTGAACCAAATTGCAACCCCAGTGGAACGCTGATCGTTAATAGAGGAGTGGCACCAGGATTGGTTGCGCTAAATTGCGTACCATCAGCAAACTTCAGACTGCTCGCAGTACTACCAATAAACGAACCTCCAATATTTAACCGTGCATTCGGTCCAAAAACAATGCCATTGGGATTTATTAGGAATAGGTTAGCAGTGCCGTTAGCTCGGATGAAACCATCAATTTTAGATCCTAACCCACCTGTGACACGGCTAATAATGTTGGCAATATCAACCCCATTGTTAAAGAAAGCTTCGCTACCAGTGGGAACAGAGAACTGTTGAAAGCTGTGGAACAAATTGCCACCCGCTTGAGTTCCGCCAGTGATATTTATGGTATTACCAGAGCCTGTGATGATAGAATTATTCGGTAGAGTAGCATCTGGTGTAATTTGAGCAAAAGCACAATGTCCACTCCAGATATACACAGCACCGATCACAATTCCTGAGAGCCAACCCCAACCACTACCGAACTTGGACACTGCACCCTCCAGATTTTTACGGTATCTGCACTAATACTCAGTAAATCATAATTGCTACTTGCATCGCTATTTAGGCATCCTACTGTAAGCAATAACTTTTGTGTACACTAGCAGTAAACCATTTAATGCACAGTTATGACTTCCCAAGGAACGTCAGTTGAGGATTTAGTACTCGTTGCTGGTGCTACAGGTGGAGTGGGGCAACTTGTAGTCAGCAATCTGTTAGAGAAGGGCTATAAAGTTCGTGTCCTCACACGCAATGCCGCAAAAGCCCAAAAGATGTTTAATGACAGAGTAGAAGTTGCCATTGGTGACATACGCGACGCGAATACACTACCAGCAGCAATGCACAATGTCACCCACATCATATGCTCCACTGGAACTACCGCCTTTCCTTCTGCTAGGTGGGAGTTTGACCAAACTCCTAACTTGATTGAATGGGTTCAGGTGTTTCTTGACCCCAAAGATAGTGAAGCAAAGGCAAAGAATAGTCCTGCAAAAGTTGATGCACAAGGTGTCAGCAATATAGTAGCAGCAGCACCTCGCAACTTGAAGCGGTTTGTTTTTGTGTCTTCCAGCGGAGTTCTTCGCAAGGATAAGCTTCCTTTTAGTATCCTTAATGCATTTGGCGTACTTGATGCCAAACTCAAAGGTGAGGAAGCTGTCATGAGTTCCGGATTACCCTACACCATCATCCGTCCTGGACGTCTCATTGATGGTCCCTATACCTCATACGACCTCAATACCTTGTTAAAGGCAAAAACAGGAGGGAAGTTTGGTGTTGTGTTGGGTAAAAACGATACACTCTCTGGTCAGACTAGCCGGATTGATGTGGCAGCCGCCTGCGTAGAATGCATTTCTAGCCCTTTTTGTCAAGGATTAGTTTTTGATTTAGTAAACCAGGGACCAAGACCGTCTGTGATTGACTGGGAAGCGCTTTTCTCCCAGCAAGGCAACCCTTCTGAATAAGAGCGTAAAGCGCTAATTGTCACTGCAAAAAGTGCATCAACTCTGACTGATTCGCGGCTGTTGCTTGCTCGACTGAGTGAAGCACCTCGCGTTGGAGTTGAGTGCGATTGGCAATGTCTGTGTCCCTTGGGCTATGGCCCAGCGGTTGCAATTCCTGCCAAATTTGCTCCCGCACGCCTTGTAAAAAGATTCGCCATTCACTCTCTATATCTTGAGTACGAAGTATGCAATCTATAAATTCTTCTACAATTGCGTAAATCGCTAGGCTAGGTTCGCTCAGCAACTCTTTCAAGGCTTTTTCGCACTTACCAATAGTTTCTGCATAAGCTATCTTAAGATTAAGTACTACTTGTTCAGCAGAAGGCGAGCCGGAAAGCTTTAGGGTTGCAGGCTCATTTGGAGTGAGTCCATCCAAATGTTTGCGAATACGGTACTGTAATAATCCCCGGTAAGAAAGCTTAAACTCCGCTAGCGTTTGGAACCCATACTTAAGTTGACTCGGTATCCCTGGTAGGAGTTCATCGGGTATTTGGGCAGCAATGTCTGCAAAAAATTCAGTTCCTTTAGCTTGCGTCAGTTTTCCTAAATGTCCCTTTTCCATCAGTACGTAAGCCACTTGCGATTTGACTTTGTCAAGCGATCGCTCCAAACCAATATCTATTAACAACAGATGTTTCGATAAATGAGCGCGGATTTCATTGAGGTACTTTTCGTATACAATCGCGTAGCTTTTTTCAACACAAAAGCGCTGTTCTATTTCTTGAATTGACGGAATTCCTGTATCACTTCGACAAGCCTGGAAAGCTGCTTCTACTTGCTTCTTAAAGTCCATATCAACTGCTTCTCGCTTTTTCCTCAGATCCTTGAGCAGTTTCTCCAAACTATTTGTCAAAGTCCACCAAAGTTCCTTGAATTTTACCTCGAACACGGCGAACCTATGAATATCATCATGCGTTGCTAAATCTAAAGCCTTACTGACTTTCTCTAACTCAGCTTTGACTTGGTTTTGGAGTAAAATCAATCGTTGTTGGCACAAGGAAGCGTATTTGTAATCTAAATCAGTGATGTTTGCCTTTAAGTAATCAAGAACTCGCTCAAGAACTTTATCAGCTTCTTGCGTATTAGCGCAGTTAGCTGTTACGCATTCAACAATATCGATATTTTTGTTGGCAATGTCTTGCGCCAAATCTTGGCAGCTTTTTGAGTTGTCGCGAAAGCGTGAATCAACTTCCGTACGGTTGAGTACCATGAAGGACCACAAGTTGATTGGCAGATCAGCTTGTGCTCCACGTACCGTGTCATACAGGCGTAGATCTACATCCATCCAGGAGTCGCCAGTTGACTTTGGCATCCGCACAAACAAGATCACATCAACTTGTTGCCCTAAAATTTTCATCAGATGCTGTTGATCGCAAATGCCTGTATCACCCAAACCAGGCATATCGACAAAGGCTATTTGTCCAACATCAGCGTTAGGATATTTACAAACAATCTTCACTTCCCGTACTGCCAGATAGTGAAACTGCGGTGCTGCGGGAGGGTTTCCCGAGCCAGGCGACGGCGTAAGCGCTACGCGCACACTTGGTGTTAGCGTAAGCTCTTCGCTCCGCGACGAGCCAGGCGCAGCGTCTTTGTAGGAGAACCCCGAAGGGTTAAAAAATATACGCTGAACATAGGGAGTTTCCTGAGCCACATACTTCCGAATCTGATCTTTAGAAATGCGGCGAGGTGAGGGTTGCTGAAATAAGTGGCGATACTTATCCCAATGTATGTGATACTGTGCTAGTTGTTCATACATCCCTCCCTGCTCAGGATATTTAGGATCGTCACTGGGCAACAAAGGCAGAGGTTTTGCGGCAAACTCATCAATTGTCTTCGGCTTTTCGCTTAAGCCAAGTTTTTCATAACAAGGACTAATAACTTCATCTAGGAATGACTGCTCTGAGTGAAACCAAACCTCAGCGTAAGTTTCTTCATTATGATTGTTATAAATAATACTACGAGCCGCAGTGCAATAATGCCTTTCTCCATCTGGAATTTCAGCACCCGTCAGTCCTGTTAAACTTTGTAGCAGCCGACTCTTACCTTGCTTTGCTCTTCCAACGACTCCAATATTGAGTGTCTTGCGGCAAAAGCGCTCTTTGAGTTTCACTAGCGCTTCTAATTCAGTATTAATACTAAATTGTAATGTTGCCAAATTAATTTCTCCCAAAAGCCCAGCCACATTTGGGTCATCAACTTGTCTAAGCAACTGATAACGATATTTTTGAAGATGACGAATTGCTGAGTCAAGAGATTTGAGTTCCGCCTCTATACCTGCTATTTTTTCAGCCAAGGGTAGGCGCTTTTCAATAATGCTGGTAATGCTCGCAGTCTTATTTGTGTTCATTTGACAGCGTATTTTTCCGTTATTAAGTATATACCTAAAATTTGACGAAACCGATACATATAGCAGATACGAAAATCTACTTATATTTATACTAAAGAAAGATTGAGATTTGATATCATTTGGCAGCGCTAGTCATATTTTTCCCAACCAAACCAGCAAAATGAACAATCTTGTATAAAGAAACGGTAAAATAGCCCAAGTCCTGATCCCGAGAAGAAACGCTGAAACCTATGGACAGTGACATACAACTTCCTTGGCAGCAAGAGACAGTGATTCGCCACAGCCAACGCCTGATGGAAAGTTTTTACTATTGGACGGGACGTTCTCTGTTATATGCTAACGGTTCACCACAGGAAATAGCGCAGGCACTGTTTGATCCACCTTTTGTTGTATCTCACGGCACGCAATCAGATCCAATGTGCGATTCGTTGATAGCTGAATCACGGTATCCAGTCCGTACATAACCTACCCAGCTAAAACCAGAAATGGCAATGGCTGAACTTCGGAAGAAAGGCCACAAATCGTAGGGTGGGCATTGCTCCTAAAAGTTTATATGATGACATTTGAGATCGTGGTGAGCAATGCCCACCTTAGCTGAAAACCGCTGTCACACAGAGGCGTTTTGACAAGCTGAAGGCAGCAATTGCTACCCCATTAGAAAGATGCGGTTATCACCTTTATAGTTCTAGACTATTTCACGAAAATTCATTCCAAATGAATACTGAAAGAAAGGATGAAGGATAAAAATTTTTATACTTCATACTTTTGCCTTTAGTAGCTCAGTCTTCTCCTATCAAAATTTAAGGAAAGATGCCGTGAAAGCAAGAAGCTTAGTTATCGGTGGTGCTTTACTGCTAAGCATAGCCCTTCCGGTCAATGCACAACAAGCGCAGGAACCAAGAGTAGAGCAACTTGAGGGCTATTTGGTAACGCCTCAGCAACTGGAATTTGACGAATCGCTGCTGCAACAACTCCAGGTACCTGCGGGATTTCGCATCGACGTGTTTGCTAAAGACTTGGGTAATCCCCGGATGTTGGCAGTAGCTCCTGATGGTACTGTCTATGTGACCCGCCGCGAACAAGGTGATGTGTTCGCTCTGCTTGATTCTAATCAAGATGGGCGTGCTGACGAAATACGAACGGTTGCCTCAGGTTATAAATACATCAATGGCATCACGATTTATCAGAATCGTCTCTACTTTGTCACAGACAGACAACTTTATGCTGCAGATTTACAGTCGCCGGGGGTGATCGGCGAACCGCAGGAGTTGATTAATGACTTACCAGATGCAGGACAACACCCAAACCGCACCCTTGCTTTTGGTCCTGATGGGTTGCTTTACATTACAGTAGGTAGCACTTGTAACGCGTGTAGAGAGACGAACCCAGAAAGCGCGACTCTGCTACGGGCGCAACCTGATGGTAGTAATCGCACGATTTATGCCACAGGCTTACGTAATACCATCGGCTTTGGTTGGCATCCGGAAACTGGAGAACTGTGGGGTATGGATCATGGTTCTGACTGGCGTGGTAATGAACAACCGCCAGAAGAATTGAATCTCATCGCTGAGGGCGGAAACTACGGCTGGCCCTTTTGTTATGCCGATCGCCGTCCGGATGTGTACTTGCCAACAAATCCCACAGGTACGACAAAGGAGGAATACTGTGCTAATACACAACCGCCAGCACTCACCTACACGGCACATAGTGCGCCGTTGGGAATGATATTTTATACAGCATCCCAGTTCCCTGAAGAATACCGTAACGATGCTTTTGTGACTATGCGCGGTTCATGGAATCGCAACCCTCCCTCAGGTTACAAAGTTGTGCGGGTGCGATACGAAAATGGCAAACCAGTAAAATTTGAGGACTTCATTACAGGATTTTTGAACGAAGAACAATTAACACAGTTTGGCAGACCGGTGGGTATTGCGATCGCACCGGATGGTTCGCTGTTGTTCACAGATGATACCAACGGTGTGATTTACCGGGTGTCGTATGTAGGTACTAGCAACTAGCTTTACTTCTCTCCAAACCTCTCTCCTAAGAGGAGAGAGGCTTTTACCTTAGCCACTTCCCTTGTAGGGAAGGAAGGGGATTGGGGGGTTAAGTTTGGGAGCTAACGCACCTACAACCTATCTCCTAATTCCATTTGCAACGGCTTGCGATTCTTCTTCAGGTGGATATGACCTAAGAACTGATCCAGGCAGAGCAAGGCTGACATCAGCACCGTTGATCACAACTCCTAACAACCCAAGGTCAGATTCGATCAATTGGTCGATCGCCTCAGTCAGCATATTTTCCTGTGTGTGATTTGGTCTTGCCACCAGGACAATGCCATCGCTATAAGGTTGAATTAACAAAGCGTCGTTCGATAATCCTAAAGGAGTTGTGTCTAAAATCACCAAGTCAAAACGCTCGCGTACATCCTCCATCAGCCTTCGCATTTCACTCGATTCAAGAATTGCGGCTGATTGACGCACTGGACCCGCGCTGGGCAGAATGTATAAATTTTCTATATCTGGCACTAAGCGAATACATTCGCTTAAGCTGCCGTAATAACGCAAAGGTTCAACTGTGGCATCGGGGTCAGCAGTCACGTGCAAAGAAGAAGAGCGAGAGGGCGATCGCAAATCGGTTTCCACAATCAAGGTTCGTTTTCCAGCACGAGCAGATGCTATTGCTAAGTTATAAGCACTTACGGTCTTCCCTTCATAACTGCTGGTACTCGTAATCAAGACCACCTTCAAGTTTCTCCCACCAATGCGGCGCAGATTACTGCGAAACCTTTCATAAAATTCCAGATAATAAGACTCTGGAGAAAGAACTACTGGCACTTCACCAAGATGCAAACCATCCACTGGCATCATAGGCAATTCCCCCAAGAGAGGAACTTCTCGTTGTTTGAGGGTGTCGCGGATATCTTCCTTGGTTTTGAAGGTTCCTTCCAATGACCCAAGTAAAAATATAACTCCGCCACCCACCAACAATCCTAGTAAGCTGCCTACACCCAAGGTCACAGGCACACCCAGACCCTGCCTTCTCGCTGCAAGCGCTACCGGTGGTCTTGCAACACCGAGACTGCTGACTGTTTCAGCTTCTGCTGTTTTTGCATCGGTGAGTTTCACCTGCATTTGGTCATAAACGGCTCTTTTAAGTCCAACTTCCTGTTCTAGACGCGATCGCTCTAATTGCTTATTTGGTATCAAAGAATACTCTCGCCGCAACCGTGCTTCTTCTTGCACTAAGTCAGTCTGTTGCTGTTGCAATGTCTCACGTTGGGTTTGCAAAGCCACCAGCTGGTTCGCCAGTTGTTGTCTTGCTGGATCTAGGTTGCTTCGAGAGCGAATTGCAACAGTCGTGGGAAGCGGTGCTGTTTGTTGATCACCGCCTACAACTTCACCGCCTCGTTGCCGCAATAAGCTTTCATAAGCATCTTTCTGACGCCGCAACTGAACCATTGTTGGGTGATCGGGACGCAAGTCTTTTCTAAAAACTTCTATTTGCGATTCAATTTGGTAAATTTGCGCTCGCAAGTTAGCAATAATCGGATCAGCGCTCAAAGCAGAAGAGACATAAGCTTGGTTGACGTTTAAGCCCAATTTTTCTTGTAAACTGCGAATTTGAGCATCAATTCCAGAAACAGTGAATTGAATTTGCCGTTGCTGTACTTGGCTACCATTAATTGCGTTGAGCAAACTTCCATTCTCAGCCGCCAATATTGCTGGTCGCTCTTTGCGATCGTACAGTTCTAGCTTCCGTTCAGCGACTTGCAATTCCTGTTTTGCCTGTGGTATGCGTTCGTTAACTTTGGTAATAATTGCTTTTAATCGCCGTGTATTTATTTCCGCGCTCAACTGTATCATTGCTTGCATCAATTCCTGCAATGTTTGTTCTGCACGCTGGCGATCGCTATCCTGATATTTCAGTTCTATGAGTGTGGAAAGTAGTTGTCCTGTTCTTGGTTCTCTCTGGGGCATAGTGACGACAACATTGGCACCTATCTTTGCTGGCTTGACATTGACTTTCGCTGCCACACCATCAATGATTGGGTCTGATAGCAAAATATCCTGGCTCAGTTCCTGCCCTTGCTGATTAATTTCGCTACCTGTTGTCGAAAAAGACACTGTTGGACGATTGTAGGTGAGTGCGCCGTTCGCTACATATTTAGATTGTTGTGGTTGCAAAGCCACCACCGTTGAACCCGCTACAACTAAGGCAAAACTAGCTAGTCCAATCCACTTGTACTTATCGAAAGCAATGAGGTAGCGTTTAACGATCGGTGGAGTCATAGCAACAGCAAATAAAAATTAGGTATAAATGAGGCTACAGTTATTATAGAGTTTCGGTTTTTACGACTTATAAATTATAAATTAATTCATTATGAATTATAAAAAAAAGTTTATGATTCATAATTGAAAGTTCATAATTTTACTTCGTTTCTCCCTTACCTTCTCTTCTAAAAAACCTACAGACACTGACTTGAAAAAGCACCCTGAGTTGGGGAGATGAGAAAATTTTTCTTCTCTGTTGAGTGTACGCACTTCATGACGGCTACTTATCTGTTATATATATCAAAGAATTCCAGAAAGCTGCGAACATCGAAGAAAGGACGGGTAATTGTACCGAGGATATTAGTAATTCTAGCAATCAGGTTTCGACCCACTACAATCACATCGTTATCTTGAAGTGGCACATTTTGAGATACATCCCCTGCCAATACCTTTTTAGCATTAATTGTTTGCCTGACGGCTCGACCTCTTTCCGGGTCAAAGCGAATTAATGCTATTTCACTGAGGTTTGCACTGTCAGTATTGATTCCTGTCAATACGTCTAGAAAAGTACTACCGTTAGGCAGAGGCACAGTGACAATGCCCCCTCCAGCATAATTTAACACACGGATTCTAATTTGTGGTGATGCTAAGGTTGAGCGAGACACCAAGCCGCGGTCATAACTAGCATCGTTTGCGATTTCTCGACGCGGCACAATGATCGCATCGCCATCCTGCAAGCGGAAGTTAGGTATTTCCCCTCCATTTTGTAACGGAGTATACAGGTCAACATTTTGTGAAACCACAGAACCATCAACCCGTTTCCGACGGACTTGTACTTGCCGCAGATCTGCCATCATTGCAGAACCACCAGCTAAGAATAACGCATCACTCACACGAGGCGTTGCAGAGCCAATCGGATAAATTCCAGGTCGATTGACTTCTCCACTGATTGTGACTTGAACTGGTCGTTGTCCTACGAGTGATACTGACACAACTGGGTCAACTAATTCGCGACTTAAAGCCACGCGGATTTTTTCTTGGGCTTCATCCAACGTCAAGCCTTGTACCGACAGCGTCCCTACTTGCGGCACGAATATGTTACCTTCGGGGTTAATTTGAGCCGAAAAATTTAACTCTGGACGCTGTCCTACTAATGACAACGTCACAATGGGATCGACGACAAAACGATTGTACCCTGAGCGAATTTTTTCTTGTGCTTTTTCCAGAGTCAAGCCTTTGAGTGACACTGTTCCTAGCAAGGGCACGACAATGTTTCCTTCTGGATTAATTAGGGATTGAAAGCTTAAATCTGGGAAGCGTAAAACTGAGACTGCAATGGCATCTCCTTGTCCTAAGCGATAGGCACCCGGAGGACGCTGAGTCAAAACATTAATGGCATCTCCAGGTCCTAAGACGTAGCGGTTCAATTGGGGTGACGTCCCATCTATGGAACCTGGGGCTACAAAGTCAGTACTACCAGGTGGAGGTGCGGGAGGTTGTCGTGGCGATTGTTCTTGTGGAGTACCAGGTACAAGCGCAGGAGGTTGTTGTGGCGATTGTCCTTGTGGAGTAACAGGTACAGGTGCGAGAGGTTGTTGTGGCGATTGTGCTTTTAGACTACGACGTACAGGCGCGGAAGTCTGTTTTGAGGGTTGTGCTTTTACACTACGAGGTACAGGCGCAGGAGTCTGTTTTGAAGGTTGTTTCTGTGTGGGTTTTTGAGCAACAACAGGTTGGGCAATTGTTACCAAAAAAACGCCTACATAAAGACCAACAGAAGAGAGGGCGTTAAATACACGCATACGACAACCAGCAATTATGGACAATAGCACTGTAACTTACTTAATGTAACTTACTTAAGTAGTATAAAGTGCCGAAACAAGAGAGTTTTAATTCTACTTTATTCAAGATGGTATAAATTACCTTTTTGAGCGCAGAATTTTACATTCTTTTATACAAACGCATTGATGAACGAGCCTATAAAGGATCTGTCATCAAAGCAGCTTGCACTGTTTGACCAATAGACTTAGCTTGATTCCAAGTTGTTTCCACTTGCCCCAATGGCTCCATAGGAATGAGAATACTTACAGCAACCCAAGGAGCGCGTTTTTTGTGCCACTGTGCTATTTGATCGACTACGAACCACCGTAAAGGTGATGAATGACCACCGTTGGACCAGGCATACCATTGTAAGACAGCAAAGGTTTGCTGCCCAGTTGAGGCACGAAAGAATCTAGCTTCTACCTTTGTTTCAGCATTTGACCCCGCTTTTTGTGGTTTATTTTGTGGTTTAACAGTAAAATCAGCAGAGCGATACTGAGCTATCTGCCACTGCCAAAAGCTGTTTATTTCCGTCCACTCCACCACAGGCTGGTCTTTTGATCCTGTTTGCGGTAGCAAAAGCAGAATTGCTTTGGTTTGGTCACTTTGTTTTTGAATGAGCTGGTAAGACCATTTGCGTTCCCCTATCTGTTGTTGGCGCTGTTCTACAGTTTGCCAACCAGGAAGGCTCAACCCTTTTTTCGGTAAATTTTGCAACTCCTTAATATTGGTTATTCGTGGTAGTTCCTGCCAATTCCAGTGTGCTGTTAGGTAACCAGGAATCGCTCCTATAACCAACAGTAGTAATAGCAACAAAAGCGCTACTACCTGAGAAAACTGGCTCTTTTTAAGAAACTTGGTAAAGGAAGTCATCGGTGAAGTCTACAGTACTTAAACTAAATTTTACTTTGAGAATCAACATCGTGAAAGCAGCAATATTTATCTATATTCAGTAGACCGAAAAATGAATTTTTACCCAATCCTCTGCTCTCGCTTGCCTGGCTTTGTTACTAGGAGCCTTAGCACTTTCCAAATACTGATACTATAATGATATCATTTTGATATTATTTCTGCTTGATAGAAATTATGGAACAGAAAATCAAGGAATTTCCAGCGTTCAAGGTCAACGGCTTCGTCGTGTTGGCTGTGGTAGTCGCGCTCACGCTGGTGGCAGGGTGGTATCTTTGGTCTACTGTGCAGGGGCTAGAAGCTTTACTGGCAAGAGGCTTGAAAGTTACTGATTTTATCGGTGGTGAGGATAGCGTTGCAGAGCTTGTTGCTTGGTTGGCTGCTACACTCTTCGTTGTTGTCATCCCTTCGCTGTCAGGCTTCTTTAGTGTTGAGCCTAATCAAGCGGTGGTGTTGGTACTATTTGGGAAATACATGGGAACCGTTCGGGAATCTGGCTTTTGGTGGACAAATCCTTTTGCTAGCAAGCAAAAGATTTCGCTGCGGGTTCGCAACTTCAACAGCAAAATCATCAAAGTCAACGATGCCGAAGGGAGTCCGATTGAAATTGCGGCGGTTGTCGTCTGGCAGGTTTTCGATTCGGCTAAGTCAAGGTTTGCAGTGGATGACTATGAAGAATTTGTCGCCATTCAAAGTGAAACCGCCATTCGATCTTTAGCCATTCGATATCCTTACGATACTCCAGATGAAACAGGAACTCCTTCGTTACGGGGAATTCCCGATGAAATCGCTCAGGCTCTGCAAAAAGAACTCCAAGCCCGTTTGGAAGTAACGGGTGTAGAAGTGATTGAAGCACGGCTCTCGCATCTTGCCTATGCACCAGAAATCGCTCAAATGATGCTGCGAAGACAGCAAGCAAAAGCCTTAATTGATGCGCGACGGCAGATTGTAGAGGGTGCAGTGGGGATGGTGAATGAAGCGTTGAATCGTCTCAGTCAAGAACAAATGGTTGATTTGGATGACGAGCGCAAGGCTTCTATGATTAATAACCTGTTGGTTGTCCTAACCTCTGAACAAACCGCCCAACCCGTTATTAATACTGGAACGCTTTATAATTAAGAAATGGGACAAAAAAAACGATTCTTGTTACGTCTGGATGAGAGACTTTACGAGATGATAGAGAAATGGTCGGCAGATGAACTAAGAAGCGTGAATGCACAGATCGAGTATCTGTTGGCTGAAGCTGTGAAGAAGGCCGGACGCTGCAAGGAAGACAAGGGTGAGTAACTGTAACTTAACTACTGACCAAACCTACCCTTTGCTACCCCAGTAGCAAACAGGGTGACTTCATGTCCTTTGTTTAACCAGCTCCGACGTAAGTAATCCGACAACTAGTGGTTCACCACATTAATTTTGAGGGGCGCTTAAATCCCCGACTTCGCAGAAGTTGTCGGGGTGGACACAGTGAGGAAGCGATCGCGACTCCTTTGTACCCATCAGAATTAATGTGGTCAAGTACTAGTAGTCCGCCACAGCAACTTTGATGGGTCAGACAGGTTTTTGGTAAGCTACTTAAAGAGGATGAAAGGGTAGCATCATGGCAAAGAAACATACCATAAATTTAACAGAGGTGGAAGTCGAAAAACTGCGATCGCTAACTCGTTGTGGAAAAAGTAAAGCACGAACTATAACCCGTGCCCGTATCCTTTTAATGGCATTTGAAGGAAAAACGGATAAAACAATTTCACAAAGCCTTGGAGTCTCAGTTGCAACGGTTGAGCGTACACGAGCCAAATTTGCCAATGATGGTGATGTGTCGCTCAATGACCGTCCTCATCCACCAAAAAAGCCAAAGCTAGATGGTTCGCAAGAAGCATTCTTGATTGCAACTGCCTGTAGCAAAGCTCCCGAAGGAAGAGCTGGTTGGACGATGAAACTTTTAGCAGATCGATTGGTGAGCCTAGAAATAGTCGATTCAATCTCGGACGAAACAGTACGTCGGACTTTAAAAAAAACGAAGTCAAGCCGTGGCTTAAGGAACAATGGTGTATTCCAAAGGTAGATAGTGAGTATGTTTTGCGGATGGAAGACCTCTTAGATTTATATAGTCAACCATTAGATCCGCTTCGCCCAATAGTTTGTTTTGATGAGCGTCCATACCAATTAACTGAAGATGTTAGAGAGCCAATACCTCCTCGACCCGAACAACCAGAACGTTATGACTGCGAATATAAACGCAATGGAAATGTTAACCTGTTTGCTTGCTTTCAACCATTAGCTGGTTGGCGACATATCGAAGTCACACAGCAAAGAACAAAAGTTGATTTTGCTTTTCAGATGAAAGATTTAGTCGATGTTCATTTCCCAAATGCACAACTAATTCGTTTGGTTGTAGATAATTTGAATATTCATAACCCTGCTGCATTATATGAGGTTTTTAAACCGCAAGAAGCACGTCGAATTATTGAAAAATTGGAGTTTCACTACACACCAAAACATGCTTCTTGGTTGAATCAAGTTGAAATTGAGTTATCTGTTTTGTCATGTCAGTGCTTGGAAAGACGAATTGGCGATCGCGAAACTTTAAAACGAGAAATTGCGGCTTGGGAACTGACTCGCAACACTGAAAAAGCAAGTGTAAATTGGCGCTTCAAGATTAGGGATGCACGTAATAAGATGGAACGTTTGTACCCACCTATTGAACCCATCAAAGTTGCTGTGGCGGACTACTAGTGGTTCGCCACAGCAACTTTGATGGGTATGTAGAGACGTAGCATGCTACGTCTCTACAGAAAAACGCGAACACAAAACCCGTCAAAACATGTGTGGTATACCACTAGTGAATCGTTGTCACAAAAATTCCGTTATTTTAGTACATTTGTACTGTTATAATGCCGTTGAATTGCTAAGCTTTTAGCTAAAAAGTCAACGAAGCGGATGGACGATTTAAGTATGGATGATGATTCGAGCATTCTCTCGCACATCTCGATCGGCACAAATGATTTTGAACGGGCGATCGCATTCTACGACAAAGTTCTGCCAACGCTAGGCTGCAAGAGGATTATGGAGCATCCCGGTGCCGTTGCCTATGGGAAGCAGTATCCAGAATTTTGGGTAGGAACACCAATTGATGGTCAACCCGCAACCGTCGGGAATGGCACCCATATTGGCTTTATTTTCAGCACTGGGTGAGATTTCTGCTGGCGAGGGGATGCAATTGGGATTCGAGAAGGGATGGTTTTTCAATGGTTCCGGTTCGCCTTCTGATTTTACGTAATTCTACGGTAGACCAGCAAGGCACTGAAGATTATATTGATTTTGCAGCGGAAGAACAAACTGCTGATTTTACGTAATTTTACGGGAGACTACCAAGACACTCAAGACTATATTGATTTTGCAGCGGAAAAACAAACTACTGAGATGGTTTGTTGATTGGGTTCAGGGATAGCACTCTACAGGAAAGGCATGGACGCTTGCGCCGCTTGCCGTCAGGCATCCCTCCTAAGCAAAAGTTTCACAATATGCCCATATTTTCTATCGAATAGATGAGCTTATTGTTTGACAGGCAATAGTGTCTGTCGAGTCGATGGTACTCAGGCGATATTTTCTGCCTGGGCAGGGTTTTTGCTGGAATTGGGATGCAATGGGGATTCGAGAAGCGACGGTTTTTTAAGAGTTTTATCTTGCATCAATTGGGTTCACTACCAGTTCAGGATTTATGTCAAATTCTCAAACAGTTAGTGCGTCATACCTGCGGGGTTGTTCTGAAGAATTAGGGAAAGGGTTTTGGCAGCAATGGCAGCAGTATCGAGATTATCTTTACCGTTGCTGCATTAAGTGGATGGGTGGGAATCCGACTGATGCTGAAGATGCGCTCTGTCGGGCGATGGTCAAGGCTTGGGAAAAGGTACAAAAGATAGGAGTGGAAATTGATAATTTTAAGAGTTGGCTGAGTACACTGACTCATAACCTCTGCGTGGATATTCATCGAGAACGCAGTCGGGGCGCGAATAGAGTTGAAGATATAGAAGTATATGCCTCAAGCGTTGAGCAAGAACTGGTTTCGTTTGAGGATACGCCTGAAAGTGCAATGGAGTCAGGCGAGAAAAGGATTGTGATTCGCCGTGCTATTGATAACTTACCGAGTAGGCTGCGCGAGACGTTTATCCTGCACTTTTATCGGGAACTGTCTTATCCAGAGATTGCCCAACAGCAAGATATTTCCTACCAGAATGTCTGCAAGCGCATTTCGCAGGCGCGGGGAATTCTGCGAGAGGAGTTGAAGGGATATTTTATCGGGGAGGATGGGACTGATACGGGATTATCGGTTCCATCGGCTGCAACGGAGTCTGCAATTGGGGAAATGTCCCAGAAGAATGCGGGAGTTAAACCGATCGCAGGCGAGACGGTGACGTTATCTGTTGCGGTGGAGGAAGTGGAGAGTGTTGTGGGTTCCTCTTCGATTGAGGAAGTGCGTGATGTGCAGCACTCTGAGTCAGTTGCTGTTGCGACGACAACTGAAGGGACGTTAGAAGGAAAGAGAGAAGGTTGTCGGTGCGTTGAGGAGACGCAGTGTGAAAGGCAGTCTGCACCGATTTTGGCTAATGCACAAGTTGATGAAGAAACTGGAAGTAGGGGGAATTCCTGTCTGGCGGTGCAGAGGAGGCAACAACAGCCTCTTTTGGGGAAGGGATGGGGAGCAGATGTGCGCTCGTCCCGTTCTCCTCCTTTGTATTGTCTTCCTTATTTTCAATCATTGGTCAAGAGTCTGTTGGGGATTATGATGAGGGTTCGTTTCTTTTGAGCCAAACTTCTTCGTGTTTGGGCGACGGCGGGTGCTGGTGGAAGGTTCCAGGAGAGTGATCGGGGAATGCCACTAAGTTAAGGGTAAAAAGCAGGGCGAGCGCTACGGAATTCAAGGTTTCAGACGACGAAAAAAGCTTATCTTACTGCCATTCAGTGAGCGGGGCTGTGGTGTTTCTGCGAAAGGGACGCAACTTCAGCCCAGTTGGTAGATGCCTGGTTTGGTTATGGCGATCAATCAACTACCGACCGACTGAATATTTCACAAATAGTCTTTTGGAATCGTCTACTTAATAGATACTATTGCCAGACTGAAATCGCTTATATAAGGAGTCAACAATGTCGCTGTTTAATAATGAGATATTTGATACCATTTTAGATGTTGAAACTTCTTTAACAAGGATGGTTACAGATCCAGTTATCGATCTGACTAATGTTGTTACTGGTGGCAACTTTAATGATGAATTAGAAAAGGCTAAAAAAGAAATGTCTAATGCTGGTATATTAAACACCACTGAGTCTATCGAAAAACATTTTTACAGCTTCTTGAAAGACATGGAATGCGAAGCGCGAAATAAATATCAAGAACTTTTGAACTTAAATGAAAAAGGTATGCAATTAGAAAGCCAGGTAAAGGAAAAAAGAAAAGTCAAAAATAAGATCATAGATGATATAGAGTTTCTTATGCAAATCAGTCGAGAGGCTGAAAAAAAATTTGAAACACTAAAGGTAATACCTAACTTGGGAGAGGCAATGGAAAAATTTGGAGTTGTTCCTAACTTTTTTAAAAGTAATGAATATATATCTAAATGGAAGAAAGTATCAGAGACATTAAGTATTACAATATTTGGTATTAATACAGCGAGCGTAATTACAGGAATACCTGCATTGTCCAGCTCTTTAATTCAACAAATAAGAGAATTTAAAAATATTGAAAAACTTGGACAAGAAAGTGTAGAATTACAAGCGTCTTCGAGACTATTAAAAATATGTAGGGCGGCAGGAAAAGCATCAATTGTGCTAACTGTAGCTTCGATTGGCTTGGATGTAGAATTGTCGGTTGTAGAGCTTGAAAAAAGAAAGGATGAACTAGAACACTCGCTTACTGAACTTAACGATGACATTGCAAAGATAAGTCAAGATATTACAGAGTTGCAAAAAGAGTTAAAGAATATAGAGTCTTTAACTAATCAACTCCTGTTAGATGTAGAGCCACAACTGACTATAGAGTCTTGGACAAACTGGGTAGAAACTAAAAAAGAAGAACTAGTACAGTTACAAGAGCATTTAGTATCATTTGAAGGAATTATAAATCAAGCAATTAAAGTTGCTGAGGTAACGAAGGAAGCAAAGTATAAACTACGCATACAATTGATTCAAAACCTAGATCCAAGAATTTCAGAAGAATTAGCAAGCGCAATTATCTCAGCAGCTAATAAATAAAAAATAAAAACCGATTAACAGATCGTAAAATTACTGGAGGAATCGTCATGTCACTAGCAATTATCAATATTTTGAATGCAGGTAAAATTGTCAAAGCTGCTAAAGGACTCTGGCTCGTTATTCAAGTAGGTGATGTCGCCTTAAGTGGCTATACCTTGGAAGAGGAAATTAGAAAAGCAATTGTTGGGGAGAACTACGATCCAGAATTGAATGACCTCTGCCATAGCGTTGTAGAAATTGGATTAAAATATGACCATACGCTAGCAGAGATTATCGATGTTAACCTTGGAATAGAAAATGCAATAGCTTCGATTCAAAATGTACATCAAATTACAATTGATTATGAAAGAAAGCAAAAGTTAATGCTGGAATTAGTAAAAAATGTCTCTGATTTGGAAAAAGAGTTAACTACAATAGTACCAACAACATATAATTTTTTTACAGAGCAATTTATTCAAGCAAAGATAAATGATCGTAAGGCAAAAGAAGACGGCTTAATTAGCCTTAAAGCACAGTTTAACAGAGCCTCCCCGACATGGCTATTAGTTGTAAGCGGAACGGCTTACTCTTTTCTAGTAGCATATATGGGATACCAGGTGTGGAGTCTGGGACGAAGAGCATTGCCAGCCCCTAATTCTACTTCTACTAGAAGAGTAGCTCCAAGTGAGCAAGAAATGTCATTGTTACCACAGGGTCTTCAACTAAGAGGAAGATCCAAAAGCGTTGGAGATGTTCCTAAGGATCAAACGCCATTAGTAAGGCCAAGAGAAAGAGCGGAAAGTCTTGGAGATGTTCCTAAGGATCAAAGCCCAATAACAGCAAGAAACGAACCTGGCATAAGCGAAACCAAGCGCTCAAAAATTACTGCCGCGGTACACGTTACGGCAGGTGCTCTGACAGTGATATCTTTTGGAATGTCAATTTCGTCCTTGGTGAACCAACGAAACGAGCGAAACCACTATATAGAGCAACTCAAAGAGCTAAGACAACGTTGCCAGACAGAAATCCCTCTTTATGAAGCTATGCTTAATGGTTGTAAAAACGAAAAAGGAGAAATAGATAATGAAAAGCTTAATGCCGTAATCAGCCTCATTTCCAAACAACCCGAAAAGCAACAAGTCGATAAAGAATCCAAAGAGCAACAGGTTGATGATGAAACTAGAAATGTACTCGCAGATGGATCTAAAAAAGTATTGAGTGAGCATCTTTCATCTCTAAATGAATTTATCAACAGTATGGAAAGTGTCTATGAGGAAATTGAAAAAAACATTAAAATACCTTTAGAAAAGGATAATAAATCCCGCCTAGAAGAGTTAGGTATAGAACAAGATCTAATAATTCAGCAACCCTTTAAAGATATGGAGATAAAGCTGAAAGATGGAAAAAAAGAGTTTGACACTTTAAAATCAAACTATGAAAACTTGACTGATATCAAGGATGCTCCTAAGAAGAAGAATTTGATTGATAAGATGATCGCTAATTTTACCAAAAATGTAAGCAGCCAACTCAGCATGATTATTAGTGACTTGTCTCAAGTACGGTATTATCAAGTTGCATTAAAACACCTTATTACTATAGCTCAACAACTAATAGACGATGCTGTGGAGGATCAGAAGAATGAGATCACACGTAAAAAGATTGAACGCTCAGCAGATAACGCTTTAGCTGTGATTAATGCTGATCGAGAGGAGCCTCTGGATATAAAAAAGGATCAAATTGTGAAATTGTTGATACATCTGATAAATAAGGATGCTAATGATGCTATGGAGAAAATCCCCATCGTCAAGAACAAAGTTAGTGAACCTGATGTCTAATTTTTAATTAAGCTCATCCCCCGACTGAAGTACGGGGGATTTCACGTCATTGGTCATTGGTCATTAGTTACTTTCGTACTCTCGGACTACTACCAATGACGAAGCGGCTCTCCGGCATTCCTCCCCCGCTTAAAAAGACGGGGGAGGAATGCCGCTTCTTTGTGAGAGTTGGCATCGCCAGCCTTCAACCCCGCACCCGACCAATTAGCATAATATCACCTATCTGTCAATAAGGCGACCAATTTCGCTCCACCGTCACTTCCACATATCAGTATTCATCGCCAGTGCTACCGCTCCATCGGAGACAGGATGCGATCGCTGCGATGAAGTGCGATCGCGCAATAACAGACGATGCGATCATACGTGTGTCTAATTATAGAAGTTACGAGCAATTTGAGTCGGGAGCGTGCGCCGCAATTGAGAGAGAGTGCGATCGCGTTGAGTCAGGGGTGCGATCGCTTTTTGGTTGAGTTTAAGACGAAGGGGTGCGATCGCACTTGGTAGAGTTTGACAATGATGGGCGATCGCTTCTCTATTTTGTGGAAGGCGATCGCTTTTTGGTTGCGATGGAGATGAAAGGCGATCGCTCCATCTTACGATATTAGGGTAGCTGTAGCGATGGCGCAGAGCGCCCGCTGAGTCCTATGCCTTCGGCACGGCTTCGCCGAACGGACACGCTACGCGAACGCGAACGCGTAGGAGGCGTGAAAAGTGACTATGCAAGGTCTGAGTGAATTTATCAACGAGGCGATGCAAGAGTGGAAAGTACCAGGGCTGGCGATCGCCATTATTAAAGATAGCCAAATAATTTTTTGTGAAGGTTTTGGCAAGCGAGATGTAGAACAAAATCTCAGTGTTACACCACAAACTCTCTTTGCGATTGCTTCTTGTACGAAACCCTTTACCACAATGGCGATGAGTATCCTGGTAGAAAGAGGTCTCTTAAACTGGGATAAACCTGTCAGAAATTATCTGCCCACTTTTAAACTTTATGACTCTTATGCAACTGAACATATCACACCCCGTGACCTCGTGACTCATCGGTCTGGCTTACCCCGTCATGATGCTATGTGGTCTCAAAGTCCCTTCACCCGTAAAGAAATAATAGATCGCTTACAATATCTCGAACCCACTTACGAATTGCGTACTGTTTTTCAGTATCAAAATTTGATGTACATGACCGCTGGCTACTTGGTTGGTGAAATTGCACAGACTAGCTGGGAAGAATTTGTGCAACAGGAAATTTTTAATCCTCTAGAAATGAGAGATAGTAATTTCTCTGTAGAAAAATTCCAAAAAGCTGCTGACTTTGCACTTCCTTATGCAGAAAAAGACGACAAAGTTGAGAGATTACCCTTTTGTAATGTCGATGTTAGTGGTCCAGCAGGTTCGATAAATTCCAACGTTACTGATATGGCTAAGTGGCTTTTACTCCATCTTAATCAGGGTAAGTATGGCGATAAACAAATTATTTCACCAAGTCATCTGCAAGAGATGCACTCTCCACAAGTCGTGATGACTCAAACACTGGAATATAATGAACTTTTTTATTATTTTTATGGTTTAGGATGGGCGATTACCTCTTACCGAGGTCATAATTTAATTCAGCATGGCGGTAATATTAATGGATTTTCTGCACGGACAACTGTACTACCTCAAGACAATATTGGTATAGTCGTTCTGACTAATATGGATCAAAACCCAGTCATAAATACTGTGACTTATTATGTATGCGATTCCTTGCTCGGTCTAGACCAAGCTCCTTGGAATGAACGAATGCAGCAAAAATATGCTCAAGCCAAAGAAGCTACTGCAAAAGCTAAAGAGCAAATCGCGCCCGATCGTAAAACTCCAACCCAGCCTTCTCATCCTCTAGAAGATTACACAGGCTATTTTGAGCATCCAGCATACGGAATCTTATCAGTTGAAATTCATGATATTCATGATAATCGTTTAACAGCAACTCATAATTCAAATATTTATAAATTAGAACACTACCACTATGATATTTTTGTTGAATATGAGTTGTTTGAGCAACCAAAACTTATATCTTTCTTAACTGATACCAAAGGTAATATTAGTAGCCTGAGCGTTCCCCTAGAGCCAACTGTGAAAGATATTTTATTTACCCGAATGCCTGAAAGCAGCTCTGGTTAAATTTAGGACGTATGTCAATATGGTTCAGTTAAGGATTGTTGGTAACAATTCCAGACGTGTAGAGACGTTGCATGCAACGTCTCTACATTGCCATCCTGATAACAGTTTTGGTCTTATCTGAACGGTATTTGGACGTATGTCCGGAAATATGCAGCAATATCAAAATTTAGCTCAATTACCTATGCTTCACCTTCGTGCTGAATTTCTGAAACTTCTGAAAAATATGCATCAATCCAATTGAGAACAGGTATTAATAAAAGCAGCATAACCGCAGAATACACATCACCACCCCAACTATCATGCAGCCAATGAAAAGCCCCCTCTTGTCCTGTCCCATGAAAGAACGAGAGTAATGTGTTGCGAACAATATTAGCCGAGATACTCATTAAGACTGCAATAGATAAAAACCAGATACTTTTGCGGCGGGAAGACAAAGCACCCGTCCAATAAAGTAGCATCAAGCCAACGTAGAGAGTCGTGAATAGCATCTTTAACCCTGCACAGTAAGGCGCAACTTCTACAATTCTTCCTCCGACATATATATTTATCCCATCGACAATCACTTGCATTCCAATCTGAGTGAGTATAAATCCAGCAGTAGCCGCGATGAAACTTTGGAGGGGTAATGTGTAGGGAGTGATCAGATATGGAACGGAGGTAGGTGTTGCTAAAAGCACTAGTACCAGAGGAAATCCTTGCAATTTGAAGCCAGGAATTCCCTTAAGCCACAGGCACAATCCTGCCAGTATAGCTGGAAAGGAAATGTTTACCCACTCGCTGACACCGCTCAGATAAAAAATTCCCCCAACGACTAACAACGCAGCACCTAAGGGATGGGAAGTATTTGGCAGTCTTTGCCACTTTTTTCGGTTTAGCCAGCATAAATAGGCAGCGAACGGTAGACCAATAATACCGTGGCTAAAATATTCGTGTTCTATACTGATACTTTTTTTGACCCAGCCATCCCACCAGTACAGTAGCAGAGGAGCATAAAGCAGTACCAAAATACCTAATAGAGCTAGGCTCATCAACTGTGAAGAATTTGTATTTTTAAGCTGACGCTGAATTTGCATGACTTTATTTAGTAATAAATTATGAATAATGAACTATGAATTATTAGTATGACTTTAATTCATAATTCAGTATTTCTGAGTCATAAATTTTTCAAATGCAGAGCAAATGTATGTTGTTCAGCACTGAGGGTTGATGCAATTGCTGCAACCACTTCCTTGACTTGGCTATGACTCAAACCAGGATACATAGGTAAGGATAATATTTGCTTCGCCAGTATTTCAGCATTGGGAAAGTCCCCGACTTGATAGCCTAGGTGGCTGAATGCTGGTTGGAGATGACAAGGAATTGGGTAGTGAACACCAGTTTGAATTCCTGCGGCTGTGAGTTCTTCTTGGAGTTGTTGACGTTGTACGGCACAAGAATCATCGACTTTGATTACATAAAGATGATAAATGTGTCCCTCGCCGCTGTGGTTTTGTATGGGAGTTATCCCGCTTGATGCTAAGGGCGCTAGTTCAATATCATACTGCTCGGCAGCATTAAGGCGATCGCGATTCCACTGTGGCAGATACGGTAATTTCTGCTGCAACACCGCTGCTTGCATTGTATCTAAACGGCTGTTGGTACCCTCTTCAACGTGAATATATTTTTGAGCCGCGCCGTAATTCCGCAAGCGTAACATTTTTTGGGCGACATCTGGATCTCGCGTGAGTAACATCCCTCCATCGCCAAATGCCCCTAAATTCTTGCTGGGATAGAAGCTAAAAGCTGCTGCAATTCCCACTGAACCAGCGCGATATCCTTCGCGTTCGGCTAGGTGTGCTTGTGCAGCATCTTCAAAAATTAGCACTTTGTAAGTGTCGGCAAAGTCTAACAACTGGCGTGGTGATACCATTTGACCGTAAAGATGCACAGGAAGTATCGCTTTGGTTTGAGGCGTAACTGCCCGCGCTGCTGCCTGCAAATCAATTAAAGCTGTTTGTGGATCGCAATCGACGAAAACCGGCTTTGCCCCTGCACGTATCACCCCAATCAAAGTGGCAACAAAGGTGTTTGCTGGTAATATCACCTCATCTCCAGGACCAATATGACAGGCTTGTAGACCAAGAGCGATCGCATCAGTTCCCGAGGCAACACCAACGCCATATTCTACACCAGAAGCTGCTGCAAAAGCTGCCTCAAAATCTTTCAGTGCTTGCCCTAATACAAAATCTCCCCGTTCGATTACAGCCTGGACTGCCTGTTGTAGTTCAGTTTGAATTGGTTGGTGCTGTAACTTCAGATCTACAAAAGGAACCCTAATCGTCATATTATTCATTCTTAAGTAAGCCCCTAGTATTTCATTTTAAAATGCTATTTTTTTAGCAGTTAATCCATTCTTGACTGAATACTATAGTTTGGGCAAATCTTCCTTATGAAGAAATCGTAAATTTTTTATTAAAATTATCTATAGTTGACTTTTTTTTAGATTTTTAGGAATCAACAGTTTTTTTCCCTCAATACCCTTTAATTAAGGATTTTTTGTGGAGATTTCATGCGTGTAGAGATGTGCCATGGCACGTCTCTACAAGGGTTATTGTTGAAGAAATTTTCTTATCTGATCCGTATTGGTTTTTGCCTGACTTCTTGACAAATTCAATATATAAAATTTACGAAACTAGAGCTATTCATTTTTAATTAAGTAGTCATTAGTCATTATTTTTTTAGTAGATCCCTCGCTCTTGGTGGGCGAAAAAACAAAGATTTTCAACTGCTTCAAACCACGTTTTCTTCTGGCATGCTTTACTCATGACTAAACGGCGTTGCATAAATTTTATTTTGTCTCGCGTACACTCTAGACGCAAAGAAGAACACTAAGAAGCGGTTCTCAATTGTATGCATTACATGGTAAAGGCACGGCAATGCCGCTGGTGTAGTATAAAAACATCAAAATCAGACTGACATTTATGAAATCAGTAGCGTTGTGACTTGTTGTAGCACGGTCTTCGCTCCTAATAGAAAATTATTACTTACGAACTTGTGGAACTTTTTACTACCTACACCAGTTGTAAGTACAACGCTCAGTCATTGGAGATAGCGATTCAAGACGACTTAATGATTTGGTGAAATAGAGGAAGTTAGAGGGTGGTATTTTCCGTTACATCCCAAGACTTACAGGAGAAAAAATTTTTACTTCTGGCTTGTTCATTTAAGACAAAATTAGGGAATCTTAAGGATAGCAAATAACCGAGAAACAGTGGTTATATAAATTACTCTAACCAGAGAATATTAAGGTAGCGATCGCAATGGTAGACCCTGAGAACAAATTGTTTGCCCTAAAGGACGACTGGGTGTCCCAGGAAACGAGAGAACGACAACGCCTCAAGGTATTGTCAGATTTGGGTTTACGTCAACCAGAAACAATTCCAGTTTTTGAAGAAGCTACTCAAACTGCTGCCCACTTCTTAGAAGCGCCAATTTGCATTTTGGGATTCGTGGATCAAGAACGCCACTGGTTCAAATCATCTGTAGGTTTATCCAAGCTACGGGGAGGAATCATGAATCAGCTGGCACAAAGCCGTGAGCTGTCACGCCAAGAATCCTTTTGCACTAAGGTAGTAGAGAGTTTGCAACCTTTTGTCATTAATGATACACACACATTGACTGGTGCATCTGCTTACAGCAAGTTGATTGAGGATTATGGCATTCGCTCTTACTTAGGAGTGCCATTGTTTGATGCTTTTGGGTATTGTTTGGGTGGATTGGCAGTTATGGATACAAAACCACGCGATTTTACAAATAAAGACATTGAGTTTTTACAAATCATTGCTCGTTGGAGCATGAGTGAATTTGAGCGTAACCGTCTGTTGCAAGCAATTCCGAGTAGCAGCATCCCCAAAAGTGCTTCTAACGAGTCACAGAAAGATGTTATCAAAACTACTGAAATCAAAATCAGTCCATCTATTTTACAAAAAGATTTAGTTCCCACCAACCAACTGAAATTGGAACTGTTAGGACAGCTCATTCAAGAGTTGCGTACCCCTTTAACATCCGTGTTAGGCATGGCAAGTGTTTTAGGGCGTGAGATTTACGGTCCCTTAACAACGAAGCAAAGAGAATATCTAGAGATCATTCAACACAGTGGTCGGTACTTACTTTCGTTGGTTAACGAAATTTCTGAACTGGGGACAATGGATGAAAACCCCACAGAACTGAATCTAGCTCCTGTAGATATTGAAATGCTGTGTCAACAAGCGATCAATACCTTAGAAGAAGCAGCCCACCGTCGTGAGCAGGATATTCGCCTATCTCTAGAACCACTGCGCAATCGCATTTGCTCGTTAGATAAAGACAAGGTGCGACAAATCTTATATCACCTAGTTTTTAGCGTGATTCAACTTTCTGCTACAGGTAGTGTTGTTCGGATTCATGTTTCTTCTAAAGACGATACGCTAAACATCACAGTTTGGGTATCACATCCTTGGCTGGGCGACGGTATGACTGAAATTGACCCCTACTTTCGCCTGAGCAATACACTACCAATGCTAGAGCTTATAGGTGCTATCCCAACTCATAAAGATCATGCGGACAACCAAGAGCAAGCAGAGGACTTATCAGTCGTATTGGATAACTCAAGCGTAAATTCAAATAAGCCGCATGGTAATCTTTCTCGTGAAAGCTTAGGTCTTTTGCTCAGTTGCCATCTAGCAGAGTTGCATAATGGACAAATTGTTATTCAAGGGTCATCAGAATCAGGATATCGTTATGTGCTGAGTTTGCCACTGGATTTAGACGTACCAGAAGCACCTAGCGATGCGTGACACTGCTACACCTCTGTTCTTTGTAGGTGTAGGCTTCTGGCAGATTTTATCTTTCCAGAAATTCGTTCTCCCAAGGGGAGACGCTGCTTTGAACGTGGTACTTCAACTGTTTCCCACTACCTCCGTTTATAGTCAGGCACGTGCCCCTCCCGACTTGAATGATTGAAAAAACCATTCCCCTACGTTCCTTAAAGATTTTACGCATGTTTAGGCAGTAGTCGGCTATTAATAGCATATTTAAGACCGCACTTCCCTTCTGCTTCCCCCTATCTTCAGTTGTCTAGGTACATATGGTTGACGACGCATTGTCCCCTAAAAATTGGGCAGGCTTCATAACAACTCTAATAGCCATCCTCGTTAACTAGTCAACGAAATAAGCCTGCCCAATTTTTTACGTGTAAGACCCTCGACCAGCTTTTTAGTATGCGTTAACAATTCTCTATGCTAGCATAATGGGTAGATATTGCCTATCCGTTATGAAAGAATCTCGATTGAATTTAAGAATATCAACTCGTAGGTTGAATAAGTTACGGTCATATGCTGCAAGCAAAGATAAGACGGTTACTCAAACTGTCGAAGACTGGGTTGACAGGTTGCCCAACACGGAGATTGGCGCTCATTGCACAGTAAGCGCTCCCGAATCAACCGACGGTTGATATTGGCAAGCAGCGCGGTGGACGGGTTCCCCGGCATAAAGCGACTGCTTGCCCGAAGGGTCGGGGGACGTACCTTGACCGCCCCGCCATTCATCCCACGCTGCCGCTTCATTTTTCCGAGACTTAACAGGACTTCCTTCCCAGGGAAGGCGGGTTCCCTAGTTTCTAACTATCGATTATTGTCAATAAACCGCCTTAAAAGGGGCAATATTTACTAGTCTGACTCGTAAGTTTTTTATAAGGAAGTCCTGTTAAGTCATGGTTTCACCCAACCCTACGGATCAGACGTGGGGCTTGTGTCGGAGCCAGCTAACTCCGGTTTGCTTGCGTTGACGCCCAACTACAAACGAGCTGTGTTCAATGAGTACCGACTGCAAATGCTTCAAATCATCACTAATGGTTGACAATTAATCGTTAATGGCTCTGATGGCAATGAGCAACGAGTGAATAATAAGAAGCTATCTGCGGTGTGAACTTTTTAGCTTAATCGGGCAGAAGCCTCTTACTCACCCTGTACTCAGGGGAGTGATCAGATGAATGCCCGGATAAAAACGAGGTACACCCTCCATCAATAACTGGTCATACCAGTTTATATGAGAGGGTGTCCCTGCTTCGTCAATCCATCGCCCAACACTCAATGAGTTCACTAACACTGATTCCTTGCTCTTTTGCGCGTTGCTGTAATCTTTGCCATGCGGTAGGAGTTAACAAAATATGATGTCTTGTTTTGACTTCATCATGAAACAGAGGTACATTTTTTACTGCTTTTTTACCTTTTCTGGTTGACATACTCTAGCTAGTGGGACTAAGCTGAATATAAGCTAAAAAAAGAAGAAATACAAGGGGGGTGAATTCGTCTTGTTGCTTAATTATCAGTATCGTGCTTATCCAAAGACTAATCAAAAACTACAATTCAATAGCTGGTTACGGATTGCTCAGTATTGGTATAACAAGCAGCTTGGCGATAGATTTAATTGGTATGAGACGAACCGATGCAGCATTGATTCATGCCCGTTAGTTTGTTCACTACCAGATCTGCGGGATAATCCAGATTTTTATTCCCAGAAAAAACAGCTACCAATTCTGAAAGAAGATCTGGTTATTGTTCAACACTCTGGTGAACTACTGGATTTCACGTCTGTGCCGTCTCAAACACTGCAAGACGTATCAAAACGAGTAGATCTAGCATTTAAGCGCTTTCTAGCCGGAGACACTAACGGAAAACGTAGTGGCAAGCCACGCTTTAAGAATTCGGCACGTTACCGAACTTTAAGGATTGAAGGACAAGCTATAACCGTTGAAAGATCTGAAAAAGATTGGTTGTTATTGTCAGTTTCAAAGCTGAAAGGCTGGTTAAAAGTACGATTACACCGCCCATTGCCAGATGGCTTTGTTCTCAAGAATATGTTGCTTACCAAAAAATCTGATGGTTGGTACGCAACTATTTGCTTGGAAGACCTAACTATTCCAGTTTTTAACCCGGATGAAGTTATTCCCACCTGGGAGAACACGTTGGGGATGGATGCGGTGCTCCATGAAGATGATTATTTGGCAACTTCACAAGGAACTAAACTACCTGCTCTAAAGTCTTTCAGAAAGTCTGAAAAGCGTTTGGCTAAAATATCACGTCGCAAGGAGAACAAGCGCAAAGGGAGCATTGCCCGTCGTAAGCTTGCAAAGTGTCAGGGGCGTGAACATCAACGTATTGCTAGGGCGAGGAAGGATCATGCCTTCAAGACTGCTCATGCATTGGTACGGACGGGTAAAAAAGTCTTTGTTCATGAGGATTTAAACCTGAAAGCGTTATCAAAGCGCAACAAGGCTAAACTTGATGAGGATGGTAAATTCCTGCCAAATGGACAAAGAGCCAAGTCAGGCTTGAACAAATCTTGGAATGATGCTGCTTTTGGACAGTTTTTTATAACCCTGGGATACATAGCCGCAAAAGCTGGAGCTAGGGTAATTGCAGTCAAGGACAGCATATACATCTCAATTGCTGGCATATCGTGACGAAATCGTCTTCACAGACTGCGATATTCGTGAGTACTGGGATGCTGAACTTTCGCTTAATGTTGATCGCGATATCAACGCGGGAATCAACATTAAGCGCGTGGGGCTGGGACTGTTCCCCACGTTAAAACGCCGTAAAGGGAATCTGGTTGTAACTAACTCTACTACCAATAGTACCTTGAAGGAAGTTCTGGAAACATTAAAAATGTACCAGAAGCCTACACCATAGTTGTACTCAACTTGGTGTAGGTAGTTCACAAGACCCGGATTATGATTAAGTCCAAGTTCTACGCGGGAGTGCTAATTCATCACTGCTTAGTATTATGAATTTAGTTTGGCAACGATTCACTTTATCCTATCTGCCTCTCAGACAATATCTTGCCACGAGTTACCTGCACCGGTCTGTAGTAGGGCTGTTGCATTCCTGGCGGCAAAGCAGCCTATTGATGCAATGGGGAGAAACTATAGCGGCTATTTTGCTCACCCTGATCTATGGTCTTGCACCTTTTGTAGCCAATGACCTATTGGGATTGATATTGCTTGCTTGTGCAGCATTTTGGCTGCTGTTAACTTTATCAGATGAAACAACAGCCAATACTCGAAGTGTAACCCCCATTCACTTGCTGGTCTTGCTTTATTGGGGAATTGCTGCCGTAGCGACAGCGTTGTCACCTGTGAAGAAGGCGGCGTTTACCGACTTGCGAAATTTCACACTGTATTTGCTACTGTTTGCCCTTTGTGCTAGGGTTCTCACCTCACCCCGCTTTCGATCTTGGTTGATTACGCTGTACTTGCATATATCTCTAATTGTGAGCGTATATGGGTTGCGGCAATGGTTTTTTGGAGCGCCAGCGCTAGCTACTTGGGTTGATCCTGATTCTCCTCTGTCAAAGTCAACAAGGGTTTACAGTTATTTGGGCAATCCCAACTTGCTGGCTGGGTATCTTCTGCCTGCGGTGGTTTTAAGTGCAGTTGCAATTTTTGCTTGGCAAAGCTGGTGGAAGAAAGCTTTAGCATTAACAATGCTAGTTGTCAATGCTTCTTGTCTGTATCTGACTTCAAGCCGTGGTGGCTGGATTGGGTTGGTAGTTGCAACTCTAACCTTACTTACGTTGCTTTACTACTGGTGGAGTGTGCAAATGCCCCCTTTCTGGCGCACTTGGTCGCTGTGGCTGATTTTAGGAAGTTTGTTTGGGTTATTGTTTGTTGCAGTAGTCTTTGTTGAGCCAGTTCGCGAACGTTTTTTCAGTATTTTTAGTGGCAAAGGTGATAGCAGTAGTAAATTTCGCACGAATGTTTGGAATGCTGTTTTCAAGATGATTCAGGATTACCCGATAACTGGTATAGGACCGGGTCACAATGCTTTTAATAAAATTTACCCGCTGTACCAGCTCCCCCGTTATAACGCTTTGAGTGCCTATTCAATTTTCTTAGAGGTGACTGTAGAAACTGGATTTATTGGTTTAGCCTGTTTCTTGTGGTTGCTGATTGTGATATTTAATACTGCCTTCCTACAATTGCGACGGCTACGAGAACTCAAAAGCGTAGAGGGATTTTGGCTGATTGGGGCGATCGCCTCTTTAGCTGGTATGCTTGGTCACGGCTTGGTTGATACCGTTTGGTATCGCCCTGAAGTGAATACCGTATGGTGGCTGCTGGTTGCCTTAATTGCCAGCTATTACAAATCCTTACCGCTCAATCGAACCAGAGAATTCAATTCGCCCAATTCAGAACCTACAGCGAGCTAATTCTTGTTTACAACAGCTGAGGATAGTCTTTACTACACGAGACTATCCTTGCTTAATGGAGTTAAATAAGCCTTAGATATCCAGTCTAAGGCTTTGTGTCTTTTCATTGTTCAATTCTTTTTACACATAGCTTAGACAAAAACTACGATTATTCTCTGTAGCCAGTGGTTCCAACGGCATTGGGGTCACGATAGCGAGTACCTTCTTCGCGGCGTTTGCCAGCCAAACCACCTAAACCTAGTAAACCAAGTAATCCCAACCAGCCCCAATCAAAACCATCGTCACCACGATAATTTGTACTTCTCGTGTCAGTTGTGGTAGCACCACCAGTACTCGTTCCGGTCGTTCCGGTGTCACCAGTGTTGGTCTGGGCAGAACCAGGCATTACGGGTAAAACAGCCATACTTAAGCCGATAACACTAGCACCAATAGCTGCTGTTAATTGACGTTTCATAATTTAACTTCCTCAACCGTTAACTTTTCACTCATCAATTTACCGATTCCATAGCTCAACAAAATCATCCTGTGGCTATAAAATAAGAACCATCTCAACTCACGCTGAAGATATACAAAATTATTTCAACCTTTTCAAAAGTAGGATGCTACCTCTGTAAAGGATTATTTTTTACTTGTTATTAACTAACGATTCATTGCATAAATAAAAATATGGATGACCGGAAATAAGCAATCAGTGGTAAAAAAGATTAATTAAGAATACAAACAAGCTAAAACAGTATAAAAAAGCTAAATTAGTAGGATAAACCTAATATTCAGAGAAAGATTGGTGCTGCTTTAAATTCCCATCTATATCCCCCAAACTACCCTATACTATTTCTTTTGACACATATACCTACGCCAAATTATCAATGAGTGACAAGAACGAAGGTTACAAAGTTGTTAGCGATAATCGTCAAGCCCGTTATTTATACGAAATCCTCGAAACCTACGAAGCTGGAATTGAGTTGACAGGAACCGAGGTCAAGTCAATTCGTGCGGGTAAGGCTAATCTCCAAGATGGGTATGCCTTAATCCGTGATGGAGAAGTATGGCTAATTAACGCGCATATCTCGCCGTACACTGCTAGTGGGCAGTATTTCAACCATGAACCGCGCCGCACACGCAAGCTGCTGCTGCATCGCGAGCAAATTCGCAAGCTGATTGGCAAAGTAGAACAGCAGGGTTTGACTTTAGTACCCTTGAAGATGTATCTTAAGCGCGGCTGGGTAAAAGTCAGTATAGCTCTTGGCAAAGGCAAAAAAGTCCATGACAAGCGCGAAGACATCAAACGACGCCAAGATCAGCGTGATATGCAACGGGCAATGAAGAATTATTAAGCAATTGTTCATTGTTAACTGTTCAATGATTACTGTTAACTGTGCTAAATACCTCCACAGGTTAGAAGAAACGACACCAAAAATTAGGTACTGTGAGGCTGGTTCCTCAAAAATCGGAAAAAACGCCTGTGGTTCCTATCAGAGATGATAATCCTGTAACAATCACGCCCTACGTCACTTATGGGCTGATTGCCGCCAATGTTTTGGCTTTTCTTTACGAAGCCAATCTACCTCCGCAACAATTAGATGGATTTTTACACCTTGCGGCTGTTGTGCCGCGAGAACTGAGTGCCAGTTTTGCGGGGATTTCAGTTCATCAGCCAGTGCCAGAATGGATCACTTTGATTACTTCGCAGTTTTTGCACGGTGGTTTACTGCACCTAGCTGGTAATATGTTGTTCCTGTGGATTTTTGGTAACAACGTAGAAGACAAATTGGGTCATGTCAAATATTTGTTTTTCTATATAAGTTGTGGTGTTTTGGCATCACTGGCGCAGTGGTACTTTTCACAGAATTCTTCAATTCCTTCGTTGGGGGCTAGTGGTGCGATCGCCGGCGTGTTAGGGGCATACATTCTCCGGTTTCCCCAAGCAGAAATTCTCGGCGTTATTCCTCTGGGGTTTTTCTTCCCCACATTTCGTGTCCCAGCGTACTTGTTTCTTGGGTTTTGGTTTCTTGAGCAAGCTTTCTACGGAGTCGCCAGTCTAGAAACACCTACTAATATTGGTATGGAAAGCGGCGGTATCGCCTACTGGGCGCATGCAGGTGGTTTTGTATTTGGGGCAGTTCTTGGTCCATTGCTGGGGTTATTTAGCGACAAACCAAAGCAAGAGCCTTGGTACACTTAGTACAAAGCAAGTGCCACGAATAAGGCTGGCACTTCTTATGATGTTTGCCAAATACAGGTTTCTTATGGCAGCTTACAGCAACAGGTCAAATTCCTTTTCAGCAACTGCTAGCCCCACAAGATATATTGCAGTTAATTAGTGATGAGGAAAAACACCTGTGTTTCCCCTATATGACGAAAACCCAACACGAATCACCCCGTATATTACCTACGGGTTGATTGGCATGAACGTTTTAGTTTTTTTTCATGAACTTAGTCTGTCAGGTGGACAATTAGAGCAGTTTTTGCGGCTGTATGCAGTAGTGCCACGAGAGTTAACCAACAACTTGCCTGGGGAATGGACGACTTTATTTACGTCGCAATTCTTACACGGTGGTTGGTGGCACTTAATTTCAAATATGGTGTTTCTATGGATTTTTGGCAACAATATTGAAGACCGCTTGGGTCATTTTAAATACATAATTTTTTATCTTAGTTGTGGTGCCTTAGCAGCTTTATGCCAGTGGGTGATAGGTGTCAATTCTGGAGTTCCATCGTTAGGGGCAAGTGGTGCTATTTCTGGAGTTTTGGGTGCATACATCATTCGCTTTCCCGATGCAAGAGTGATGTCATTAGTCTTTTTAGGTTTTTTTATTACCACAATTAGAGTTCCTGCACTGCTTCTGATTGGGATTTTCTTTATCCAAAATGTCATATCTGGTCTTGCCAACCTACAAGCCGCTGCTAACATGAGTGTGGAGACGGGCGGAGTTGCTTACTGGGCGCACATCGGCGGTTTTGTCTTTGGTGTGATTCTTGGTCCGGTGTTGGGGTTATTTAGGCGCGACGACTATTAGGCAAAGAGGGAGGTTGGGTCGGACAGATCCCTCGAACTCACATCAGTAGACTTCTTGCATTCATTCAAAAAACGTGAATGTCATTAGTCGCGAAACGCAGTGTAGCGAGGAATCTCCACTCCTATGTTCTCACTCGGTAAACATGACAATTCAAGCATTTTTGCAAGAGGTCTAGTTTACTGCCTGCCTTGGCAGTTAACAGGTAGATTCAACGGATGTTGCACCGTTGGATCTGGTGTGGTAGCAACCAGGATGATTTCTCCAGTGGGAGTTATCTGCCATCCGGTTGCTTCGATGATTGGGGTGTAGGATTTGGGGTTTGGGGTGTGAGTGGTTGGGGCTTCGGCCTTTCGCCTCTGCCGAACGGTTTGGGGTCTGGGCAGCTGTGGGGCGTGCTGACCAACTGTTAGCCTGCGTCGGTCTTGCCACTCGGCATCATCGTCCAGTTCCTGCTCAGGAGTGGGAGGCAAGCCACCGCGACCAGTGATGACGAAGGAATTGCCTTCGTTAGCGGCACAGCCAGTAGCAATCAATTGTGATCGGTCTACAAATTCAGTCTGTAATTCAACTAAACCACCAGCAGGGTCAATTCCTGCTGTGGTGACATTGAGCGTGCCACTTAAGGCAGAGGTCGCTCCCGTAGCGGTGATGTCACTCAGGGGGGTGAGTTGAGAACGCGGTTGAATGCCAAAAATAGAATAGGCATTGATGCTGACGTTGCCGCCGCGAAAATCCTGTGAATTGGCGCTGATATTGCTATCTTCACTCTTGCCAGCCACGAGAAACCGGGTATCAATCCCAATGTTGCCGCCAGGAATGTTGTTGCCTGTGGCGTTCGTTGTGATGTTACTACCGTTTCGCAACAGAATTAGGCGTGAGCGCAAATTGATATTCCCTCCACCGCCATTCGTGTCTGCCCGGATGCTGCCAGTATTATTGAGATAGATTTGATTGGCATCCACGACCAAGGAACCAGCACTGCCTGTGCCCGAACTGCTAACCGTGACTTGTGCTTGGTTTTGAATGCCGAGGGTGCCTGTGTTCAGATTTAAGTTTCCGCCATTGCCGCTGCCACCCGTCCCGGCTGCAATGATCGAACCATCGCCTGTGAGCGTAATGGACTCTGGGGCAGTAATCGTTAGCTGTCCCCCATGACCACTGCCCCCTGTGGAGGCAGAGATTTGTGCGCCCTCTTGCAGGTTCACCTGGACATTTTGCCCGTTTCCTCGTGGCTGAATCGTCAAGTTACCAGCATCCCCGGCACTGGTGGTTCCCGCAAATAGACCACTGGTTGCCCCTGATAGCTGTAGGTCGGGAGTATTAATTGTGATGTCACCCGCACGACTGTTGCTAGTCGTCGTGGTCAGCACTTGCCCGCCACTGCTCAAACCCACCGTGTCGGCACTAACTGTGATATTGCCAGCTCTTCCTTCTCCAGCGGTGGCAGCAGCGAGTTGCGCTCCATTAAGCAGTGAGACCGATCGCGCTGTGATATCGATATCACCCGCACTACCCAAAGCTCCTGGTTTCACCGAAGTAAACACCTGACTGGGGTAGTCGGTACGAGTAGGGGCTGTGCCACTAATCTGTACAGAGTCACGAGCATTAATGGTGACGCGACCAGCATTTCCCTGCTCCTGTGTGGAGGTATTCACGGCACCCCCGTTGGTCAGAAACAGTGAGCCAGTTGTGATATTAACATCTCCTCCTTGACCCACAGATCCTGAAGGCACTCGTGTGTTTATACTGCTGGTGTTATAGATTCTACCAATGCTGCGTCCATCGCTGATGATTTCTGCGGAGTACTCACCATCAATAGAGACGCGATCGCGGGCATTGATATTCACGCTGCCTGTATTTCCCTGTCCAAGGGCGACGGAAAACAGTTGAGTGCCATTAGTGAGAGAAAGCGCTCCTGTAGTGATGTTGATACCGCCAACGTTACCGATGCCAGAAACTACGACATTGAATACAGTACTGCTATCCAAAGAAATGGTATTGTAGGCATTAATGTTCACACTGCCTACGTTTCCCTGTCCAATCGAGTAGGAAAGCAGTCCAGCGCGCCCTCTGAGAGAAACCGTATCGCGGGCATTAATATTCACACTGCCTGCATTTCCCTGTCCAGTCGTGAAGGAAGCCAGGGTAGCGCTATTAGTGAGAGAAAGCGATCCCGTAGCGACGTTGATATCGCCAGCGTTACCGACACCAGTTGATCGCGCGAGATTGTATACACCACCGTAACGACCATCAAAAGAGACGGTATCGCGAGCACTAATATTCACACTGCCTGAATTTCCCTGTCCATTTGTGTAGGAATACAGCTTAGCGTTGCTGAGAGAAAGAGAACCCGTGGTGATGTTAATATCGCCAGCGTTACCGACGCCAGTTGATTGCACGGCATTGAATACCTCAGCGAGATCCAATGAGACGCGATCGCCCGCACTTAGATTGACGCTACCGAGAGTTCCCACTCCAGGTAAGAAGTTTTCCAAGATGCTCAGGCTGAGTGTGATAGAGCCAGTTGCATTCAAATCAATATCTCCGGTTTGGGTATTGGGTAATCTCGAATCGCTCTTAATCCCCATCAGAAGTTCACTTTTGGAGATATCAATGTTTTGGGCAAGCATTCTAATACTGCCACTGGCTCCTACAGCGTAAATGCCACTACCATTCCTTAAGGAGACATCTGCTCTTGGCACTCCATTGGGTATAGTCAGTTGCCAATCAGGGCTAGCCGTCGATAAACCAACGGTTCCTACCCCACCAACAGCCCCTAACTCGACATAGCTTCCCGGACTAACTAACCATCCACCATCTGGTTGAACCTCTTGTCCTGTGTTAGGAAATCGTAATATGGGTCGTCCAGGGAGGCTTGTGGGAATAAAAGGTTCTCCACTATCTAGTTGAATCGCCCCACCAACGAGCAATAGGTTTTGTCCAGGGGGAACGTGTAAACCCGTGGCGTTAAAACTAGATTGATTGAAAACCATCTCGTTAAAACGAGATTGAACGATTATTGGCTGTGGCGTGAGTTGGTTAAAGAACAGAGCATTGGGATTGACGGTGAGCAATTGACTAGGCAACGGACTGTTCGCCTCGCTGCTGAACACTTCGCCAGTGGGAAAGCCTATGGCATTAGCTGTTGTAGCAACAAAGGAACCGCCGATGTTGAGTGACGCATTCGGACCAAATAGAATGCCATTGGGATTGAGCAAAAACAGATTCGCTGTGCCATTGGCTCGGATTAATCCATCAATATTAGAAATCGACCTACCTGTGACTCGCGTCAGGATGTTCTGGATGTTAGCCGCATTGTTGAAGAAGGCAGAACCTCCCGTCGGCACTGAAAATTGGTTGAAACTGTGGAACAGATTGCCACCCCGTCTTGCTCCGCCATCAATCTGAAAGTTGGGATTGCCTGTGACTTGCGTTTGCTCTGTTCTTGGCAGCGTGTTATCGGGAACGACTTGAGCTGCGATCGGTTGAGTACAACCAAGTACACACAAAGCACTGCCGATCAAAACCCATGTATTTAGATGCCATCCGCTCATCTTGTCTTGCCTCCACTATGGCGATTGTTCGATGCGATGACCATGCAGGGCGGCTCTAAGAGGAAGCATTGCATGATTGCCCTGTGCTTCAAGCAGCGATCGCGAAGCGGGCGCTCTGCGCCATCGCCTTTATGCGGGGCTTTGCCCCGGAGCGTAAGCGCTCTTCGTGCCGCAGGGATACGCGAGTGCGTGTCCTCTGGACTCAGCGGGCGCTCTGCGCCATCGCACTTTTACAAATTGGCAATTCCCGCTAGAACACAATGATGATTGCCTAAACTTTACGGGGTTTGTAGTAAGCGCTGTCTTCGCTCTATTAAAGCGAAGACAGCGCTCACTACATACATTACAAACAAAGCTAGTGGCGCACCACTAGTGTTCATCGGTGTGCATCTGTGGTTAGAATTATCCATTCATCATACTTTTTTTTGACCACAACTGGATATGAAGGCGAAAGTGCTTCCAGTACTGTGGGAAGATTATTGTTGGGTTACGCCCAGTCAATAGTTTGATGCTGCATTTGAGCCATCGCATGTTCAAGATATTTAAATCCTGGTTGAATAACAGCCTAATTGCACTGCTGCTGGTAACTCTATTTTTAGGAATAAGTACAGTTGGATGGACTCCCTCTAGTAGCGCCGCGCTACCAGCTGGGAATGCTATTACTGATGGCAATGCTCTACTACGGTACGCACTCCCGATAGATAATAAACCTGTACGGCAACTGCAAGCTTCTTTAGAGGACATTGCCGCCCAATTGCGGGCAAATCGACGTTGGGGTGCTGTTTCCAAAGACCTCAGCAAAGCATCGCGGATTCTCGATAAACCCTCTCAACTTCTAGCAGGTGTTCCAAAAGAACGCCAACCTCAAGCTGAAGCTTGGATTGCTGAATTGAAATCCGGTGTGAATGAGTTGCAAGAGGTGGTGAAAACAAAAGATAAAGAACAAGTTCGGGATCAACGTGCCAAATTGCTGAGTTTGGTTAGCCAACTTGAAGAGTCAATGGTGACGGAATTTCCTTTTGAAGTGCCAGCCGAATACAGCAATTTACCACAACTTAAAGGTCGTGCGACTGTAAAGGTGAAAACTAACAAAGGCGACCTTACTGTTGTTGTTGACGGATACAGCGCCCCTGTCACCGCTGGGAATTTTGTTGATTTGGTGCAACGGGGTTTTTATAACGGCTTAGAATTTACCCGTTCTGAAGAATCCTACGTCTTGCAAACTGGAGATCCACCAGGCAAAGATGTGGGTTTTATTGACCCAAAAACAGGTAAATACCGCGCCATTCCGCTAGAAGTACTCGCACAAGGTGATAAAACACCTACTTACGGTATCACTTTAGAGGATGCTGGTCGTTACACTGATTTACCAGTTCTGCCTTTCTCTGCTTTTGGTGCTTTAGCATTAGCACGTCCTGAACGTGACGTAAATGGCGGTTCTTCACAAATCTTCTTCTTCTTGTTTGAACCGGAACTGACTCCCGCAGGACGCAACTTGTTGGACGGTCGCTACTCTGTTTTTGGTTATCTGACTGAAGGAAAAGAAGTTTTGGATGAACTGAAGGCGGGTGACAAAATTGAATCGGCAAAAGTCATTCAAGGGGTAGAAAATTTAGTTCAGCCGAATGTGGCATAGTGCCATGAGTTGTAGAGACGTGCCATGGCACGTCTCTACATTTCTCTGGGACCCGAGTTTCAGGCGTTTGAACATTAGACTTCTTGCATTCATTTCAAAAAAAGAATAATTAACCATAGATGGACACAGATGGAACTCACATTCCGCAATCTTGTCTATTAAAAATATTTACCAGTCTTCCAATGTCACTGGCTCGCCTTTGTAACCAACTGCTTTTAATGCGGCATTAAAGCGTTCCAGCCCAATCTTTCTAATGTCATCAACCATCTCGCCTAACATCATATAGCCAAGTTTGTCTCCTTGGTCATCTAACTTTTGAGCCTCTATGTAGGAACGCGCTAGTTTACGTGCTTCGGTATCTTTGAGCGCATCTTTAGAGTCACTGACTGGCTCGATACCTTTAGATCGAAGGAATGCAACAATCCCCTTGTGATTCCACAGGTAGTAGGGCTTGCCTTGCTTGGCTTCAATTCTCTGGAAAAGTTCGTTGGCTACGACTGTTGGTTCGCCGTCAGAATCGCGCAAGCCATGTTCTTTAAGAAGTTTTCCAAAAGCAACGGCTGATTTACCAAATTCACTCCCAAGTTCGGTTAGCGTTCTCCACTCGGAGCGAAAGTTTTTCTTTGATTTTTTACTCATTATTTTGTCCTATTGTTGTTAGTAAATATTGCTGAAGACTTTATCCAGTTTTACTTTAGTCTGGCAAAAAAAGAAATGTAGTACCACGCGCTAAGCGCTAGTCGTCAACCTCTACGGCGTCATCACTAATAGGTTGAAGCTCGCAGTCTGGGTTGAGGCAGTTGCTGTCGAAGAAGAGTTTATATAGCAATTTTATTTCATTTGTGTGAAAGTGCCTGCACTAAGCGCATAAATTGACTTGATTCAGAACCCCGACTTTTTTAAGAAGTCGGGGTTCTTGTTTTTAAAAAAATCATTTAAAGGTTCTATATTAATTATTTATAAAAATGTTGTTTTTGATTTTTTAATATCCTCGAACAGCATGACAAGAAATTTAAACATATGGGATGCCCCTTATGAAAGGTGTAGAGAAATATCGCAGAGGAGGTGTGGTATTCTGCCCTAATTAACTGTTGACTTATAAAAGAATCAATCTATGTCCCGATTGATTGGAAAAATCTTAAATCAAGGCAAAATAACAGTAATTTTTATTAAAATAGATATAGGTAAAAAATGTAAAATTACCAAAAACTGGTTGTGACAACATCCGCTCAAACAGTACCACTTGTTAAAGAACCTGAACGCCTAGAAAGCCGCCTACAAGAAATTCCGCCGGAACCGGGAGTTTATTTGATGCGAGATGGCAGCGATCGCATCATATATATAGGTAAATCGCGGAAGTTGCGATCGCGTGTTCGTTCTTATTTCCGAGACTCCCAAAGACTCAGCGAACGTATCGCCACAATGGTTAAGCAGGTGACAGAAATCGAATTTATTGTCACCGATACCGAAACCGAAGCTTTGGCGCTGGAAGCTAATCTGATCAAGCAGCACCAGCCATACTTCAACGTCCTACTCAAAGATGATAAAAAATATCCTTACGTCTGTATTACTTGGTCAGAAGATTATCCACGTATTTTTATCACTCGTAAACGTCAACTAGGTAAAGAAAAAGATAAATTTTACGGACCTTATACCGATTCTCGCCTACTCCGGGAGATATTGCGCTTGTGCAAGCGTATCTTTCCTTTGCGACAACGTCCTCAACCGTTATTTAAAGACCGTCCTTGTTTGAATTACGATATGGGACGGTGTCCGGGTGTGTGTCAAAAGCTGATTTCACCAGAAGAATACCGCAAAATCGTTCAAAAAATAGCGATGGTTTTCCAAGGTCGAAGTCAGGAACTCATAGATATCTTAGCCGAGCAAATGCAGAAATCAGCAGAAGCACTGAACTTTGAGTCAGCAGCGCGGATTCGTGATCAAATTGCTGGGTTAAAGTCGCTCAATGCTGACCAAAAAGTATCTTTACCAGATGATACAGTTTCCCGTGATGCGATCGCACTCTTCTCGGACGAACAACTCGCCTGCATTCAATTATTCCAGATTCGCGCTGGGCAATTGGTAGGACGTCTTGCTTTCGTTGCAGATGCTCATGCTGAACCTGGTGCTATCTTACAACGAGTGTTGGAGGAGCATTATCAAACCGCTGATTCGGTAGAAATTCCCACAGAGATTTTGGTACAGCACGAATTGCCAGATGGGGAGATACTCGCAGATGTCTTAACTGGGCGTAAGGGACGAAAAGTGACGATTTTGGCACCCCAGCGACAAACTAAGGCAGAATTAATTGAGATGGTGGAACGTAATGCTCAATACGAATTGCAACGAATGCAAAAATTGGGCGATCGCAACCAAGAAGCGATGCAAGATTTAGCCGCCATCGTCGATTTACCCGAGTTACCCCACCGAATCGAAGGTTACGACATTTCCCATATCCAAGGGTCAAATGCAGTCGCTTCCCAAGTCGTGTTTATTGACGGTTTACCCGCCAAGCAGCACTATCGCCACTACAAAATCAAAAATCCCACAGTCACAACAGGACACTCAGACGATTTTGCCAGTCTTGCGGAAGTTATTGGGCGTCGCTTCCGCAAATATGCCGAAGATCCGCAATTACCGCGAGTAGGAAATCCCGATTGGCCTGACCTTGTCATGATAGATGGTGGTAAAGGTCAGTTATCATCTGTTGTCGCAGTGTTGCAAGAAATGAATTTATTGGAAGATTTGCGAGTCGTGAGTTTGGCAAAACGGCGAGAGGAGATTTTTTTGCCAGGAGAGTCCGAACCGCTAGAAACTGACGCAGAACAACCCGGAGTGCAACTTTTACGCCGCTTGCGAGATGAGGCGCATCGGTTCGCCGTGAGCTTCCACAGACAGCAGCGCAGTGATAAATTAAAGCGATCGCGTTTAGATGAAATTTCTGGTTTGGGACACCATCGACAAAAGCAGCTTTTAGGGCATTTTCGCTCTGTTGATTATATTCGGCAAGCAACACCCGCACAAATCGCTGAAGTTCCGGGTATTGGTCCACGTTTGGCTCAAGAAATCTACGATTATTTCCATCCCTCTTGAGGTATTGACGCACGTTAAGCGCACCCCTGCGACACTTGCGTGCGCGAAGCAATCGGTTTAACAGTGAACAGTGAACAGTAAGCAGTGAACAGTGAACAAAAAGCTGACGACTAGTAACTGGTAACTGATAACTGATAACTGATTTAACCCCAAACGTCTGGTTTGTAGTTTATGCAAACGAAAAGCGCTGTATTTGAGAGTTGAACAGATTAAGTAGGCGGTTATATGCATTGACGAAAATCCACCAAGTCGTGCGGTTTTCACTTGTCTGATTTAAACGGGAAGCGCTTTTTGCTAATTTTCTCTTTAGGTTATTTACTTTTTATAAAAAATAATCTATTTATGAAAATATTTTTTATTTTTGAATATAAAATTTAGCTAAAAACAGCATCTATCTTGAGATTTATAAAGTATCTATAAATATCTATCATAGGTTAGAAATAATAGGGGTATAATTAATATCACCTAGTGAATGCGTCAGTTCTGATGTAGCTCATTGCCTCCAAGCATCCCTACTCCTTATCACTCCTATGCTGACTGAACACCGCAAGCCCGTGTGCCTATCGCTTGTTTCCACAGACGTGCCAGTATTGTCTGTAGTCGATGCTGCCGCAACATTGTCTCAAAAAGACCGTGACCGATTCCATTTACTATTAACCGCACCGTCAAATAAAAGCTCCGAAGAGGCGATCGCCTCCGATCCTGCACTGAGTCCCGAAGCGACACGCTACCGCGAAGGCGCGATCGCCCCCACCAGTCCCAGAACCTGGTGGTTGGAAATTTCCCCTCACCGCGTCATTATGACCATGCAGGGTAACGCTCAGTTGAATTACCGTCACATCTGGAAACAGGGCATTTCTGGCAGTAGTCGTTATTGGCTGCCAACTGAGTCATCGCCGCCTAATAAACCAATAACCTTACGTAATTTTACTAATATATTGGTGCTTGACGGACACCCGCTACCAAGGAATTTGCGGGTGGAATATGAATTGTGGGCGGAAAAAGTCCAACTGGGACACTACATCCTAAATTTGGAAATTCAGCATTAACATCAAGGCAATGAGCAGTAGTAGCAAAAGTTACTTTTTGCTGAGTTCTGAACCACTGAAAACCGACGCAGAACAAGTAGGGGTGCAACTATTTCTTGTGGCGGTTACGGGATAAGGCGCATGGGTTCGTGGTGAGTTTTCACTCTTAGCAGCGCAGTGATAAATTAGACAAGATTGCGGAATGTGAGTTCTATCTGTGTCCATCTACTTCGGCGTCCATCTGCGGTTAATTCTTCATTTTTTTTGGAATGAATGCAACAAGTCTAAGGACACTTGCTGGACGGTTTTCATCGTTTGGCTAAAGCTTATCTGCTGGGCATGGCCTGCCGTTCAGTTTTCGGTCAATCCAGAGCGAGATTGGCTCAAGCAGATTTTATGAGCTACCAACGGTACTATGTCTTCTTTGAATGTCAAGGTTTTAGAAAAAAGTTTTGCGGGCATTAAACCTTACGCCACACAGTTTGCATCAAGATTCTATTACAATCTGTTTACTGACAATCCTCAGCTTGAGCCCTTGTTTGCCAACACCAATATGCAAGAGCAGGACAAGAAGTTAATGATGACTTTGGTGTTGGTCATCTACAATTTACGGAACTTTGCTTACTTAAAGACTATACTGAGGGATTTGGGAGAAAGACATGTAAGGTACGCCACTATCGAGGAACATTATCCGATGGTGGGTACAGCGCTGTTAAAAACCTTTGAATTTTATTTAGGAACGGACTGGACGCCAGAAGTCAAGCAAGCGTGGACAGATGCCTATGCAGAGATTGTCAAGATAATGCTAGAAGGGATGAAGTCTCCTGAAGAAGCGCTGAAATTGGAGAATGAACTTCAGCCGAGTAGCAAAATAGCTATAGTAAACTCTGTCCCAACGCACCCTCCTGCTATTGCCTCTACCCTAAATGATTCTGAGAAAACCTCTAAGTTAGAGGATGTATCGCAGCCGAAAACCAACCCAGCCAGGACAAGCTTTGCTCCAACGCAGCCTCCTGCTACTGTCTCTAGCCTTAAGGCGAAGTTATTACCAATCATTTTTGTAGTAGCTGGTTTGTTGAGTGTTGGGCTTGTGTACTACCATTCCAGCTCGACGGAAAGACAAGAGGGAGTTATACCAATTCAAAATTCAAAATTCAAAATTCAAAATTAAGAAAGCCTAAGTACATGATTCCATAAGTTCATAGCGAAAACTTGAACGAAGACTCTGTGTACCTTTGCGTTTACCGAGAGCGCCCCTCTGCGTTTAAAAACGTTACGAATTAATGAAATGCTGTACTAAGATAACGAGGGTTTGGCAGTGTGTATCTGTCGCATTCTTTTTTCAAATTGCTATTACGACACCAGAAGGAAAAATTGTTCGCTAAACACAATTTGATAGGACATCTTCAGGCATTTGCTAGGCGATCGTGCAAGCGTGATTATTACGTGAGCCGCTTCTCATAGCACAGGCTGAGTGGGTCGTCAGTGTAGGGACCGAACGGGGGAATGCGGTAAAAGCCCACCTGCTCGTAAAGCCCGATTGCTTCTTGCTGGTGAACCCCAGTTTCTAAGCGCAGCAACGTGATGTTGTGAGCATGAGCATAGTCTGCCAAATGATTGAGCATCAACTTGGCGAACCCTAATCCACGGAATTGTGGACGCACATACATCCGCTTGATCTCGCCATACTCACTGCCCACCAATTTGATGCCGCCACAACACGCCGGTGTCTTGTTTGCACGCAGCAGGAAAAACGCCACGTCCTCGGCAAGCAACTTATCGACACTGAACCCATGACGGCTTTCGCAAGGATAAAGGGGTTCAAGAACGGCTTCCAGCTCTGTAATCAAACTGATGGCATCGAACGTGTCAGGGCGTTCGCTCGTGATGATGGCTGACATTGGATGCGCGTAATCCTTTCTGTATGTCAAATGGTTTGGACGTCTTGAAGATGATAAAGCGTGTTGCCGACCACTGGTACCTTTAGTATACTACCTGGCAGTTGCTCATTCAACGGCGTATGTTGGCGTTTGGGAGTTCTTCTTTTTAAATGCTGACACGCACACGCTCGTCAGTTCATCCATATTGCGTGCATTTTCCACATCCACGTTTGCCAATCCAAGTTGGTTGACAGCGTTCATAATTTGATCGTTGAATAAATTGTTGCGCTCCAAAAACTTATCAACCATCATTTTTTCACTATGGGATTTTGATTCATAATGACTTGCGGCGTAGATTCTTCGTCTTATGAACTCGTTGCTGGCTGTGAGCCAGATGGCAGCAATGTTTTCAAAGTTCAGAGTATTTACAAGATCTGGCAATAAAGCCGAACCCTCCAGTACCAATCTGTCAGCTAACACATCGGTTGCATGGAAAGTGACAATATCTTCGATAAGCGGCCACACATTTTCTCTGTAATGACGAAGGACGTCAGTGATAAGTTCATCAGCTGAGAGTAATAGATAATGAGCCGCTACGTGATTTGGAACTTTCTTTGGTTTTGCTTGCCACGGACGTCCAGGATGGCGAGCTAGTTTGTCTGTGGAACGGTAGTTCCATCCCAGATGAGATGCCAAAGACTGGGCAAGGGTCGATTTACCCACATGAGATGATCCGCCGATGAGGAGAATTCTGTGTTCACCAAACATATTTTTTGGTTCCTTTTGTGCGCCTAACTACTTATTAGGTTGACTTTTTCAAAAATAAAACCGGATAGCTATAGCAATCCTATTTGATTTGTCAGAATTGAAAGCCACAGATCCCCGACTTCGTAAAAGTTGTCGGGGATCTTGTTTCTCACGTAAGTGCAGAGCGTGCCGCAGGCATACGCGTAGCCTGCCCGTAGGACTTATGATTTAGGATTGCTATATATATTACTCATTAGCAATAACCAGATTAACAAACATAGCAATCGTGTTAATCTCTATAATTGGAATTTTTGCTTATTTTTTTACCACAATTTTTATTCTTTTAAGGAATAGTAAACAAAGATTAATAAAACCTAAAACTTAACATTTTGTTACTAAGACTAAGGATAGAGTTAGTTTTTAACTAATACTTTTTGGATACGCCTACAGAATAGAGTCATTAACTTATCAGTTCTGCTCGCCCAGGTTTACTCTTTAGGAAAGAGTAGACTCGCAAAGGGCGAAGATTTGGCACAGAGGACATAAGTTGCTTTCGCTCCATAAAGAGCGACTCACGGTTGCTATTATGCAAAATTATTCAGTTTTTACCTGTTCGCTGCAAATATCACCTTTTAAAAAAGCTGAGATGGGTTATAGCAAAAAAAGAAAGTTGATATGACTACAAATAACATGGTCTCAAAGTATTAGGCTTTGGGATCATGCTATTTATAATGAAAATTGAACCTCTAGAGATAATTTATATATCCTCAGTTGGATAGCATATACTCTCATAATCAGGATAATTAAGAAAATATAAATGGAAAAGAACACCTGATTTTGTGTTAATTTAAGCGATAAATTATATCGCTTGTTCAATTCTGCCAATCTAAAAGATTTAGAAGTTGAATTTGCGTTTTTTCAAAAAAAATCATGAAATTGCAGGGTTTAAAAATGCAGATAGTACAAAAAATTCGCTGCCCAAACTGTGGTAGCGAAGGTGAAAGGCATTATTTATCTGATAGCCAGCTGACTCGAACGCAATGCCCAATCTGTGACTACTTGATGATCAATTGCACGCGTACTGGCAAAGTTATTGAGGCTTATGCTCCAGGTATTCATGCACAGCGTTAATTGAGGAGGAAACGGGGACGCGGTGAGACAGCGCGAATGACGGCTTTCCCGACAGCAGGCGACTGCGTAAGCGCAAAGCGCAGGCTCCGCCAACGCGCAGCGTGTCCGAAGGACATACCCGAAGGGTGACACGGGGAATGAATCGATAAAACTCTCCGCGTCACCGCGTCTCGCCCACTCCTTTCTCCTGACTTTTCACGGTATCTAGAAAACCTCGCTTCTATTTCTCTCTACTATAAGGAGAGAGAGGCAAGAATTTTGGGGAAAGAAAGTTAGATTTTTTGTGGACTTTTCACGTCATGTGGAAAAGTCAGCTCTTTTCTCCTGCTATTTCTTGCTTGCCCGCAGTTGTCCACAAGCAGCATCCGCTTCTAAACCACGTGAGTAGCGAACACTAACCGCGATTTGTTGCTGCTTAAGGACTTTAACAAAAGCTTGAATTCGGTTTTGGTTAGGCCGTTTGTAGTCTGCTTCTTCAATGGGATTGTACGGAATCAAATTGACATGACTCTGGAATCCCCGCAAACGTTTCGCCAACTCCAATGCGTGTTCTGGGAAATCATTCACCCCAGCAAGGAGAATGTATTCAAAACTGACACGGCGTCCAGTAATTTCCACATACTCCCGACATTCAGCCAGCAAATCTTCAATAGGATAAGGGTGGGCGCTGGGAATGAGTTGTTCTCGTAGTGTTTGGTTGGGAGCATGGAGACTGACAGCAAGAGTGACTTGCAACTGGTGCTGAGCCAACTGGCGAATGCGATCGCGTATTCCAACAGTAGAGACAGTGAGGTTGCGCTGTCCAATACCTACATCTTTATTTAGGGATTGGATAGCTCCGATCAGATGATCTGTATTCAACAACGGTTCACCCATGCCCATAAACACCACATGGCTCACCCGCTGCTGGAAATCTTCCTGAACCGTCAACACCTGATCGACAATTTCATGACGGGCAAGATTGCGCTTGTAGCCTCCTTTACCAGTAGCGCAGAAATCACACGCCATTGGGCAACCTACCTGGCTAGAAACGCAAACCGTTAAGCGCTTTTCTGTAGGAATACCCACAGATTCAATAATTTGACCATCTGCGAGTTGTAAAAGATATTTGACAGTACCATCGGGAGCTACAGAGCGATGGTGTATCTTTGAACGCCCAATGGGAATTTCTGCAACTTCAGCACGCCATTGTTTGGAGAAGACAGAGATATCCGAGAGACTACGCACTCCCTTTTGATAAATCCAATCGTGCAGTTGCTTTCCCCTGTAAGCTGGTTGTCCGTGTTGCTGCACCCAAGCCGTTAACTCCTCTACACTTGCCCCTAAAAGCGGTGGAATAGAGATGTTAGGTTGTTGTGGAGTATCAGTTTTAGGGGAGGGGAGTACAGAGACAGACTTAGCAGACATGGTAGTTAAGAAATTCGCCTTGGATCTTTATGGTAGGCGATCGCTGTTCCTATTGCTTGGGTTTATAATTGCGGTTTTCACCACTGGAACACTGAAGAGTCTACTTAAAACTTGTTAGACAGCTTTCCACGAGATTCCAATAGCACCTCTGGGTAATCAGATGAAGCTCTGTCAAGTAAAGCTTCACGCTGGTTTTTGAGATATTTATTGAAGAATGCTAATGTGTAAGCATTGATGATTTTGGCTGCCCGTTGAGGTTGAATTGAGCCGATAGCTTGCTTGATTGGAGATTCTGCCTGAGTTGTTGAATTCGCTGAAAATGCGGGTAGTATTACCCCAAAATCTATGAACGTATTGTGCTTACTCCCTTTGAGCGTCACGCTATAGGCATTGGTTCTTAGCCGTTGATAAAACGATTGCAGGGCATCATCGCTACCATCATGAGACATCAGCAGGAACGGGCTATCCAATCTGTCGTTATTTCCACTGCCCAAAAGCTTGCCATAGCTGCCACCGTCCATGTTGATTCCCGCTTTTAATCGGCGATCGCGCCACACTGCCTCGATAGCCGTATCTCCACCTAACGAATGCCCGAAAATACCGACTCGATTTAAATCTAAACGTCCGCTGAAAAGTCCTTGAGCGTCTTTGATGTTGAGGCGATTTAACTCATTGAGCACAAAGCTGACATCCTTTGCCCGAATTTCAACTGCTTGGTTAAAGGTACGCTGAATTTTCGCTTGCTCAGCTTTGGAGAAATTGAAGACCGTTGATTGAGTGATCACTCGTCCGTCCGGAAACAGGACTGGCACCTCATAAGTGGGATTAATTGCAACGACTACATAACCATGACTGGCAAGTTGTTCGAGTTGTGTTGTATAAAATTTGGGTGTCGAGCCAAAACCAGGCGAGAAAATGACAACTGGATAGCGTTTCGAGGCATTCGCAATCGCCACCTTTGGAACAGCGTTAGTTTGAATGGTTTGGGTCACTGATTGGACGAATTGGTCAGACGATACTCCAAAATCAGGTCCCATGCCTTCAGCAGTAGCCAGCGCAAAACCCTGATCCATGTAAGGGGCAGTGCTTGCTCCCGGCTTGGCATTAGTAGGATACCAAACATAAACCATCAACTCACGGCGATCCGTCGGTGGTGGAGTTGTAATCGGTTTTCGTGTCCGTAGATCGTAGACTTCAGTGCTATAAGTTTCTTTACGGGAGGTATCAACCAAGTGGTAAGCCGTTGTGCCTACTTGGTAAGAACCAGTCGGGGCAGGCAACCGGAAGGCTGAAGCTCGATTTGTCGATTTTGATTGCAATTGCGCTGGTTGCGCTAAAAGTGGTTCAATCTGGGTAAACAAAGGCTGAACACTCAGAACAGCGATCGCACCGACGGTGATAGCAGATTCTCGAAACTTTTGCATCTGGTCAGTTTTAAGCCTTGCAGTTCTCATCCAAGCCAAGGCACACGACCGCACAATGCACTGCTGTGTTCCAACCGATTGTGCGATAACAACGAACAGATCACGACTTCTGCCGAGGATGGCGGCAGGTCTTTGTTACAGCATTCACAATTAGGACGCAGTTCAAGCATGAGCGTTTTTGTTCCTTAAAGTAGGCTTTAACCAAAAGTTGTGCCGTTCCAGCCCCACATTGCGCCTTTGGCATCAGCAAACTCTATATAAATGCGATTTTGAGGCACACCCAAGGCTTTGTTAATCTCTTGGCAAAAGTCTTGGCTCATCGCCTGAGTTTGGTCTGGCTTCATTGTACCGACACTCTTAATCTCGATGTAGCACACTGGGTCTGTCGTGCCGCCAAATGTCATAGGAATTCCGGCTTCAAAAGCTGTCATCATGTAGGATTCGGGTTTTCCAGTATGCTTGGCTAACTTAGCTGATAGGCTTTTGAGCATTGCTTCAATTTCTTCTCCAACAGGAGCAGATACAGAAGTTTGGACTTTAATTAAAGGCATAATAACAATTCAAAATTCAAAATTGTCAATCTTAATGGTATAATCAACCAGTTAATTTTGTCGAACCGCACGAGGCAACAGAGGAGATGAGGGAGATGAGGAACATGAGGGAGTTTGGTCTTCCCCTGCTCCCTCTGGTTGCTAGGGGTGAGATTGGCGAAACAGATGACTGTGTTCGGGATGATATAAACGAGAGCGCGCTGATACTTGCGAGAGTGCAGGGCTGATGATGTAAAGTGTGGTGCGAATCAGATTTTCTTGGTGAGTACAGTCTGCCATTTGATTGAGAGGAACAACCCTGATTTTCTCATCAGACCACCCTAAGCGATAGCAAATAGCCACTGATGTTTCGGCTGGGTAATGTTCCAGCAGTTTGGCTTGGGCTGCTTCAACGTGACGCGCACTCAAATATAAACATAGGCTAGCTTGATGGGCTGCTAAAGTGGCTAATTCCTCGCTTGCGGGAACTTCTGTGCGTCCGCTGATGCGCGTGAGTATGATTGTTTGGACTAAACCGGGAACTGTGAGTTCTACTTTGAGTTTAGCGGCTGCTGCTTGAAAAGCACTAATACCTGGTATGACTTCAAAGGGAATTTCTGCCTCTGCCAAAAGGTGCATTTGTTCGTGGATGGCACTGTAAAGACTGGGGTCGCCAGAATGGAGACGAACGACTGATTTGTGCGATCGCACTCGTTCTATCATGACTGGCAAAATCTCTTCTAAAGTCTTGTTGGCAGTGTGAATAATCTGAGCATCTTCGCGGCAAATTTCTAAAATTTGTTGGGGTACCAAGGAATCAGCAAACAAAATCACATCGGCGCTTTCTAACAGTTTCTGCGCCTTAACAGTTAATAAATCTGGATCTCCAGGACCTGCACCCACAATATAAACAGCAGGTTCTAAAGCTTTATAAGGTTTTTTAGTACTTTCTAAGCTCGTATATTTATGCATACGCGAACACACAGCAATTCCTCAAAAAAATTTTTTTAGCATTTCCTCAGTATCTTTCCGGATAGAACCCCTCCTTCTAGAAAAGTGTATTGGTAGATGCACCCTGGTTAAGCCCTGGAGAACACTCTGGGGCATTTTTTATTTGTGAGCCAAGAGTCCTCCTTTTCATGTGCTTACCTCCTCTCTCCATTTGCTTCAAGAGTGGAAACGACATCTGGTAAAGGGCGTTTAGCTATATAAAGCCAAGCTAACCCAGCTAAACCTAAGACGATTCCCACTAAACTCACGACTTGTGCTATCCGTAGCGGTCCAAGCATCAAACTATCCGTGCGAAAACCTTCAATCCACAAGCGTCCTAAGCTGTAAGCTGCTAAATAAACAAAAGACAGCGTACCTGTTTTCAAAGCTGGTTTGCCCGACAAACTCCTAAAAAATAAAGTTATCAGCAAAGCGAATACCATCAAATTCCACACAGATTCATAGAGAAAAGTGGGATGGAAGTACTCAAAATTAGCTAATTCTGGAGGACGATTTTGTGGTGGGATAGACAGCTTCCAAGGCAAATTGGTAGGGCTGCCAAAAGCCTCAGAGTTGAAGAAATTGCCCCAACGTCCAATTGCCTGCCCTAAAATCAATGAAGGAGCCACCAAGTCAGCCAATTGCCAGAAAGAAATCTGCTTAATTTTGGCAAATATTAATGCTGCTATAACGCCACCGATAATGGCTCCATGAATCGCAATGCCTCCTTGCCAAATCGCAATAATCCGCTCTGGGTGCTGGGCGTATTCTGACCATTGAAACAAAACGTAATATAACCGTGCTGCTGGAATTGCTGCAATAACCAGCCAAATTGACAAATCGCTGATCAAGTCTGGATTAACGTTACGGCGCTTTGCCAAGAACTGGGAAAGCGTTACGCCAATCAATACTGCTGTAGCAATCAAAAGACCATACCAACGGATAGTTAATGGTCCTATTTTCACCAGAATCGGTCCTGGAGAAGTAAATTGAAATGCCAAGGGCAAAGTCGAAAGATCCAGTGCCATGCAAAAGTACCTAGAAGACTATAAAAAGGTAATGTACATTTGACTTGTGCCTGTTAAGAGCGAGATGGGGAACTCACTCTTCCCCACGTATGCACTCCACCCACACTTGATGAAGCGCCTAAGCACCAAAGCGGAGTGTGGGACATACTGAGGATTAAGGGCAATAGCGAGGTGATTTTAAATTCTATCTTCAATCCAAAACCCAAAATTCCTACTCTTGACTTTCTCAAAAATTGTTGTAAAAGCCACAGCATAGATTTTAAGTCGCTGTGGGTTCGTTCGGCAGCATAGGCAGTGTATTTATCAAGAACTTTATTTTCAGGGTAGATAAATAAGAGTATGGCACTAGGTGCAACAGAGTTTACCAAAGACAAATATCCTAGATTTTTCAATGAAAACTTGCACTTTGTTGCTCCTAACCAGTAGTGGTTAGATATAATCACCTAAACAACTTTGAGGCATCTGTGATTGTGATTGCCATTTATCCAGGAAGCTTCGATCCTATCACCTTAGGACACCTTGACATCATCCAACGCGGCAGTCGCTTGTTTGCCCACGTGATTGTCGCTGTGGTGCGCAATCCTAACAAAAATCCACTGTTTACAGTGCAAAAACGGCTAGAACAGATTCGTCTATCTACAAAACATCTCGCTAATGTAGAGGTAGACGCCTTTGATGGTTTGACCGTAAACTATGCCCAAATGCGGAAAGCGCAAGTGCTACTGCGGGGTTTACGAGCAATTTCAGACTTTGAAGTAGAACTTCAGATGGCTCACACAAATAAAACCCTTTCTCATCAAATAGAAACAGTTTTCTTAGCAACATCAAATGAGTATAGTTTTTTAAGTAGTAGTGTGGTAAAAGAGATTGCTAAGTTTGGTGGCTCTGTCGATCATCTTGTTCCCCCGCACGTTGCCCTGGATATTTCCCAATGCTACGCCCAAAACAGTCCGGTATCGAACCAAATCAAAACGGAAGTAATCCCCCCCCGCAAGAGTTTGCCGATGGAATCTCCTACGACGGAGACGCTACGCGAATAGCAAGCGTAGACATTCAGCAGGAACTCAACCGCTTGGAGGAGATGATTCTTGCCGGTTTCAATATTCCACTGACGCGACGCACGTTAGTGGATGAAGACAAGCTGCTGGATCAGCTTGATGAAATACGGCTTTGTTTACCTGAAGCTTTTCAAGAAGCAGCAGCAATTATCCAACAAAAGGAGGAAATTCTCCTACAAGCGGAAGAGTACGGGCAACAAATTGTTGATGCAGCGCAAGCCAAGCGATCGCAAATTTTGGATGAAAGCGACATCATCAGACAAGCAGAACGCGAAGCCTCGGAACTGCGGCGACAAGTTCAACAAGAATGTGACGAAATGCTGCAAGAAACCCTCGAAGAAATTGACCGCAAGCGACGCGCTTGTCAGCAAGAAATAGAGGAAATGCGCCGTCAGGCAATTGCAGAAGCAGAGGCAGTTGAACAGGGAGCCGATGACTACGCTGATAGCGTTCTAGAAAATATTGAGCAGAATCTTCAGGATATGTTGCGAGTTATTCGTAACGGACGTCAACAATTACTACCAGACTCCTCTTTAGACGATAATTCTCAATTTCCCAAGAAGAAATAGGCGCAGGTAAATTGCAACACTTTCGGTTCCAAGAGAAGGATATTATGCTGACTCGGACATCATTTAACCTAGTAAAATCTAGTAACAAGTACTAGTTTCTACCATGTATCGGGCTATGTCCTGCCCAGCCTCAACCGAAGTCGAGGCATTAACCAAGTCATTCAATGACTTGATAAAAATATTAATTGCACCATTCCAGTCTCTTGGTATTTCATGATTACAGCTAGGACATTTGAACTTTTTGTTCCCACCTAATCTTTCATGAACATGACCGCATTTTGAGCAAGTCTTGCTTGTGTATTCTTCTTGTACTTGATGCACAACGCAATCCCGTTTTAATGCGTGAAATTTCAGAACCTGTTTGAATCTATAGTGCGACCATGTAAGCATATTTCTTGCCGTCTTAGAACGAAGTTTCCGTTTTTTCTTAACGACCATTTGAGATGTTTCAAATGTTGGTAAGAAAATATGCTTGTAATTTTTCGTCAACAATGCTGAAGCTTTACTATGAACTTCGTTAGTGAGATTCCTAATCCTAGTTCTAATTGCTTCAGAAAGATTTCTTAACTTCCAACGCAAACGTTTGTTTGCTCTACCTTTAGACTTTGTAATTTGAGATTGAAGTTTATCTAAACGTTGGCAGAGAATTGCTACCTTAGATATTGAACCATTTCCAATCTCTAAAATATTTTCACCATCAAAGCCAGTTAAAAATGTTCTAACACCTGGGTCTAGTCCAATACAGTTTCTACGTTGGTTAGTTTGTATTTCAAAGGGTATTGCAAAGCAAATAAACCATCTACCTTTATCAAGTAAAATAGTGAATTCTGATGGCATTTCCTCGCACAAAGGCTCAACAGCGTTTATCTGTAAATCTTTTATTGCAAAGGTTTCATTGTTAATTACTACCTTAGTTGTTGCATAATGGGTAAATCCACCAATTTGCTTATTTTTCCCCTTCCCAGAATAGAAAGCTCCCCAGTATTTACTACCAATGCTTAAACTTTTAACACGTTCCCGACAAGATTTAAACTTAGGAGTCGCTTTATTTTTGCTAGCTGTTTTTGAAATTACGGTTGAAAGTTTCTGGCTTTAAGAATTTAGTTGATGTTGATGTACGCTTTGGACCATTCACCTGTGTAGCGGGTGCTAACGGTGTTGGCAAGTCTAACTTATTTGATGCCATCCGATTTTTAAGTGCGATCGCCCTGCATAGCGGTGCGCTTCCCGCAATCGCGGATCGTCCTCTTTCTTATTGAAGCTGATTCTGTAAAGCCGCACTATTATCCTTTGAGCGTTGTCGCCACATCACAAAACCCAGTTTCTTTAAGAAACCAGGTTTGTTGAATGATATTCCTCATCACTACAACGTGTATGTAAAATCCTCTACCAACATACCGGGAACCATACTGCCTCCAAGTTGGCGACTATCGTAGGTTCCGACTTCAGGAATGAATTCTTGAAAATTGGTCAAATCTATCAAGTTTTCTCCCCAAAAACGATAAAGACTTTCATCAAAACGCAAATTTTCAATAGGAGCGACGATTTCGCCACCTTCCACCCAAAAACAAGCATAACGAGTCATACCTGTAATTCTTCCTGTGGGGCGATCGCTCCAATTCAAGTAATGTAAATTAGAGACGTACAAACCCGTATCTAAACTAGGAAGAATTTCCTCAAATCTTAAATTGCCCGGATTGATTTCTGGCGCACGTAAAGCCTCATAACTATTAGCGCCGTTAGCAGTTTTTTGATATTCCTTTGCTGTGCGAGAATTCACCAGCGTATTTACCAAAACTCCCTTTTCAATTAAAGGCAATTCTGGTGCTGCCATTTCTCCTAATTCATTAAATCGCGGCACCAAGCCTCGTTGAAAGTTTTCTTTCACATGAAATGCATTACTCAACTGCTTTTCTTTGCGCCACAGTAAAGCTAAAGCACTGCCCCCTTGTTGTAAATCAGCTTCACTGACACCTCCCCAAGAAAGCATGGCTAATAAATCAGCAACCGCTGCTGGTGCAAAATAAGTTTTGTACTGACCCTTTGGTAATTCTTTTACAGGACGAGAAAGCAATTTTAGTTGTCTTTTGGCATCGCTAATTTTAGCTGCATAAGCTTCATGATTCCAATCACTACCAGCAAAAGTCCCTTTAACGGCTTGTCCTTCGGTCGTGAATATAGAATAGTCTAATGTAAAAGTATCAGTACTAAACCAATGCTTTTGACCGCTGGAATCCGCATAAGCTTTAATAACAACTCCCCCAGCGTATATACCTGTAAAATCTAATTCTGCAACCTGTTCTAGCACCGTTGGCACGACAACTTCATCAGCCAATAAATTCCCAGAATGGACTTCTCGGCTGGTATTTGTGCCTGATGGTAATACTAGATATGGATCTACGGGTAACTGAGGAAGTTCTTCGCGTAGTTCTTGCAAAGCTTGATATGCTAAGGTCCAATCTTCTTCCCAATTTCCAGTAAAGGGAAATTGCCGAGAACTACTGCGCTGATTTTGCATTAAAGTCAGTTCAATCCAACCATCAGCGACACAACCTGTTTGTCGCACCTTGGCATGATTGAAACGAGTAAATTGACTGCGCTCACTGCTGAGTTTCACAGTGAATTGTTCATCTTCTTTCTTATCTAGAAGAGCGTCAATCAGTTGGTTAAAGCTGACTTCTAAGGCAGATAGTTCTTCGTGTTTCATGGGCATTGTAAATTGAGGGAGGGAGGGGGGAGCAGGGGAGCAGGGGAGCAGGGGAGCAGGGGAGCAGGGGAGCAGGGAAGGAAGGTAGAGAAGAACAACTCTTTTTGTTCCCTTGTCCTTTTGTCCTCTTGTCCCTTAATCCTCTTCAACCGCCGCCGCCAAAAACTTCAACGTTAGCAAATACACAAGTGGGTGAACCATGACCTACCGAAATCGCTTGGTTTGGTTCTCCCTTACCACAAAATGGAGTACCATACATCTCCCAAGTTGAGGAGTTTCCTACTTTTACTAAATTGTGCCAAAACTCTGGAGTCGTGGCTCTATAGTTGGGATTGCGGAGGGTTTTGGTGAGTTTGCCGTTTTCAATCAATTTAGCGTACTCGCAACCAAACTGAAATTTATAGCGGCGATCGTCAATCGACCAGGAGCGATTGGATTCCATGTAAACACCGTGTTCTATTCCAGCAATGATTTCCTCAAATGAGGCTTCCCCTGGCTCTAAATTCAAGTTTGCCATGCGGTCAATTGCTGGTCGATTCCAAGAGCTAGCACGCGCACAAGCAACACCTGGTACGCCTGCTCTTGCTTGGCTTTCCAGACTGCCCAAACCTCGCAGGAGAACGCCTTCTTTGATTAAATACTCCCGCGTTGCCACAGCACCCGTATCATCGAAGCCATAGCTAGCAAATTCACCCAGTACTGTGGGGTCAAAGGTAATATTCATTGCGGGAGAACCATACACCAAAGTGCCGAAATCACTCTTACTGACGAAGCTTCCTCCGGCGTAATTGCGCTCATCTCCCAAAATTCGGTCAATTTCTACGGGATGCCCCACGCTTTCGTGGATTTGCAGCATCATCTGGTCTGGCGCTAACACCAAATTGGTACGCGTAGTTGGGCATTCTTCTGCTGTCAACAGTTCTACTGCTTGTTCGCCAATTTGCCGCACCTGTTGCCATAAGTCTGGTTCTTGGAAAAGTTCCAGCCCCCCTTGGTAACAGTTTGCTTGCCAGCCGTTGTTGGTGCGTTGCTGGACAATCGCGCCATCTTGTGCTGTAGCTCCGTAATGAGTGCTAAAAAACATGAAGTTTTGATACACCTCAGAGCCGTTGCTGCTGACAAACCAAGTTTCCCTTTCGCTGATGCTAGCAACTACTGTGGTTTGTACAATTTGGTCAGAGACTTTTAGGGTTTGGCAAATGCGGACAAGTAAATCGTTGATTTCCCCTGGACTAAGAGCATCCAAGGGTTCAAGAAACGGCGAAGTATACTGACCGACTACTTTAGGACGCTCTCTCGCCGCGTTAAATGGATATATCCACCATTCACTGGCAGCTAGTGCTTGTTTATACGCTTTTTCAGCAGCAGATTGCAAATCTTGCAGTTGCAGCGAATTCGTAGCTCCATAGCCTATACACCCGTTTACCATGACTTCCAGCATAGCTCCGGTAGTGGAAGATTTACCGTTGCTTTGGGGTATGCCGTCACGGAAATGACGGTTATATGAAGTATCTTTGACGCCTCTAATACCGACCCAATCAGCAGGTATATTTATTTGAGCGATCGCTTTTGTTAGTTCAGACCACATAAGAATTCAAAATATGTCCGTTCAATTGCGGTGCCATCTAGTGCCTTCACGGCTATCAATTAGGGTAATACCTTGTGCTTGTAGTTCGTCACGAATGCGATCGCTTTCGGCAAAATTCTTTGCTTTGCGTGCATCCTGCCTTTTTTGAATCAACGCCTCAATTTCCGCATCGCTTATACCGTCATTTTGGGGTGTTTGAGCTTCCATCTTGGCTTCTAAACCCAGAATTTGAGCTAATGTGACAAGAGTTTGCCACTTGCTTTGTAATTCTGCACTTGATATCTCGGTTTTTCCCTCATGTACTAAAATATTTCTCTGGCGTTGTAGTTCCTTGGCTAATTCAAACAGCACAGGTAACCCAGCAGAAAAATTAAAGTCATCATTGACAGCTTGTTGAAAACGCTCAACGTAGGAATTTTCGATTGTGGATGATTCTTCCCATGCGAGTTGTTTACCGTATTCATAGCCGAAGAGTAAACCTTCTTTGAGAGTTTGCCAACTGTTTGTCTTGTCGGCGATCCCCTCATCAGTAAAATCAATCGGTTTGGTATAGTGCGCCCCAAGTACAAACAACCGCACCACCATTGGGTCAACTCCTTGATCCAGCAATTCCCGAATCGTGATAAAGTTGCCCAAAGACTTGGACATTTTTTCACCATCCACTTTTACCATGCCGTTGTGCAGCCAGTAACGCGCCAGTGGTTTTCCTGTGACAGCTTCTGATTGAGCGATTTCATTTTCATGGTGGGGAAACTTTAAGTCTTCACCTCCAGCGTGAATGTCTATAGTTTCGCCAAGGCGATCGCGCACCATCGCCGAACATTCAATATGCCACCCTGGACGACCTTGACCCCAAGGTGATTCCCAAGCGGGTTCTCCTGCTTTTGCTGCTTTCCACAAAACAAAGTCAAACGGGTCTCTTTTCTTCTGATACTCTGGATCGTCCACATTCACCCGTTCGCTGGCTCCTGCTTGCATATCTTCTAATTTGCGTCCGGAAAGTTTCCCATACTCAGCAAACTGGCGCACTGGGTAGTAAACATCTCCGTCCGCCGGGTAAGCGAAGCCTTTATTTTCTAACTCATGAATGAGCCGCACAATGCCATTTATCGTGTGAGTCGCACGAGGATACTCATCTGCATCCTTAATCCCCAGTCGCCTCATATCTTCAAAATATGCTTGGATAAAGCGCTCAGATACAGCTTCCATTGATGAATGTTCTTTCTGCGCTCGGTTCAGTATCTTGTCGTCAATATCGGTAAAATTCTGGACGAAGCGCACTTGATAACCAAGAAATTGCAGGTACCGACGCACCACATCCCAAACAATGCAAGCTCTAGCATGACCCAAATGGCAGTAGTCGTACACTGTCACGCCGCAGTAATACATCTTAACTTTTCCGGGTTCGACGGTTTCAAAAGGTTCTTGGCGACGGGTGAGTGTATTGTAAACAGTTAGGGTCATAACCAAGTTTTACTAAATATAGAGATACGTAATAATAGGGGAGGGCAGTGACACAGCGCTGCGGGAGAGTTTCCCGACAGCAGGCGACTGCCGAAAGGATCCCCCAACCTAGGTGACTAGCGTTGGTCTCCCGTCACAGCGACTGGGAACCCGTAAGTCTTACCAACTGGCACTTTCGGCGCTAGCGTCTCTGAAGGAGAAGGGCTGGGATGAAATACCAGCATCCCTATGCTAGTGTTTAATGTACTCTGTGCGCTACATTCTTCTATTTTGACTTTTTCACAGCATCGCTATGCAAGCAGTTAGTTCCGAATCGAAATCAATAGATGCACCGAAACAAGGATTGCCAGTAACAATTATTACTGGATTTCTTGGTAGCGGTAAGACGACTTTACTTAATCATATCCTGACTAATCAGCAGGGGCTGAAGACTGCTGTTTTAGTGAATGAATTTGGCGAAATTGGCATCGACAATGAGTTAATTATCTCCACTGAAGATGACAATAATATGGTGGAGCTGAGTAACGGTTGTATCTGCTGCACCATTAACACTGATTTAGTAGATGCCGTTTACAAAGTTTTGGAACGCCAAGACAAGATAGATTATCTCGTTGTCGAAACAACTGGACTGGCAGATCCGCTACCAGTTGCGCTCACATTTCTCGGCACGGAGTTACGCGACTTAACCCGTCTGGATTCAATCATTACGGTCGTAGACGCGGCAAATTACAGCCTGGATTTATTCAATTCTCAGGCAGCTTACAGTCAAATTGCCTATGGTGATGTGATTCTGCTCAACAAAACAGATTTAGTTTCTCAAGCAGAATTAGAGACGCTGGAAGCAAAAATTCGGGAAGTTAAGGAAGGAGCGAGAATTATTCGCACTAACCGATCGGAAGTACCACTCCCCTTGATTCTCAGCGTCGGTCTGTTTGAGACAGATAAGTACTTTGATGATGCTGCTAATGAGCATAGTCATGACCATCACCATGACCACCATGACCATGAACATGAACATCATCAGCACCACGATCATGACCACTCTGAATGCGGTCATGACCATGACCATGATCACGAACATCACCATCATTCTGACCATTTAGAAAATGATGGTTTCACCTCCATATCCTTTCAGAGTGACAAGCCTTTTGCGATTAGGAAGTTTCAGTATTTTCTAGATAACCAGTTACCGGAAACTGTCTTCCGCGCAAAGGGGATTATGTGGTTTGATGAAAGTCCCAAACGTCATATTTTCCACCTTTGCGGTAAGCGTTTTACTCTGGATGATGATGAGTGGAAAGGTGAGAAGAAAAACCAGTTGGTGCTTATTGGTCAAAATTTAGATCATGAGGCTTTGCGACAACAACTGGAAAACTGCGTTTGTCTGCCTTCAACCACTCGCGGCAAAGGTTTCGGGAAATAATTATTAGTCATTCGACTCGTTCCCAGGTTCCACCTGGGAATGCACTTTTTAAGTGGCTCTGCCACTTTTTGTCCTAAGAAAGCACTCTACCAGTAAGCATTCCAACACAGCCACCTCAGAACGAGGATATCTGGTGAAAACCGTCGTATTCAAATCAATGAATAAACTGTCGCATGAACTCTAAGGTTTTATCAAGGGTTTTTGTATACACGGTTACTGCGATTGACGGGAATGCCGTTGTAATTATTTTTGGAAGTGGTTGAGAGTTTTTTATTGACTGAGTTTTGTCTACAGCTAGCAACTTTAACGATCGTCTAAAAAATTTTGGATAACCATCTATAACTGCTAAATTTGTTACTTATATTTTTCCCTGAAAAATTTAATGTCAATACCATAACTAAGTATGAAAGGACGCATTCGTTCGAGTTCAAGTAAAATCAACAACAGTAGTTGTGGGAAACAAGCGATGAATTGCAATTTGTGCAGGTTGTCCCCAGTCAAGTAAATCAGTCGTAGCGGTAGATAAGTAGAGACTTGAAATTCCAATCCACAATCCAAAATAGGAATGCGTGTCATTATCCAGCGAGTCAAATCATCTCAAGTGACTGTCAACGGTGAAATAGTCGGTAAAATTGGACGAGGGCTAAACTTACTCGTCGGTATTGCCGATACTGATACTGATGCCGAACTTGATTGGATGGTGCGTAAGTGTTTAGAATTGCGGCTGTTTCCCGATGAAGAAGAGGGTGACCGTTGGCAAAAATCTGTACAAGAAATTGGCGGCGAATTGCTGGTAGTAAGTCAGTTCACGCTTTACGGTGACTGTCGCAAAGGTCGCCGTCCCTCTTTTGACCGTTCAGCTGCTCCTGAAATAGCACAAGAGTTACATAACCGCTTTGTTGACAAGTTACGCTCAAGTGGTTTGCGGGTGGAAACAGGTCAATTTGGGGCAATGATGCAAGTCTCTATTGAGAATGACGGTCCTGTTACTTTGTTACTAGAGCGAGAAGCAACATAAGGGTTTATACTGGAAATAAAAATCTCAGCGGCAGCTAGACTGCCAGGTACTAAATGGTGAGAGAATATTAAACTACCGATAACAAAAGTTTAAATTCACTCAACATGGCTCAAATTCAGTTTTCCAGAGGTATAACCGAAGATGTAGTTCCAGACGTGCGCCTAACGCGATCGCGCACGGGTGACAGCGCAACAGCGACGTTTATCTTCCAAAATCCCAAAGCTTTAGAGAGCACCAGCACCGAGGAAATCACTGGGATGTACTTAATTGACGAAGAAGGAGAAATTATTACCCGCGAAGTTAAGGGTAAATTTATTAACGGCAAACCAGAAGCATTAGAAGCCGTTCACGTGATGAGATCAACAGAAGAATGGGAGCGCTTTATGCGGTTTATGCAAAGGTATGCTGAAGAAAACGGTCTGGAATTCAGTAAATCTTAAGCAGTTATTAGTTATTAATTAGTGTTAGTGGTTGGTCGTTAGCAAGACAACCAACAACTAACACAAAACAACGAACAAATGACTAATAACAAAAACTCTATAGTTTACTTATGACGCACATCCCTCACCCAGATTCCCCAGGCATAGCGGTAAGTTGTGGTGTCGTAACTGTCAGCGATACACGTTCAAAAGAAACAGACAAAAGTGGTCAGCTGATTCAAGAATTACTCCGCAATGCCAATCATGCAGTAGAAGCTTACACGATTGTCAAAGATGAACCTGTGCAGATTCAAAAGCAGATGCAAATGCTGAGTCAGTCTGGAAATTTGGATGTTGTGATTTTCAATGGTGGCACAGGTATTGCCCCGAGGGATACCACCTACGATGCTATTGAAAACTTGCTAGAAAAAACTCTGCCTGGGTTTGGTGAGTTGTTCCGTTTTTTAAGTTATCAAGAAATTGGTTCGCGAGCTATGGCATCTCGCGCTGTTGCTGGTGTTTATCAACAGAAACTTATCTTTTCCCTTCCTGGTTCCAGTAATGCAGTGCGACTAGCAATGGAAAAGCTGATTTTGCCAGAACTCGTTCATTTAGTTGGACAGATGCGTAAGTAACAAGAACGCACAACACAGAACACAGTAATCAGAATATCCCCACGGATAGAATCCGGGGGATTTAAGTACGGAAAAAGTTTGTTCGTCTCCAAAGGATTTATCCGGGGGCTATGCCTACAGCACGCTATGACTAACGCCACGCTCCGCGAACGCATAAAGACCAATACTCAGCAACCTTAACTCTACGTGAGTTCGATGTATCCTGATTTGACCCCTCTCCAAACCTCTCCCCTACAAGGGGAGAGGCTTAAAAATCCCATTTTTACGTAACTCCTCCCTCTCCTTGCAGGAGAGGGAGGTTGGGTGGGAGAGGTTCTGAGAACTCACCGAAAGACGACTTCGGTTGCCCATCCCCTTCTAGGGGTGGGAGGAATCGTCGCCTCGTCGTCTTATATCAAGTTCGGATGATTAGTTATCATTGCAGTCCTCGCGTTACCCCTCCCCAACCCTCCCCTTGCTAAGGGGAGGGCGCTTGATGTGCGCGGGTGGGGTGTTTCGGGATCTATAAGTGATTAAGCGAACTTGATATTACTCATTAGTCATTGGTCAATAGTCATTAGTATGATTAAACACACTCATATCATGAAAAACTACGCTCTGACTAAGGACTAAGGACTAATGACTCGAAATCCTCCGGCTTTAAATCAAAACAAGCTAACGCCTAGTTTTGATAGCCGGGGGATGAGTTAAGTTAACTCTTAATTCATGCTCAAAAAGCGCGTTTAATATTCTGACTTCTGAGTTCTGATTCCTGAGTTCTTTTTTGGTAAAAAAACAACCCCCTCTATGCGAGGAGGTAATTAATTTTTATTCAGGTAACTCCTGAAAGAATCATAACCCACCAATTGTTAAACAGATGACAGCCAAAATGGCACTAACTATATAAAAGACGGCAACAACTTGCAGTTCTGACCAACCAGTAAGTTCCAGATGATGGTGTAACGGTGCCATCTTCAGCAGGCGCTTGCCTTTGCCATCAGGACCTTTGGTAGCTTTGTAATAACCAACCTGTGCCATGACGGAAAGGGTTTCTACGAAGAAGATGCCGCTGAGAATGAACAGCGCTACTAAGCTGTTAGTCAACAAACCCACTGCTGCTAAAGCGCCTCCTAAAGCCAAGGAACCCGTGTCTCCCATGAAAACACGGGCTGGGTTACGGTTATGTGCCAGGAATCCTAAGCAACTGCCACTCATACAAGCGCAGAAAACCATCAATCCAGGCGAGGAGGGTGCAGCCAGCGCCCCTAATGCCAGCAGTGCGATCGCCACCGTTCCTGCTGCTAAGCCATCAATACCATCAGTCAGATTTGTGGCGTTACTTTCTGCCACTAAGACAAAGCCAGCCAAGGGCCAGAACAGTAACCCTAAGGGTAAAGAAAAACCCAAAGGCAAAGCAATTGTTGTAATGTTAAAAGGTTGAGTAAAAAACAGCCACACACAGAAAGCTAGTGCAAAACCGACTTGCAAAGCTAGTTTCATCCGAGGAGATATACCTTTATTAGACTTGCGGCGCAGAATTTCCCAGTCGTCAATCCAGCCAATAAATCCATAACTTAATGTTAAAGCAGAAACGGCTAGCACTTCTGTCGCAAAGCTAGACCATACACAGGCAGCGATCGCTGCCACGGGAACAAAGAAAATGCCCCCCATTGTTGGTGTACCTGCTTTTTTTAGATGAGCCTGCGGACCATCCTCGCGGATGATTTGCCCTGTTTTCAGGGCTTGCAGTAGTGGTATTGCCCAGAAGCCGGCTGCGGCTGAAGCCAGCGCGCAGAATAAAAATGGCAAGGTGAGCGACATACCTTGCCAGGGCAACCTATTCGCCACCCAATCTAACACCAGTGCTGATACACCTAGACTTACACCCAGTACAGAGACCAGACCTATGCCACTGATAATGCTTAATCCTTGGTCAGGAGATAATTTTGCGTCCACGGAAACTTCCCTTCACTCCACACTTGCAAAACTAAACAATCGGGACTATCTATGCCAATATACCTTCAGCCAGAATTATTTACTCCTCATCAGGAGCAGCATCATCGTCGTCATCGAAGTCATATTCGCCAATGCCATCATCAGTACTCAAAAACTCTGATATCTCTTCTTCGTCATCTAGAAAATCAGGCTCGAGAACATCACGTGCTATCAGACGACCGTTAGATTGCAACCAGTCGAGTAGGGAGGACTCTTGCTTTAATGGAATTACAGATGCCCGCTGGTTTCGGGGTACTTCACGCAAAGGAGAATTTAGCATATCTACAGAAGACAATAAAAGGGGAAGGTAACTAGACACTTAGAGTTTATCACTTGATAATGCCCGATTTACTTGTTCATTCAACTGTTTGACTGATAAATCCGACAAAAAATTTTTTATTTATTTATTGATCAGCCAAATTTGAAAGCCAATTCATCATTAGTATGGCACTATACATAGTTCATCAATATTTTCTTGATACTGATGTTTTTGAGGTTATATGACGATGCTTGGAAAGACAGATCTTTTAGAAGCAATTGCTGGGAAAAATCGCGGGCTGCTTGCTACAGAGCAGGACAAGCAAGCTATTTTGGTAGCAATTGCAAATTTGGAAGATGTAAATCCTACACCTTCTCCAGTTGAAGCAACAAATTTGCTAAATGGTAATTGGCGATTAATATATACCACTAGCAAAGCTCTATTAAACATTGATAGCTTCCCACTGTACAAACTTGGTCAAATTTATCAGTGTATCCGCGTAGAAACTAACAGTGTTTACAACATAGCTGAGATTTATGGCTTACCTTTTCTTGAAGGTATAGTCAGCGTTGCTGCAAAATTTGAGCCAGTCTCAACTCGGCGCGTCAACGTGAAATTTGAGCGATCGATTATCGGTTTACAACGTTTACTAGGCTACAATTCTCCAGAGAAATTTATCCAACAACTCGAAGTCGGTAAAAAACTCACTGCAATTGATTTTCCTTTAAATAGTAAGGAACAACAAGGCTGGTTAGATATAACTTATATAGATGACAATTTGCGTATTGGTAGAGGTAATGAGGGGAGCGTGTTTGTCTTGACAAAAGCATAAGGTTATCCCAGAAAAGTCCTTGCGACCAATGAAGTTAAGCGATCCCAGGAATTTTGTCAAGGAGAATTTTACACTTTTTTTGAATAATCTAGAATGGGGAATAGGTAACAAGTCGTAGGTGAGAGTCAAATGCCTCGCCTGCGCTGTACTCAAACAACCTATTTTTTGTAACCTATCCCCTGCACCTGATAACCTTTACCCTGTAACCTATCCCGTAGGTTCGTGGTTCGCTGCACCCTGTAACTTATTCCCTCTTTACTCTAGATGACGAAAATTGATCGTATAAGTTCCTCAAGAGACAACAAGAAGGCAAGATAAATAACTTAACAAAGCCTCTTGATGAGACCTCCTGGTTGTAGAGTGAAATCAATTAGCCTTATATATTGGCGATTGATAACTCAAAGGGAAGAAACTCATGGTTCAACGTGGTTCTAAAGTACGTATTCTCCGCCGGGAATCTTACTGGTATCAGGATGTAGGAACCGTAGCGTCTATTGACCAAAGCGGTATCAAATACCCTGTGATTGTCCGTTTTAACAAGGTAAATTACGCTGGCGTCAACACCAATAACTATGGTCTCGAAGAACTCATAGAGATTGAAGCTCCACAGCCAAAGGCGAAGAAGTAACAGCCTCACGCCAGATTATGATGGGGAAGTCGGGAAGATGAGGAGTATGAGGAAGATGAGGAGTATGAGGAAGATATCCCCCTCATCCCCCTTATCCTTCTTATCCCCCTCATCCTTCCATCTCCCCCATCTGCTGATCTCCTAAAAAAGATGCCTGAACTGCCTGAAGTTGAAACAGTCCGGCGGGGTTTGAATCAATTAACCCTTAACCAGGAAATTACGGGTGGAGATGTGCTGCTTGAACGCACCATCGCCTACCCGTTTTCTGTTGATGAGTTCTTAACTCCAATCAAAGGAAGTGCCATCTCAACTTGGCATCGTCGCGGCAAATATCTCCTAGCTGAACTCACCTCATCCCCCTCATCCCCCTCACTCCCTCACTCCCTCACTCCCTCATCTCCCCTTAACGGCGGGCTGGGGGTTCATCTGCGAATGACCGGTCAACTTTTGTGGCTGCATCAAGATGAACCGTTACACAAGCACACGCGAGTCAGGTTATTTTTTAGAGATGAACGCGAATTACGCTTTGTTGACCAACGTACCTTTGGTCAAATGTGGTGGGTACCTCCAGGAGTGCCACCAGAAAGCATTATCACAGGTTTGGGAAAACTAGCAGTAGATCCCTTTTCACCGGAATTTACTGTTGAGTACTTGGCGCTTAAACTGCAAAACCGTCGGCGTCCGATAAAGACGGCACTTTTAGATCAGTCAGTCGTGGCAGGCTTAGGTAATATCTATGCTGATGAAGCGCTGTTTCTCAGTGGAGTCCTGCCAGAAACTTTATGTATAGATTTGCAGCCAGAGCAAATTGAGCGTTTGCGAGCCAGCATTATTCAAGTGTTAGAAGCCAGTATAGAGGCTGGTGGCACAACTTTTAGTAATTTCCTGAATGTCAAGGGCATCAACGGTAACTACGGTGGTGTTGCCTGGGTTTACAACCGTGCTGGAGAACCCTGTCGAGTTTGTGGTACGGCAATTGCACGGACTCGGTTAGCTGGGCGTTCAAGTCACTATTGTGTTCACTGCCAACGATAAGCAATTCAAATTAAAAATCCAAAAGATTGCAACTTAAAGTGAAAAATTAATGTATAAAAATTATTGTATTCTTCTGATACAATTTTCATTTAAGATTCGGAATCTTGAATAAACGTAGATGAGGGCAGATAGTTATCTAGAAATTATCTGCGTATATCTGCGTCCGTCTGCGGTTGCAATGCGTGGATTTTGAGACAAGCTACTACCAGTAGGAAGTTTGAGGAATCCAAATTTAGCAGCCATAAAACGAACTGATATCTAACGAATGTATGAAGGCATTTCCCGACACACTTAGGGAGGAGGCAACTCCTAGCTCTAGAAGGACTTCGTGCGAGCTAAGATCCTGAATACAACCAATTTACATACTCAAGAGGGAAACTCATGGCTGTAAAAAGAGGAGATATGGTTCGCGCTGTCCGCGAGAAGCTGGAAAACAGTCTAGAAGCACAAGCGAGTGACCCACGTTTTCCTTCCTATCTGTTTGAAACCAAGGGCGAAGTTGTAGATATCAAAGGTGATTACGCCCTTGTGAAGTTCGGGAAAGTGCCAACACCAAATATGTGGCTACGTCAGGATCAACTTGAAGAATTTAAATAACACTCAACCATTAGCACAGGTACTGCAATTATGAGCTATTCCCCTTCCTCCCCAAAAATGTGTCATTCACCCCGTGTCACCGTTGTCGGTGCTGGTAAGGTTGGTAGTACCTTAGCGCAACGCATTGCCGAAAAAAATCTAGCAGATGTCGTGTTGCTTGATATTGTCGAGGGTATGCCCCGAGGACTGGCACTCGATTTGATGGAGGCAAGGGGAATTGAACTGCACAATCGTCGGATTATTGGTACAAACGATTATGCTGAGACATCTGGTTCTGATGTCGTAGTCATTACGGCAGGTTTTCCCCGCAAACCTGGCATGACTCGGGATGATTTGCTGGTGGGAAATGCCAAGATTGTGGTGGAAGCCGCAAGCAAAGCAATTGTTTATTCTCCCGAAGCTATATATATAATTGTCACAAATCCCTTGGATGTCATGACTTACTTAGCGTGGCAAGCAACCGGGCTTCCAAGCGATCGCATTATGGGTATGGCTGGCGTGTTAGACTCAGCACGCTTAGAAACCTTTATTGCAATGGAATTGGGAGTTTGTCCCCAAGATGTCAATGCGATGGTTCTGGGTAGCCACGGAGATTTAATGGTGCCCTTGCCGCGTTATGCTACTGTCAATGGTGTTCCGATTACAGAATTGCTCGATGCAGCCACAATTGAGCGATTAGTGCAGCGTACCCGTAACGGTGGTGCAGAAATTGTGCAATTGATGCAAACAGGAAGTGCTTTTTTTGCTCCTGCTTCTTCGACTTGCGTGATGGTGGAATCGATATTGCTGAATCAGTCGCGACTGTTGCCAGTGGCGGCGTATCTCGAAGGTGAATATGGTTTAAATGATATTTTTATCGGCGTTCCCTGTCGCTTAGGACGTAGCGGAATTGAGAAAGTGGTGGAATTAAACCTCTCTGATGCAGAAAGGAATGCTTTGCATATTTGCGCCCGAGAAGTACGTAAAAATCTTGACAGAGCACAGGAAATTTTTGCTGCTGTTACTAGGTGATATTGTGTCCTTCTAGTTACCCATAGCCGGAAAACCCCACCCCGCGTTTATCTGCGCTTTTGCTCCCCTCCCCCCTTGCGGGGAGGGGTTGGGGGCATGCGTGTCAACTTAAGCCAAAACCCTTCTAAAATCTCGTTTCCAGGTTCCATCTGGAAATGCCGTTGGGGCGGCTCTGCCGCTCTTAAGGCAGGCAGAGCCTGCCAATTATATTCCCAGCCAGAGACTGGGAACAAGGGAACCCCACCCCGCGTTTATCTGCGCTTTTGCTCCCCTCCCCCCTTGCGGGGAGGGGTTGGGGGTGGGGTGCTGTGATTATGAGTAATTTGCCGGATTTCATATAATATTATGTATTTTTTAGTACTTGTAACAAAACAAAAAGACCCCTTCCCTAAGCTCCCTAAAAGCGGAGATGCGGGCGGAGTCTATATTGGGCTTGGCTGTAATCAGTCGAGAATTGTTTTTGGGCGTTAATTATCGGTAACCTTGATCCGCTGGATCGCCGTAGGGGTCTTCACTTGCTGGGCGGACGTTACCATACTCTTGGTCTGCAGGGTCGCCGTAGGGGTCTTGGCTGGCGGGGATGACGTTGCCATACTGCCCGTAGGAATCCGCAGGGTCGCCGTAGGGGTCTTGGCTGGCGGGGATGACGTTGCCATACTGCCCGTAGGAATCCGCAGGGTCGCCGTATGGGTCTTGGCTGGCGGGGATGACGTTGCCATACTGCCCGTAGGAATCCGCAGGGTCGCCGTAGGGGTCTTGGCTAGCGGGGATAGCGTTACTGTAGTAATCCTGATCGGCTGGATCTCCATATGGATCTTCACTTGCTGGACGTGGCTGGCGCTCATCGTCGTTCGACCCAATAATCAAATCCTTTGCCTTTCTCAAAAAGTCGTCTACCATAACGTATCTCCTTTTTATTTCGGTAGTTAATTGTGCCGTTGTTTTTTTGTCGTTTTAGGTTGCCTTATTGCGTGCGCCTAAGTGCTATCCCGAACAAACGGCTTTTTATTTAAAATGCGGGCGCTTCTTGTGGAGCGATGTCAGTTAAAGTGCGACCTGTTTGACGCCCGTTATATCCTTGGAAATCCCGGTACTGTTGCGCTTCTGACTCTGAAACTCGAATTCCTTCGGATGGAGGTGATACCCAGTGGGGGCGACCTTGAGCATCGCGGTAGTAGACACGCCCGTTTTTAGAAAGGTAGTACTTGCCTTGCGCTCCCTCTGCTTTAGCATTCTTTCGTTGGTTGTAGAGGTAGTAAAGAGCAGCGGCTCCCACCAAGGTTATTCCTATTTTCTGCCCCGTTGATAATCCCCTCTTAGCTTCTTGGGGTTGGTTTGCGGGGGCTGGATTATTTACATTTCTACCAACGGTATCGTTAACCGGTGGCGGTGGTGCAGCAGTTCGGGAACCTCCACCGCAACCAGTCAGTATCGGTAATGTTAGTAATGCCGAAAGAAAGATAGCCACTGGAAGCGGAGCTTTTTTACGCTTTGGGGATATCGTGATCATTATGTTTCCTCATCACCCTGCATTTGCTAAATGCGTACTGTTACAACAAACAACTGTGAAGGAATTTCTGTAATTTCAAGGTACGACAGAAAGAACACTAGCCGTTCTTTGACAACAGCACAAATAAACCGTTTGATTGCAATCATGATGCAATTTCTCAAGTTCTCCATCCCGCCTTTGAGAGAATCTGCATTCATCCTCAGGAAATATGCGTTAAATATACAACTAATTTTTAAGTATTGTTACTTAGATTTGTTGGCATTTGGATGCAGTACGATGTTGACCCCACCCCTTACCCCTCCCCGCAAGCGAGGAGGGGAGAAATACTCCTGCTCTGGAGGGAGCTTCCAAAGAGGGGCTTTGGGGATGAGGTTCCTGTCATCTTTGAGCAAATTGAGAACCGCTATAAAAAAATTATTTAGAGGGCTATCTATTTCGTTTATTTATAAATAATTTAAAAAATTAAAGTTACAACCGAGACATTGATAAATCAGTGTTGAGTTTTTGTGGAGATACATTTAAGTAAATCTTAGCCAAAAGAAATACACGGTATTTTTAAGTAAAAATACATAAATGGCAGTGTTTAACTAAAAACTATACTAGTTGTAGCAAATAGAACTATTAATATGCCGTCAAAAAATTTACAAGGTATCGAAACTCAAGCGAAAACTCGTCTCCTTCTGGCTTTGTGGGATTTGGGAGGAGCAAAGCAGGAAGTGAAGAAAGGTGAACTGACGAAGCGAATTGCTACTAAGGGCAAGAAGGTAGCAGATTATCAGAGCATCTTTAAGGAATTGGAGGAAAAAGGAGCGATCGCCATTTCCAAAAAAGGCTACTCTCTGGTATCTCCTTTGGGTTTAGAGGTACTGAGTGAGGGTTTGAAAAGTCCAGAGTTTAGGTTTGAAGGGACTATTGTCGGTACTTGGACAGCGAATGCGTTGCTGAAATGGATTGGTGAAATCAATGGTGCGGTAGCTACAACTGCATCAACTAATGGGGTGAAGAGTGGGATTAAATCTTACGACGAGTTTAAAGAAGTGGCGTTGGAAGTCTACGACCAGCTTAACAGCGACTATAACTTAGATGATTTGGTGCCGATTTATCGGATAAGGCGGGAAGTGGGCGATCGCGTGAGTCGTTCTGATTTCAGTAATTGGCTGCTGGAAATGCAGGAGAAGGACATTTTGCAACTACAAGGGGGTAGCTTACCAGATAATGATCCAGCCAAACTTGAAGATTCCATCACTACTGAAGTCAATGGATTACGCTGCTATGCCAAGCGTTTAACTTAATCCATCGATTGTTGGTAATTTTTGCTATTTCCCGCGCTAACTCCTACTACACCACTATTGCAAATACATCCATGTCCAACGCCAACGACTTAATTAATGCCATCAAAAACCATAATCCATTTGAAGGACGCTTAGTAGTTAGAACTCATAATGTTTGGGGGCAAGGTTTTCCTGATGTTCCATCGTTAAATGCTCATGCTTCCGATGCTGTATATCAGGCAATAGATAAAGTTCGTAACAAACAACGGCAAGTTGTAGGTATCACCATTACGGCAGAAAGGGGGTTAGGTAAAAGTCATGTCATCAGCCGAATTCGACACAGATTACAGGTTGACGGTAGTGCTTTATTCGTTTATATGAGTCAGTGCAATGACTTAAATCGCATTAAAGCAGAATTTTTAAGCACTCTAGCAAATAGCCTCAAACAAATAGGTAGTCAAGGTGTTAGTCAATGGCAGGAGTTAGCAACAGCTTTAGTCAATGAGGCTTACACAAAGAACTATGCGCCTCAGCAGTTAGTCAACCAATTCCGAGGAAAATTGGCTAAAAATTTCAAGGTTATTGAAGTTTTGCGGGATAAAGTACTTAGTATCAAACCTGATATTGAAAATCCTGATATTCTGACTGCAATTTTATGGACACTATCTCCTGATCCAGCTTATGAAGTTTTTGCCATTCGATGGTTATCTGGTCATAATCTACCACAGTCAAAAGCAGATGCTATGGGGTTAGCTAATATTAGTGCAGAAGAGAAAGAAGCTGATGCCTTCAACACACTACGGCAAATTCTCGATTTAATTAGTGATTACAAACCTATAGTTGTATGTTTTGATGAAATGGAGAGTGCAGGATGCAATGATGTGGGATTTACTGGAGCACAAGTTACGGCTCTCCTCGGTAAAGACTTATACGACAAAATTAGGCAGGGTATTTTGTTAACTTCTATATATCCTGAAACTTGGACTCATCAGGTAAAAGTCTTGCCCTATGCCCAAGCAGTTGTAGACAGAATAGGTGAAAAAGTGATTGATTTAAAACATCTCAATTCTGATGATGTTGTTGCTTTAGTTTCTGGATGGCTTAAAGAGTTTTATCAAGAAAAAGGATTAACCCCTCCTCATCCAGTTTATCCTTTTGATGAGAATAAACTGAGAGCCTTGGGTAAGGAAAAACCAATTGTCAGAAAAGTTTTGCAATGGTGTGCTGATAACTTTGGAACAATAGAAGTCAAACATCCCGTAGAATCTGCATACAACCAGCAATTAGAAGCATTAGAAACCATCTTTCAAGATGACATGGAGAATAAAGCTACCCTTGCTCAAGCACTACGGTTAGGCTTCTCTGCTGTGATTGGAGAAACTATAGAACAAGTAAAAATTGAAGAAATAAAAGATGTTCAAGCTAAAGCTGTAGACAAAGGTTATATAGATTTCAAAGTTATTGGCAAGGAAAATGGTAAAGCTGTCAAAATTGGCGTAGCTGTTCTTCAAGATTCTGGAGGTAAGATAGTTGGAGCTACATTAAAGCGCTTAATCGATTATGAAAAGTTTGGTTTAACCCGTGGTTGCTTAGTTCGATCTAAGCAAATTAACAAAGGTGCTGCTCAAGCACAACAGTGTTTGAGCAAACTTTTGTCAAAAGACTTAGGAGGTGAATGGGTATTGTTAAAATCAGAGGATATTAAGCCACTTTTAGCACTGCATTTCGTTATGAAGGCTCGTGAAGATTATGAGTTAAGCGAACAGCAAATTTTGGATTTTATTCACCAGAAGCAGATAGCAATTGATAATTATATAATCCGTGAAATTCTTAGCGATCCATCTGGACAAATACCTGAAGATGCTGTTGATGAAGAAAGTAATCACGATGTGGTAAATACACCAGCAGTCAGCAATACGGAAGAAGTAAGCATAGACATCTTTTGATCAAGAATGAGTCATTCTGTTGTGATTAGTATCGCTTTATGCTTGCCTGCATCAGACATTGAGGGACTGTTGCAAGGTCGAATGATTTCAGCTATATCTAATAAATTTATTGCTCAAGGGCGAGAATTTGCACTTTGTCCAACAGATGGATTAATTAACGTGCTGCCAGTTGAGCGGTACTATCACTCTAGTTTCTTACCTATTGCTCAAACAGCTTTTACTCAACTTGGTACTGAAACTATCTCCATTAAAGCTTGGGCAAAGTGCGAATTATGCCAAATTATCGACAATACTGAATCATTAGCTGCTTTATCGTCACTAACGATTTGGACACAAGAAGCTTTACAAGAAATACTCGCGCAACGGCAAAATATCTTTCTCGCTTATCTGCGCGTTTATCAGCTGCCTAAAGCAATTGAAGTTCCTGCCAAGAAAAACAGCCAGTTTATTGCTCTACCACAACCTCTAACTGTTGCTCAAACCAAACCTGTATTGAACGATCGCCTCTTTACCATCCGCAAACACCAACTGGAAACACGTCAACCGCCTCTGCACCCAGAATTGCAAGAATTACAAAGTGCTTTAGCCTCTCTTACCATCACCAACCCAGCGGCTAAAGAATTAGATCAGGATATCAAAGCATTTTTAGGTTGGACTACTGAGGAACTTATCCAGCAACCTGATCCAGATTTAGCTTGGATAAACAACATTACAGCGTTAGGCGATCGCAGTAAAGAACAAGATCAGGGCAAAAGCAACTATCAAGCAGGAACAGAATTTGAAAATATAGTCCGTAAGAGCCTAGAGTTTTTAGGGTTTACAGTTGATTATTTTCACAAAGGCGGTGCTGGTGGTGTAGATGTATTCTGTTCCCAGCCATACCCACTTATTGGGGAATGTAAAGCAGGTAAAAAGATTCCCAACGACACCGCAGTGCAACTACTAAATCTGGGAACGCTACGTCTGCAAAGTCAAGAACTATTTGAGCAAGCTACTAAGTTAATTATTGGTCCTGGAGAACCTACAACCCAGCTAAAAGATGCTGCCAAAGTACATAGTATGACTATCATTAACCCGGAAACACTTGAGAAGCTGGTAAAACTGCAAACTAATTATCCTAATTCAGTAGACTTGTTTCAATTAAAAGAATACCTAAAAGTTGGTCAATCTGACCAGGAAGTTGAAAAATATATTAACAAAGTTAATCAAGATATCAAGTTGCGATCGCACTTAGTCCAGCTTGTGAAAAAATATCTAGAAAATACAGGCTTTGAAAGAGCCAGTGTTGATTCTCTTCATGGTGCGTTCAGCGCCACTTCACTTAATAAATTACAGCCTCAAGAAATGCACGAAATTCTTGTTGAGCTTTCCTCACCATTAACAGGCTACTTGGGACGAATAAAAGGCAATGATTGGAGACGCGATCGCTTTTACTTCCTGCGCGACTTACCAACTCCTCAAATTTAGCTCTCTCCTTTTTTACCTCTGCGTCCTCCGCCCCTTTGCGGTAGCCTGAGGTACGCCCTTCGGGTATGCCTGCGGCACGGCAAAGCCGAACGCAGTCGCCTAGGTCGGGAAACCCTCCTGCAGCGCTGCCTCACCGCTGCGCGTCTACGTTTCACAGCAGATACATTCATCCCAAAGTCAGTATTCCAGCCTGATAATCCACCGCCAACGGCAGAAACTTTAACCACTCTGAACCCAGCAATACTTCTATAATTTCATTCCCTGCAAATACTGGAATTTCATACTCCTGTTCATCCAATAGTACTTTGCCTAAATAGATATCAAATCTTGCTTCTCCCTGTGCAGTTCGCATTTCTTCCTTACGTAGGAAAGACCAATCAAGACCATCCAAATCTTGTTTATTAATTGCTAAAAAGCCTGTAAAACCTGTATCGAACATGGCATCTACAGGCAAATTTAATCCATCAGCACTAATCAATTCAATTTCAAAAAATAGCTGTCCCTTCTCACCAAATGTACCCTGAATCATATTCTGCCTGTGGCTCCAGTTTCATTCAGGCAGAACATACAGTGGACAGCATTTGGGTGCTTTTGACGAGCTTTCATGCTTGCAACTTCTTTATCTTCATCAATGAAATAATCACCGCTATCTGGCTCAACGGCAATATACCAGCCATAGTGTTTATTTATCACTTCGGGACGCACTCGTTCAAAAATTGCCCGACAGCGCTGAAAAAACGCTTCATCTTCTGCTTTCCGCCTAGCTAGTTCTTCTGGTGGTATGGTGATTTCTGGGAATATTCTTCCTCGACGACGTGCTGGTTTTGGTGAAGTTGATTCTGTCATCTTAGCATCCTTTTTTATTGATTCTATTATCATATTATACTACTACTTACGCAGCCGAAGAATAGTTGATTTTTCTTGTTACTTTAAAGTTAAAAATATAAATTTTTCCCAATTCAGAAACATGAAATTATATGATTTTTTTCGCATTCTTTGCGCCTTGTCTTTTAGTTTTACAATCTAGCAATACTATTTGATTTGCGAGAATTAAAAGGCTTAGATTCCCGACTTATTCAAAAAGTCGAGAATCTTGCTGTTCACCAATAATTTAGGATTGCTATAGTATGTATCTACCTCAATCCACCAACTATAAGTGAAAATATTCTTGTAGCCGAAACACTCCCAAAAATCATGCAAACCTACCAAGAACAGCGACGCTACTCTCCAGAAGAGTATTTACAACTAGAAGAAACCGCAGAGTATAAAAGTGAGTATATTGATGGTCTAATCATCCCTATGGCAGGTGGAACGACAAATCATAACCGGATAGCCCTTAATGTCAGTACTGAATTAAATTTTGCTTTTAAGCAGCAGGATTATGAAGTCTTCATGGGTGATGTGCGTTTGTGGATACCGCAGCAGCGAATCTATACCTACCCAGACGTGATGGTCATAGTTGGTGAACCAATATATTGGGATAATCGCACTGATACTATTACTAACCCTATAGTAATTATTGAAGTTTTGTCAGAATCAACCGCAGGTTATGATCGAGAGGGAAAATTTCAGGCTTACAGGACAATTCCCTCTTTTGGTGAGTATGTTTTGATTGACCAAACTCGAATATATATTGAGCAATATTCTAAAACGGCAAAGAAGCGATGGTCGCTTTGTGAATACGACGAAGAAGATGAAAATATAACTCTCACTTCAATACCGTTTCAAATTTCTTTAGCAGATGTGTACAACAAGGTGAAATTTGGCGAGACACAAAAAAATTAGGGTGGGCTGCTAACCCACGCCTGACGCAACTTAACCTAAACAACCGATACTGGCGTCGCCCCATCATTGTTTATTTGGTTTGTCATTTCCAAATTCTTCAACGCCGCTTCTGCTGCTTCTAAATCATAAGGAAATGGTCGCTTATGGGGAATATAATCCCGCGCTTGAGGTGGTTTGTGACGCAACACTGCATTCACCAAAACACAGGGTTGTGAACTCAAATTAATCGCCCCGTGCAAAACTCCTGGCGGAATTATCACTAACTCAGGATGGTCTTCACTTAAAGGAATATACTGATATTGCTTATTAAGCAAAGTGACGATGACAAACCGTCCCTTAACCACTAATAGTTGGTCTGTGTGCGTTTTGTGAACAAATAAATCATCTACTGTATTGGGCGGAACCTGTACCAGCATTGTTTCATGACTGGCTTGGGCGGTAAAAAAGTCAACCATCCCCCCTTTGCTAGATTCCAGCCTACGGATTTCAATTCCCCTGTATTTACTCATAACGGTGTTGTAAAAGAGCATCGTAAAAATTGAAGCTTGTCTTCAATCTTAGATGCTCAATCAAAAAAAATTGTTACTTTGGCAACAAAAGATGACCAAAGTATGGTAGGGGAACTGTTAAATTTATCCGCTGATAGAAACCTTCAAACTGCTGGGTTCTGCCAAATTACCTTCCAACACAATTCCGCGCTGATTTGCGTGTAAATGACGCAATATCTTGTAAATTTGCTCAATTTGGTTTGTTGCAGCTGCTTTTTGAGCAACCTGTTCCAGAGAAAGGGCGGTTTTTTCTGTTTGCAAAACTTCCAAGACTCGTTTTTGTAAGTCAAGAATGGCAGCGGCTGCTTTTTTACCAGCTTCTACGCCTGGTTGATGATAGGCGTTAACGTTCACTAAGCTGCCATAAAAACCTACAGCTCGCTCATATAAAGCAATTAACGCTCCCACTGTCCGGGGATTGACTTCGGGAATGGTGACAGTAATCGAGTCGCGGTGGTTTTCATAAAGCGCTTGTCGGGTTCCTTGGAGAAAACCAGAGAGATAATCGCCTGCTGTTGTTCCGGGGTCAATTTCTGTAGATGGACCCTTTCGGTCTTCCAAAACTTCAATGAAGGTAACAAAGAAATTCGCCACACCCTCGCGCAACTGCTGGACGTAAGCGTGTTGGTCGGTTGAACCTTTGTTACCATAAACGGCGATACCTTGGTGAACGATGTTCCCTTCTAAGTCTTTCTCCTTACCCAAGGATTCCATCACCAGCTGTTGCAAATAGCGACTGAATAACAGTAAGCTGTCTTTGTAAGGTAGGACAACCATGTCTTTTTCGCCCCGTCCATTACCTGCATAGTACCAGGACAAAGCTAACAATGCGGCTGGGTTCTGTTTGATGTCAGGGACGCGGGTCGCGTCATCCATCTCTTTTGCACCCTGCAGCATAGGAAGAATATCGATACCTTGCAACGCCGCTGGTAATAGCCCCACGGCAGACAGTTCTGACGTGCGCCCTCCCACCCAGTCGAACATGGGAAATCTGGCGAGCCATCCTTCGGATTTTGCTTGTTCGTCGAGCTTACTACCTGGCATGGTAATAGCGATCGCATAATTCGCAAAGTCCAAATTCTGTCCTGAATAAGCCTTTTTGACTTCGAGCATGCCGTTGCGCGGTTCGGGCGTTCCCCCAGACTTGGAAATCACCAATACCAAAGTGCTAGCAAGGCGATTTCTCAGATGAGTCAAAATGCGGTCAATTCCTGCTGGGTCGCTATTGTCGATAAAATGAATCGCCAGAGGTGGAAAGTCTGGGGCTAAAGCATCAGCAACAAATTCCGGACCCAGGGCAGAACCACCAATGCCAATCGAGATAATATCGGTGAAGCGGTTAGCTTTTGGAGAGTGAATCCCACCTGTGTGGATTTTTTCGGCAAATACCTCGATTTGCTCTATGGTTTCTACGATTTCTTGTGTAAGTTCTGGCGTAGGGGCTAAATCAGGATTTCGCAGCCAGTAGTGTCCAACCATGCGGTTTTCATCTGGGTTGGCGATCGCCCCCTTCTCAAGTTCCGCCATATCCGCAAAAGCTTTTTCAAACTTCGGCTGCAACTTCTCAATGAAGGCATCATCAAACCGCATCCGGCTCACATCGAGGTACAGTCCTAATCCTTCATGGAAATATAACCATTGCTGGTACCGTTGCCAAAGTGCCGTAGCGTCCATAGGGAAATCTCAAGTAAAGTGATTTTCAAAAACAAGTTTAAGCCAAGGAGCGGCATTCCCCTGTCTACCTTATACAGTTTTAAGTGTTGGCTGAATTATTCACCTTAAACATCTGGCATAGGTATGACCCTCCCTTACGCTCAAATTCAAAATACCCTGCCTTAAGCCGCCTAGGGGGCGTCTACAAAATTCAAAATTCAAAATTATTTATCGAGAGGTAAAAAAGATTCAAGCTGAAACACGTACTACAGCGCGACAGAAATGACTTCTTAGGCAGACGGGATAAGCATTGCTCACTCCTGAGTTCTAACTCCTTGTAGTAGTGCGTTAGCGCAGCGTGCCTTAGGCTTAGGGCGAATGAGGCTGACACGCAAGAATTTTACAATGGGACGATAGGACAAAGGTAATAACTTATAACTTATAACTTATAACTAATGACTGATGATTTCTTATGGTTGAATATCTCATTTTCTTAACGATTTCTACCTCAATTTTTGCTTTGTTCGGTCTGGGACTGAACTTGCAGTGGGGTTTTACGGGCTTGATTAACTTTGGTCATGTTGCCTTTATGACTCTGGGCGCGTATACCACTGTGTTGTTAAGCTTAAAAGGTGTTCCTTTGTTGCTCTCAGCAATCATTGGCGCAGTTGTTGCAGCATTATTGGGATTAGTAATTGGTTTCTCGACTTTGCGTTTACGAGAAGATTACCTGGCAATTGTGACCATTGGCGTTGGCGAATTGATTCGTCTTGTGGTGAATAACCAGGATTTACCTGTGGGTAATGAGTGGAGGTCTGGAGCGTTTGGTGTACAAAGTTACCCTATACCTTTAGCAACTCTTGTACCCAATACATTCATCAAACTTTTGCTGATTGGAGTGTTGACCCTACTTGCTGGTATCACTTTCTTCTCATTGTGGCGATGGATTCGCGTTTCTGAAGTATCAAATATTGCTAATTCACATAAGAAAGTAGGTGGCAAGCAAGAATTCATATCACGCCTGGTTATAGGAGTTTTGTTGGCAGTGTTAACAGTGGCTGTTTATATATCGGGTGCGATCGGCTTATATAACGACAACCCAACAGCAGGTTTGATGCTGATATCACTGATAGTATTAGCTTTTGTGTTCTGGCGGCTGGAAATTTTAGTGCGATCGCCTTGGGGTCGAATCCTTAAAGCCATCCGCGAAGATGAAGAGATTCCCAAGGCATTAGGAAAAAACGTCTTTTGGTATAAACTCCAATCGCTGATGTTAGGAGGTGCTGTTGCAGGTATTGCAGGTGCTTTCATTGCATGGCAACTTTCCGCAATTTATCCAAATAATTTTGAGCCACAGGAAACTTTTAACGCTTGGATTATCGTCATTTTAGGTGGTTCTGGTAATAATCTTGGCACAGTCTTGGGCGCGATCATTTACTTTATATACTATGAAGGAACGCGCAATTTAGATAAAATTATCCCTCTAGATTCAGACCGTTTAAGTGCATTGCGGATCATGATCATAGGTCTTATCTTGATGGTACTCATGATTTGGCGTCCTCAAGGTATTTTAGGGAAAAAGGAGGAACTCACCCTTGGCAAATAACGAGTCGTCTCAATTTCCGCTGTTGTCTGCAACGGGGCTTTGCAAAAACTTTGGTGGGATTAAGGCGGTCGATAACGCCGAAATTCAAGTGCCAAGTGGTAGTATCACTGGCTTGATTGGTCCTAACGGTGCAGGGAAAACGACATTATTTAACTTACTCTCACACTTCATCCGCCCAGACAAAGGACGGGTGACATTCGACGGCGAACCGATACAGAACTTGCAGCCATACCAAATCGCCCAAATGGGAATGGTTCGTACCTTTCAGGTAGCCCGAACTTTGTCGCGGTTGTCGGTGCTGGAAAATATGTTGCTAGCAGCGCAAAAACAAACAGGCGAGAACTTTTGGCAGGTACAATTCCAACAACATAAAATTGCCCAGGAACAAAAAGCACTTAAAGAACGGGCGCTGTTGTTGTTGGAATCGGTGGGATTAGCGCACAAAGCATATGATTACGCTGGAGGACTATCTGGTGGACAGCGCAAGCTGCTGGAGATGGGAAGGGCGCTGATGACTGAACCCAAATTAATTTTGTTGGATGAACCAGCCGCTGGCGTGAATCCCAGACTGATTGATGAGATATGCGATCGCATTATTGCTTGGAACAAGAATGGCATGACATTTCTGATCATTGAGCATAATATGGATGTCATAATGTCATTATGCAATCAAGTTTGGGTGCTAGCCGAAGGACGAAATCTTGCCGACGGCACACCAGAAGAAATTCAGCGTAATTCCAAAGTTTTGGAAGCCTATCTGGGGAAATCAGCGTAAAGGGGATTGGGGATTAGGGATTAGGGATTGGGTATTGGTTCGGGATCCTTGAACCCGTAAGGTCAGTTATCAGTGCGTGCGTTAGGATAACCTTGTCTATATTGATATGGTCACTATGCCAGCTGGTAAAAAAAGAGTTGGTTTAGCTGTAATAGTCGCCATAGCAACGGCGATGAATACTTTTATAGCTGTACCTGCTTTCCCTCAGTCTTCACCATTGAGGAACTCGCCATCGTCCACATATACTCCCAGCGATAATCAGGGCGACAATAACTCTAATATCAGTGCATTAGATGTCGCAAGACCTATCTTAATTGGCGGTGTTGCTGCACTTGCCTTGACGACACTTGGTTTGGCAACAGCACTGCTATCTGGGAGAAATAAAGAACAAGTAGAAGAATTACTCAAAAGCACCAGAGAAACTGTCAATGCTGTCAAGCGATCGCAATTAGCCTTTAATTTCTCTGCTTCCAGACCTCAAAATATCACAGATGAGGCTCACAGTAGTCTCAGTTCAATAGCGGCGGAACTTATTGAAAGTTATCATACTCAAGCTTTAACTCAGGCTGCGGCACAGTTTTGGTTTAGTGTTTCAGCAGCAACTATTGGGTTTCTCTTTATCATGTATATAGGTTTTTTTTACTCACTAAAGCGACAACCCCATCTGACACTGCTAAACACTCTTCCAGGAATAGCTATAGAAGCTGTAGCAGCACTATTTTTTAAGCAAGCTGAAGACACAAGAAAGCGGGCGACAGAACTTTATGATCGCTTACGTTTAGATGATAAGCAAACACAAGCTATTAGTCTCATAGAATCTATAGAAAATCAAGAGCTACGAGATTTCGTTAAAGCTCAATGGGCGCTCCAAATTGTGGGATTAGAATCTCAGCCGTTACCTAATCACTCAATTTACCAAAAAGATGAACAAAACAAAACTAGCGTAACAGAAAAGGAAAGTCCTAATACTAGACAGTTTATTCGATAAAAATCGTTTAAAGGATGTTTGGAAAGTGTCGTCTTGTACCAAAATTTATCAATGATCCCCCTAAATCCCCCTTTTTAAGGGGCAAAGGGGGGATCAACTAAAATATTTGATACTTCTCAAGAGTTCCTCCAAACAGGGAGAGCCATTCCTCGTCCTCAATTCCTCCCAGTCGCCAATCGCCAGTACTCAGTACCGTGAAGTCATTGCTCAAGCATCAGCGTGCTTACCATACCTTTGAGTTAATCCTAAAGCAGATTGAGCAGAGGGGAATGTAGAAGTCGCTGTTTGCACAGATAATTGATTCACTGTTATCGGTTGAGACTCATACTCTGTGTTAGTAATGACCAGTGGTTTGGTAACGGCTTGAGAAATTGTGGGTTCTGTAGTTTTTGTAGAAACAGGTGTAGAAACAACTGGCGCAACCTGTGTGCGAGCAATTGTATTTACAGCAGCTGTGGTTGCTTGAGCTTTGCTCTCATTTTCCTCCAAAAACCATTTCAGTTGAGACAGCGTTGGATTGGATGGTGAAAGCTTAAGCGCTTGAATTTGAGAGTCTTTTTCCGCTATCTCCTTTTGGAGATTGGATAACTCCTTTTCTAAGTTAGAAGATTGATCTAAGGACTTTTGCAATCCCCACAAAACTGCACCCGCAAGTCCTAGTCCTAGACTGAACGCGGCTCCCACTCCGGGAGAAACAATATCTTTGAGTTCACCATAGAAAATTTCTTGACTCTCTGTTTGGATCTTCACAGGCTTAGACCCTTGCAGGGCTAAGAGCAACATGAAGGAAGCAAAGAGTGTACCTGATATCACTACGGTAGGGAGTAAGATTTTTTTGAACATAATGAGAACCTAGTGGTATCCAGTGTGAAGACAACTTCAGTAATCAAAGACCTGCACCCTTAATCAAACACTGTATTTACAGCCTAAACAATTTAAAAATCCCAAGTCAAGACAACACAATGATGTAAATTATACTTATTTTCTCATCCAAAATTAGTACATGAGTTGAAGACTTGTTTGTATATTTTTGATGAAGAATACCAAAAATCTCTAAAATTTTTAGTATAATTTATCTTTGATGACCAAGAAAATACTGTTTTTCTCTAAAAAGTTCTCTTTTTAAGTAGTATTAAACACAAAAAGAGTTTATGTAATCGTAAAAATACTTAAATATTGTCTTTACTTAAGTAGAATACATCCCCCTTAAATGAATATAGTGTTGTATGTATATATAGTGGCGGGGGATAATCTGTATCAAACCGTATCAGCGATTGAAATAATTTGCCTCGTCAATCTTGTACGAAACGCCAATACATTCTATTTTCGCTTCGCATCAACTGGTAGCTGATTAACTCTCGGCGTAAAGTGGCGTAGTCAGGATGGTAGCACTTGAGAATTTCATTGACTGTGCGTTCCGAGTACTTCATTTCCATGTCAAATTTGCTTGCCAACCATTTGAGAATCACTAAGCGTTTTTTGCGGCTCGTAGGAATTTCTTTAAGGCGATCGCCCTCAATGTAAGTTTTGAGAACCTTGCTCTCCCACGCTTCAGTATCTACATCCTCAATCAAAGAGGCTATTTTCTCAGGCGTGAAAATCTCCTTGCTGATGCTTTGCAACGCTTCGCTATCCAACTGGTACAAATGAGCATTGCCCTCTGGGCGCATAGTTACCAAATTCAGTTCTTTGAGTTTTGCTAAATGATGCGATACAGTTGGCTCCTTAAGTTGTAGTAACGCTGCCAACTCTTCAACGCTACACTCCTGATTTGCCAGGATACCCACAATTTTGAGTCGGCTTTCATCCGCCAACGCTTTAAAAAAACGTAGCAGAATTTTAAACTCCTCATTGTTCATCTTTTGTTATGATGTTCTTAGATATCAATCTAATTAGATTTGCATGAAATTGCTGCGCTGTTCTCCTTCGATGCAGCACGAGCCTCGTATTGGGAATTTTTGAATTTATGTTAATTCTGTTACGAATTACTAAGAAGCTTTAGATTTCTTAAGTAGTTCTTTACATTTCGCCATATTTCGCCGCTCAGTAAATAGGAAAGGAAGAGAATAGTATGCGCAAAAGTGGCATTTCACTTGTACAAGCAGCGAAATTTCTACAAGTAGAACAGTCAACTCTGTATATGGCTTTGCAGAAAGGGCAGATTCCTACTCGCAGAAGAAATGGACGGACTGTAGTGAGTGAAGGAGCTTTACTCGATTATCAAGCTAGAAAACGACCCTTGTTTTGACACTCTCAGGTCTAAAGACACTGAGATTCTTGGTTCATTGACTCGCCGTTAGACAGCAGGCTTGCGCCAACCGCCCAAGAGGGCAAATCTCCCCAAGCGTAGGTTCCCGTGTGCCCCACGGTACTGAGTCCTCTTTTCAGGATGTTGATGGCTGCGTTCACGTCTCTATCCTCCACAAACCCACAATGTGGACAGACATGAGTTCTAGTAGATAGAGACTTCTTCACCTTCTCGCCACAATTAGAGCAATTCTGGCTTGTGTTATGAGGAGGAACGGCAACCGTTACCGAACCATATTTGTGACCAAGATACTCTAACCATGACCGGAAGGTTGACCAGCCAGCATCAGATATCGACTTAGCCAGATGACGATGACGTACCAAGCCTTTAACATTCAAGTCTTCATAGGCTACCAAATCGTTAGATTGGATGACGGAGTGTGCAACACGCTTGCAATACTCTTTTCGTTGCCTACTTACTCTTAAATGCTTTCGGGCATATCTTTCTCGTGCTTTGTAGTAGTTGGTTGATTGTGGTTGTTTCGCTTTTTTCTTTTTCGCGTCGTACTTCTTGGATTTTTTGCGGTTAGCACGATTCAATTGTTTTTCAGACTTGCGGTAAAATTGGGGAGATTGTTCAACATTACCTTTATTATCAGCAATGAAATACTTCAATCCCAAGTCAATACCAACTATTTGACCTGTAGGCTGAGTCTCAACTTTCAGATCAATATCAATTGCAAATTGAGCATAGTATCCGCGACTCACGGCGTACTAACCGCACACGCTTAATCTGTTTGACGTTGTAGTAATTAAGGTCGTAGGTTCCTTTCAGTTTTAAGGTTCCTATCCCCTTCTTGTCCGAGAAGGTTATGGCCTTTCGTGTTTCAGAAAGCTTCCATCCTGATGTTTTATATTCAACAGAACGACAGTATTTCTTGAATTTCGGAAAGCCTTTCTTACCCTTAATCTTTTTCTTGCAATTATCGTAAAATCGAGATATCGCACTCCAAGCACGTTCCGCAGCAGATTGCCGAGCCATTGAATTGAGTTCATCCGCAAAAGAAAATTCGGCAGCTAATACAGCACAATGTTTGTTCAGTGCATACTTGTCAATCTTGCTGTCTTTGTTATCCATCCAATAGCGCAAGCATTTGTTTTGGATGAATTGACTAGTACGAATAGCATCATCTATTGCCCTATACTGCCTATCTTTTCCTTTGACTTTGAACTCGTAAATTATCACTGGTTTCGACCTAACGAACACCATTATTATGCTAGCACGTTTAGCATAATAATGCACAAAGATACTGTAAAGATGACGGCGATTAAAATCGCTCGGGTCGCTTATATCTCAGGGCTAAAGCCTCTGAGTTTTACGCATACCGCGAGGTACTATAAGAACTATCGCCAAAATCGAGCCATTCATCTGGCGGACTAACGTCCGCCAGATGAATGGCTTTCAGCTTTAGTCTGGTTTAACTTTGCCTGACGGCTCATGAATGAAGCTTGAGAGCCAACAAACTGAATTCCCACTTCATTAAATTGAGCTTTAACTTCTCTAGAGCGAGCATGAATTCCCTGAGCATACTCTTTAAGCATCCTAGATTTCGCCCTAATTTCAGCAGCTTGCTTTCTCAGATCCGTAGCCTTAGTTTTTAACCCGTCAAAATTAGTGGATATGCAATTGTTTGACTCAGTTGACGAAGGTTTAATAGAATGTAAGTTGTCTATCTGCTCCAACTCTGAAGGTTTGACAGGTGAATTATAGATAGCGCTCAGGAGTTTCGCTAAACTTTTACCGATAGGCTTTTTACTTACCAAAAGTTGTTTAACTAATTGTTTAGCCTCAGCAAGTGTTAGCCACGGTGAATTAAGAGCAGCACACAAGTCCTCATTTGTATCACGCAACTCTTGCTTTTTCTCTTCGAGTTCTAACTCCTTGTACTGCAATAGTTGCTTGAGAGTTTCTATTTGTTCGCACAAAAGCTCTACTGTATCCTCAATTTCCGGTCTTTCACCAGAGTCAAGGTCAATTGAATCTGTAACAAGATTATCTGCATCACAATTGGTATTTTCTGGGAGTTGCTCAAGTCCCTGACCAACTTGATTGCTTTTGCATATATACTCTATGTTATCTAATAATAATAAAATCTTGCTTACAATCGAGCCTGGTTCGCTTTTTTGGCAACCAGGCTCGAAGTTTTCTAAGAATCTTGTGTTGGTAGAGTCGTCCAAATTATCCATTTATCCATTTATTTAGATAGCAATCTTATCAACTTGTTTTAGTAGAGAGCAAGTAGCAACGATGTACAATTGTTGCAGTTGGCACATAAACTTTAGTATATTCTTTTGCGCTCTCGTTTGTCTGTCCGCTACCGTACTTAGCAATAGTAACAAGTTTTAATATTAAGTTCAAAGACAGTACTGAATACTGAGTAGCAAAATTAAAACAGTACCAGCCGCAGTGACGCTTTCTCGGGCTGGTGTGGTTGTACTGACACCAACGCTTATGCCTACGGCACGTCTCTTGACGAACGGTGCACAGGAGTGTGGTGTTTCCCCCCGAGGATGAAACTGATAACCCTTCGGGTAAGCCTATGGCTAACGCCACGGCTATCGCCGTTCGCGCAGCGTCTCCGGAGGAGATACGGCACACCTGAGCGCAGAGCGCACGCTTCGCGAACGGTGTTAGCGAACGCGAGTGCGTGTGCATGATTGCACTCAGCTCCTCCCTTAGGAGGCACGCCAGTCGCCTAGGTCGGGAGACCCTCCAAAGGGCGCTGGCTCACTGATAACTGGTAACTGTTAAAACAACTCATGGAGAGGTTGGTTCCTGTACTGGACGCACAATTGCGGGTGTTGTTGGTCTATTTTGTTGGAAGATGGCAGCAAGTGCTTGTTCCAAAGTTTCTGCCATGACAATCCGGTTATTGTAGGCAACAATCACCCTAACGAAAGTTGGCAGGCTATTTTGTTCAGCTTCTAAATAGAGGGGTTCGACATACAGAAGGGAACGCTCAATCGGAATCACTAACAAATTTCCTTGAATTACTTTTGAACCTTGGCGGTTCCACAGAGAAATTTGCTGCGAAATCAGTGGATCTTGGTTAATCAAAGCTTCAATTTGTTCCGTTCCATAAACCAATTGCTGCTTAGGAAACTCATAGAGCAACAACTTGCCGTATTCTTGTCCGTCGGAACGCGCTGCTAACCAAGCAATTAAATTTGCACGTTGTACAGGCTTGAACGGCAGTAGTAAGATAAACTCTTCTGATTGTCCTTGAGGTAGTTTTGTGATTAGGTAGTAAGGCTCTACCTGCTGTTGTTCGCTACCGTAAATTTCGTTGGGGATTTGCCACAAGTCTTCCCGGTTGTAGAAAACCTGTGGATCTGTCATGTGATATGTTAGTAATCGCTCGGATTGAATGGTGAAAAAGTCTTGGGGATACCGGATATGGCTGCGAAGGGCAACTGGCATCTCATCCAAGGGTTTTAGTAACTTGGGGAAGATAGCCCCGAAAGTATGAATAATTGGGTCTGTTGGATCGGCAACGTAGAAATTGACAGTGCCATTGTAGGCATCGATGACAACTTTTACAGAATTGCGAATATAGTTAAATTCATTTTTGCCTGGGTCAGAATACGGGTAGCGATCGCTTGTGGTGTAAGCGTCAATCATCCAGTACAGGTAAGTCTTTTCACCTTTGATATCTGTTCCTCCCCCATTTGCAGCAACGAGGTAGGGATCAGTATCGAAGCGTAAAAAAGGAGCGATCGCCTCCACTCGTTCTTTAATATCACGGCGAAACAGCAACTTGGTTTGTGGCGTGAAATTGCGCGTTAGCAGCATCTGCCAATCTCTCAGATACTCGGCAAACACCAAGCGCCGCCATATAGCACCAATGGAAATGCCTCCACGTCCATCGTAGACGTTATAGACATTATCATTGCCGCCGGGATAGTCTAATTCTTGGGTTTTTGTGCCCGTCATCACATAAGTGTTGGTCATTTCCCCGTAGTAAATGCGCGGTTGACCAATGGGAATACTTGAGCGAACTGATTCATTCGATATCTGCAACGAACCCTCGTTATCTGGGTCATCAACTCCAATATCTTTGACATAGTAATAAGGTAATCCGCCAGGAGCAACAACATTCACGGGGCTGAGTGTAAAGCCATAGCCGTGAGTATAGATAAGATGTTTGTTTACCCACGTCTGTGCTTGCGCGGGAACATCCCCATAGTCTAGTTCCCGCGCGGCTATGATTGTTTGTTGTTTTTCAGTTCTGTTTTCTTGTTTCAGGGTGTAGCGGTCAATGTCAGCGTCGGGAAACTTGTAGTAAGGTCGGATTTGTTGCAACTGGCGGTTGCTTTGTAACAACGGGCGTGTATCCCACAACCGGATATTGCGAATTGTTAAGTCATTTTCTTGCAAATCAGCCGCCGTTAGTTGACCTCGCGGGTCAAAAGTTCTCGCTTCTATAGCGTTTAGATTAAAAGCTTCTCGGGTAAGGGCGATGGTGCGCTCAAAGTAGGGGCGTTCCCGGGTTAGCTCATTTGGTTGGACAATCAAGCGTTGTACTACTGAGGGTAAAATTGCGCTAAAAACCCCCGCCACGGCTATATATAATCCCAACACATAAATCAGTTGCGGTGGATAAGGAATTGGTTTGAAACTTATTTTTCTTGTTCTTGACAAAACAACCATTCGCAGTATCAGGTAAACTGCGATCGCCACTGCCAAAAGACTCAACCCCGTATATATTGGCAACAGCACCTTAACATCGGTGTAGCTAGCGCCATAGCTTATGCCACCACTAGAATACAAAAGTTTATAGCGTGCAATCCAATAATGCAGGGCAACTGCCAACATGAATAAGCCACTCAAGGCGTTTAAGTGGAGTCGCTGCGCTACAGAAAACCCTGCGAAGCTTCCCTCACTCAGACTATTTGCCGAACGCAGGTAAATTAACGCTACTGCTGCAACGCCAAAGAGAAACAGCCCTACTAGCCAAAATGCCAACAGTTCCCAAATCGGTAGGGAGAATACATAAAAGCTAATATCTTGGTGAAATAGTGGCTCGGTGCGGTTAAAACTGGTGGCATGGAAATACTGTAAAACTTTATCCCATTGTCCTGAAAACAGAAAACCCAGCAGCAAACAGATCAGGAGTGCGATCCCCCTTAAGCAAAATTCATGATTGATTAAAATTGCAACACTCAACACCAGCAGCAAACCCAACTGCACCATTGGGATAGCAATCTGCTGCAAGTGCAATTGCTGCGACACCTGCTTTAACCAAGGTGGTAATGGCAAGGAAGTGCTTGGCAATTTCATATCCGGATGCCAAAAATCTAAAGCTTCCTGACTGTAGTAAATCAGTATCAACCCCACCAGCGCACTCAATGCTATCACCACTGGCAAAAGCAAGCGTAATCTTAGTCCTGATTTTGATGCTGCTTCGCGTTCATAAATAATATCTGACCTCACCCCGCCTGCGGTAATTCTCTGTGCTTGCACAGGGGGGCTGGGAGTCAGGTGCTTTAGCCGAGAGGCTACAGTCAAATTGCCAAGTAAAAAACTAGCTGATGTAAAAAAGGCGACCGCCCACAATCCTAGCCGCGTCACCAACCGTAGCCAAAATTCTCGTAAATATCCAACTTCCTGAAACCATAGTATTTCTACTGCTAGGTGACTGGCTAAATTAAAAAATAGCCACAATCCTAACAGGAGTACAACCAATATATAAATTTTTTTGTTATTTTTTACCATAATTGGTAAAGTGGCGCAGCAAGTACCAGAACACAGCTACATTTACTATAAATACCACTAATTTGAGTATTGTTGTTCCTTTAATTAACTCAAATATTTCTGGTGGAATACTAATTCCAACTAGCCCCAGTACTAATAATTTCGCCCAGGTTTTTTGATACCACAAACCTAGACCTTCAATCGCCGTGACAACTGCATAGATTCCAGCTGCTATTCCGCTCAACTGTAACGTTTGCCTTTTGACATTGATAATCTTTTCTAGAGCCCATTCAATAATTGCTAACTTGCCTTCTAAAACATAAGATTCAGAAAAATCAATCAAATTATCATAATTTTTCAGAGCTAAAAGTAAAACTACAGATGTAATACCAAGCAGTAAAGCAACAAAAGCTTTGTAAATAATAATTGCAATTAAACCAGGTGGGCGCTTATTGTTTGTGGAATTTCTCTGCATAGTTAAAAGTTCAACTTTTCCTCAAACTTTAGCAAACAACTAAGCATTGCATATTTTACTTTTTCACTTGGTTTCTTTTACCAAAACAGAAATATAAGATTCCCGACTTTTTTAAAAAGCCGGGAATCTGAGCGTTATCTGGTGTCAACTTCATGCACAGGATAAGATTAGCTAAACTGCTCCTCTACATCCAGGTTAAACAACTTTTGCAGAGTTTGCATACAGTGGCGTCTTGCCTCAACATCTTGCTGAGCTCGCAATTGCACCATCGGGTCATGTAAAATTTTGTTAACAATACCCCGTGTCAAGGCTTCGATAACTTCTTGATGTTTTTCGGCAAATTCTGAACCCAATCTCGACAAAGCTTTTTCTAATTCTTGTTCGCGGATAGTTTCGATTTTATTGCGCAAACAGCTGATTGTGGTGACAGTTTCAAGCGATCGCCACCAAAGATCGAAAGCTTCCACCTCCTGTTCTAAAAGTGCTTCTGCTTCCTGGGCGATTTTGCGGCGGCTTTCTTGGTTTTGCGCCACCACCGCCTTTAAGTCATCCACATTAAACGCCTGTACGTTTGCTAGTGCGTTGACATCAGCATGGACGTTGCGCGGTACGGAAATATCAATTAACGTCAAACGTCGGCTGGGTTCCAAAACCATCTCCAATTTGGCGCGATCCAGAATTGGCTCTGTCGCTGACGTACTTGTAAATACTAAATCGGCTTCGGTAATTACTGTAACCATTTCCGATAGCAAGCACATTTTGATGGATTGTTCGGGGAACTGCTTTGCCAATTCCTCCGCCCGTTTGAGAGAACGATTTAAGACACAGATTTGAGCAGCGCCTTTAGACAGCAGGTGTTGTACTAGCAACCGCGACATTTTGCCAGCACCCAGAATTGCCACTCGACAAGCTGCTAAATTTTCCAATTTCATCTGCGCCAACTCCACAGCAGCAGAACTGATGGAGACTGCCCCAGTGCCAATGCTGGTTTCAGTTCGCACCCGCTTACCTGCTGTAATGGCTTGTTTAAATAATCGATTCAAAACTGTTTTTATACCGTTGTATTGCTGTCCCAGTTTGTGAGTATTCTTCACCTGAGCCAGAATTTGACCTTCTCCAAGTACCAGGCTATCTAAACCAGCAGCAACACGCATCAAATGCATCACAGCATCTTGATGTAGCAAAACAAACAGGTCTTGCCGGAGAAATGTCACTGGTAACTTACTGTGTTCTGCAAGAAATTGAGTGACTTCTCGAATACCGTGTTCGGTTTCCTGGGCAACAATGTAAATTTCCAGGCGGTTACAAGTGCTTAGTATTGCGACTTCTTCAATATGAGGATAACTAAGCAGGTGCGCGATCGCCCCTTCGGTTTGTGGTTCTGGAATACTCAGCTTTTCCCGAACTTCTACTGGGGCTGTTTTATGGCTTAACCCCACCACTGCTATATTCATTTGCTAAATGGTAATTGCTAATCGGTATTTGGAAAAAGTTAGGAGTTAGGGATATTACGAGTTCAGAGGAGCCAGTGCGTCGGCGAGCCCAAGACACTTGCAACTGGCGTCTTTGGAGTTAGGAATAAAGCCTTGAGTTGAGAGTGAAGAGTTAGGAAGAAAACTCATAACTCTTGACTTCTCACTCCTGACTTTTTATTCCTGACTCCTCACTCCTGGCTCCTCACTTTCTAGTGCAGCTGCACAATTTTAGGCTCATCAAACATATGAATGGTATCCACAAAACGAGCGGTTTTTGACTGGTTGGAGATAACCAGGCTTTGAGTTCTTGCTCCGCCCTTGAAGAAGCGTACACCTTGCATCAGGTTGCCACTGGTGATACCGCAAGCTGCGAACAGAACAGTTTCACCAGATGCCAGTTCATAAGCATCGTAGACCTTATCGGGGTCATTGATATTCATGGACTTCAAGCGATCGACGTTAGCTTGTTTACTTTCCCCAATCAGACCTGTTTTCACTACTTCTGGATCGTAGATCAGTTGCCCTTGGAAGTGTCCACCTAAAGCACGCATTGCCGCTGCAGAAATAACACCTTCAGGAGCAGCACCGATACCCATGAGGGCATGGATATTAGTACCAGCAAAACCACAAGATACGGCGGCACCGACATCACCATCCGAAATCAGCTGTACTCTCGCTCCGGCTTCGCGAATTTCTTTAATCAACTCGTTGTGGCGTTCGCGCTTCATAACAACTACCACAAGTTCTTCAATAGAGCGGTTTAAACACTCGGAGAGAATCTTGAGGTTTTCGGTTGCTGACTTGTTGATGTCCACCTTGCCCTTGGCTGCTGGGGGTGCTGCTAGCTTCTTCATGTAGAAGTCAGGAGCAGCAAATAATCCTCCTTTTTGTGAAATTGCCAAGACTGCCATCGAACCAGGTTGTCCGTATGCTACCAAGTTGGTACCTTCACAGGGGTCAACGGCGATGTCAATTTCCACTAATTCATCTGGGTTACAGAAGTCTTTGGCATCTGGACGCGAGCAAATACCGACTTCTTCCCCAATGTATAACATGGGAGCGTCATCGCGTTCGCCTTCGCCAATAACGATACGACCACGCATATAAATTTTGTTCATCCGTTCCCGCATGGCTTCCACAGCCACTTGGTCAGCCGTATTCTTTTCACCTTTTCCCATCCAGCGTGCGGATGCGATCGCGGCTTGCTCAACTACCTCAATAATTTCTAACCCAAGTGTATTTTCCACAAATGCCCTCTCAATTGCTTGATTTCGCGTCGTTCCAGAAACCTGTTTCAGTTTTCAAGTCTACCAAAGGGCGGATACCTATGGAAAATAGTATCAACTAGCGACTATGTTAAGTTTTGCTTCTAATGTACTGTGTAGGGGGTCGAGGGGCAGGATGTACGGATGAATCAGGGAGTACACCACACCCTTAATTTTCTATAGCCTCCAAAGCTTTCAGCGTCGCAATAGTCGCTTGAGTTCAACCTGTAACACCAGTAATGCTCATCCCCTGGTAGAGTCCGTCAATTATCAGAGTTTTGTCACAACGACCTGTACTAACATCCCAAATTTTGGGCGTTTCATCTTGGGTTAGAAACTGTTGATTGGTTGGTCGTGGTCGTGAGTCGTAGAGTCCTTCTTCAGAAGTGCATGATTTTTGCTTGTATTCCCTATTGATAACTAAAAGCTACCAAAATTTTCTGGGAATTTTCTAGACAACTTTACCTGAATTTACTTGAATTTCGTTGTATCTACGATCGCCAGATGATTTTATTAACCTAAAAGTGAAAGCCTTTAAAGTGAGCAGCACCTCGCTGCTGATTGTGGCTTTACTTACTCTATGTTTGTCAAATTTATACCAATTTACCGTCAAAGGAGTGTCTAAACTACTGCTGCAACACCAAACACGAAAAACTATTTATAAGGTAGAACCATTTTGACTAAGGGAGAGAGATTAATATGTCACTTGAGATATCGATAGCATTATTTTCATATCTGTTGGGTGTCATTATCCAATGGCTTGGATTTAGAGAAAAATTAAGAGAGTTCGACGAATATATAAATTTTCCAATAGTTTGGGCAGCAAAAGTAGTCACAATGGTTGGTTGCTTTCTAAAGGCTTTGACATGGCCTTACAGCCTAATTTTAGATAATGAACTTATATAGTGAAAAATCAAAAACCGTATTAATATCTAGTCCAACCTTTGAAGATATAGCAGTCCGTGCAGGATTTGTGAACAACAAGATTCCCGACTTCGCAAAAGTTGTCGGGAATCTGAGCATGGGCGATTTTTATAAATCAAATAGGATTGCTATAGCGATTTCAACTAACAAGTTACTCCATTTGTCGGGCAACTAGTTGAGCAAATAGCCCCTCCTGCTTCACCAGTTCCACGAAACTACCCACCTGTACCACACGCCCTGCTTCAAGCACATAAATTCGGTCAGCATTGCGAATCGTGCTGAGGCGATGGGCAATCACTATGCGAGTTGCATTCAACTGATCTAAACTTTCAGTGACGATCGCCTGCGTGCGGTTATCCAAAGAACTAGTTGCCTCATCCATTAAAATTATTTTCGGCTTATTGACAAGCGCCCTCGCAATCAACAATCGCTGTCGCTGTCCCCCGGAAAGATTGCTACCGCCTTCACTGATAACTGTGTGCATCCCCATTGGAAAAAGCTGAATATCATCAGCGAATCCCGCCATTTGCGCCGCCTCCAAAGCTTGCTCGTGGGACACCAACGCTCCAGCGGTGATATTCTCAAAAATTGAGCCAGTGCTAATTCGACCATTTTGCAGCACAACCCCCAACTGCCTTCGCACAGCTTCCAGATTCAGTTGTGCCAAGTCAAAGCCGTCATAGTAAACTGTTCCTGACTCTGGAGTCTCAAACCCCAACAACAACCTCAATATTGTTGACTTCCCACTTCCCGAAGGTCCTACTATCGCGACAAATTCCCCTGGTTCTGCGTGGAGACTAACATCATTGAGAATTGGCAACCCATCGTCATGATAGCGAAAGGTAACATGGTCTAAGGCGACTCGACCCATCAAGGAACCGGGGTTTGCTTTGGTAGAATCATACTCCGGTTCTGTATGCAAAATCGGCTTTGCCCGCTCCCACAGCGGCACAATTGCCAAAATGTCAGTCAAAGTATTGCTCAAATCGCTCACCCCACCAATAAAAATGCCCAATGCAGCATTAAAAGCCAAAAACGTGCCCACCGTCAGTCCGCCTGTCTGTTGCATCGCAATAGACTCAGTCGCAAACCAAAACAACAGCGCCGAAGTGACTAGGGACAGTACCTCGTTAAATACAGAAACATTGTCTCTAATCAGTTGGAAACTAGCCTTGAGCCTAGAACGCTTGCTGTACTGCTGTGCCCAAGCCGCAAACGCCCGTTCTTCTGCCTGCGCCACCCGCAGCTTGGCTACGCCGTTAATGAGTTGTACCGTTAGCCCATTAATTTCACCATCTAGTTCTTGCTGCTGTCGCAACTGACGTATGACCAGTAAGCTAGCAACAGTAGTGACAATAGTTGTTAGCAGGGCTATACCCACCCCCACTAAAGCGAGTTGCCAACTGTAAACAAACATCAGCACCAAGTTCAGTAGAGCAAACAGTGCGCTCAATAAGGTGCGTTGCGTTCCTCCCGACAGTTTCTGACGAATCTGGTTCACTGACAAAGTGCGGTTTACCAAGTCGCCAGAAGAATACGAGCGAAAAAATGCTGGACTTAATCTCAGCAGTCGGTCCCAAATCGCAGGCTGCAACGCGCCCGAAGCAGCGTTTTCCACCCGCAGCGAAATAATCCCTTGGGACATGGCAAACGCTGTCTTTCCGACAAGAAGTGCAAACAGCAACAGCCCTATTTGCCATAACAAGCTCTTATCGCTATCTGGAATCGCATTATCTACCAAAAGCGCTGTTGCTTGGGGCACCACCATACCCAGCACCGAGCCAACAATTCCAGCTACTAACACGAGAACAATGTCTTTTTGATAGCCCTTGATGCCAAACTGAAACAACGCAATGACATTTTTGACAACTTTGGGTAACGGTCGATAAAACTGGTATGCTTGCGGTGCTAGCGTTGCGCCTACTGCCTGATTGACAATTTTGCGACTTTGTCCAGCAGGGTCAAATAAAACATAACGCCTACCTGCTGGCAATAAAGCCACCGGACGGTTTTCTTGTTGGTTATAAGCCAACAGGGGACCATACTCATGAAGCCACCAGCCATCCTCTAGCACTACGCGACGCGTGCGAATCTGCGAAGAGCGGGCAATAGCCTCTACTGGATCTTTAACTCGACTAAGGTTATCTGACTGCGCTGGCGGACTAATCGTTATCCCCATTGCTCGTCCTACTGCTCCCGCCGCCACCAGCAGCGGCGTTCCTTGCTGAAAAAACTCAGTTTCTTGCTGCGGTTGCAACACAGCAGCTAACTTAGAAAGCGCAGAGTCTACTACCTGACGATTGAGTTGTTCTCGTTGTTGAAATTGGCGAAAGGCTGTCTCTGTTTCCTGCTGTTGGAGCGAATTTAAATAGTCGAAGAATTCAGAATGTAAATCAGCCAAAATGCTTGGCAAAGAAGCAGCATTTTCTGACTTTATTAATGATAAGTAGCGCTCAAAATTTGCTGCTGTGGGTTCCGTCCTGAATATCTCATTTAAATGATTTACCCAACCTTCTAGTAGGGCTATTGCACTGGCTTCTCCCGCCGCTACTTGTGCTGCTAAATCAGTTATTGAAATTTGAGATAATTCTGTTGCCTCGATTGCTATAGCCGCTAGACCCAACGATTTTTGATTATCGACTGCTGCACCAAACAACGCCTCAAGAGCGCCTACGCTGAACAGATAATGGCGATTAGGCAAAGCCCCGCCCTCTGGCATTTTTTCCTTGACTTTTGTCGTAAATAATGCTGATTTTCCACTTTGAACGATCCACACCTTTTCTGGGTCATCTAGTAGTAAAGGTTCATTTGCTTTGAGACGATACAAAACTTCCATATTTCTATTACAAAAGCAGTGGGCGATCGTGGAGCGTCTAATTATCCATACTGACCCTGATATAGCAATCCTAAATCATTGGTGAACAACAAGATTCCCGACTTCGCGGAAGAAGTCGGGAATCTAAGAACATTGCTAAATCAAAATATGATTCTGCAAGTTTGCTGAGATAGCAATAGTTAAATCTCAGGTGTGGAGACAATTGACGCCTCTGGTACGAGTGGATTTTTGAAAATGCGCCACGAGAGCGCGAACGCTACCAGCATTACTAAAGCTCCATTTAGAAAAGGTGCAGAACTACCAAACCCTCCAAAGCTGAATTCAGCCCATGTTGATCCGCGTTTGTACCGTCATCGTACAGAATGACGGAATTTCATTACTGTTCGCTTAGGATTACAAGCTTTACTTGAAGTTGTTTAGGACATATTCATAATTTGGTATTAACTTATTTTTCAGGTGCTACGTAACCCTAAATATGAAAGTTGCACATACCTTGACTATAATTTTTCTATACCTGGGAGGCTCTCTTTCTAGTAGCTAATAATCCTGTAGCTATAAAACTTAGAGCCAAAAGATTGCCTGGTTCAGGAATAGTAGTACTGCGAATACTCAGGAAATTGATGCCAATAGCTTCATTATTCACAGAGCTACTATAAACTAACTTTGAAATGTTTGCACTATCACTACTTACACCGAGAAAAACTGCTGAGTTATCTATTACAGTTGAAGAAGTTCCAGGAATGGAAAAACTTCCCAAAAGGTTATTATTGTCGTCAAAAGCTGAGAGAAACGCCGTGAATTGTGGTGTATCATCCACTGCTATTTGTGTTCCTGCACCTTGTATAGGTTGATTGAATGTAATAGTTAGTGGTCCTGGATTTCCTTCAGCAAAATTTCCTGGGATAAACCCAGTAAAAAGAATGTAATCTCCATCAGAAAAGTTAGTTGAAAGGCTTGGTGTAGTTTGGAATACAAGAGGTCTTGAATCTGCAATTGATGGAATATCTACACCTAAACCCAATCCTTTTTCAGAGGTCGTTTCAAAAGAACTGGGTAAAAGATTGGCAGTTGTCCGCCCTCCCAAACTGATAGGTGTGCCAAATCCTAAGCTAGACCAATCTAGTTTGTCATTAGCTGCCAAATCGTCTCGATTAGTCACTAATGTTAAAGCTTTTACGGACAAAGGGAAAGCAGCTATAGATAGTACTGCAACAGCAAAAGACAAACTTTGCAGAAAACAGCTAATTATTCGAGGTGTCATAAAATCTCGTGAAAAACTTTGTTTTTAGTAAACTAAAGACAGTTTGTTATTAATTTCTTTGCACAAGTTATCACGTTCTACTTGAGGAAGTTTTCAATCTGGTGACTCTGTTGTTTCTCAATCTTAAACCTGAATTCTGACGCTGTATTTACTTGTATAAGGAGGTTGGCTTTATCCCCACATCTAAAGTGTAGGAGCTAGCGACCAACCTCCTCATACTCCTCTTATGCCAAGGTAATCAGTCGGTGAAAATTTGTAGCCAAGTACAGGCTTAGTTACAAATTAAACCGCACCTTTCACAAAACCTACTCCGGGACCTGTGACAAGAGCAACAGCGTCCTGAGTACCGTCTATGGTTAACTTGACGGTAGTATTAATGTTGTCTATGGTCTGATCGACAGCATCATCTGCCGGACCTACGGTGCCTCCAAGGATACCACCATTGCAGCTTTTGAGTTCTTCTTCAGTAATTTCAGTAGAAAATGAGTCGAATTTTTTAGTGTTCATCAGCATAATTACCATTCGTAATAAGACTTAGAAGTAATGTACAGTCTATTACTCAATGCTTCAAGATCTATTTTTGAGATTTTCTGGAATTTTTGGAAATTTTACTTAAAAAACACATTAAAGTAAGTAATTTCAAGATTCAATGGTGGGCGATCAGCTTCGCTAGTGCCCCTTGGGCGATCGCATTCTCACTTTTATCGCAAATAATGCTAAACCTAACGTCCAACTAAGCCAGACCTTTTGCTGGTCAAAAAGCAGTAAAGCCATCATCAGGAAGAATAGCAGCTTAAAACCTTATCCCCCATTTTGATGTGTGGCTGTTAGGACATTTTACTTGCTATGTTTTAACTATTAAATATCCGCGTGTTTTACCCGAAATAGCATCACCAGTGTTCATCGCATTCCAAAGCATTGTGGCTGAAACCCAAACAGGAGGATATTTGTAACTTGATACATCTTGAATCATAAATTTATCTGTTTTCTCGTGATATGCTGCAATCGGCGAGATATGTCCGCCTCCAGTTTGACCTATTGCCGAACGATTATAGTTAACGATAATAAAATCATTGTCATTCTTCAGTGCGGAGCAAGTTAACATATTTCCCCCCTGAGTGCCATAACTCCTCATGAGTGCCCCGCTGCACCACCTTCCCTTGCTCCAATACAATAATTTCATCACAATCTCGAATCGTACTGAGTCTGTGCGCTATCACAATACAAGAGCAACCGCGCCGTCGCAAATTCCTATCAATGATCAATTCTGTTTGAGCATCCAGCGCAGAAGTTGCTTCATCCATTACCAATACCGCCGGATTCCGAACCATTGCACGGGCAATTTCTAAACGTTGGCGCTGTCCGCCACTGATGTTCATTCCCCCTTCAATCAGTTTGCCATCATATCCCCCAGGCAGAGATTCAATCAAATCGTGAATGACTGCATCAGAGCAAGCCCGCACCAAATCGGTTTGTGATACTGTCGAATCCCATAGGGTAAGATTTTCCCGAACTGTCCCAGCAAATAGAAAAATATCCTGTTCTACCATTGCCAAAGAATTCGCCAAAACAGAGCGAGGAATCTGGGTTCTAGGTACGCCATCAAAGTAAATTTCTCCTTGCCAAGGTTCATAAAGACCGCAAACAAGCTTAGCAATTGTAGACTTACCAGAACCACTCCCCCCTACGATCGCCACTCGTTGTCCCGGCTCCAAAATTAAGCTAAAGTTCTCAATCAAAGGCTTGTCCACACGGCTATAGCCAAAAGTTATATTCCGCAACTCAACATAACCCTGCAACCGAAAAGATATTGGTAATTGATAATTCTCCCTCTCTCCCTCTCTCCCTCTCTCCCTCTCTCCCTCTTTCCTTAAGGCTTCTGCATCAACAGTGTTTTGCAGTACGTCATCTAAGCGGTTTAAGTCAGCCTCTAAATCTTGCAACAAACTGCCGAAATTAACTAGACTGTTGACAGGCTCTAGGAAACTGCCTGTTAAACTTTGGTAAGCAACCAGCATCCCAATACTGAGGCTGCCATTCATGACCCGAAAGCCGCCGACAACCAAGATAGAAGCGGTGGTTAGTGCTGTTAAAAGCGTGGGTATTATTGTCAGAATTTGAGTTTGTAAAGCTAATTCCTGCTGGGCGTTGAGTGCTTTGGCATAATAGCCCGCGAATTTTGCAAATGAGTCAGACTCAAGCCCGGAAGCTTTGATTGTTTCTATCGTTTGAATGCCGGCGATCGCCACTCCATTGACCTTACCGTATTCAGCCGCCAGCTTCATATTGGCATCCACACGAGTCCGCGATAACCACTGGAGGGCGAAAAAGTTGATAGCAGCAAAACCAACAGCTACGCTTGTCAGTACAGAGTCATACTGGAGCATAATGAGAAAGTAAAACACCATCATCACCGCGTCGATGACCGTGGTGGCAAGCCGACCTGAAAGGACATCCGCAACTTTGTCGTTAAGTTGCACCCGACTGCTGATTTCACCTGCGAAGCGTTGAGCATAAAACCCAACTGGTAAACGTAGAATATGCCAGAGAAACTGTCCCGACATCGTCACCGACAACTTAAGCATTAGCTTCCGCAAGTAGGTAAGCCGCAACCATGCCAGAAAGCTCCTCGCTACGCCGGTGAGAACCATTCCTAACACCAGTGGTCTTATCCAGTCAGAGCGCTCAGAGACGAGAATTTCATCGACAAACACTTGGGTAAAACCTGGCACCGCCAATCGAGGAACTGTCAGTAAAAGCCCCGCCACGAGACAGTACAGAATAGTACTGCGCGAGTTTTGCAAGCGCAGAGCTAATGCCGAGACAATGTTAGTTTTTTTGCCACCCCTTTGAAAGTCTGGTCCTGGCTGCATAACCAAGGCGACGCCGGTGTAAGCACGGTCAAACTCTTCGAGGGAAACTGTCCGGCGTCCTGTGGCGGGGTCGTTCAGGTAGACGCGGTTTTCTCCAAACCCTTCCACTACCAGAAAGTGGTTGAAATTCCAAAAGACAATGTAAGGGGTGGGAAAGGTTTTGAGGTTTTCAAGGTTTTTCTGTTTCAAACCTTTGGCGTTTAACCCATAGTTCCGGGCTGCTTTAACTATATTAAAGGCGTTACTTCCATCTCGCGAGACGCCACACTCACGCCGCAGTTCCGCCAAAGGGACAATGCGCGAGTAATAGCCTAGAACAATTCCTAAAGCAGCAGCGCCGCATTCGGTTGCTTCGATTTGCAGCAGCGTGGGGGTACGGACGCGAGGAGTTTGTCGTGGCTGTAGAATACTCCTTATAAAAGCAAGTGGCTTAACCTTGAAAAACATTAAATCTACCTTAAGAAGTCAAAGATTGCGAGGAGCAGCACTGGTATTGGGAATGCAAAAACCTTTCTGAATTCTTGCTTCTTGCAACAAAATACACAAGTTTGTCGATTTTACGGCTGGAAAGCTGGCAAGAAACAAAATTAACCAGCAGCCCAACATTGAATACTACTGGGTGTCGTAACAGGCATAGCTTGAACTATTTCAGGTAAATTGATTCAGAACAGCGATCGCACAAACCTAAGGTACGGGTTATCTCTTGTAAATATTTTGACGAGAAAAATCTCAAATGTGTAGTTTTCGAGACTCACAAAGCTGGCATACTTCTTTAGAGGCATCTGCTCAAGAAGCCTTTTGGTGGTGCTGACGCCTGATTCTTCACTCTACAAGAAAATTTTTAAGTATGAGAGAAATAAATATACCATACTATAGATATATGTCTAATGGCATAGACTAAAAAATACTACTAAAAAAGAAATCAAAATTTTCAAAAAATCAGGAAATACTTAAAGCAGTTTTGGTATCTTACTTCTCCCATCAATTTTATACTCTGTAAAATACAAATACGGGAGTATCTCAAAACCCTTTATACAAGGTAATTACCAGAGAGTAAGGATTGGTAAAAAACGTTATAAAATTTTCTTATAAGTAATTTTTGCGTTATTACTTGCAATAATAAACACTTATATCTAAAGACATATATACAAAGGTATGGTTAAGTTTTATAACAGTAAGTGTAATCACTGAACAAAAAGAGAGAAACAAAATGATTAAGAATGAAGCCGTAACCAAAGCTACTCTAGAAACAAAGGAATGGGAAGGAGAATTGGATGATGCAGAATTGACAACCGTGTCTGGTGGTTTACTTGGAGATTTACCAATTGTCGGTGGCGTCGTTACAACAGTAGTTGATACAGCATCGGAGTTACCAGTTGTTGGTACCGTTGTTACAACTGTTACTGGTCTAGTACCGTGATAAACCCATTCGTATAATGGTGTAGTTTCTAAAGCTACAGCTATCAGTTAACCACTCGATTAAGTTGTCCAAGGCTGATTTATTTTAATTAGACCTTTTGGCTTTGACAAAATTTTGTCAAATCTCTGGTACTTCAAGCGTTCCAATGCCCAAAAATGCTTGGATAAGTATCAAACAACAGGGAAAGCATTTATACCGTTAATCTACTATAATTTTTTGTGCAGCTAGCAAGTCTGAATTACCCTGTAAGACTTACTAGCTGCTCATCGCTTTTTAGCTTGAACGGCTAGAAGCTTGGTGTCAATTTAAGCCAAAACCCTTCTAAAATCTCGGGCGCGGTGGTTCCACCTGGAAATGCGGTGGGGGCGGCTAGTAACGCAGGTCAGGGAAAAAGAGCCTCGCAGTAGGCATTCCCAGCCTCAGGCTGAGAACGAGGCAAAAAAATCTCTTGTGGAACGGGCGAGACGCCCATTGAGATCGAGGGCAGAGAGAGGGATGCCCACCCCACAAGATGGATAATTTATTTCTTGGAAATGCCTTAATATGTGCAATAGCATTAACCACCAAATTAATAAATACCAGTCCAAGAGCGAAACATAGGAATAATGTAAGAAATAGGTGCCACTTCTCCAACTTTGACCCGGACTTGCGTCGTCGTACCAGATGATAAGTTGAGTGCTGGTCCATTTGAAGAAGACCATTTGTATCCACTGACAGTGTTTGGGTCTTTTTGCAGTTGGACTTGGACTTGCACGCGAGCAGCGCTACTATTAGCAAGGCTCTTGGCTAAGTCTTCGTTACCGACTTGCGCTGTAATATCACCAGTTGTCACAGGAAAGGGAGAAACGTTGGTGACGACTCCAACAATTCCACCAAAGCGATCGCGCTTGACAACGCTGGGTGTCACCTGTACAGTCATACCAGGTTTTATTTGCTTGCCGTCTTTATCAGCAAAGTAAACAAGACTTTGGAGTTTAGCATTAGAATATTCAGCTTCAATAGTTCCAATACGGGTACCAACGCTGATAACTTGACCGGGGAGGACGCCAACTTCCAAGATGCGACCATCAAATTTGCTGGTAATTTGGCTTGATTGAGTGAGTTGCAGTCTTAACTGCGCAATCTTGCTTTTCACTTCCTGAATTTGATTTAATTTATTAATTGACTTTTCTAAATCTTGTTGAAGCAGTTTAGTTTTTTGGGCTTCGATATCTTTAATTTTGGTTTTGATTTCGTCAAGTTTATTAAGATTTTGTAGGTAATCCCGCTGTGCATTAGTTCTTTGAACTTTAATTTCTTGAATATTGTTTTTGATATCGTCAACTTTGTTGAGGTTTTGTAAATATTCCCGTTCGCTACTCGTTTTTTGAACTTCAAGGTCTTTAAGCTGTGCCTCAATATCTAACACTTGCGCCTGAGCGTTTAACAATTCCTGTTGAGATTGCAGCAGTGCATCCTGGCTAATAATCTTCTGTTCAAACAAACTACGACGAGTTTCAACTCGTTGTTGCAAAGTTTGCAGCAATGACCTGATTTGTGATGAACGCTCCTCAAGACTTTTGCGTTTTTCTGCTAGTGCACTGAGAGTTTTTTTGTACAAAACTGGCGCAACTTGTTCTCTTGACAAACTTTGCTCAAAGCTTTGTCGTTTTTGCTCTAATGCTTCAAGTGTTTCATTATGCAGTATGGGTGCGACTGACTCTCGACGCAGGGTTTCTTCAAAGTCTTTTTGCTGCTGTTCGAGCGTTCTTAGTTGCAGCGCTATTTGCTGCTTTTGTAGCCTATCAGTGTTTTGGTTCTGCTGTTGCAGTTGAACCAACTTTGCTTTTTCTTGTTGTAGTTGTTGTTTAATATTAGATTGGTCGATTGTAGCGAGTACTTGACCTTGCCTAACGACATCTCCTGCCTTAATATTCAGGGTTAACAATTGACCAGCACTGCGTGCTTGAAATTGCACCACATGACGAGGTCGGATCAACACACCAGAGCCTGTGACGGTGAGTGGAATTCGCCCAACTACGCTCCAAACACCAGCCACAGCTATCAAAAAGCCCATAGAAACTAAGGGTACCCAAGCTTGGGGGCTCGTTACCTGCATCAGTCGGTCAAGTTGCTCCGGTGAGGACAGGCGTTCTAGTGCTTCAGTACGAAAGAGTTTGCTTTCTTTATTTTGCATCTTGTCTATTCTTATGAGGACTTACGCAACCATGAGGTTCGATAACCCCGCCACGGGCATGAGGATGTACGCCCTCCAAGTGCTTTCACAAGCTACATCAAGGACATGGCTACTGCAGGCTAGCAGAAGTAACTCACCAGTAAAAATGTGGTGTAAAACTGGCAGGGCTTACGCAAGTGTCACAAGTTTGAGACAGCAAGACAAGCGACCTGCATACATGGCTATAGGAGGACGTTTAGTTGTTGATTGAGATAATTTGATAGCAATCCATTCTTAAGTTGATAAATAGTTTGACCAATTTTGTACGCCAACTCTTTAAGTTTCAGCCAGATTGACATGGCACAAGCAATATAAATTTTATGAATATGTTGTTTAAGGCACTATGAATATTCTATACCAGTTAATTACTTCAACTTTGGTGACATTCCTCTATTTTCCAAAGAATTTCACACAAAATTTGTACAACATCCTTAGAATCTTGAGTCAAATCATGAACTGCACCACAGACACAACTCACACAGAAGTACATTTTGCCTGAGCGGCATCTAAAAAAGAACCGCTCGTGTCGCCCATCCTACAACAAGCTTGAATTAGGCTAGAGACAGATGAAAACCATTCATAAAATAACATTACTAACATCATGTTGAACTTTCTCAACTCCCTATTACGGCGTCATCTAGAGCAAGTAAAAGCCAATGTTGAAATTTACACCTGGCAAACCTGCCCATATTGCATCCGTGCCAAGATTCTGCTGTGGTGGAAAGGCGTGAAATTCACCGAATACAAAATTGATGGTGACGAAGCAGCTAGAGCGAAGATGGCAGAACGTGCCAATGGACGCCGCACAGTACCGCAGATTTTTATTAACAATCAGCACATCGGCGGATGTGATGACCTTTATGAACTAGATAGGCAAGGTCAGTTAGATCCCCTTCTCACCCAATCTGCTGTTTAGAAGATTCACAAAGGAAGTCAAAAGTCAAGAGTCAACACTCAAAAATTCTTGTAAAAGGGACTGGGGATTGGGGATTAGGGATTGGGGTAGTGGTATATCAAACGAAAAATTATGTCCGGGGAAATATTGCCCCTCCCCAAGTCGGGGGCATTTTCCCACTCGCCAGTCCCCAGTAACGAGACAGGGAGCGGCATTCCTCCCCCACCAACGAGTACGTATGGTGGGAGACTCCGTGGCCTCACCAGTTGACTTTCTCCCCACCTCCCCTTGTCCTCTTTTTAGGACTAAGAAAATGCTAGTTGAGTACTCACAATATCTTATACATCGGCAATGGATGAGTCGCGCCTTAGACTTAGCACAAATTGCGGGTGATGCGGATGAAGTCCCCGTAGGCGCTGTTATTGTTGATTCGTCCGGAAGTTTGATTGCAGAAGGTGAAAACAGGAAACAACGTGACAATGACCCTACAGCTCACGCGGAAATTATTGCTATCAGAGCAGCGGCTCAAAGGTTAAAAACTTGGCGTCTTAACCAATGCACCCTTTACGTTACTCTGGAACCTTGCCCAATGTGTGCAGGTGCTATTGTACAAGCGCGTATAGGACTTTTAGTTTACGGGGTAGACGATGCCAAAACTGGTGCAATTCGTACCGTCGCCAATATCCCCGATAGTGCTGCTTCCAATCACCGCCTGCGTGTCATCGGTGGCATTTTAGAGTCTGCCTGTCGTCAGCAATTACAAGCTTGGTTTACTCATCGGCGACATATTTCTAACTAACGGACAGAGATAAAACTGTCCAGTTGGTGCTACAAAAGTCAAGGAAGAAAATCTACGGTGTATTTAACAGAGTTTTGAATGTATTCAACCCAACAGCCACCAGCCACCGTCATGATTGAGTTTAACTCTTCCTTTGATACTTCCTGTGACAATCCTGCTACTACGCCAGAAAATGCTAAGGTGGCTCATATTACTACCTCTGAGATTTCTCCTTGGTTAGGTCATTTAGCGTATTTCTTGGGGGGTCACTTTGTTCTACCGTTTTTCTTTGGGCGGATTAAAGTCAGTGGACAAGAAAACCTCCCCAAAACTGGTCCTGTTATCCTTGCTCCCACCCATCGGGCGCGTTGGGATTCGTTGCTCTTACCGTACGCAACTGGTCGCTGCGTGACTGGACGAGACTTGCGATTCATGGTTACGATCACTGAGTGCCAAGGGTTGCAAGGCTGGTTTGTCCGACGCTTAGGGGGGTTTTCTGTAGATCCTCAACAGCCCTCAATCACGACTCTCCGTCATAGTGTAGAATTACTTAAAAATGGAGAAATGTTGGTTATTTACCCAGAGGGTGGCATTTTTCGTGATGGTAAAGTTCACCCTTTAAAGCCAGGAATTGCTCGTCTGGCTTTGAGTACTGAGTCTAGTCATCCAGGATTAGGTATAAAGGTTATACCTATCAGCATCAATTACAGCCAACCGTTACCTACATGGGGTACGGATGTGAGTATTCAGATTGGTTCCCCAATACAAGTTGTAGATTACGCTAGAGGCACCATGAAACAAAATGCCAAACGTCTCACTGGTGATTTGGCAATAGCTCTCAAAAAATTAAGCCATCACGAATCAGAAGTTACTACTCACGCATTTGCAGAAATTGCTAATAGTTAGTAATTATACAATTTTACTTAAGGTTTGCACTTTAGGAGAGCACCCGGTGCAGGCAAACAACGGCAAGGGCAAGGGAGAATTATTTGTAGCTGTGATGAGCATGAATCAGTATAAGTTGTTTGCGTTCTTACTACAGCGACCTAAGGTACAGCTTTGTAACAACACCTGCTGATTGTTAAGGGCAATGAATGAAATTTGTAAATCCCCAAAAAACTTACGATGAAGGTACAAGTGACCTGAATTTCTTGGATGAGGCTAGAGTCAGCTATTGGGAGTACGCTTTTTATCCTCTGTCTGTCATTATCAGGAATTGCTTGTTTTGAATCATTTCGTCCCCCAGTTGTTCCTAAGGATCTGCTACGGCTTTGCGTAACTGTTGCGCTGCTAGCGCCGCTACGAGATGGATTCACCTTTTTGTAACTAAATCACTGCAAATGACCGCTTAGTTGCCACTGTTATGGTTGAGATACCATTGCTGGATATACAGCGGACTACGGGATTTATAATCCATTTCTTGCACGACAATTTTAGGCTTGGCAACTAAAACCTCTTTGAGTCGTATCAAATTGATCCCAACGATCAGTTGGCAATTTTAAACAATTTTCTATCGCTTTCTAAAAACGAACTCTTCACCACAGCGTTGTCAAACTATCCCCAGGCTGATTTGTGATACACCTGTAGTTGAAAAATTAGAGCAATTTGTACCTTCATTGATAGCGGCGGATTAGCTAATATGCACACGCTAGGGGAACCTGGTTTCATTGATTTTGAGTCTAAATCAGGGAAACTAAATATGTGGCTTTGTTTTGTCAAAGTTCAAAACAGAGTTAAGATACCCGAAGTTTCATAACTGCTTTTTTAGTTATCTCTCTAAATGACCTCATGAACTTGTCTGGAACCGTTCCTATAATTCGCTTCACTTCCTTAGCAGTGATAGCAGCCCTCAGCTTCTTATCACCCGTCAATGCTCAGGTACAGCTACCAAGTGGCTCTAATCAACCACAACCTATTGATCCCAACGATCCAAATAACCTCCGTCCCACAGCACAAAATAACAGCCTTTTGAGCCTTGACGGAGGAAAGCGTCTGATGACAGACGCAAGTAATGCAGTTTCTTCCCAAAACTACGATGTAGCAGCAAAGAAACTCCAAGAAGCACGGCTTGTTTTTAATCAGCTTTCTAATTTTTATCAAGACTTGAATTCTAGCTTTTCTGGAATTGACACCAGAGTTGCTGATGCTCAACGCAAAAAGGCGCTAGAAACTGCGCAAATGCGGGATGAAGCCACCTACCAGCTAGCATTGGTACATAGAGCCCAAAATAAACCGGAATTAGCTGTACCGTTGCTCATTCAAATAGTTAAAAGCCAAAACCCAACACGGGATTTAGGTAAAAAAGCTTATCAGCAGTTGTTGGAGTTGGGCTTTGTTGATGCTCCGTTTCCTAGAGGAGGTAGTGCTTCTTCCCCTCCCTCATCCTCTCCCTCATCCTCTCCCTCTCCCTCCTCCTCTCCCTCCTCCCAGAAGAAATAATCAAATTACCTCTCTCCTCACCTCCCCACCGCCCCTCATTCAGCCCAATGCTAGGATGGGATTATAATCAATGGTGGGGACTCTTGATATTTGAATCCCTATTAGGGTTTGAAATATATGTAGTCAACTGTCACACATTTAATTTGCCTACTGTCAACAGGAAAAATGCTTGCCAACACTCTTGTTGTGGAATTTTGAATTGTGTAGACGCAAAGCAGCTTGCCGCAGGATATTTTAAATTTTGAATTGCCCAGATGCGAGGCGTTACAATCCCTATTAGGATTTGAAATGATCAGGAATTGCGATGATTAGTCCGCAGCAAGTACAGGAAATGATAAAGGCAGAACTGGCAGATGCCCTAGTTCAAGTGCAAGACTTGACTGGAGGAGGTGACCATTATCAAGTGACAGTAGTTTCATCGCAGTTTGCAGGTAAAGGACTAGTGCAACAGCACCAGTTAGTCTATGGTGCGCTGAAGTCAGCCATGTCTAGTGAAGCGATCCATGCCTTGGCACTAAAAACGTATACTCCCGAAGCTTGGCAAAATAGTCCTCAATCCTAAGTCTTGACTCAAGACTTAGGACACAAGGCAATACCAGTCATGAGACCAAAAGTAAGATAGGAAACAAAAAGACAATGACGCCAGAAGTTAAAGAGCGAATTGATAATTTGCTACAACAAAACAAAATCTTGGTTTTCCTCAAGGGAACCAAGTTAATGCCGATGTGTGGTTTCTCTAACAATGTCGTGCAAATACTGAATACCTTAGGAGTTCCCTTCGAGACAGTTAATGTTTTGGATGACTACGAACTCCGCCAAGGAATTAAAGACTATTCCAATTGGCCAACAATTCCCCAAGTGTATATCAACGGTCAATTCGTTGGTGGTTCAGACATCCTGATAGAACTGTACCAGAAAGGCGAATTGCAGCAAATGGTGGAAGTCGCACTTGCTTCGTGAAGTTAAGCAGATTGCAATTAGCACTCACCTCATAGTAAAACAGTCCTGAATGCTGAGCAAGTTCTCCGGCGGGCAGTTGCTACGCTGCCCTCTGGAAGAAATTGTTTGTCCCACCCTTGGAAAGTGTGTCCGTGACGTCTATAACAGCAGGAATGCTGCGTAGGCGACTCGGGCACGTTTTGTTTTAACGCAAGTTGCTAGTTATGAAAAAACGCCCGTACCTAACGGCGCAGCCATGGCGTAGGCTTAAGGCTATTGAGCTAGCAAGTGGCGTGTGGTTTTTGACACTCCCACGGCTACTTGAATATCGCACTACGTGCTCATTCCCGTAAAAAGCCCTGGGATTCTTGCTAAGCCCTAAGGGGCATAGAGAGATTTATCGAAACCTTCCTACGATTCCCACGTTTGTACAAGATTTAGGATTTCTACTACCTTTGTTTCCGGATCACGAGTTGTCCGCGCTTACCTACTTCGTTTTTTATATGTGCGCATTCCCGCTATTATTAGTATAGCAATGCACTCTAATTATGTCACATATGGGCAAAAAAAGATTAAAAGGAATTCCAGTGTTGCATGATGAAATCAAGAAAAATCGTACTATCCGACTTACGGATACGGCGTATCAGTCTATGAGTGAAGCAGCACGGGTAGAAGGAATTAGCCTGTCTGAGTTCGTAGAGAGATGGGGACGGACGCTAAAGCGTCCTACGCATTCATGAGGGCAGCGCGTTGGGCGGTGCCGACTTGTAGCGACTGGCCGTCCCACGGCTAAAAGCCGATGGGCTTTCTGCTTTCAATTCTGTAAAGTGTTAAGTGAGCTAATAAATCAGCTCACTCAGAACTCATGACTTGTAAGTTAGGGCTTTTGTGTTGTGATTGTAAAGAAATATCTCCAATTTTTCACAAAGCTGCAATGCAGATCATAGGTATGCTATAATCATCTGCATTGCGCTACGGATACTACTTCTCATTGAGAAAAGATATTAATAGTAATCCGGTTGGGGCTGCGTCATTGTAAAGTTTGATACATCGTGCAAGTAGCGATTAGCTTCCTCCTCTAAGCGATGAATCAGATACGGTTCAATGGCGTTACTGTGTTGCAGTGCGGCTATATAGCCATCCAAATACATCCGCATATCATCCGTACGATAACCGCGATTCCATAACTCGACGAAGGCGTCAGTTAGTCTTTGGTAATAGCGAATGGTTTGTGTGTCTTGGAGCATAACTGCTGTTAGAAAAGTGCTTGGAATAGAAAATTGTAATTTATTGAAGCTGAGATGTGAAGTCTCACTTTTAGTTTGGCATGAACTAAAAGAAGATATCTCCCCCAAAGGGAACTCTCACGAGCAGCTACAGAGTATCTCGATCCTATTCCAGAAAACTGGGAATATGATTATCAAGTAAGCTATTGTTATAATTATCTCAGCCAATAGCCTAACTGGGTTCGAGGGTGTGGGCACCGCTCTATTCAAGAATATCGAATCTGCTTTCACCATAAAGCTGAAAAACTCTTTTGGTAACAATTAGCTTGTTTGGTGACACTTTTTTGGGAAATCGGACTCCAGTTGATAGCAGGATTTTTCATCAAAAGCACTTTTGCTAAGTCTAACAAAAATTTAAGAATATTACTAACTTGGCTTTGGCTAAGGCATCAATTAAGCACCTTGCCAGTATTAGTATTAGTAAATATGAAGCCAATAGCAATTGAGGTAACAAGGATTACAAAACCTAAGACATAGGCTTTGTTACTTTGAAATTCATATACGCTAAGGGGTCTTGCCACCGTGGGTTCGGTTTGTATTGAAATCGTTGAGGGAAATCCCCATCTGAGGTCATTGCTAGGCTGGCACTTGCAACAACTGGACTATCGGGTGCATCAAGCCGCAAGTATTTATCAAGCTAGAGAAGTGTTTTTAAGTCATCAACCAACACTGGTGATTCTCGATGCCGACTTACCTGATGGTGATGGCATTGAATTTTGCCGTTGGTTACATCGTCAACAACAGCCTTTAATTTTAATGCTTTCTGCTCGTAGCAATGAAGCTGATATAGTCACTGGTTTGAAAGCGGGAGCAGATGACTACCTCAGCAAACCTTTTGGGATGCAAGAGTTTCTTGCACGAGTTGAGGCACTCATTCGTCGCAATCGCACACCCGTTGCACCAGCTTATTTAGATTATGGGTCTTTGCAAATTGATTTAGTACAGCGTCGGGTTCGCTTCCAAGGAGAGTTTATTGACTTAACACCGCAGGAATTCAGTTTGCTATACGTTTTGGCACAAGCTGGAGGAGTGCCATTGAGCCGATCAGAACTGCTACGCCGTGCTTGGCCTGATGCCATAGATAACCCACGCACCATTGATACTCATGTTTTGTCGTTGCGCAAAAAAGTTGAACTAGACCCCCGGCAACCTAGTTTAATTCAAACGATCCGCAATGTAGGATACCGTTTTAACATGGAAATTTTAAATGCCAATATTGGACACTCAGCAACAAAGTTACCTAAAGAGAGGTTTAGCAATCAACGTTCAACTCTCAGCACTCCCCGATGAGAGGAGGACAAAAAAACAAGGAGACGAATCACTAATGATTAAAATCCAAATTCATCTTCGGCTTTTGCTTGCGTCAAACTTTCTCTTAAATTAGGCCAGCTTATATCAGACGCTTGTTGATTGACAAGTAAGCGACCTTGCTGTAAAAACAATAGCCGTGTACAAAACTTCTGGGCTAGTTCTAGCTGGTGATTTACCATAACAACCGTTGTTTGATGACTTTGAGCAAGCTGGCTTAAAGTTTCCATAAGATGCTCAGCCGTACCTAAATCTAGGGCAGAGGTTGGCTCATCTAACAATAAGATTTTTGGTTGAATCACTAAAGCACGAGCGATCGCCACAAGCTGTCGCTGTCCAAGAGAAAGTTGCACCTCAGTCCGCGCTGACCATTCCTCTGGAATTTGCAACTGTTCTATCCAGTGACTCACGCGTTCCTCAATTGTCTGTTTGGGTAAACCACGCAAAACCAGCGGGTATGCCAATGCTTCTTTGACTGTCATTCCCAACAGTTTGGATTCTTGGGGTACCAATGTCACTAAGGAGCGTAGCTGCAATACAGCAATTTGGGAATACTCCTGATTTTCCAGATAAATTTTACCGCTCGTCGGTTCACTTAAACGGTTCAGGAGGCGTAATAAATGAGTTTTCCCTGCACCGGATGGTCCAACAAGGGCAACGCGTTCTCCCTCAAATACCTCAAAGGAAATATCCTGTAATATTGGGTGTCCCAGCTGCTTACCTTTACTCTGGGTTTTCAAGCTGGCAAAAAGACTGACTTGTTCTAGGCGCAGTTGTGCTTTGAGGGTAAGTTTCCTCATCTGCGTGTCTTGTTGACTCTCCAAAATAAACCTTTGTCTAATAAATTTCCTTTAAGTTTCACGCTAATTTAGCAACGCACGACTAACGAATGTAGCGGATAATTTGTCTTTGGGTTTCCCACACATACATCCGTTACATCCGTTACATTCGTTGTACCGTAGGTCATCGGTTGGCTACTTAACGTGATGCTTTAATTTATCTTACCTTGCCCTAACGCTGTGGCGATCGCCCAACCATCAACTAACAGCAGCAACAGCGTAAATCCAAGTAAAATTAAATACATCCAAGGTTGCGCTAAAGGATAGACATCTGTGGTGTCTATCCCTGTCTTTTCTTGCACAAGTTTTACCAAACGGGCAAATCCGGCTACACGCATTGGTAGTAGATAAGCTTTTCCTTCCTTGCTTAGGAAGTAGTAAACGAGTCCTCCTTGACCAGTTGTGCGGGGTTTTAACTGTTTCACTTCAGACCAAGGTAAAGACCAGCCTTTGCGGAAAAAACGCGGTACCCATTGAGGATAAGTTACCTGAATTTCCTGGTCATCTACAATGACGCGTTCGCTCAACGCTGCATACAGAGCAATAAAACCTATGATAATGCCCACCCACAGTAATGCTGGTGGTACGGGTGCTGCTGTTACCTGGGAAAGAAAAGGTAACGGTGCTGTGAGTGCTATGTATAGACTCAAAAGCGTGATTCTAATTAAAGGAGAGAGGCGAAATACAGAAGATGAAGTATCGGCTGAGTTGGCTGTCACGGCTCCATCATTATTGTTGTACTTTAAGTTAATACTAACTGCTAATTACGAAGCCCAATTGTCAGCGTTTGATATTATCGTTATCAATATCAATTGCTGCTTGATCCAAACCTAGCCAACAACTCCTCACGCGATAATTCTAGTAACAAACGGCTATATTCTTGTGGTGGTAACTGTATTAATGCTTCAACCACTCCCAATAGTTGTGCATCCACAGTTCCAAACCGGACTCTAAGCAAGTTTTCCACTACCAAGCGTTGTCCTTCTTGCTGTCCTTCTTGTCGTCCTTCTTGTCGTCCTTCTTGTCGTCCTTCTTGTAATGTAGCTTCGCGCCACTCCATATACGCTTGTGACAAGTTCATAATCAACTCCTGATCATCTTCAGTTAAGTTTTCCTGATTGACTACAGTGATACGCCAACTAGCAAGCAGTTGTTGGACGTTCTGACGTATAGGATTATTTCTAGGAAGTGCTAGTAATTCACTAACGGCTTGGCGCTAGGTTTCTCCCTTGCCTAAAATCCTAAGCAAAAGAGTCTCCTGTGTTAGAGGTAACTGGTTAATTGCTACTACAGCGGTCCTCAAAGCTTTGGCTAGAAAGTAAATACCAGGTAGCCAATTCTCTAAATCTAATTTAGCGCCAAAGTCATCAACCAAGTTTTCCGATGCAGAAGTTGCCAAAATCCACAGACGCGGTAAATCATCCTCTGGTAAAGAAGTACTCTCTCGCCTTGCTTTGCGTTGCAACTCTCCGTAGAAAGAAAAAAGTTTGAGGATACAATTGCGTACCTCTGTTTTACTCGGTTGATTGCGATAGGGTTCTAACAACGAAGCAATCGTCGCAATTCTACCAAGTAACCCCAGAGATTGCGGGTCAACGTTGGGCGACGGTACCGGGAAAAACAAAATATCGACTTGTCGAACTTCGTCGGTGACTTCGCGACTGACTTCGACCTTTCCTAAAGGAGAGAGTAATTCTTCTAGATACTGCTTGGCAAACTGGTCGTGAGGCTGTCGGGTCATTTGTGACTCATTATGGTAAGTACTTTTGTACCACACTCCAGCCTGTAAGCGATACCCAAATAAAGCCAAAAAACAGGGCAATATTAGCGCCAACATGGACACGTCTAGCCCAAGGTCGTCTCCCATTGATAAGTAATGCGCTTCCACCAGACAGCAAAACCAGCACGACTGCTATCAACCCAGCAATCAGGTGTGACGAGTGTCCCAAAGAACCAAAATGACCGAAAGTACCAATAATGCCAATCAGGAGCAGCAGCAGCACTAAACTTACCATGCAACTGCCGATGAGAAAGTGAAGGGAACGTACATTTGTATTTCCCTCGGTAAACGGGGAAATAAAAGAGGGGCGCTGTGATGTTCTGTTACGAAACATCCAAAAGCCTGTAACCGCCAATAGCAAATAAGCTAACAACGATAACCCCATCGACCATGCTGCTATTTTCCACAGCCAAAGAAAGGAAGGTAGGTTCATAGTAAACATTGTAGATGGGGAAGTGGAGTGATGAAAAAATTTAATGTCTAGACGTGACATGGTACGTCTGGACAACTCATAACGAAACAAAAGAGGGCTGCTGAGTTCAGCAACCCTCTTACTAAGGAAAATTCTTTTTTTTAATCAATGTATACTAAACCAGCGACTTGCAAAGGTTTTTTGGAATCTCCGGTTTTTGTATTAATCGTTTGCACAATTGGTTTTTTATTGATAGGGTCTATTGCTGGTTGTGAGTCTGTATGAAACTCATAATTGCTAGGTTCGCTGATTGCGAGGCGATCGCACGGAATGTTATCCGATAAAATTGCACTTGCCATCATCCCCGTATGAATCTCAAGTTGAGCTTCTTTTGGAGCTTCAAACACTAACCTTTGTCCAGGAAAAACAACCCGTTCAAAGTACCAGTTGGGAATATTTGAGATGCGAGCCACCTGTATTTTGCTTGTGGCATTCACGTAGCAGCAGAAAAGTTTACCTGATTGCTCAGGTGGTAGAGGATCTAATATTTGAGCCATAACTGCTGAAGAGCTTTACGCCACTATCTTATCTTACACTTGTCAAGCTAGCACCGGCTGATCCCCAGTTGCTGTAACCCCGACTACCAAGTGAGCTTTTCTATTATTATTTCTATCTTAAGATTTGCGGCTGTATGAAATATTTGTGAAATTTTATGCCTTTTCTGCAATTGTACATTATGCTCTCACACACACAATGTTCTCTGGTTCACAAAAAATCATAAACGGCGAAATTTAGTTGTCAATCCTCACGCCTCTACCCCATAACCAAGATATGTAGATCATCGCTTGGCAAACAGAGTTGTTGTTATTGTAAAGCTATCTATAGAAAAATCTTTATAATTTAATAATATTTCTGTTGAGAGAGTATGTATCTGACGCCTAAGTGAATTTAACTAGTTCCACTGAATATCAACAAAAAGGACAGATTAAATCCTTATCTGCCTAAATGTCAAGTAATATTAAGATATAGGACAAAAATTAATCTCAACACTTCTTTTAAAAGCTATTAATCTCACTTTCCCTTAAAAACAGCAAGATGGAAGTTAAAAGACCTGTGATGTACAACCGAATTCTCTATGTTCGCCTTCCTTGTAACCCGATCTTTCCGATTGGGGTAGTTTATCTGGCAGATCACGTCCATAAGCAGTTTCCTACCATAGAACAGCGCATTTTTGATATGGGAACAGTGCCACCTCTAGATTATGCTGCTGCCCTGGATCGCTGTATCGATGAATTCAAGCCCACACTACTCGTGTATTCGTGGCGTGATATCCAAATTTATGCTCCAGTGGGTGGACGTGGTGGTAACCCATTACAGTATTCCTTCGAGTTTTTCTACTCCGGCAATCCATTACTCAAGATAAAAGGGGCTATTGGTTTGTTGCGGATTGCGTCGGGATACTACGGTGAGTTGTGGCGGAATTTGGGCTTAGTGAAACGGGGCATTAAACGCGCTAAACGTTATAACCCCGATGCTCGGGTGATTGTCGGTGGTGGTGCTGTCAGTGTCTTTTACGAGCAAGTGGGTAAAAGCTTACCCAAGGGAACGATTGTTTCCGTGGGAGAAGGCGAAACCTTGCTGACAAAACTTTTAAGCGCTCAAGAATTTCGCGATGAAAGGTGTTATGTCGTAGGAGAAGAAAAACCACGCGATCGCCTGATTCACGAACAACCCACTCCCCTAGAAAAATCCGCTTGCGACTACAACTATATCGAAAGTATGTGGCCGGAATTTAACTATTACCTGCAAGAAGAAGACTTTTATATAGGTGTACAAACTAAGCGTGGTTGTCCCCACAACTGCTGTTATTGCGTCTACACCGTTGTAGAAGGCAAACAAGTACGCATCAACCCAGCGGAGGAAGTCGTTGCTGAGATGCGGCAATTGTACGATCGCGGTATTCGCAACTTCTGGTTTACCGACGCCCAATTTATCCCAGCTCGAAAATTTATGAGCGATGCTGTAGAACTCTTACAGAAAATCGTTGATTCTGGGATGACGGATATCCACTGGGCAGCATACATCAGAGCCGACAACCTCACACCAGAGTTGTGTGACTTGATGGCGAAAACCGGGATGAACTACTTTGAAATTGGTATTACCAGTGGTTCTCAAGAACTCGTGCGGAAAATGCGCATGGGCTACAACCTGCGAACAGTCTTGCAAAACTGCCGTGATTTGAAAGCCGCTGGGTTCAACGACTTAGTTTCCGTCAATTACTCATTTAACGTCATTGACGAACGTCCCGAAACCATCCGTCAAACCATCGCCTACCACCGTGAACTCGAACGCATCTTCGGTGCGGATAAAGTCGAACCTGCTATTTTCTTCATCGGTTTGCAACCCCATACCCACCTCGAAGAATACGCCTTCAAAGAAAATATTCTTAAACCAGGGTATGATCCAATGAACATTACACCTTGGACTGTCCAGAAAATGCTCTGGAACCCCGAACCCCTTGGTTCATTCTTTGGGCAAGTCTGCTTACAAGCTTGGCGACAAAACCCTAATGACTTCGGACGCGAAGTCATGAAAATATTAGAAGAAAAACTGGGTTGTGCCGACTTAGAAGAAGCACTTTCTGCACCCGTTGAGACGAAAGAAAAACAACTCGTTAGTGTATCATAGAAGACACGGGGATAAGGGTTAGAGATGAAGAGGATGAAGAGGATGAGGGGGATGCTGTCGGATGAGGAAGTAATTTCTCCCTCATCTCCCCCTGCTCCCTTAATACTCGCTTTGCTCTCTACCCTCAATACTCGCTTCGTCTACCCTCATCTCGCCACTTTTGTGCGGTTTATTTAATCAAATCTCATGTTAGAAGGCTCAATTTTACAAAAACTAGAAGCAGCTCATCGCCATAGTAAAAGACCAATTCAATACGGCGTTTACTATAAAAATACTCTGGTTTCCCTGTGCCATGCCTTGGAAGACCACATATTAAAAGACGAGGGAACACCCTTAGTCATCACAGCCTTCCAACGAGGAAAGTGGTATCTGCAAGAAGCCGAAAGATACGCAGATATCGCCAAAAAAGCCAGCCAAATTGCTATAATGGCAGCCCCCGATGCAAGCTTTGCCGAGCATTCTACAAGCCAGTTGCCCAATGTGAACCTAGTCGCTATAGATCCAGTCGATCCGGTAGCGCAGGAGTGGCATTTGATTATTATATCACAAAATTACACAGCAATGGTAATTTGTCAAGAATTATCAGAAGCTGATTACGCTTCCACCGGATTACCTGGATCTGACGTAGAGCGAAAATTCTACGGTTTATGGACATTTGAGCCGGAGTTAGTCCAAGAAACAGCAGAATTAGCAATTTCCCACATCGAAAGCTACAACGCAGAACTGGCAAAAGAACTTAAGGCACACAAAGACAGAATGCAGCCACGGCTTGCCACACCGGAAGACTTGAGTGCAGTGGTTTCCCTGGTAGTAGATTACCTTCAAACGGGGCAAGTGAATATATCTGTACCGACAGCAACTCGCCACCAAGCACTGGATCGGAATTTGGTTTCCAACGAAATCCAAGCATTTTTACGGATGGCGCAAATGATAGATGCTGCCGATATTACCAATCCAATGGCAGCAGCGGAAGTGGTAGCGCTCTCCGAAACAATGGGGCAACTTTTGGATCTTCCCGCATGGCAAACGAAACGTCTACGTCTTGCGGGGTTGCTGCAACGTATAGATCCATTGCAAAGAGCCGAAAGCGTTCTTTCTCCTGGGACTTCCACCCGCTACCAAGAAGATGCACCCTGTTGTCCCTTGACTTGTCCTCTAGTACCAGGAACCCAGGTACTGCGAACAATGCCAAGACTACGGGCGATCGCACAAATTCTTACACATCAAAGCGAGTGGTGGGATGGTACAGGCGAGCCAGCGGGGTTAGCTGGAGATGAAATTCCCTTAGAGTCAAGAATTCTCGCATTAGTAGCAGATTTCCAGTGGCGGGTTAATCAGAAAAAAACCTCTCAGTTAAGCCCCGAGGAAATATTTACTCAAGCTGTAGAAGAGTGCAAACAATTACAATCGTATCGCTTTGACCCCAAACTTGTAGATACATTAGCTTTATTAGTTATGGGTTTGCAACAGGGACTCGACTTACCTTTGATGACACCCAAAGTTAGTACTGGTATGTGGCTACTTAATAGTAGGCTAGATAGCGAAACTAAGAGTGGAGAGATTAGGAGTAGTTACAGCAAATAATAATCAAAGCGCAAAGACTTCCTTAGCGTCTTTGCGCGAAATGTAATTATCTTAAATAGCGTAGAATTTATATGAATGTTGACGAAATTCGGTCAGGAAAACTCAAAGACTTGCCAGGAGTAAATTTAGAAGACGAAGATTTATCAAATGCTGACTTAAATCGCGTCAATTTTGCTGGCGCTCACCTTGTCGGCACAACTTTTACAGGTTCCAAACTCGAAGGTGGACATTTAGAAGGTGCCAATTTGATGGGAGCCAACCTTGTAGAAACCGACTTGCGGGCGAACTTGATGGGAGCAAATTTGATGCAAGCAGATTTGACGGGTGCTGACTTGCGGGGTAGCAATTTACGTGGCGCGAACTTAATGGGAGCAAGACTCACTGAAGTGTCCTTTGTTGGTGCTTTCTTGAGCGGTGCTAATTTGATGAATGTCAACTTGCAGGGTGTTGACTTTCGAGGTGCTGACTTGCGAGGCGCGAACTTGACTGGGGCTAATCTCAAAGGTGCAGACTTGAGTCGTGCAGATTTGCAAGGGGCATTGTTAAGTGAGGCAAATCTGGAAGAAGCCGACTTACGAGGGGCGAATCTTGCGGGTGCGAATTTGACGGGTGCAAACTTATTGTGTGCTGAATTACACGGTGCGAATTTAAGTGGAGTGAATTTGGAGCGAGCATGCGTGGTGGGAACAGTCTTGGAAATGGCTTTGTAAATGGCTAATTAACAGCAAGCACCTTCAGCAGATGAGATTTATATAGCTGAATTTAACCAGGGTTGTTCTTGGAAATCTGTCCATTGTTAAGGAATCCTCGCACGCTGAGGGCGATCGCACTTAAAAGTAATATACCCATCACCCCTGCTAGTGGATTGCGATCAATTCCAGTTATCCACTCTGGCACTTTTTTTGTATACGTAATCAAATTGCCCACGTTAATAATGTAATAACCCCAAACCAAACCCGCGTGGTATCCAATGGGTAAACCGAGGCGTCCCCTACGCCAACGCTTTCCCCATACCTGCGTTAACCCTAGTATGACTAAGGCTGGGAATTGCGGTAGTGTATGAATAATTGCCTCCAGCGGCTTAATAAAGTGTAATGCCGCATAAGCGATCGCATCAACCCACAAGGCAACACTTTTGCTATAATCCCGTTGCAACTCATCCAGCAACCAACCTCGGAATAATAATTCCTCAGCAAACCCAATGCCCAAGCCAACAATTAAACTCTCTAAAATCAGTTTAAGAAAAAAAACTTTCGGTTGTTGCCACACTAACCAACCTAAGCTACCTTGCAACCCAAACAAAATCAGAACGCCAATTATCCCAATAGCCAAACCGCGTACCACTTCTACACCATTGAGTCGCGTCAGTTCTAAGCCATAATATCGTAGCAACTGAGGTTGATTGTAGACGTACTTGCCCCATAACCTCAGTAGAACGATAAACTCAACATACAGCAGCACCATTGTCAATATACTGACTAAATTGGTGTCACGTACGAGTAAGTAAATTGGTGCAGCAAAGGGCAGCCAGAGTACCAACAAAGTCAATATAAATGCACCCAGCCTAATAGGGGCAGGGTACTGGGACAAACGGAGGAGATTTGTTTTGAACAACCTATCTATTGCCTATAACCTTTTATTCTTCAGGTTCAATTGTGCTACTCAAACCATGATTTTTCAAGGTTTCGCAATAGAACTCGGCGTGTTCTTGAGCGCAAGTAATGACTAAGGCTAGCCCGTTGGTATGGGCTTCCATCATGATACTAACAGCCTGAGGCTGGGTGAGGTTCGGTACTGTGGTTAGTAGAACCTGCACCACATACTCCATAGGGTTGTAGTCGTCATTATGGAGCAAAACGCGATACCGAGGCGCTAGCTTGCGGGATGTTGAACGCTTCTCTATGGTTTCGACAGACACTGTTCTTTGCTCTTTTGTGAATGAATTACTACAACAGAATTTTTGTCCAAATATTCCTTAACACTTATTAACTCATTTTATAGCATAGACACGCAAATAACGGGGTAGTCAAATTTTTTGCTACTTTAGACTGATGGCTGCACAGGTTTGACTGCGCCTCTACACCCTATCCCCTTAAAATTGAATAACCAATAAAAATATACTTGTCGCTTAAGCCGTGTGACTATGGAGATGACCTTGGAGTTTCAAGCAGGACAAATTGTGTCTTTAGAGCATGGCGACATAAAGCTATATGCAGAAGTCATTCAAGTCGTGGTTTCTCGTCAGTTGTGTTGGGTGCGTCCTTTACTGCTAGTCAACTTTACCCAAGAACCGCCGCTGATCACTGACTTGCGAGATACATCTGACCTGCTTTGGTCTGTCAATTTATTTCAACCTGCCTTAGACACAGAAGTTATTAGTTTTTTGAGTCAGGTTTTGGCAAAAGAACCAAAACCTGGACAGACTTGTGTTGCCAAGCAACAATTCAATCACTTTATTCACCAAATTTGGCAAGCACAAAAAGGGGGATTAGGGATTGAGGATTAGGGATTGGGGAATGGGTAAATTCTTGCCGATCCAATCCTCAGTCCCCTAATGAACACTAGCGAATGGCTGCATCTTTCAGAAGGAATATTATTGAGATCAGGCAAAAATTTATTTTCTATCTTTAGGGGCATGCCAAAAAGTTTACTACCAGTAAAAATGATATATGTACGGTAGACGGGATAACCTAGTTCTGCTATCAGGGTGTAATCTCCCATTTGAACGAAAGCTACTCCCTTGTCGGTAAAAGAGTACCGATTTAACAAACCGCCTACGGCGTCGCCTCTTTGCAGGACTTACGGTGCAAGCCATAGGCTAGAACACGTACCCGATAGCCTTAAGGCGTGGCGTCAGCCATAGCCAGCGCATAGCAAGAAAATAACCAATCTTAGACCCGGAAAAAAGTAAAAATGTATTGTAAATGGCTTCCTTGGAACCAATGGAAGAGATAATTTCTGTTTCAGGTTCTAACCGTTGCCTTATTAAAAATCTCTACTCCCTCAACAATAGGTTCATCCTGCTTGCTGTTAATTTCAGCGAACAAGTAGAGAAGAATTATTTCTAAGCGTCGAGCAAACTACATGGGGATAACTAGTGATTAATGCAAATGTGGAACCATTCTCTTCTTGGTTTACCCCCTGCAATCAAATATATAATTAATCTTACAAATTAATTTTACAAAAAAATATGAGCAGTGACGCGGCTAAAGTATCGTCGCTATTGTTAGTATAATTTCTGTTGCTTATATTGAAGTTTCATGACTTTAGTCTTTATTGAAATCAACTCAATTTAAGGCAACTCTAATGCCAAACCCTCAGGATAACAAGCCTAGACTTGAAACCAACTGAATGCGACCAGCGTCCATCTCTGCCATTAATAGTTCCAAGGCTTCGTAGTCCACGTCAGAAATATAACCCATTTCGGTCAGTTCTGAGTTAATTTCATTTTCAATTTCAGGAGTCAACTTTTTAATATCGAGAGCTTTTTCTACCAATAGACGAATAGAGTATTTTGTTCTCATAGCGATTACACCAACTATATAAGTAGTCATTATCAAGGGTAACGTTTGGTATAAAAAGTGATCTGAATACCCCTATGGCGGTGACCTGGATCACAGCTATTTGAGGACATGGTTCACTATTGAGCCAACTGTCTAGCAATAATCAAGTGATAACGTAAAGTTATTAGCTTGATAGGTATTTGAATACAAATCAAATAGAATTCTAGGATAAATAAAGTTTATAACTAGAACAAGCTATTCATCCTCACCTGTGCGGCTGCTTGTGGAGATTATATTTGTTTAAGAAGTAAAAAAAGTATATTTAAACACAAATTTTCTTGCGTTTATGACAATCTTTAAAGAGTAACGCAATAGCAATAAAGATTCAGCAAAGAGACGTAATACGAATGGTCGATGTGAGAAAAAAAAGTTTATGTTCAAATACATCTAACTTTAAAGTTCGATAACTTTAATAGGATGTAACGATGCAAGCAGTACTAGACTATCCAAAAATAACTGTTATTAGTCCTCACGGCTGCCTAAATGCCAAAAACGCTTTAGAATTTGAAACCAAATTAACAAAAGCGCTAGCACAAAATGGAATTTCTATCTTGCTCGTGAATTTAGAGCATGTAGAATCATTAGATAGTGCAGGCTTGATGGCATTAGTGTCTGCGCTCAAACTGGCTCAAAAGCTAGGACGGCGCTTCAGCCTTTGCTCGGTTTCACCGTCACTCAAAATTATATTTGAACTGACCCAAGTAGATAGGGTTTTTGAGATATTTGAAGGGAAAGCCGCGTTTGAAGCTGCTTACCTCTCAAATCAAGAAGCAACAGTGACTTATGCCTAAAAAAGTCTTAAGGGAAACGAGTAGTTCTCTTGAAACACCTAATAAATGCTAATGTTGGAGGTGAGTAGCTGTAATTAAGGTAGCGAAAAGATACCACAGTGGCTGTTGCAGTTGAAAAGTTAATCACATCGGATATTGTAAAACCAGCTCGTTACTTAGGTAACGAGCTCTTAGCGATTCACAAGCCTTGGGATACGGCAGAGATCCGCTGGGTATTGACATACCCAGAAGTTTATGAAGTAGGTGCATCCAACTTAGGGCATATTATTCTCTATAATATTTTGAATTCCCAACCGCGCCAGTTATGCGATCGCGCTTACCTACCAGGACCGGATCTAGCAGCAAAACTACGGACAACAAAAACACCGTTGTTTGCCGTAGAGTCAAGGCGATCGCTAACGGACTTTGACATTTTAGGCTTTAGCCTCAGTTATGAACTGGGAGCAACCAACATTCTAGAAATGTTGGATTTGGCTGGCATCCCTCTGACTTGGCGAGAACGCCAAGAGGCGGAGGAAAGGGCAGATAAGGGAGATGAGGAAGCAACATCTTCTTCATCCCCCCCATCCTTTAGTTACCCGTTGATTTTTGCTGGGGGACAGACGGCGACATCCAATCCTGAACCCTACGCCGACTTCTTCGATTTCTTTGCTTTAGGAGATGGCGAGGAACTGCTGCCAGAAATTGGCTTAGTGTTGGAAGAGGGGAAAAAAGCTAGGCTGAGCCGTAAAGAATTATTGCTGGATTTAGCGCAGATACCAGGCGTTTATGTTCCGCAGTTTTACGACATGGCTTCTGATGGTTCGGTTCATCCCAACCACCCAAATGTCCCAAAACGAATTGTGCGGCGGGTTGCAACCCCAATACCAGCGTATTCGATTGGGCTAGTACCCTACATCGAGCCGGTGCATGATCGGTTGGTAATTGAAATTCGGCGCGGTTGTACTCGCGGCTGTCGCTTCTGCCAACCAGGAATGCTCACCCGACCAGCGCGGGATGTGGAACCAGCGGATGTGGTGGAAGCGATAGATTCCGGAATGCGGCAAACCGGTTACAACGAATTTTCTTTACTATCCCTGAGCTGTTCTGATTATTTATCCTTGCCAGCAGTAGGGACGGAAATAAAAAATCGGTTAAAAAATGAAAATATTTCTCTGACTCTACCAAGCCAACGAGTTGACAGATTTGATGAAAATATTGCCAATATCCTAGGCGGTACGCGGCAAGGGGGACTGACTTTTGCTCCAGAAGCTGGAACCCAACGGATGCGGGACATAGTCAACAAGGGTTTGACCAACGAAGAACTGCTGCGGGGTGTAAAAACAGCTTGGGAACAAGGGTGGGATAAAATTAAGCTGTATTTCATGATCGGCTTGCCTGGTGAAACCGATGCCGATGTGTTAGGCATTGCGGAAACAGTCAGCTGGTTACAACGGGAGTGTCGAGGAAAAGGCAGAAGACCGCTGTCATTTAACTTGACCATTTCTAACTTCACACCCAAGCCCCATACGCCTTTTCAGTGGCACTCGGTTTCCACTGCTGAGTTTGAGCGCAAGCAAGCATTACTGCGGCAAGCATTCCGGCGGGTCAAAGGAGCAAAGGTGAATTTCACCGATGTCCGTATTTCAGCAATGGAAGATTTTATTGGCAGAGGCGATCGCTCTCTTGCCCCAGTCGTGCGTCGTGCTTGGGAATTAGGGGCAGGCATGGACTCTTGGTATGATAGTGTCGAAAAAGCTTTTAGTGCTTGGGGACAAGCCATTTGGGAAGCTGGCTTAGACTGGAAATACCGCCAAGTCGAGAAAGGCGAGTGGAATTTGTTTGGGAAACAAGATGAGGAAGTAACATCCCCCTCATCCTCTCTCGACGCCCCCCTACCTTGGGACCACATCGACACTGGTATTGATAAAAAATGGCTCAAGGAAGACTTGCAACGTGCCTTAGAAGCGGCAACTGTACCAGATTGCTCTTTTGAAGGTTGTTCTCACTGTGGTGTCTGCGGCACTGACTTTGGTCATAATGTTGTTATTTCGCCGCCTTCTATCCCGGAATTTGCTGGTGAGTTTGTCCCGAATACTACCAAAGCACAACGGCTGCGTGTCTGGTTTGGTAAGCTGGGCGGTATGGCTTTAGTAGGTCATCTAGATTTGATGCGCCTATTTGATAGAAGTGTACGGCGAGCAGGATTGCCAGTTTCTTTTACTGGTGGCTTTCATCCTACCCCCCGCATTTCCATTGCATATGCCTTGCCTTTGGGAGTTACAAGCAGTGGTGAAATTGTGGATTTTGAGCTCACACAGCCAGTTGATGTGGAGATTTTCCGCCAAAAACTGGCTGAGGCTTTGCCGTTAGACATTCCTATATATCAGGTGGAACAGCTCGATTTAAAAGCGAGTTCCGCTAACCAACTTCTGGAGGCAGCGGAGTATCTAATCACTGTGGCTTGTCAGCAGGAGGCGACACCGATACAATGGGAAAGCTGGATTGACGCCATCAAAGCCAAAGATGAGGTTTGGTGGGAACACACAACCAAGTCAGGTAAAACTCAGTTGGTAAATCTGCGCGATCGCTTGTTTGAGTTAGAATTATTTGAGTTACCAAAACGCCCTGAGCATCAGGAAGAGTCTACAGTTATCCTGCGTTATGTGGGCAGCTGTCGTCATGACGGGGTGCTATTGCGTCCCGAACAAATCCTCTCTATGCTAGAACAAGTAGCAGGTACAGATTTTCATCTGCTGCAAATTCATCGAAATCGGCTGATTTTGGGAGTTTAATCGCTTGGGGCAATTTGCTTGTGGTTGCCCTCTCTTAGCACATCTTGGAAATTGATTTTTGACAAGGTTGCGTTAGAATGAGATGAAGAGAAATTTTCTGGCGCTGCATTGAGTAAACTGATTCACTACCCTGGTACTCAGGGCGCAAAAGCAAAGATAAAAGAAGTGAAACTAAGCGCGGGTTTTTTATCCCAGACAAACACCAGGCAGATCAAATAACACTCTCTTTAAGCTCAAAGCTCGTGAATCAGCAATTACCAACAGCAAGCTTCGTCGGCTTCTCTGATTCTGTCAACGACCCACGACTAGAAGTCGTGGGCTTCTAGCTCACACTCAAGTCGATAGTTGACCAGACTGAGTACCTTGTGTACTACGTTAACGGCAAGTGTTCAAGTCCTACCTTGGGATGCGTAGCTAGTCCTGAGCTTCTAGAAATTGGGGATTAAACAGATTTATTGGGTTAAGTCAGTGTCTCCGATATAGTTACCGACCGTTAACTTTGTCAAAGCTAACTTTACCCTTCGGGTTCAACAGTTCCCTACGGCGGGAAACCCGCCTGCAGGACTGTTTCACTGGAGTAGCAAGGCGATTCCCGGCATTACAGGGAAATGGACAAGTACTACTCCTCTACTTGTCCTCCCCGGTTGGGGACGGCATTTAAAAATGCCGAGTCGTGTTTCCTCCTACCACGCGCGTAGGGATGGTTTTCCAAAACGAACGCAAGGTTTTATGATTTTTAAAATTAATTTGAACGCCCAATCCACAATGTAGTGCCAAGTATCGAGAGCGGAAGTGCTGAGACAGTGTTGAGTAACGAGAGCGCGAGTGCTGAGTGTAAATTACCCAGAACTCAAGACTTTATGACTCACAACTCAGAACTCAGGACTCAGGACTCAGGACTCTCCAGGAAAAGGGTATTGGATCAAAAATTAACCACGGACGGATGATTTAATTGCTTAAATAATATGCAGCCGTTCTGGAAGAATCAACAGTGTAAACGCAGTCGAGCGCGTAAATAGCTCCCTAAGTTTGAGCGAAGAAGCGCAATTTTTAAAAGCAGCGCATGAGCGGACTTGTTGTCGGGGCGAGAGGTATAACAAACCCCCAAATCGTCTGTTTGTGCTGCCAGTTCTTGAGGAAAATAATTGAATGCCAAAACAAATTATCATCGCGGAACAGCATCAAATTGCTGCAGTATTTTCGGAAGACCAAATACAAGAACTCGTTGTTGCCACAGGTCATCACCAAATTGGTGATATCTACCTAGGGGTTGTGGAGAATGTACTACCTGGGATAGATGCAGCTTTTGTCAATATTGGTGATCCAGAGCGCAATGGTTTTATTCATGTCACTGACTTAGGACCATTAAGGCTGAGGCGGACAGCAGCAGCTATTACAGAATTATTAACGCCGCAGCAAAAAGTATTAGTGCAAGTGATGAAAGAGCCAACGGGTACCAAAGGACCCAGGCTCACGGGAAACATCACCTTACCCGGACGCTACGTAGTGCTGATGCCATACGGTCGGGGTGTAAATTTATCACGTCGGATTAAAAGTGAAAGCGAGCGCAACCGTTTACGTGCGCTGGCAATTTTAATTAAACCAGCAGGAATGGGTTTGCTGGTTCGTACCGAAGCCGAGGGCAAGCCGGAAGAAGCGATTATCGAAGATTTAGAATCGCTGCAAAGGCAATGGGAAGCAATTCAACAAGAAGCGCAATCAACACGTCCCCCAGCGCTCTTGAATCGGGACGATGATTTTATCCAGCGCGTGCTGCGGGATATGTACGGCGCAGATGTCAATCGGATTGTGGTAGATTCCAGTACTGGTTTGAAGCGGGTGAAGCAGTACTTGCAGAACTGGAGTGGCGGGCAAACACCACAAGGGTTGTTAATCGACCATCACCGCGATCGCGCTCCGATATTAGAGTACTTCCGTATTAATGCTGCAATTAAAGAAGCGCTCAAACCTAGAGTAGACTTACCTTCTGGAGGCTACATTATTATTCAGCCGACAGAAGCATTAACAGTCATAGATGTCAACTCCGGCTCATTCACGCGATCGGCAACTGCTAGGGAAACTGTTTTGTGGACAAACTGCGAAGCCGCCACAGAAATTGCCCGTCAGTTGCGGCTACGGAATATTGCGGGGGTGATTGTCGTTGATTTTATTGATATGGAATCGCGGCGTGACCAACTACACGTTCTAGAACATTTTAATAAAGCACTCAAAGCAGACAAAGCTCGTCCTCAGATTGCCCAACTTACTGAGTTGGGTTTAGTTGAACTCACCCGCAAGCGTCAAGGTCAAAACATTTACGAATTGTTTGGTAAACTTTGCCCCACTTGTGGTGGTTTAGGGCATACTGTCCATTTACCTGGAGAAACAGAAAGCCGACCACTAGCACCAACAGAATTACCAGAGCGCCTTGTATCCTCCGTGCCTCATAGGGAACCACGTCTGCCAGTTGCTCGATCGGTTGAACCACGGGAAACCTATGAAGGATATGGAGAAGCATACGAGACTGACAATGACTTGAGTGCCTCGGGTCTGGTTAATCATCCCAGCTATCAAGAAATTGGCGACAGCAGAAAGCGTCGTACCCGCCGCAGCACTCGCGTAGAGAGGGTAAATGGGGGAAATGGCAAAGATGAGCCACGGATTGTGGCAAACCCCCTGGCGTTTCTGAACGAGCCAGACTTGGAAATGGATGACGACGTGGAACAAGGAGCGCCATCAGAAGTACCTCCACCCAGTTTTAGCAAACCTTCTTGGGGTGATAGAGCCGAGCGTGGCAAAGTGACTAAGGTAGAGCTAGTCAAGCCAGTGGTAGAACCACCAGAAATTGTGACTGTAGAAATGTCGCCCGAGGAACAGGATGTCTACGCCCAGATGGGAGTTTCTCCGTTAGAGAAGTTGGGTCGGGAGGTCAGAAATCCCAAGTCTGTGATTATCAACGTCACCTTACCTGGGCACAACCCTGCTCCAGCGACTGAATCAACCTCAGAACCACCTGTTTCTGAAAGAGCACCTGTCTCTGAAAGAGCACCTGTCTCTGAAAGAGCACCTGTCTCTGAAAGAGCAAGCGCTGTTGTCACAGTAGTTGAGCCACCAAGCGAACCCGAGCCAGAAGCTGTAACTGAGCGACAGGATCTTGACTTGATGACGGATGAAAGTGAAGCTAGCAGCAACTTAAGCGATAAACGCCGCCGTCGCCGCCGTTCTTCCTCTGTGGAGTAAGTAAATTCACTGGATTTGAAAGTTAACAAACTTATGATAGAACCGGAGCAAGCTGTCGCTTCTATTGAGTCGCCAGTACCCATGAAAGAGATGAGGTGGCTGGAGTTTTCCACGCACTCAAGCACTGAAGGGCTGATTGCAGGCGTGGATGAAGTGGGGCGAGGCTCTCTGTTTGGTCCTGTAGTGGCTGCAGCAGTGATACTACCAGATACGGCTTTGCCAGAACTTATAGCAGCCCAAATTAAAGATAGTAAAAAGCTGTCTAGTTCTCGAAGAGTGCAGCTAGCGCACCTCATTTGGGCGCTGGCTATTGACTGGAAAATCGGTTTTGCTTCAACAGCCGAGATTGACCAAATGAATATTCTCCAAGCAACGATGCTAGCAATGAAGCGGGCTATTCTCAAGCTAAAGGTGCAGCCTGCTCTGTGTTTGATTGATGGCAATCAGTTAGTAAAAGACTTGCCACTGTCGCAACAAACGATAGTCAAGGGGGACGAGTGCTCTGTTGCTATTGCCTCTGCTAGCATTGTTGCTAAAGTTTGGCGTGATGATCTGATACTTCGCCTTGCCTCAAAGTACTCTATGTATGACTTGGAACGCAACAAGGGTTATGGAAGTAAACGACATCTGATGGCACTACAACAGTACGGACCTTCACCATTACATCGCACGTCCTTTCGTCCTTGTCAGATGACCGTACTCAGTTCTGATTCAGAGTGTTCTCAAACAAACAAGAAAAAACAAATAATTTCAGTTCCTGATAGGTAAGAGTTATGCACATTTGATTTGCAGGCAGTATCTTCGCAAGATAATGAAAGGAAATTCCTTTTCTCAAGCTGCTGATTCGCCTAGCTTACCCGTAGGGCATATTTTCAATTCGTTATAGAGTGAGGTGTAAGTTATGTCATAAGGATGGTTATTTTTTTACAACTCATGTAACCACAGATTTATACAGATAAACACAAATTTCTTTACTACACAATTGCGACAAGTTGGTAAAGATCCTACCAGTGAGCGCTCGAACCCAGTTACTAACCATAAAGTCACAAATTTGTCAAGGCTGTATTTACATTTGCGTATATCTACTTAAGTCTGTGGTTTTGGCAACCAAATGTGTTAAAAAATACTAAAACCTTCCAATAACTACTCCGGATTGAAGATGGGGATACTTTGATCACCAAGCCCTTTTTCTGGCGTTTGCAACATTACCCAACGGCGATAATCTGCTAGGAGTTGATGTAGTAATCTTTGCTTAATAGTCAACAAAACACTCTTGAGCAAACCACTGCCTGTTGCTTCTAATATTGGCTTGGGCATATAAGAAAATGGCGGTGGTAAATCTACTAACACTTCTAAATCGGCTCTTCCTTTTAAAAGGGTGTTAATACCTTGCTGCTCAGGAGACAAATGCCCTTTTAAATTTAAGGCAAAGCGTTGGTTGATATACTCTATACCAAGGATTTCACAACTTAGCGATCGCACATGAACCGTTCCATTTGATTCAGCCCAGACTCTCATGTCTACAGTTGGTTGAATGCTGAGCGACATAAAGTTTAGAGGACGCATTTTCAAGCGAAAAATTTCCGTACTCAGTTGCTGAATACGAGTAGGGTCAACTAAAGCGTTAACCAAGCGTTGAGGCTGACGCAAGTAGTGGTGAATTGGAATAGGTTGCTCTGGGATAGCAATTTCAACCGATTGAGAGGCAGTAAACCGAGTAGGCATGAGCATATTAAAATATCTGTTAAATAATTGTAATATTTTCTTAAGAAATTATGTTATCAGTCATTGGTTATGACTTAATAAATGATTTGTGTGGAAAGAAGTTTATCATGTCTGATTACAACTCATAAAATTGAATACAAATCAAACTATCCACACAAAACTAAACTCTATGACTTTATCAATTGCACATTTAGGACCTCCTGGCACTTACGCAGAACAAGCGGCTCTTCTTTATCTCAATTGGCTTACTAAAAGTACAGGAGTTGAAGCTATCTTATGCCCTTATCCCAGCATCGCTCAGACATTGCGAGCCGTCGATAAAGGTCAGGCAAAGTTGGCTGTTGTGCCTGTGGAAAATTCTATTGAAGGCAGTGTGACCATGACGCTGGATACACTGTGGCAACTAGATAGTTTGCAAATTCAGTTAGCTTTGGTCATGCCAATTGCTCATACATTAATTTCCTGCGCTCAAACCTTGGAGGAAGTCAAAACAGTTTATTCTCACCCCCAAGCCTTAGCACAATGTCAGGGATGGTTGGAGCGGTTACTTCCCAATGTACAGCTTATTCCAACCAATTCCACAACCGAGGCGCTCCTGCAACTAGAGCAGGACTTGACGGTGGCGGCTATCTCATCTCAACGTGCGGCGCAACTATACAACCTGCCTATACTAGCTAGCGGTATTAACGATTATCCTGAAAACTGTACTCGCTTCTGGGTGGTAAGCCAAAGTCATATGCCAGACGCCCGCCCCAGTTGTTCGGGACGTGCAAGTCACACTTCCCTTGCTTTCAGTACTCCTGCTAATATACCGGGAGCACTGGTAAAACCTTTACAAGTGTTAGCTCATATAGGCATTAATCTCAGTAAAATTGAGTCTCGTCCGACGAAGCGTTCTCTTGGAGAATACCTGTTTTTTATAGATATGGAAGCAGATGCATCTGAACCACAAGTTCAATCTGCTTTAGCAGAAATATCTCCCTGCACAGAGATATTAAAAATCTTCGGCACTTACAACGTTTTGCCTATTAGTGCCCTCAATAAAGGCGTTAGTGGTTAATAGTTAGTTGTTGGGACATAAATGATTAATAACTAATAACCACTTACAATTCACAACTTCTCATTCAAGGTGTCTTTGAGAACAGTACGAGCAGCGAGGTGATTGCGAGTAGAAGTCAAAATTTCTGCTTCGCGTTCCAAACGAGCAGCAGTATCTTGCGTTTCTAGCAAAGCCTGCTGCTCTGTAGCAACACCGTAAAGGTTACTCGCTACCCAGTAAGATAGCTCTATTGGTAAATCTGGCAAATCTTCTGGCAGTTCGATGTTTTGTTCAGTTAACTTGGCGCTGAGACGCACAACATCTCGCAGCAGTTGTTCTACATCTGTAGCCAATGGTCGTAAATCTTTGGCGGGAGGATGGTCTTCAATCCACTCAACCACACCGACTCGATATGGCTTTTCACGAACATACTCTAAGACACGAAATCTTTGTTGACCCAACGTCAGCATTTTCATTCGGTCATCTGGTAGCCGCTGATAATGAATGATTTCTGCACAGCAGCCCACATTGGCAATCGTACCTCTGATCGGATCTACCATCAAGACCCCGAACCTGCGATCGCTCTCCAAAATTGTGTTCATCAGGATTCGATAGCGAAATTCAAAGATATGCAAAGGCAAGGGTCTTGTCGGAAATAGAACGACTTCCGGTAACGGGAACAGAGGAAGTTCGCAAACTGCAATTTTAGAAGAGGATGTCATTGTTACCTTGGTATAAATTTAATCCTAAAAAGCTTTTATTCTCTGCTTTTCCCGTGTTTTTTCTTCATTCTATCATTTCAATTTTAAAGGTAATAAAAAGCCCTGAAATATATTTCTTCAAGGCTTTGTCATTCTTTATACAATTTAGTTCTTGTCTTTTGTTGTGAGTTATTGGTTGTTAAAAAGTACGATTAACCTCTAACCTATAACCTTTGACTGATGAATAATTACAGCTTCACTTCGATGTCCACACCAGATGGAAGATCCAGTTTCATCAAGGCATCAATAGTTTTAGAAGAAGGCTGGTAGATGTCGATAATCCGACGATGGGTACGAGTTTCAAAATGTTCCCGTGAGTCCTTATCTACGTGGGGCGATCGCAACACACAGTAGATTTTACGTTTCGTGGGTAAAGGAATAGGTCCTATAGCTGTCGCATTGGTGCGGTTAGCTGTGTCTACAATCTTCTCGCAAGATGTATCAAGCAAGCGGCGGTCAAAAGCCTGTAACCGAATTCTAATCTTTTGCTGCTGTAGAGTTGCCATCTTTAATTGTTTTGGTTCGGATGAATGGTTAGTTAGGGATTGGGGAACTCGGGGTTCCCAAGTCAGTGCTGCCTTGTACACTGAGCGCTACGCCTTCACGTTCGCCGCAGGCATAGGGTTTCAGACATAGTGGGGATGAGGGGCATAAGGACTAGCGACACTTAATATCCTTCCCAATGCCCACTCCTAATGCATAACGCGTTTATAGACGCGAAAAGAGCAGAGCGTATATTATACCATCTCTGCTCCTCTTTTAATTAAAGTGCAAAGGTGCTACTTGATGATTTTGGAAACAACACCAGCACCAATGGTACGACCACCTTCGCGAATTGCGAAGCGCATTCCTTGCTCAATCGCGATCGCGTTGATCAGTTCCACCGTCACCTTGATGCGGTCTCCGGGCATCACCATTTCCGCCTCACTACCATCATCAGCGGTGAAGGCTTTGATTGTGCCGGTCACATCGGTTGTCCGCACGTAGAACTGAGGACGGTAGCCTGAGAAAAATGGAGTCTTGCGACCGCCTTCTTTTTCTGTCAGGACGTACACTTCACCTTCAAATTGGGTGTGAGGGGTAATAGAACCAGGCTTAGCGATCACCATGCCTCGTTCTATATCAGCTTTCTGGATACCGCGCAACAGAATTCCGGCGTTATCACCAGCCATACCTTCATCAAGACTCTTTTTGAACATCTCGATACCGGTGACAGTGGTGGCGCGAGTCGCTCTAATACCGACTAACTCTACGTTGTCGCCGATCTTAACTTTACCGCGCTCAATACGTCCGGTAGCTACGGTACCACGACCTGTGATCGAGAACACGTCTTCTACAGCCATCAGGAAGGGCTTATCTACATCCCGTTCTGGGGTAGGAATAAAGCTATCTACCGCGTCCATCAGTTCGTAGATTTTGTCTACCCACTTATTGTCACCCCTTTGTGTTTTGGGGTTAGCAGTCATTGCTTCCAATGCCTGTAGACCTGATCCTTTGATAATGGGAATGTCATCACCAGGAAAATCATAGCTGGTAAGCAATTCTCGAAGTTCTAGCTCCACAAGTTCCAGCAGTTCTTCATCATCCATCAAGTCTTCCTTGTTTAAGAAGACAACCAAGCTGGGAACGCCTACCTGTTTTGCCAATAGGATGTGTTCGCGGGTTTGGGGCATAGGACCATCGGTTGCAGCAACCACCAGAATCCCACCATCCATTTGGGCAGCGCCGGTGATCATATTTTTCACATAGTCAGCGTGTCCGGGGCAGTCTACGTGAGCATAGTGCCGGTTTTGGGTTTCATACTCAACGTGAGCAGTATTGATGGTAATACCCCGCGCCTTTTCTTCTGGCGCGTTATCGATTTGGTCATAGCCTTTAGCTACAGCCTGACCTAGAGCCGCCAAAGTCATGGTGATGGCTGCTGTTAATGTGGTTTTACCATGGTCAACGTGGCCAACAGTACCGATGTTAACGTGGGGTTTATTCCGTTCAAACTTTGCGCGTGCCATGAATGCTAATTTCCTTTACTAACTAAGCGTTCCCTTTGCTTTTAGCTATGATTGCCTCAGCCACGTTGCGAGGCACTTCTTCATAGGTGCTAAACTCCATTGAGAAGATGCCCCGACCTTGGGTCTTCGACCGGATGTCAGTGGCGTAGCCAAACATTTCTGCCAATGGGACTTTTGCAGTCACTTTGGCAAGACCTTGCTCAGATCCCATGCCCTCAATTTGCCCACGACGGGAATTGAGGTCGCCCATTACATCCCCAAGGAAGTTTTCAGGAACTTCTACCTCAACTTTCATCATAGGCTCTAACAGGACGGGTGCAGCTTTCAGGACTGCTTCCTTCATCGCCATTGAGCCAGCGATTTTGAAAGCCATTTCCGAAGAGTCTACATCGTGGTAAGAGCCATCGACCAGCGTCGCTTTCACGTCAATCAGCGGATATCCAGCGAGAACACCCGATTCGCAGCTTTCTTTCATTCCCTGTTCTGCTGGTCCGATGTACTCTTTAGGTACAGTACCACCAACAATCTTAGAGACGAATTCAAAGCCGGTGCCTGGTTGTCCTGGCTCCAAGTCGATCACAACGTGACCGTACTGACCTTTCCCACCGCTTTGGCGGATGAATTTACCTTCAACTCTGTTAACCGGCTTGCGAATTGTTTCGCGGTAAGCGACTTGCGGCGCCCCCACGTTCGCTTCCACTTTGAATTCGCGTAACATCCGGTCTACGAGAATTTCCAGGTGGAGTTCTCCCATGCCTGCAATCACGGTTTGGTTGGTTTCCGGATCGACGTGAACGCGGAAGGTTGGGTCTTCTTCCGACAGAGATTGCAGAGCCTTGGACAGTTTGTCCATGTCGTTCTTGGTTTTGGGTTCAACCGCCACCGAGATCACAGGTTCCGGAATGAACAGCGATTCCAGAATCACTGGTGAGTTTTCAGCAGATAGTGTGTCACCTGTCAAGGTGTCTTTCAATCCCAACGCGGCTCCCAAATCGCCTGCCCGCATTTCATCTACGTCAATCCGGTCATCTGCTTTCAATATCACCAAACGAGAAATTCGTTCTTTCTTGTTCTTAGTGGCATTGAGGACGTAGCTGCCCTTCTTGAGAACACCGGAGTAAACACGAACAAAGGTTAGACGACCGTAGGGATCAGCCATAATCTTGAAGGCTAGAGCCGAGAGGGGTTCGTTGTCGTCGGCGCGGCGCTCGACAATTTCACCATTTGGCAGTGTACCTTGAATTGGCGGTACATCGATTGGTGCTGGCAGGTAATCTACTACCCCATCCAACAGCAGCTGTACACCTTTGTTTTTAAATGCTGATCCGCAAAGCACTGGCACAATACTACCTGTAATCGTACCTTTACGTAGAGCTTTGCGGATTTCGTCTTCGCTAAGTTCCACGCCCTCGAAGTACTTGGTCATCAGTTCATCATCAGTTTCCGCTACCGCCTCAATCAGTTTGGTGCGGTACTCTTCTACCTGAGAGAGCAGTTCTTCGGGGATGCCGGTTTCTTGGATATCGGTTCCTTGGTCGTTGGTGTAGATGTATGCACACATTTTCACCAAGTCAACAATACCCTTGAACTCGGTTTCACTGCCAATGGGCAACTGAATGGCTATGGCATTAGCCCGCAGGCGATCGCGCACTTGATCGAAAACTCTATAGAAGTTCGCCCCCGTGCGATCCATCTTGTTGATAAAAACGATGCGAGGCACTTTATAGCGATCTGCTTGACGCCACACCGTTTCTGTTTGTGGCTGCACACCGCCTACAGAACATAAAACTGTAATTACACCATCAAGTACCCGCATGGAACGTTCCACTTCAATCGTGAAGTCTACGTGTCCTGGAGTATCAATAATGTTAATTTGATGATTTTTCCAGCTGGTGGTAATTGCAGCAGCTGTGATGGTAATTCCCCGCTCCCGTTCCTGTTCCATCCAGTCGGTGACAGCGGTTCCTTCATGAACTTCACCAATCTTATGAATTATCCCAGAGTAAAATAATATTCTCTCTGTTGTCGTTGTTTTGCCCGCATCTATATGCGCCGCAATACCAATATTGCGTACTTTCTCTAGCGGGTTCGTACGTGCCACAGCTGCCTCCTATAGTTTTCGGCTCATGTATCTTGTATATTACACTTTGTTAAGATATTATATCTTTTACGGAAAACCGTCTTTGTCTAGTAAAGACACGATATATCGCTCTTCAATCACGATATATCGGTTTACTACTTAGTAACGATAGTGAGCAAAGGCTTTGTTAGCTTCTGCCATCCGGTGCGTCTCTTCACGCTTGCGAATTGCGTTCCCGGTTTCGTTGGCAGCATCCATTAATTCATTTGCCAGCCTGCTTGCCATTGTACGACCTGGTCTTGCCCTTGAGAACTGGACCAACCAACGCATTGCTAGGGTTGTCCCCCGTTCGGCACGCACTTCCATAGGGACTTGGTACGTCGCCCCACCGACTCGGCGAGCTTTGACTTCTACCAAAGGCGTGGCGTTACGCACAGCTCTTTCAAAGGTTTCCAACGGATCGCCACCAGTCCGTTCCTCAATTGTTTTCATCGCATCATAAACAATGCGTGCGGCTAGGGATTTTTTACCATGACGCATTATCCGCCTAACTATCATGCTGACAAGGCGACTGTTATATACCGAGTCAGGCGGAACCGGACGCTTTTGAATAACACCACGACGAGACATACTTAACCTTTAGTTTTGAATTGGCAACGAGATTCTATGCTTTATGCTATCGAACACCAGAAGTTCTGAAAGGCAATTGCCCGTCATCAGACTTTCTTGGGTTGTTTTACTACAACTGCAGCTACCCTAACTGGCAAAAATTGCTGCCCTCAACTATTATGAGGCGACAAAATTATATACTGCGACTGACTCTATTTATCAAACTTCCTTCAGCAAGTACATAATTGCTGGGCGTGTTGATTTCATAGAGTTTTGCGTACTTTGAGCTTTACATCGGCAGATACAGTTGATCAATCTTGTTAGACTCTCTGTACCAGTTTCACGCCTCGTCTCCCTGACCGACCGATGGGTATTACCAGAAAAATCCTATCGCGCTTTTATCCTGACTCTAAGCTAAGTTTTTAACAAATACACCTTGCTCGTAGAGCTGGACTTCCCGCGAACGGAAATTGGCCTTACTTGATTTGTGTCAATAGGCGCTTTTGAATAGCTGTGATCACTGTTTTTACAGAATCATAGGCAAAAGCGCTTTCACGCCTATAAAGCAAGAACTAGACGCGATTAATCTTGCTTAATGCGATTAATCGCACCCGCTCTATTGTTTAGGACTTTTTAGGACGTTTTGTTCCATATTTGGAACGACCTTGCTTGCGGTCTTTGACTCCGGCTGTATCTAAAGTTCCACGGATAATGTGGTATCTCACGCCTGGTAAGTCCTTGACCCGACCGCCGCGAATCATCACAACAGAGTGTTCTTGTAAGTTATGACCAATCCCTGGAATGTAAGCTGTGACTTCAAATCCAGAGGTCAATCTTACCCTTGCTACTTTGCGTAGAGCTGAGTTTGGCTTTTTCGGTGTGGTCGTGTATACCCTAGTACAAACACCCCGACGTTGAGGGCATTGCTTTAGAGCTGGGGACTTGGTTTTCTGACGCGTTTGTTCGCGTTCGTTACGTATGAGCTGCTGTATAGTTGGCATGAGTTACAGCGCGAGAAGCTGCCTATAGTCTAAGTTTTAACAAATCCTGATTATATCTTTTTTTATGCTTTTGTGTCAAACTTTTTGTTCACTCGTCATTATTTGCTGAAAAGGAGTTACCACATCCACAAGTCGCTTTTGCTTGGGGGTTGTGGAAGCGAAAACCACCGCCCATCAAATCTTCTGAATAATCCAAGGTCAACCCCTTAATGTATTCTAAGCTTTCGGCATCGATGACGACTTGAATACCTTGAGAGTCAAAAACGCGCTCACCTACGTGTACCGCTTCATCAAAAGACATATCATAATACCACCCGGAACAACCACCTGTTTTGACAGCCAAACGAAACAAGACATTTGGGTGCTGCTTTGATTTTAATCGCCCTATTTCAGTTGCCGCAGCTTTGCTCAATTGAATCATAAAAGTAGCAATGCAATTGAAAAACCAATTTTATATTACAAGCGGGGTTGTAACAGTTAACCAAAAATCTTAATAAACCTCGATAAATAAATAGTTGAAAAAATAAAGCAGCTAAAAACCAGACACATGAGCTAAAAAACCCGGTTTCATCAAGAAACCGGGTTTCACACACAATAGCACACTTTGCCTGAGTTTCATTTCCTGCTAGCTTAGGCAGGAATTTCCTCATCGGTATATTCAATTTTTCGCTCAAAGCGCTTAAAGCAGTGTAGATGACTTTGGGAATTTTGATCTCGCCCTATGATTTCTTTTTATCTTCAACACGGGCGTAGTCGTCCTGGTAGCGGACAATATCATCTTCTCCTAAATATTCCCCATTTTGAACTTCAATCAACACCAAGGGAATCACGCCAGGATTCTCTAATCGATGAGTTGTACAATGCGGTACATAGGTTGACTGATTATTGCTCAGCAAGACTTCTTGATCACCACAAACAACCTTGGCTGTACCACAGACGACAATCCAATGTTCACTACGGTGGTGATGCATTTGCAAGCTGAGACGGTGTCCGGGCTTAACTTCAATGCGCTTGATTTTATATCCACGTCCTTCTTCTAAAACAGTAAATGAACCCCAAGGGCGAAGTTCAGTTGCCGCCACGCCTCTTGGGGTAACAGCGGGCGGAAGGGGCAATGTGTTAGTCTGTGTTGCTTCTTGAAATTGAGCCATATTTACCTCATCTTGTGATACAACAAACCGTCAGTAATCTTTAACCATTGATGAAAAAACAAGGCACGAAGTTGCAATTGCGAAGATGAGCAATTCATACCACTTCTGCCAAACATAGCAAAATCAGGTAGTAGAGTGTCATTAATAATCCCTGAAATTACTGTGTCTACACCAAGTCTTTATCAAGTCATATGGCAACTTATTCTCAGCTTTAAAGTCAAGGATGATTTGTTACTTATGTATCTATGAATTGTCAGTTGTCAGTGGTTAGAGGTGAGTCGTCAAAAAGTCTCACTAACTACTTCCTGCAAAAGCCCTAGCGGCGGGGTTGTAAGAAAATACCAATTCCGTTGTGAACACGAGCAGCAGTATTAGGAGAACGGTCAAGGAGTTGCCCTCCTAAGTAAAGACTCGTAGAACTGCCACCATCCAAATTAAGAGCATTTACGCACCCTAAAAGCTGCATGAGTTGCGCGTGTTCTCCCAAGGTAGGTCCTGCACCGCCAGCGCGATTATGTACAGCGGCAATAATCAGATTTCCTGTTGTCGTTGTACAGATCCCGCTGCGAGCAGCCTTTTGGGCGATAAAGGCATCGCTAAATTTTTCGCTTTTGGCATCAAGGACAATTTGACGATTTTGCACAAGCAGTGGTCCTGCTCCCAGAATGTGTGGGTAACGGCTAAAATCAGCAGGAGTAGTGGAACTGGTGATTTTTACAGAAGAGCCAACGGGTAAGCTAGAAGCACTGCTCGTAGCCTTACCGCGTAATGTTAGCAGGTAGCCATCTTGTGGTATTGGAACGGCAATTTCCCCAACTTTACCTCCTATTAACTGGTTGATAACCTGGTTTTTCTGGACAACGAGAATGGTTTCGTTGTCAGTGAGGGGAGTGTAGGTTGCTCCCCATGCAGCGGTATAACGGGCAATACCACTCTGAACGTAGCCACTGTTAAGAGTCAAAATCGGTAACTGTAAATTATTGTTACCAATCAGAGTTTCTACCAGGTTGAGACGACCGATGTAAAATTGCCCAGAATCATTCCAGGCGATCGCTCCCCGGTTAAGAATCGGACCTGACAACCATTGACCATCCCGACGAATCGCACCTAGAGGTAATCGATTATTGCGGTTAAAATAACCACCATTAATTGCTGCAACTGCTGAATATTGTTGTGCCGTTTGAATCAGGGGAGCAGTGCCTACTAAGGTGTTCGTGCTTGTCCAAATCGGTTTCAGTTTTATCCCTGAGGCGCGAGGATTCATTTCTAACCACACCACTGGAAAGCGTTGTTGACCTAAATTCACAAACCGCTGTCGCCATATCAACCCTGGTGCCCATGTAATATTTCTCTCCACCATCGCATCAGGTCGAATTTCAACAATCAAACGGTTGGGGTTAGGGACAGTGCTCACTCGAGGAGCTAAACCAAAAGGAACACTCAGACGAATTATTGTTTTATTATTAACTACCTCTACTTGCTGTATCAGTGATTCAGGTATTAATGAGGCAGAGGGGAGGGATGAGGGAGATGAGGGAGAGGGGGGAGATGAGGGAGATGAGGGGGATGAGGGGGATGAGGGAGATGAGGGAGAGGGGGGAGTATAGCGTTGTACCAACGCTGGATCTGCTATTGCATCAAGCGTAATTGTCCACTCTCTATTTGGTAGAGAGGAAGAAACTGGGGGTGACAAGGGAAGCTGTGTAAAGGAATTCTCCTTGTCTACTTGTCCCCTTATGCCCTTGTCCTCTATTTGGGGTTGAGGTTTTCTTGCTGGTACCCCTTGTGTGATTTGCCAGGGAGTTGGGCGATCCAAATCTAGGATAATGCGATCGCCTACAGGTTGCTTATCCTGATAAATATTTGTGACTTTTGCCTTTGGTGTGGTAATCACTAACGTTTTACCATTAGCTTGCATCTGCCATTCGGCTGTTTTTGCTATATTTGTAATATCTAGATACCGATATCCTGTTGTAAGTAAACTCGTTAAAACCAGTGGTTTAGTATTAGATGAAAACCACTGTATTGGTTGTGTCCTTGGATGAAGAGTGTCTAATAAATCTATACCGAATAATTGCTTAACTGCCCCGTCACTCAGATGAATACTTAACAAGCCTGTTTTTTGGCGTTGCTGCAACCAAGCCCCAGATAAGGTGTGACCATTGAGAGAAATTTGGGTACCATAGGAAATTACACCTAATAAAGCAGGATCTGGAGGTGAGTGTTGACCAAGAGGACGTGGAGACTGAGAAACCTGTTGATGTGGAGAATTCTCTGTGTCCCTGTGTCTGTATGTCCCCGTCGTGCCAGTCTCTAATGAAGAAGACTGTGCTTTTGCATCTCTACAGGTAGCTGTTAAGCACAGTAGTGTCAAAAGTATGGGTGACACAAAAACCCTGACAAACCTGGTATTACCTGCATTGGGAATAGCACTGCAGTGTTGCTGTCGGCAAAAAGTTAGTATTTCTCCCATAATTCGCAATGTACTTCTAAAAATAATTCCTTAAGGCACTGAGTCACTAATTATCAGGTGTACGGTATAAATCTAGGGAAATTTCTAAATGGCTCAATAGATCCTATATCTCAAACCCGATACCCAGTTTAAACACACAAGCGTAGTGCGTAAGTTGTCAAAATCAAGAAATAATGACATGGGTTCTGATCGAGAACGGGATGTGATATTGTATATATGGGGTTTTTATCTTTATAAAACGACAAAAAATTTATCGAGTACAACTCTCAAAATTACGAGCGCTAAGTAACATGAGCGCTACTGAAATATGACAGCAGTTTTCGTTGTCAGAATTGAAGTGATGAAATCTTCTATGCTACCAAGAGAGTTGGTGTGCACGTAAAGTCATACTGATAGCAACACTGACAATGATCAATCAATAAAAATTTAGAAAAAATTAAGGATATCTAGAATAGGAATTGTCAAATGGGTATATAGTGTAATACGCTGATTTTGTTGCCAAATCGGGATAATTTTAGATTTAAAACTAGTGAAGCTATATGTTTGAGTTTTTTTCAGGTAAGCCGCGAAAGGCTAGACCTGGAAACTAAACGTCCTCCAGGAACAGAAAATTGAGGAAATGCATACCGACCGGACTCGAAGATAGATAAAAAACGGCTGGGCAAAAGTAATTTCCTTAACTCAGTATAAACACGTAAAATAACGAGATTATTTTAACACGGGTGAAGCAAAAATCAAACCCGAAGTTAAATTTTTTTTTCCTAATTTTCAGGTATTCTATATTTCTCCATATTTTTGTATCTCCTGATTTAGCAAAATTTTCAAGAGCAAGAAGTAGCAAAAATCGTAACCAAGACGTCAGGGATAGTCTATGAATAAAAAACGGATGAATCAAGCACAAAAAATGACATCATCAGATACTTCCTTAGGGTCTATCTATCCAGGACAAAGATGGCTCGTAGAAGAACGAGATGCATGTGGTGTGGGTTTTATTGCCCATCGCCAAAACTATGCTAGCCATGAAATAGTAGAAAAAGCTTTGGCTGCTTTGACCTGCTTGGAACACCGGGGTGGTTGTAGTGCAGATCAAGACTCTGGTGATGGCGCGGGAATATTGACCGCGATACCTTGGACGTTGTTCCAAGAGGATTTTGCTGGGCGCGGGAGACAACTTCCTAAGAGCGAAAACATTGCTGTGGGGATGATATTTTTACCACAAGATCCCGAAGCAGCGCAAAAGGCTCGTGCAACAGTTGAGCAAGTAGCAGAGTCGGAAAAATTGACTGTACTGGGTTGGCGAGTAGTGCCAGTGCAGCCTAAATTACTCGGGGTACAAGCAAGAGAAAATCAACCCCAAATTGAACAAATTTTTGTAGCGTCCGAAGAGAAAAGCGGCGATGAACTAGAACGGCATCTGTATATTACCCGCCGCCGAATTGGTCAAGCGCTCCGCAATTTCCTCAACTGCAACTGGTCTGAAGACTTTTACATCTGCTCGCTGTCAAGCCGCACAATTGTTTACAAAGGCATGGTGCGTTCAGCCGTCTTGGGAGATTTCTATGACGATTTAAGAAATCCGGCATACAAGAGCGCCTTTGCTGTATACCATCGGCGCTTTAGTACCAATACCATGCCCAAATGGCCTCTGGCTCAACCAATGCGACTTTTGGGTCACAACGGTGAAATCAACACTTTATTAGGTAACATCAACTGGATGATGGCAAGAGAAGCCAGTTTGCATCATCCAATTTGGAAATCTCGCATTGATGAATTAAAACCGTTTGTTTACATTGACAACAGCGATTCAGCCACGTTAGACAATGTGTTGGAGTTGCTGGTGCGTTCTGGACGCAGCCCCCTGGAAGCCTTGATGATTATGGTTCCAGAGGCTTACCAGAATCAACCAGAGTTGCGTAATTCCCCGGAGATAATTGATTTCTACGAATACTACAGCGGTTTGCAAGAAGCCTGGGATGGACCAGCATTGTTGGTGTTCGGCGATGGGCGCAAAGTTGGTGCAACACTAGACCGTAATGGCTTAAGACCTGCTCGTTACTGCATTACCAAGGATGACTACATTATTGTGGCTTCTGAAGCAGGAGTGGTGAACATAGACGAAGCCAACATTCTGGAAAAAGGCAGACTTGGACCAGGGCAAATGATTGCTGTGGATTTAGAAAGCCAAGAGGTGCTGAAGAATTGGGAGATCAAGCAGCGCATTGCCCAAAGCAAACCATACGGGGAATGGGTGCGCCAGTATCGCCAAGAACTCAAGCAACTCGTGAGTGGTCAGTCAGTCGTAGTTAATGGTAATGGTGTCAAAGAGAATGGACATGGCAGCACCAACCAAATTGACAGACAAGCCTTGCTGCGACAGCAAATTGGCTTTGGATATACCACAGAAGATGTGGAAATGGTGATTCAGCCAATGGCAATGGAAGGCAAAGAGCCGACTTTCTGCATGGGGGATGATATTCCTTTAGCAGTGCTGTCAGAAAAACCGCACTTGCTTTATGACTATTTCAAACAGCGCTTTGCGCAGGTGACGAATCCACCGATTGACCCCTTGAGAGAAAGTCTGGTGATGTCCTTGAAAGTAGAATTGGGTGAGCGGGGTAACTTACTCGATCCCAAGCCAGAATATGCCAAGAGACTGAAGCTAGATTCACCAGTGATCAATGAGGCAGAATTGGAAGCTATCAAGCTGTCGGGATTTGCCACAGCACAATTATCAACTCTATTTGAAATAGCCTCAGGTCCAGAAGGATTGAAAGCAGCAGTTCAGTCTTTGCAAGCACAAGCCGCTGAATCGGTGCGGACAGGAGCTAAAATACTGATTCTGAGCGATAGGGTAGATCATGGCATTGATACTGAGTACACCTATATCCCTCCTCTGTTGGCGGTGGGTGCAGTACACCATCACTTGATCCGCGAAGGACTGCGGATGAAAACATCTTTGGTAGTCGAAACCGCCCAGTGCTGGAGTACTCATCACTTTGCGTGTCTAATTGGCTACGGTGCAGGTGCTGTTTGCCCGTACATGGCTTTGGATACCATACGTGATTGGTGGTTCGACCCGAAAACTCAACAGTTTATGGAACGGGGTAAAATCACTGCCATTAGCTTGGAGCAAGCTTTTGTCAACTATCGTAAGGCAGTAGAAAGTGGTTTGCTCAAAATTCTCTCCAAGATGGGGATTTCCTTGCTCTCCAGTTACCAAGCAGCGCAAATCTTTGAGGCAATTGGCATTGGTCAGGATTTATTAGAACTGGGATTCTATGGCACAACTTCCCGCATAGGTGGTCTGAGCGTCAAGGAACTCGCTCAAGAAGTGCTAGCGACCCATAGTAAGGCTTTCCCAGACCTGACAACCAAGAAGCTACAAAACCTTGGGTTTGTCAACTACCGTCCGAATGGTGAGTACCACATGAACAGCCCAGAACTTGCAAAAGCGCTGCATAAAGCAGTGGATGGGCAGAACTACGACCACTACGAAGTTTATAAGAAGCACCTGGAAAATAGACCGTTAACAGCGTTGCGTGACTTGCTAGATTTCCAGAGCGATCGCTCACCTATTTCTATTGAAGAAGTTGAGTCAGTGAGTGAGATTGTCAAGCGCTTCTGTACGGGTGGAATGTCGCTGGGGGCGTTATCACGGGAAGCTCACGAAACTTTGGCGATCGCCATGAATCGTCTCGGTGGGAGATCCAACTCTGGAGAAGGTGGCGAAGACCCAGTACGATACAAAGTCCTGGATGACGTAGACGAAACACGTCACTCGCCAACCCTACCGCACTTGAAAGGATTGCGGAACGGCGACACTGCTTCGAGTGCTATTAAACAAGTCGCATCAGGACGCTTTGGTGTAACGCCAGAGTACCTGATGAGCGCCAAACAAATTGAAATTAAAATCGCCCAAGGTGCAAAACCAGGAGAAGGTGGACAACTCCCAGGAGCAAAAGTTAGCCCCTACATTGCGATGTTGCGGCGTTCTAAACCCGGAGTGACGCTGATTTCACCACCACCACACCACGATATTTATTCGATTGAAGACCTAGCACAGCTGATTTTTGACCTGCACCAAATTAACCCGAAAGCACAGGTGTCGGTGAAGTTGGTCGCAGAAATTGGTATCGGTACGATCGCCGCTGGTGTAGCCAAGGCAAACGCCGATATCATACAGGTTTCTGGTCACGACGGCGGAACAGGAGCATCACCACTGAGTTCTATTAAGCACGCAGGTTCACCGTGGGAACTCGGATTGACCGAAGTGCATCGCGTGTTGATGGAAAATAGCCTGCGCGATCGCGTAATTTTGCGCGTAGATGGTGGCTTAAAGAGTGGTTGGGATGTGCTGATGGGCGCATTGATGGGCGCAGAAGAATTTGGCTTCGGTTCGATTGCCATGATTGCTGAAGGTTGTATCATGGCGCGGATCTGCCACACCAATAATTGCCCTGTGGGTGTCGCCTCTCAGAAAGAAGAACTGCGCAAGCGGTTTACCGGAATGCCAGAACACGTTGTTAACTTCTTCTACTTCATAGCCGAAGAAGTTCGTAGTCTGTTAGCAAGACTTGGCTACCGTTCTTTGTCAGAAGTCGTTGGACGTGCCGATTTGTTGAAAGTTCGAGAAGACTCACATATCACAAAGGCGCGATCGCTCAACCTAGACTGTTTGCTTAGGCTACCAGAGACAAAAGAAAACCGCAGTTGGTTGGTGCATGAAGAAGTTCACAGCAACGGCGTGGTTTTGGATGACCAATTGCTTGCGGATCCCGACATTCAAGCTGCCGTTCGCAACCAGTCTTCTGTGAGCAAAACAGTAGCAGTTGTCAACACCGACAGAACTATTGGCACACGTATAGCAGGGGCGATCGCATCCCTTTATGGTGACAATCGTTTTGAAGGACAAATTAACCTCAACTTCCAAGGAAGCGTTGGGCAAAGCTTTGGTGCCTTTAACCTTCCTGGTATGTTTCTCACTTTGGAAGGGGAAGCAAATGACTACGTAGGTAAAGGGATGCACGGTGGTGAAATCATCATCAAACCTCCTACAAATGCCACTTATAACCCTGCACAAAACGTGATTATTGGCAATACCTGCCTCTACGGTGCTACTGGTGGCGTTTTGTTTGCTCAAGGCTTAGCCGGAGAACGTTTTGCTGTACGTAACTCCAAAGGTACGGCAGTGATTGAGGGAGCAGGGGATCACTGCTGTGAGTACATGACTGGTGGTATAATTGTCGTCTTAGGAAAAGTCGGACGCAACGTTGCGGCTGGAATGACCGGTGGGCTTGCCTACTTCTTAGATGAAGACGGTATGTTCCCTGAGTTAGTCAACCGGGAAATTGTCAAGCTTCAACGAGTCATAACCGCATCTGGTGAGAAGCAACTGCAAGAGTTAATTAAAACTCATGCTGAACGTACCGGTTCACAAAAGGCGAAGATGATTCTAGAAAATTGGCAAGAATTCTTGCCCAAGTTCTGGCAATTGGTTCCGCCTTCGGAAGCGGATAGTCCAGAAGCTAATCCTCAAGCTGTGGAAGAAAAACAGCTTGTTAGTCATTAACAAATGGAGGCGTAAGTCGTCACCTATACACAGATTTCCGGCTTCTTGAAGAAGTCGGGAATCTTGTTGTTCAAGAATGATTTACGATTGCTATATCAATAGTCTCGATATTATATTATAGTAATTAACTATTAATAACTAATAACTATTGGTTCTTGCTCTTCTTAGCTGCCGCCAACTGTAGTTCTTGGTCTTCCATTTGTAAGAGTTCTGGTATAGTGACAAAACGATAGCCTTGCTTTCTAAAGTGGCTGATGATTTGTGGTAAAGCCTCAACAGTGTGGGAACGATTGCCGCCTCCATCATGCATGAGAACAATACCACCAGGTTTTGACTGTTTAGTCACGTTACGGATTAACCTTGGCACACCGGGACGGCTGTAGTCTACTGAGTCAGCAGACCACATGACAATCGCATACTTTTTGTTTCTAGCGTAATCAGCCACGCCATTGTGCATGATCCCCCCAGGTGGACGGAACAGAGTTGTTTTAACACCTGTAGTTTCATAAATAAGGTTTGATGTATTGTCAATTTCAAAGGCAGCTGCCTGTGGATTAAAGTAGTGATACCAATGATGCCAAGTATGGTTGCCAAGGACATGACCTTCAAGGGCAATTCGCTTCCCTAATTCTGGATAAGTCTTCAGCATCTGTCCGACAACGAAGAATGTAGCCTTTATATTATTTTTTTTCAGAATATCTAGTATTTGTGCGGTAGACTCAGCCCAAGGACCATCATCGAAGGTGAGTGCAATAACTTTTTCCCCTTTGGTCAGTTTTGCATTCGCGATAACTGCACCTTGAAAGCGCGATGGTACAGCATTGGACAGCCCCTTTACATTGGCTTCTTGCTGCCAACTTGTCAGCATCGCCGCCTTGAATTTTTCAATGCGCTGTTGAGTTCCTACTTTGGCAGCTGTATCCTTGACATTTGTAGCTTCTTTTGTCTGAGCTTCTGAAGCATTTGGGTTTACAGGCATGACCAAACCAACGCTTAAACTAGCACAAAAGGCAACTACGGCAATCAGTATTCCATGCGACCAAACATACGACTTATTCGTTTCCACGTCAAAGCTCCTTAAGGTGGAATCATGAGTTTTGTGTCTAACAGTGTGCTTGCTGCACATTTTCTCTAGATATTAGTTACCTAGGTACTTTCTGGTAATCCTGAAAATTTAAAGATAGATTAACAGAAATATAAGAATTAAGCTGATAAATAAGACAGTTTTAAATAAAACCAATACTATCTAGCTTTAAACTACCATATCTACTAATAGTTAGAAATATGATAAATCCAAGGCATAAACAATGTTTTGTGTTGTTGAATATGAAGCATGAGTTGTATAGATAACATTGTATATTCTACTGCTAAAACTTATTTATGCTTGAAAAAAAAATGTTAATTCTTTAACTGAGTGTTTGTTACCTTTAGCCCTGTACTGAGTAGTAGACGCTCACAAGCGTAATAGAGTTTCTGATTGTCAAAGGTACTTTTTTTTGAAACGCAGAGTTTACCAAGAATTATGCTTCTCTCAGTATAATTAAGCCGATATTTATGTAACATTTTTTCCGATGCTGAGATTTGAGCTATGGAAGTTATGAGTTATTTTGAATGAATTGCTGGCTTTACTGTTAAAGGCTTAATCGGAAATTTCTTTACGGTCATTACTTTATTCTTATTCCAATTTGCTATGTATGTTTTCAGTACATACACGGAAAATATTAAAAATACCTGAATTAATTATGTTTAATTATGCTTTAATGAATGTGTATTTATTAAAGCATATTATTTTTGAAATTGTGTAATTTTATCTAGTAATAAATAAAATTTATATGCGAATAAAATTTTGTATTTTAAAGATACTATGAAGTCAAGTTCAAATAAAGTTCAATAACATCGCCCTAAGTAACAGATTTGCCTTGAGGATAGTGCTAGTTAACCTTTAAGCATCCCTAGCTGCTTGCTGTTAAATACCATTGCGAAAAACTTCTTTGACAAACAGATATACACCATCGCGTTGGTAACGCAGTTGAAACAACTGAGTATTGTTGAGTTGATTGACTAAGTTAGTCGCAAACTCTCGATTGCTTTGCCAGCCAGGATGAGTTACATCCAACAGTATATAATCAAACTCTGCTAAATTATGTGGTGGTGAGTAGACAGTTGTCAACTTGACGACTGGTCTCTGGGTGAGATGCGGGGCAATCTCAGCAGTTGTCAAAACAGCTCCTTTTGTTTGAACGAGGGCAACTGCTTGCCGTGTGGCTTGCCAAGTATCCAATGAATCTACGTAAATAGAGGCGAAGTAGCCGTATTTAGCTAAAGCCATAAAAGCTACTAAAGACCACAGTATAATTTGTCGTTTGTTGCGTAACCATCCCCGACCCGCTGCTAGAGTGGAAATGACGGCTAACACAAGAAATGGAACTGCTGGTAGAGAATACTGGTGGATCAAGTCTTTTTGCAAATGAGTATCACTAAGAAGGTTGAGAGCTAAAGTAGGAATAGCACCAACCAAAGGCTGTAACCCTTGTAGCGAAATCCCCCAAATCACAGGTGCTAATAAAAGCAGCAAATACCCTAGGTTTCCTAATGAAAAAATTTGTCCTAGGATAAGTCCTGGTTTGAGGAGTAAATTTTGAGCAGCCTCCGAAAAAGAGTGTCCTAAATAGCTATACCGAGTGATATGACGTTCCACTGACGCCTCTTGACCACCAAAAAAGGGAATGACGATTTTGGTTGCAATCACAAACCAAACTATACCGCTTATTAGAGCGATCGCACCGTATCGTCGCTTCTTTTCAAATACCAGCAGCCAGACTCCCATTGCTGCAACTGTCAGAGACAATACAGCTTTACATCCCAGCGCCACGACGATAGTTAAACAAAACCAGCCAATGCGATCCAGTCTAGCTGCTAAAACTGCCCCTAACAGTGCTGGCACAGCTATCACTTCTGGGTGGAAATCAAAAAGATTAATATTATACACCAGTGGATACAGCAGGTACACCGCAGCGACTGCAATAGATTGCTGTACCGTTAGACCAGCATGACGCGCTAAATGCCATGTAGGTAAAGCACCTAAAGCCAAAGCAGCAGCTTGCAGTGCAAACAACCAGTAAACACTGGGGTATATTTTGTAAAATAAAGCTAAAACATAAAAAATCCAAGCAGCATGGTCACCCAGAATGTGGAAACCAATGAAAGAAGAAAGAGGTGGCTGTCCTTGGCTAATTAAGTAAATTGCCTGATCAAAAATTCCTAAGTCATAAGCAGTTGATTGAAATAGCTCATGTCTTAAACTGCTGCACGCAAATAAAATGAACGCACTCACGCCAATCATCCAAATTATAGGATGAGACGAAATCAATTTTTTCATCATCACTCCCTCATTGCCTCACTCCCTCACTTTCTCACTCCCTCATCCCCCTGATCTACCCTGCCCAAAGTTCTTGGGCAAATCGAATAGAAAAGCTTGCAAGTAAGATAGTAAAAAACAACAGCGTCAGATAACCCCAACGGGGATAGCCAGAAAATAACATACCGAGAGCTACACTTGGAGACACAATACCATACACGAGACGACTCAAAGAGATAGTACTTCCAGACGCTAGCAACAAACCTATACCGCAGAAGCCATAGATAACAGTGACTGGAGTCAATTGAGTGCGTAATTTCCACAACAGGTAAGCACTCCCAAAAACAGCGACAGTGTTAATCAACGGATCGCCTGCTAGTATCCACAAAAGAAAGAATAAAGCAGCAAAGCCGTAGTCCACTTTCTGTGAACCTAACTGTTTACGGAAGTGCCATAAACAATAGCCGATGCCAATAATCATTGTTAATAACAAGGGATGCAGAGGGTCTTTGATCCCGCCATGCTTCCAATTAAATGTCCCAATTGTCACTTGCATGATCATTTTCCACCAACCCTGCCAATCAAAACCAAGCGTTGGTCGCCATGCCTGTTGTGCGTGGATAAACGCCAAAGGTTCGCCAAATTGAATCGTACAGTATATGCTGAAAAAAACTAGTCCAGTAGCAGCGGCAAAAGACGCAAGGTAAGCAATAGGGGGTCTGCGTTGTTTCCAAGCTGCGATCGCAAACGCCCCAATCAGTGCGATACCTGTCGGACGTGTTGCTGTTGCCATTGCACCCCAAAACGCAGTCCAGCTATACTCCTGTTTATCAAAGGCTCGCAAAGCTGCCGTACTCAATAATAGATAGAGCCCCTCGGTGTAAATTACCGCTGCAAATAACGATAATGGACACCAAGCCACCACAGCAGTGACCCACCGCGCTACACTTTCACCATATTGTTCCTTAACCCAAAAGTATAAAAAGTAAAGCGCCCCGAAAAAAGCCAGGTTGTTGATTAACGTCCCAGCCACTTCAAAAGGTAAACCCAAGTTCATCAAAACTCGGATAATTAAGGGAAACAGGGGAAAGAAGGCAAGGGTGTGTGTCTTGCCATCGTTAACGAATTCATACCCAGAGGTGGCAATTATGCGGTAATGTTCACTATCCCAAGCATGAAACACCCCCCAACCAAATGTGGGAGCAATCACTCCTGGTGGTGCTGGCAGCAATGGCGCAATCAATAACATTGCAATCCAGATCAGGAGTCGGCTGGCAAGCCACATTGCTGCTGGAAACAGGAGAGCTTTTGTCCATGAAGCTTTGCTCAAAAATATCTGACCTTTAGTCATAAGTGGGGTGTAATACCGTTTCACTTTAAGGTTAGAAGATGGTGGGCAGTAGTTCTTGAGCAGTTCTTGAGCAGTTCTTTAGCAGGGGAAAAAGAATTTGTATCAGGCATTTCGTGAAATGATGTAAAGGAATATTTTTTTGAATTTTGAATTTTGTAGACGCCCGAAGGGCGGCTTCCCGCAGGGTATTTTGAATTGTTAAACTTACCCTACCCAAAGTTCTTGGGCAAATTTAAGAGCCAGCCTGCCAAGTAAAATAGCACACACGCCCAAACTTAAGTATCCTTGACGAGGATGGCGAGACAAGAACACACCAAAAGCTACACTTAGTGACACAATACCGTAAGCCAGACGACCCAAGGAAATTGTACCTCCAGAGGCAAGCAGCAAACTTATGCCGCACAAGCCATACATCACAGTGACTGGAGTTAACTGAGTGCGTAAATGCCATAACATATAACCGCCACCCAATACCACAACCGCGTTCAGTAAGTTATAGATAAACCAATCATCTGCCAATATCAACAAAAACGAGATTAAAGTATAAAAACCGCAGACAACAGGAAAACTAAGATGCTTGCCCAAGCGCCATAAATAATAACCATAGCCGACAACAATGCCAAAAAACAGGGGATGTAAGTAGTCTTTTATGCCAAGAGACTCCCAATCAGATGTGCCTAGCGTGATTTGCAGCAGCATCTCTAACCAACCCTGCCAATAAAACCCTAATGTCGGTCGCCATCCGCGTTGTGCATGGAGAAATCCCAAAGCATCGCCAAATTGAATTGCACAGTATAAGCTAAACAGAAGTACTCCAATTGCAGTGGCAAACCCAGCAACGTAGGCAATAAAGGGTCTGCGCTGTCTGTATGCTGCTAACAAAAATCCAGGTATCAACGCTAACCCTGTGGGACGTGTTGCCGTTGCCATTGCACCCCAAACGATAGTCCACTGGTATCGCTTTTGTTCAAAGGCTCGCAAAGCCGCCGTACTCAAAAGTAAATATAGCCCCTCAGTGTAAATGACCGTCCCAAACATGGACAACGGACACCAAGCCACCACAGCTGTTGTCCAACGCGCCTCCTTTGTGCCGTAATTTTCATCTACCCAAAAGTAGATATAATAAAGCGCTGCAAAAAATGCCAGGTTGTTTATGAGCGTACCTGCTATTTCAAATGGCAACCCCAGCTTGATGAAAACCCAAATCAATAAGGGAAATAGGGGAAAAAATGCCAAATTGTGTTGTTTCCCATCATTGGCAAATTCATAACCGGATGTGGCGATCGCCCGGTAATGGACACTATCCCATGCATCAAACACCCCCCAGCCAAATTCAGGGGTAATCCCTTTTGATGGTGCTCCCAAGTGTGGAGCAATCACTAACATCGCAGCCCAGATGAATAATCGGCTGACAAGCCAGATTGCTGCAGGGAAAACAAAGTCATTTTTCCATAAGACTTTTTTGATAAATATTTGAATTTCAGCCATAAGCTTGAGTGTTTTTCAAACTCCTCTATGCATCCATGTTCCTATGGCTGTGACCTGGTACTTTATTAGTAATATTTTGCACATACCACTCCTCCACCAACATAAGTAACCACCTGAAAACAAACATAGCTAACAAAGTTTCAACTATTGACTATCATATGACCCAAGTAATAGAGGAGCTTATTGATTCGTTGCCAACCATAGAGATAGACAAAAAGAGCGCTATTCCCCCGAACTCGTCAACCGATAGTTGACATTGGTCGGGGAATGCACTCCTTTTGTCAGGGCATTCATGAGGACAGTACTGCAGGAGGGTTTCCCTCCGTAGGTAACTGTCCGTCCCACGCTCCCCTACGGGTGAGACGTGGGGCTTCTGCCCGAACTAGCTAAATAATAAATTAGATACCAAGCTGCATATTTGTGCATCCCTGGCAATTTATATTAATGTAGTCTGTCAATCCTTAAACAATTGTGAAAGCAATAACTCTTCTTGGTTCCACTGGCTCTATCGGTACTCAGACTTTAGACATTGTGGCTCAATACCCCGATCAATTTCGGATTGTGGGGTTGGCATCTGGGAACAATGTAGAATTGTTGGCTTCTCAGATTCGGCAGTTTCGACCAAGCATAGCAGCTATCTGCTCTGAGGAGAAATTGCCAGCACTGAAAGAAGCAATCAAAGACCTTGATCCCCAGCCGATTCTACTGGCTGGCGAGGCGGGAGTCATAGAAGTTGCTCGCTACGGAGATGCTCAAACCGTTGTTACGGGTATCGTTGGTTGTGCTGGGTTACTACCTACCATAGCAGCCATTGAAGCTGGCAAAGATATCGCCTTGGCGAACAAGGAAACCTTAATTGCTGGGGGTCCTGTAGTTTTACCCCTTATCAAAAAACATGGTGTAAAGTTATTACCTGCTGATTCTGAACATTCTGCCATATTTCAATGCCTGCAAGGTGTTCCAGATAAAGGTTTGCGACGTATTTTACTGACTGCATCCGGTGGTGCTTTCCGTGACTGGGCAGTAGAAAAGTTAGCCGAGGTGACAGTTGCTGATGCCCTCAAACATCCCAACTGGTCAATGGGACGTAAAATTACTGTTGACTCTGCGACTTTAATGAATAAGGGGTTGGAAGTGATTGAAGCTCACTTCCTCTTTGGGTTAGATTACGAAAATATCGAGATTGTCATTCATCCCCAAAGTATTATTCACTCGCTGATTGAACTGCAAGATACCTCGGTACTCGCCCAACTCGGTTGGCCTGATATGCGCTTACCCTTACTGTATGCTTTATCTTGGCCTGAGCGCATCTACACCAATTGGGAACGCCTAGATTTAGTCAAAATTGGAAGTTTAACCTTCACGGAACCAGATCATCAAAAGTATCCTTGCATGAAATTAGCTTATGCAGCCGGTAGGGCTGGTGGTTCTATGCCAGCTGTATTAAATGCGGCTAATGAGCAAGCCGTGGCTTTGTTTTTAGAAGAAAAAATTCGGTTTTTAGATATTCCTCGGTGCATTGAATGGGTGTGCGATCGCCACGCAAACGATAACCATCCAAATCCTTCTTTAGATGATATTTTGGCTGCAGATCAATGGGCAAGACAGGAAGTTTTAAAAGCAACTGAAAAGCTGCAAACTCCTTCGCGTATAATATCTTTGCGATAAAAAGCTACTAGCAACGGTCGGTTTTTACTGCCTCTGTATTTAGCGTTCAGCACTCAGTTGAACGCTAAATTATTTTGATGCGTAATTTTTACTTGCTAGCTGAGTATAACAAGACAAACTAGCCATTCACTTGGGGATTTCCAACAAATAAATTATCCAATCTTGTGTGGGGGAGACCTCCGTTCAGACTTCTCTCCATCCCACAAGAAAAGTTGGATATTTTTTACTTTGGAAGTTTCTTATCGCTCATTTTATAGTAGAACTACCTAACGAGAGATTGGGAGTATTTCTCCTCTGAACTAATTTATTCCTGCTACAAGATTGCGTATATTATTTCTTAATACACTTTTCAAGTATCTTTTTCAACTGACTTAAGATTAAATTTTCTTATTTTAAATAATAGCAGAATCTAATTTCTTTTATACTTCTTGTCGTGAACAATTCCTATATAGACTGTATCAAAAAACTGTAGCAAACAATCAAAAGATTTTTTTTAATTATTTTTTAAAGAAAGTTTTACGGCATACTAATTTTTTCATTGTTTTATTGTATAGTGAGCGCAGAACAATTACAGGAAAAAGCCCAAGTAAAATTTTGGTTTTACTTGGGTAAAAGAGCGTTTACATCTGTAATTGTTACATTCACTAAATTTTTTCTCCTCCAATACCTTCATTGGTAAGACTATTCTAAAGGAAGCGGTGTATCTATGTTTGCGACCGTAATTGTGTCTTGGATTGTCTTCACCTTATTACTAAAAGTCGTGAAAACGACGATGAAGACTGCGTTTATTGCTGCCGTTACTATTGTTTTATTGGATGCTGCTTTTGGTATTACTCCTCAAGATATTTGGCATCAAATAATACTGGTGCCTCAAACATTGTCCCAAGTTGTTAGGGTTAGGTAATACCATTTTTTTAGTGTTAGTAGTTAGTAGTTAGTTTTGAAGAAGAACTCAGAACGCAGAACTCAGAAATCAGCAATGCTTCCAGTGGGGTAGCTGCAGAATTCTTCCTTAAAAAATACTACTAACTACTAATACTCATTCTTTTTAAAGATGCATAGAATGAGCCTGGATCGCCACAGAAAAGTCCTGCAGGCGGGCTTCGCGGCTCGACTGAGCTTCGCCGAACGTCCGTGAGCGCTCAGTCGAACAGTTTCCCAACAAGTGGGAACTGAGCGCAAAGCGTCTCGTGAGGGATACGGAGCTTTGTTGGTTTAAGCCCAGGGTAGGAATAACCACTATTGACACTCCCCGCCCTATAGAGGGATGGGGTCTTACGGCGTTTAGATAATCTAAGATGGTTGATTTTTTGATCCTGAAAGTCGTGCCAAAGCATCCTTGACAGTTGTAGGCAACTGACGCATAATTTTGCCTCTTTCACGATCTACCGCGACTAAAGTCACCTTGGCAGTAACATATAACTCTTGCCTATCTAGCGATTCAATTGCATAATCCCAGTTGATGCGGACGCCAGTCACCTCAGCCATGCGTGTTTTGACTACCGCTGCCCTACCCAACTGAAGAGGACGGTGATAGCGGATCGAGAGTTCTACAACAGGCAAATCACAGCCCAAAGCTACCAAATCAGCATATTCGATCCCAATAGCTCGCAAACATTCCACTCGGGCTTCTTCCAACCAAGCTAAGTAGGAACCGTGCCAGACAATGCCTGCATAGTCTGTATGATGCGGGTTGACTCTTATATCAAATCCGGATGATTGCACATGGTATAATGCTGTGTTGAGATTTAGTTACGGAGTATATGCCAAGACGGATTTCTCTAGAGCCTCACCTAAGTATTGACGAACTAGAAAATCGCTATCGTCAATCAAAAAATGCGATCGCACGCACTCATTACCAAACTATTTGGTTATTGGCATTAGGAAAAACCACAGCAGAGGTTGCTTCAGTAACAGGATATGGAATCTCATGGATTTATGAGTTAGTCCGCAGTTATAACCGTTATGGACCAGAGATGCTCGGAGACCGCAGACAGAGTAATCCCGGAGCGGAACCATTACTAAATGATGTCCAGCAAGCACAGTTGTGGCAGGCTTTACAATCAAAACCTGGAGATGGAGGTTTGTGGAATGGTCCCAAGGTGGCAGCGTGGATAAGTGATTTATTGGGTCGAAAAGTGTCACCTCAACGTGGATGGGAATATTTGAGAGGTCTGAAAATGCGCCCTTTGGTGCCTCGCCCACATCATGAGGAAACTTCTTGGGAGGAACAAGAATCTTGGAAAAAAAAGTTGGCACTGGAGACACAAACAATACAAACAGAAAATCCAGATGCCGACGTCGAAGTTTGGACAATGGATGAACATCGCTTGGGGCTAAAGCCTGTATTGCGAACTGTATGGGCACCATCAGGAGAACAGCCAATTGCTACAGTTAATTGGCGATATAAGTGGCTATGGTTGTATGGTTTTGTACATCCCCAGTCGGGTGAAACTTATTGGTGGATTTTACCTTACGTGCGGACTGACATATTTAATCTTGTTTTAGCGGACTTTGCTAAACATTTTCAGGTTGGCAAGCACAAACAAATACTTTTGACGATGGATCAAGCTGGATGGCACACTAGTAAAGACTTAGAAGTCCCTGAAGGCATTCATATTCTTTTAATGCCTTCGCACTCCCCTGAACTGCAACCAGCTGAACGACTATGGCCGCTTACAAATGAAGCAATCGCAAACGAGTCTTTTAAGTCCTTAGATGAGCTAGAAGAAGCTTTATTTCAACGTTGCAAAGTGCTATCTAATCACCACGCTCTAATTCATGGTCTAACTTGCTACCATTGGTGGCCGCAAACAAATAGTTGTTTTAGTATGTGCATTTAACCGGATTTGATATTATAGGATATTCAAACCAATTTTCCAAGGAACTGCTTGCTGGAGTGTCAATGGCACTGGTTGGTGAAAGTTGCGGTTGTTGTGATTTTTCCTCTGACATATTAAAGTTTTTTGCAGCCAAAAATAGATTTTCCAAATCTGGAATAGCATAAAGTTAGATATTGTGTGCAATTTGTTCATTTAGCTGCCTCACCCTTAGAGGGTAAGGGAGCAATGCTTGAGTGTTTGACACTCCCCACGGCTATAAGCCGGGGGATTCTTGGCTCAACGTCGCAACTTGCACAAGCCTGGGTTGCCCCAAGCAGAGTAGAGGTCGCGACTCCCCAAGCGTTACTTCCCGGATGCCCTCCGGTAGACTTTGCTTTTGACAAAATATTGATAGCTGCATTCACATCTCGTTGTAGAACACATCCACATTTACAGGTATGTGTTCGGGTTGATAGTCCTTTCTTGACAACGTTCCCACAACCACTACATTTTTGTGAAGTGTAATGAGGTGGAACAGCTACAACTTGAGTGCCGAATTTAATTGCAAAGTATTCTAACCAACGACGAAAAGCGCTCCAAGCAACATCACTTATTGACTTGGCTAGACGACGATTTCTTACTAGCCCTTTCACATTCAATTCTTCATAGGCGACATAGGCGTTAGCCTTGCATACGTTACGCGCCACTCTAAGAGCGTGTTCTTCCCGTTGCCTACTTACTCTTAAATGTTTACGGGCATATTGCCCTTTGGCTTTGCGTCTGTTGTTTTTCCCTTTCTCCTTGCTGTAGATACGACGCTGAGCGTGCTTAATAGCTTTTTCGGCTTTGCGCAAAAATCTGGGGTTTTCTTCGTGATACCCATTTGAATCAGAGTAAAAATACTCCAATCCAACATCCAGTCCGACCTCGCCGTTAGCCATTCTAGGTTCAGTAGCTGCATCCACTTTTACACAAAATTGCACATAATAGCCATTGGCACGACGCACAATGCGAACTCGTTTAATTAAGTCTAGAGGATAGGTGTGGATATCCCATTTACCTAACAATTTGAGTTCGCCAATACCTTTTTTATCTGAGAAAGTGATTCGTCGTTTGGTTGGATGCAGCTTCCACCCTGATGTCTTGTATTCAACTGAGCGAGTATCTCTTTTAAACCTTGGATATCCCTTCTTTCCAGGCTTATTCTTCTTGCAATTATCAAAAAATCGTGAGATAGCACGCTCTACATTCTCAACCGATGCTTGACAAGCATGGCTGTTCAGATCTTTAACAAATGGATACTCAGTACGTAACTGAGTGTTGTACTGGTAAAGGTCTTTTTTTCCAACGCCACGGTTATCTATCCAATACCTCAATACCTTGTTTCGTACAAACTGGCTTGTACGAATAGCCTCGTCTATGGCTACGGATTGCGCTTTTTTGACTACCGCTTTGTACTCCAGTACCAACACTCTTGAATCACCTCCCTTACTTTTCTAGTAATATGTCTTATAGACCTATAATAACAGATAAACTTTGCTATGCCAAAGAAATACGCAGTTAAAAAATTAACTGTTCGATTCAGTGAGCAGGAATGGGAGATAGTTCAAAAGGTGTCAGAGTCTGAAGGTATTGACTATAACGATGTTATTCGTGATGCAGTGCGAAAACTGGGACGGGGAATAAATTCCCCATCGGGCTTATCCCCATAAATAGAATTTAGGGGCTTGCTCCCTCCGACTTTCGGTCATTTTTAGAACTAGCCCTTTCAAGGTGTTGTGTAATGGCTTGATTTGTAGTTTGCTCAAGAGAGGTGAAAATCTGTTGGGTGGAGAATAGACATGTTGCTAGGACAGGTGTTTGAACGCGTAAATGGGACAGTTTGTTCTAATTCCGTGCTAACGACCAAAATTTTTCCGCTGCTAACATCAAGCCTGTATCTACTCCTAATACCAATTCGATCTGAAAATGCATGTTATTAGCCTGCGGTGGCAGGCTTTGTATGTATAGCCCCAGGCTTCCAGCCTGAGGGCGTTAATGTGCAGTCTCACATAGAATTAGTATAAAAATACAGATACGAAATCATCTTCTGATTGGGCTTTTATCATTTCCCTCAATATACCCTTCCATAAAACAGCTTGAGCGTTTAAGAACCTTGATATACCTTCAACGACTAATTGTAAAGCATGTTCATTGGAGCAAGCTTTGAAAATCGCCTGTTTGGCTTTTTCTGCATGATTCTTTTCAAGACCAGTTATATGAGTAAGAAAATATTCAGAAACTTGCTCAAAATCTTCATTATAAAGAAATTTGTAAGGCAAGAACAAAGTTTTATAAAAACTTTCGAGCATATGATTTGCTACCGCTTCCTGAGCAAAAGAGCATCCTAAAACCACCTGGTAATATTTATGACAATATAATGATTTTTGTATTTCTCGGAAGTAACGAGCTTCTTCACAAATTAATGGAGATTGTTCCACTTCTTGTACAGAAATTCTAGGAAGCCCAAAAACTTTTTCGCCATGAAAATTATAAGACTTCTCAAGCAAAGTAAGATGTCTTTTCTCAGGATTTCCTCTTCCTAACTCATCGAAAAGATTTTCTCTCATACTACAAAAAGTAGTATAATCTGCATTTAAGGCAGCAGCAAGAAACACCCTAAAAATAGAACGAGTAGTAGAGGATGTCCTAAAAAAGAAGTTATCTCGATAAATTTGGAACTGTTTTCTATTAAAACTATCTTTTGATAATTGCTCCAAATAATTGAAGAAACACTGGCTAGAAGCTTCATATTTCGAGAGTTCATCTTTAGCCGCTTGCTCAATAGCTTGTTCGAGATTTCTTAACCGAAAAACTTCTGTCATCATTATTGTATCTTCCTTCGATTTATTGCAAATATGTTTCTAAATATAAGCTGTTACGTAGCTATGTATTAAAAAAGTAGATTTACTCACATCTTTTACCAATAAAAATTGATATTATTTTAACACACAGTACTAAGCCTAAAACCCTTATTTTACCAAGAAAAGTCAAGAAAAATGCTGTAGCTTTATTGCGCTGCTTTTGACTAAACCCAGGGTTATACGGTTAGGTGCAAGATCTGAGTTTAGTAACTCAAATTGTGCAATAGCATTAGCTGATACCAAGTCTACTTCTTTCTACACGATATAAAAAGTTAATTATATGTTGATTCTTCCCTAAAACCAGATCTCTTGGTGTTCTTCCATGATTGTTTTTAGCAAAAACATCAGCACCATGTTCGACTAACAATCTTACTATTTCAAAATGACCATTTTCAGATGCTTGATGCAATGCTGTTCGCTCATATGGAGGATAGCTTTGATTTATATTAAAATTATTCTTTTCAAGAAACTGACGTACTTTTTCAATGTTACCTTCTGTTGCAAATGTAAACAAATTGTCTTCTCTAATAATCGAAGGTTGGAGAATAGGACGTATGTGATAGTCCGCACCTTTATCAAGGAGTATCACCATCAAATCATAATTTCTCGAATTGTATGCTTTGTAAAAAGCAGTCTCTCCTTGTAGATCTGCTGCATTGATGTCTGATGTTCTTTCAGCTAAATATTGAGCAACTGTATAATTGCCACGCCAGATAGCAACCATTAGGGGAGTAAATCCATCTTGGCTAGTAAGATTAACATTTGCTCCTGCACTTTCTAGTATTTGTACTATTGCAGGACTATTAGAGCCAAAAGCCGCTTCATACACAGTAGTTGCTCTCATATTAGTGACTGATGCAGGATTAGCTCCACGCTTAATCAGTTTATCTACCAGTATTAAGGAACCAATATTTGCAGCTTTATGAAGTGGAGTCCACCCATAGTTATTTTGCAGATTGACATCAATTCCAGTTTGTTCAAGCAAAAAATCCACTATTTGTACACGGTTCATCTCGATTGCCGCAAAAAGCGAAGTACGCCCTTCGTTATCCTGCTCATTAATATTAGCACCGTCACTTATGCTTTCCTGCAATTCTATTATAGCCTGACTATCGTTAGGTGTCTTTCTAATAATTTGGGGTAAGCTGGCTAACGAAGTAGCATTTGGGTTCAATTCGTATATTAACTCAGGTCTGTACTTATTAAATAAATCTATAAGATAAGCACGCAAGTTATTAGACAATATATTGCATAGACCAAATTTACGACGAATATTTCTTCTATGCAGTCTAACCGTTATTTCCCCTATATAAAGTTCATTCGCTATCTGTTTATCAGTCCTGCCGCGTATAAACAACTTCAGAACATCATGTTCTCTTGATGTTAGCTTTTCCAAATTTAAATTAAATTGTTGAAAATTTATAATTTTTAAATTATCTTGATTATCTTTGCACATATAAAAATATTGGCAAATTTGTTTTTTAACTAATTTTACCATAAGGCACCTACAAGTAATAAAATGCCCAGCCGTTTCAATAATATTTTTGGTGAAGCCGAGGTATTTAGGCGCTTTCGCCCTTCGGGGCGAAAGCGACGGCTGGGCATTTTATTTTCTGGAAATTTCTAAGAAGCCTAAACTTACTTAAACATAAAATAAACCTTCCATAACATCAAATCAACTAAAGACTACCTCTTCCTGATATTGTTTGTTTAATTTAGATATGAAAAAATGCTTTTTAAAGCAGTAAAAAATCAACATGATTTTTTATTTAATCATTGATGATATTTTTCAATCAAAGGACTGAATATGACAACAAAAATTCTTTTATCAAACCCTGCGGGTTTGAAATGATCTTTACGGTTGAGCTTGGTGTGAGAGTGCTGCGAGTTCATTCCATCACTAGTTTTAACAAACTCGAAAAAACACTGAACATTGCGATGGTGGAGTAATGACGATGATTAACCAATCACCATATTTGCATATGAGCGCACCTCTAAATTTAGATACCCAAAATCAAAAATACTGGGGACAGGCATTAGAGTCCCTAAGCATTCCTAGCAACGATGATCCCTACGAAGTTTTGCTGACTTATGCTCCTGAAATTGCTAGAGAGTTTGTGCCAGCAGAACTGCTGCAAGAAGTAGTATCCATTAAGCAACCATCTACTCGTCCTTATCGTTTACTAAACAATCTTCCCAGGGATTCTCAATTGATGGGAGTTCCGACAGATGGAAAACGGCCATCATGGAAGAAATCCTGGGTCAGTGAAAGTGTATTAATTGGCATTGCAGGTGCTTTGGGGTTAAATCCATTATCCTATCTTCAAGAAAAAGAAGGAGCACTCGTGCATGAAGTTGCTCCCATAAGTGGTCAACAGCGCCAACTCTCGAATTGTGGCAAGGTGGCGCTGGGATTTCACACTGATCATGCCATCTTGCACCGTCGTTACCGCCCTGAATACCTGATGCTCATAGGTTTAGTCAATCCTGGTAATGTTCCTACTTTAATTGCTTGCATTGATGACGCTCTGGAACGATTGGAGCCACACCATGAAAAAGTGCTTCAACAACATCGCTTTCGGGTTGAGTTACCTGACTCCGTATCGGTTTGGAACGGGAAAAAGCTGCTGTCTGAGTGGAAACCGATGCTCACCACTGGAAACAATGGAGTGGTAGAGTTTTCAGGCAATCTCCATTCAGTCAGACCAATGGATGAAGAGGCTGCAAATGCGCTTAGTGCCCTTGTAGCAATCCTCGCTCAAGTCGCACAGGAAATAGTTCTGAAACCTGGAATGCTAGTGTTATTTGACAACCATCGTTGTCTTCATGCTCGACGTAGTGTATATCGAGAACGCTGGTTACAACGCTTGTTTTGTCGGCATTCTCTGACTGATCTGCGTCAGCGAAACGCTGCCTTAGCTTCCTCCAGCTATGCTTTCGATATGCAAGCACTTTTGTTGGAGTAGAAAAATGTAATTGGGGTAGGAGATGGACTACCCCAGTTTTTACTCTTCATTATTTTCACTTTCATTGATTGAATAGGAATTAATCATGAGTCAGGATACAGTTCAGGAAATCTGTCACTACCTCGATCAACAAGCTGCCCAATATACACTTATTTCACATGCCGAAACCCGGACAAGTGATGAGAGCGCTCGTGTTCGTGCAGAACAAGGATTTACGAATGTAACGGGAGCAAAAGCAATCTTAATGAAGTTGGAGCGAAAACATGGAACTACTGAGTTCGACGTATTTGTCTTGCCTAGTCACTTGAAATTGAATTCTAAGACTCTAAAGCAAAGATTTCCTGATGTTAAAAGTCTTCGGTTCGCTACTGTAGAGGAACTGGCTGACCTAACAGGAGGATTAGTACCTGGTTCTTTACCTCCGTTTGCAAAACCTATCTTTTCAAACTTGGATTCTTTATTTATTGACGAGTTGTTGGTGGAATGTGACCCTATTGCTTTTAACGTTGCAAGCTTAAGCCAGTCTTTAATTATGACTTGTAAGGACTATATCCGGGTTGCCTCTCCAAAAGCAATATTTGCCTTTGCTCAGTAAGGTTCATAACTCAAGTAATTGCCGATTTAGCATTTCAATTTATGCAGTTTGTTTTACTCCATCACCCATTTCTCCAAAAAACAATATGAGCTTACAGATTAAGAAAGTGGAACACATCGCTTCTGGCAAGGTACGAGAGATATATGCTCTGGATGATAAACATCTGGCGATCATAACTACAGATCGAATCTCAGCCTATGATGTAGTGCTTCACGAGCAAATTCCAGATAAAGGACGTGTGCTCAATCAGCTTTCTCTGTTTTGGACGGAGATGTTTAGCAGCATAACTTCAACCCATTTAATGACTGCTACAAATCAAAAGATAACCACATTGCTTGCTGAACTTGGAAAACCAAGTTGGTTACAAGACCGAACCATGATTGTGCGACGAGCTGAGATGTTTCCAATAGAATGTATTGTTCGTAGCTATCTTGCTGGTTCTGCTTGGAGAGAATATGCTGCCAATGGTCAGATAGCAGGACTCAAACTCCCGAAAGGACTTCAGTTGGCAGAGAAATTACCTCATCCCATATTCACTCCCAGTACGAAAAGCAAAGATGGTCATGATCAGAACATTACCTTTGAAGAAGCTCGAAGGCTTGTTGGAGATGCAATTGACGAACTTGCCAGAATCTCACTGGAACTATATATTCAAGCAGCATCATATGCTGAAGCTAGAGGAGTTATCATCGCCGACACGAAGTTTGAGTTCGGTATAGTTGATGGACAAATAGTTTTAGCGGACGAAGTTCTAACACCTGATTCTTCACGCTTTTGGTACGAAAAGGATTGGCTACTTGGAACCAATCCTCCATCTTTAGATAAACAATTTGTCAGAGATTGGTTAGACGCAAGTGGATGGAATCACACTCCACCACCGCCAAAATTACCTAATGAGATTATTCAAGCCACTCGTATGCGTTATATCGAGGCATACAAGGTTTTGACAGGTAAACCTTGGTTCAAAGATGACATAAAAGAAAGTTAGAATTTCTCTAACACGCTAGGCATAGTTTAAACAAGCACGCATCCGTGCAGCTGGTGCAGCAAACTTTGGGGCATTCGTCTTGGCATACTAAGCTGTTCCACATTTAACTTGCATAATTTGTCGTCTGAAACCTTTGGCTGGCTTAACTCGTTCCGGAAAATTAGATGTGGAACAGCTTACTCTAATCACGTTTAGCTTCGAGTCCGGACAGGGAGAGGACAAACATTGCATCAACCCTAATGCTTCTAAGCGTGCAGCGATCAGATTGGCTGGATGACATAAATTTGTGCCGATGTCATTTAATTTGATACTGTACAACTTGCCAGGAGTCGATCTTCGGGGCTCACTCTCCGACGTGCGACATCGAATCGCACAAGAAATAAAAGTAAGAAATATTTATAGGACCAACCCTTTCAAGGTGGGTAAAAATTTTGGTCAAAAAACTCTTTTTTAACCTCTTTACTCTGTGTAACGCCAGTCGCCTGCTCCGGGAAACCCTCCCGCAGCGCTGGCTCCTCTGCGCCTAATCGGGTTAAATAAATTACTTATAAACCGCACCAGACAGAGAGCGCAGAGAGAAAAGAAGAGATTTTACGAGTCACCTTGAAAGGGCTACATTTTTAGAACTTACGCACTTTACAAAAAAATCGTTGTGTGAATCAATGACTCAACGCGTCAAGCTTTCTTATTTCTATTTCCAAGCGTGCATAAGCTGATTTTGCTCACCCTACTAAGAGTACAGCAAGGAAAGCTCAAGAAGGCTTAACTTCGATTCCAGTAATCAAATCTTTCTCAATACACATAATTAAATTTTTGTCAATGTATAACTTTTAATTTTTTATTTTACAGTCTCCCGAGTAAAAAGCGTTAAGGAAAAGGGGTCTTACACCGTGAATTTATTCATGGAGAATAAAGACTCTTTTTCCTTGTTGTTCAATCCCCTGGATTTTTTCGTGAGGATTTAATCAGCACTCAGCACTAATGAATTACAGACACAGGAAGGTTTTTTTATGCATGTTCCTAATCGGTTTTTTAGAGTTGTTTTTGTTACACTACTGATTTCTCTGAGTTCTGGAATGGCATTCCTAGGAACTCGTCTGATGACTGCAAATGCAAAGGCACAGCCAGATTCGAGAAAAACCGTTCAGGCTTTACCCCAAAACAATAACCAATCTCAGGTCACGCGGCTCAACCAAGAGGGGATCAAACTCTCTGGGCAAGGTAAATTTGCACAAGCATTGCAGATATTAGAAAAAGCGTTAGCCATGAGCCAAGAAAACGAAGAACGCTCTGTACATGCTGCAACGCTCAACAACATTGGTAGAGTTTACCAAAATCAAGGTCAATATTCGCAAGCACTCAAATATTATCTGCAAGCCTTACGCATTAACAAAGAACTCCAGCTTAACGAAAAAACTCCAGGACAGGCTCATATTGCTTTGGGCAAAACCTACAGCAATTTAGGTTACTTATTTGAGCGACTTCAAAAACCAGAGTTAGCAATTTTCTTTTACAAACATTGCGTTATCAATCGTGAGAAAGTTCGTTTGAACCCAGCAGCGTTTTCTGTACCGCAAATAGATGCCTACAACTTGACTGTTGCTCAGACATACCGCACTCTAGGTGAAGCATTACTAAAGGGCAAGCGTATCAAGGAAGCGCTAAGGATTATGGATTTGGTGAAAGTGGAAGAACTCGAAGAGTATCTCCACAACGTGCAGGGTAATCAACTAACTGTCAAAGGCATTGAGATCGTGCCACCAGAACGACAAATTAAACAGAAGTTGGATAAAACCCTGGATGATGCTGTTACCCAAGGTAAAGAACTGGTATCACTGCGCGAGATTCCTGCAGAATCGCGAACACCGCAACAGAAACAGCGGATTCAAGAATTGGTGGCGACTCAGCAAAAAATTATGGATGAATTCTATGATTTCATCTCTAGTCCCGCAGTAACGGCACAGGTAGACCAAATCAGCCGCACAGCAAGGCAGCAAAATTTGGATTTAGAAAGTCTCAATGCGATTCGGGATAATTTGGCACGATTGCCAGAAAAATCTGTACTTCTGTATCCCCTTGTTTTAAAAGACAGTTTGGAATTAATCCTAGTCACTCCAGAATCTCCGCCTATTCATCGCACTGTCGCTGTCAAACGAGAAAAGTTATACCAGACAATTGCGGCTTTTCGCCAAGGCTTAGAAAATCGCACTACAGAAGATGTCAAAACACCCGCAAGGCAGTTGTACGATTGGCTGATTAAACCGATAGAAAACGACCTTAAGCAAGCAGGTACACAAACCCTGATTTATGCACCAGATGACCAGTTGCGCTACATTCCTCTAGCTGCTTTGTATGATGGCAAACAGTGGCTCGTGCAACGCTTTGGTGTCCATCATATCACCGCAGCCAGCTTGACTAACTTTAACACCCCAAGGAAATCTAATGTGCGCATTTTAGCTGCTGCTTTTACCAAAGGTACTTATAACGTTAAAGTAGCTAATCGTCAGCTGACGTTTTCTGGGTTACCATTTGCGCAACGGGAAGTGGAAAGTTTAGCAGCTACTGTCCCAGGAACAACGAAAATTTTAGATGATGCTTTTACCCTCAAGACGACTGTGCCGCAAATGGACGATTATACAATTGTTCATCTAGCAACTCATGCGGCGTTTGTCGTTGGTAAGCCGGAAGATTCTTTTATCTTGTTTGGGAATGGCGATCGCGCTAGCCTCAGAGATGTCGCTACCTGGTCTTTACCTCGTGTTGATTTAGTTGTGTTGAGTGCTTGCGAAACTGGCTTAGGAGGAAAGTTAGGTAACGGTGAAGAAATTCTCGGCTTTGGTTACCAAATTCAAAAAACTGGTGCCCAGTCTGCTATTGCTTCGTTGTGGGCTGTAGATGATGGCGGTACGCAGTCTTTAATGAGTTCTTTTTATGCCTTGCTACCCTCAGGCAAGTTGACAAAAGCTCAAGCTTTACGACAGGCGCAAATTGCTTTGATTACAGGAAATTTTCCTGTAGCTGTTCAACAGCAAGGCATCGGTAGTAGCCTCAGTCACCCTTACTATTGGGCACCGTTTATTTTGATTGGAAATGGTTTGTAAGTCTTTTCGCTTACTTGCTGATTTGAATTGACACTAAAAATGACAATTATCAAGATGCTTTGGATACTTACCAGATACTAGTACTGAGCGGCGGAAATAAAGCTACCATATCCTAGAAGCTGCTTTGCGTCTACACAAAAGAAGCCGAAAGTTTGCGCTCTCTGGCATTTTGAATGCGTTAATTCCAAGGTAGCGGTACTAGGCAGCAATGCTAATGAGCTTTGAAATAAGGTATTCAAGTTATGAGTTTCGAGTTAATGAGTTACTAGTTACGATTTCTTAACTTTTAACTTTTAACTCTGAACTCCTAACTTTTTAATCTCTAACACCGCTTGGCTAAGGTTTTATTACCTACATTGTTTTGCATGGGATGCTTGACTATATTGGCAAGTTCCTGTAGCTGATTAACTGCCTCTGCACCCTCTAACTTCATTAATTCGCGATCATCCCGCATTTCCGTCCAAGTGATCCCGTAATCGGACACTAAAAACCGAATGAGATGATTTTCTCCCAGGCTAACCATAAACGAAGCACTATTCATTTGGTCGCCGCAGGTATAGCAGGAGGCAGGATATCCACGCCTCTCCAGGACGATTGCTAAAGCTTGCAAGTTCATTACTAAGTCCTGGACAAATTGCCGATGTTGTTGTGCGAGTCTCAGAAACACTTTTTCCCTCCAAACACCACAGTCATTTGAGTTGCTTTTATATTTTCTTTAGATTTTCCTACCAACTGGTATTGTAAACTATTCATTACAATTCATAGATACATATATATTCATGAATTGGCTACCAAACTTAGGGTAGTCGATATAGTTTTTGCGTGTCGTATCAAAATATTCAGTTTGCAGACCTAAAATATCGGACAGGATTGCTAGCCTTTATATTGTCTTTACATTCACTCAGAGTAGATGGTAATTTAAAGCAATCCGATTTAAGGGTAACTCATATTCGGCACAAGTCAACTCCCGAAAATACCGAATATTGTATTTTTCTTGGCTACTTTTAGGTTAACTTGCCACCCTTCCTTGCTCCCAGGAAGCTGGACTTCTTTTCAGAATCTTTAACTATGTATATATCTTGTCAAATTTGTGTCAACCGCTAAGCAGTGCAAAAATTTTGAGGTATATACACCAACTTCTCTAGGCGATATGGCGAAACTGGTAGATGACCATGTGTAGATTGAAATTCTCGATTGGGATAAGTAACTGGTTTGACAGTGACTATCTATACAGGAAAATTCCCTAATCCACAATTTCAAGTGTAAACCCAAATCGTTTGACTTAACACTGACGATAACTAAACTCAAGATAACCATGTTGCCATTTAGGCAGATATTTTTTTGACATTCTTTTAGTTATCGATTTATACTTAGTTGAATAACGGCTTAAAAGAATTAGGCATACGCTTTTTCAATAGTCTCAACCCTCAAAAGTACGAAAAAGCGTTGGTAACAATAGGTTTTTTACATACAATATGATCGAATAGAATTACCTCACCAAGTATACTTTATATACTAGATTCGATAGAACGAATAGTAAATAAATTAACAAAGAAGAAACTAAGACAGCCTGGGGTAAGTACCCAGGCTGTCTGTTGTGTAGGGAAATTATCTAAGCTTGGGTTTAGACAACTTGCCACCAACCGAAGGCTGGACCAATGAAACGAACTGTCAGCCAAGCTACAACCAACCCGCCAATACCAAACCAGGTCAGACGGGTTGACAATTCTACAAATTTTTCTGCTTGGGTTTTGGTAATAGGAACCCATGGCAAGATGCGAGTTGTATCTTGACCGTATTTTTCTCCCAATGTGGCTTTACGACGCTTTGCTTCACCCATAGTGTTAAAAATGAATCTCTGCTAAGGGTGATGATAGCGCTTGGTTGGAAGCGAGTGCTAGAAAATATGCAAAACTCAAAATTGTGAATTCCTGGCTTGCGCAAGAAGGCAAGCAGGGAAGAACCTCAAGCGGAATCCTCTTCTGTTGCAGAGGAAAACAGATTGGGATCGAGGTAGTTAATGCGTGCCAAGGGACTGAGGGCAGCCAAAATTTGAGCACCGTAGCTACGGTTAATCACACGGTTATCAAGCAAAGCAACGATCCCTTTACTTTCTCGCAATGGGGCTACAGCCCGTTGCAATTCATTCAAAGCAGTTGGCAACAAGTACAAACGGAACCAATCTTGATGCAAGCGCTTGTAGTGCGCCACTCGCCCTGCTACTACGGGATTTTCTAGAGATGGCAGAGGTAAAGTCGCGATCGCCAGAAGTTGGGGAGCAGGCAAAACCTTTTGATGCTCACGCCAAAATTCCCAACCGGTCACCAAAATCCCATTTTCATCCAAACAAGTTTTTTCCACCTGCACCCGTGATCCAAACTCGGAGGCAAGAATTGCCCCCACTTGAGCTTTCAGCGGCACATCTCCCACAAGGACAACTGTCAATCCTGATGCTGTAGCGCTGAGGCACACCAGTGTCATAAGTTTGTGAATAAATGCTGATTGAAACTCTGGAGTGTTGGGTAGGGGTAACTGGTAGGGTATATACAATTGAATCGCTTCTGTTTGGGTATCTGAGGAAAACTTTAGGCAGGTTAACTCATCTTCCAACCCTAAGCGATGACGGAACAGGGGAGCTTCAGTTTCCGGTTCTAAGGCACTGCCAACAAACACCACAGGCTGGCGCTGCCAAATTGGCGATAGTATTTCTCCTAATTCAATGGGAGCACAGTGCAAAGAAAATAATCCTTGACGACGGGCAATCGTTGTCCAAAGTAGGGATGAGGGGGATGGCGGGGATGAGGGGGATGGGGGGGATAAGGGAGAAATTTGGTTTCTGTGTTGAAATTGCTGCCAGAAGTTTTTCCAGCTATCAGGTAAGCTGGATATTTCTAAAGCCGAATACAGACGGGTCAAAATTTCTTCTTCTGCCAGAGAAATGAGATAACATTCGTAGGGATTTGCAGGGCGCTTGAACAGTTCGTGTGTGAGTTGCGCCCGTGCAGAGCGAATGACCTCAGCTATCGTTGGGCAAGCAAGCATAAGTTGATCCCAATCATGTGCTTCCAAGCTCATAGTCAGCTCTTGACGCACCCAGTCTTCTAAATCGTCCACTCCATCAATAATTGTGGGAATGCCACTCGGGAAATGCTCACAAGAACTCAGCTGCGCTTTTAACCAAGCTTGGGGAGAGACTAGGAGCAGTCCTTGGAATTCACCACCAGGCCAAGCGTCACCTGTTCTAATTGGTTTATTAACTTGTAGCCACTGCTGTAGGCGGGGTATTTCCACTTTCGCAAGTCGTTGCTGTACGGTTTGTGGGGCAACAATAATCACAGGACCGTGCCACATCAACGCCGAGGCAACAAAGCTGGTACGATACCGCCCTTGATAGCCGCAAGCCGCCCCGACTTGAATCAGGGCGCTACGTCCTAGCCGCAAGGCGCGAGCTACCAACCGTGCCATCGTCAAATGATGTGGCCACGAAGGGAAACCCGCCTGCGATCGCAGGAAGTTATGTAGTGACAAATGAACTTCTGCTTCAATCACACGCTTTTAATCCCATACAAAGTGATTTTTTAGTTGCTTTTAGCCCCATTACTATTATGTTGTTACTTTCAGGAGTGAGTTGTGATGTGTTAGTTGTTGGTTGTTATATTAACTACTAACTACTAACTCCTAACTCCTAACTAGTAACCAAATACCCCTAATTATGCCAACTTACAAAGGAATCTCCAGCGAAGCCTTCAGGCATCCTCTGGATCGCCAAGCAGAACTTGCCTTACGCAGTTTACCCGGATTTGATTTTGTCGCCCGTAAATTTGTGGAATTTTTCGTAGAACGCCCTCAGTTAATTTATTTAATGGGCAACACCATCCAAGTCGGGCCACGCCAATATTCCACTATTTACCAGATGTTTCGGGAATGTGTGCGGGATTTGGATATTTATCCAGAACCTGCACTATTTGTTGAGCAAAATCCCCTAGCAAATAGCTATGCGCTGGGGCAAGAGCATCCTTATATAGTCATAAATACAGGGGTATTGGACTTGCTAAACGAAGCCGAAATTAGGGCGGTGCTAGCCCATGAGCTGGGGCATATTAAATGTGGTCATACTATTTTAATTCAAATGGCGATATGGGCAATGAGTGCTGCTTCTGCGATCGGGGATCTAACCTTCGGCATAGGTAATTTTGTCACTCAAGGTTTAATTTACGCTTTTTATGAATGGCGGCGTAAAGCCGAGTTATCAGCAGACCGCGCTGCGTTGTTGGTGATGGATGACTTAAACCCCGTGATGACTTCTATGATGAAAGTCTCGGGAGGTAGTATCAAATATGCCAACGAATGCAGTTTACAAGAGTTTATCCGTCAGTCAGAAGAGTACCAGGCACTCGATGCAGATGGGCTCAATCAAATATACAAATTCTTAATTTACAACGGCGGTCGTGGCACGATGCTCAGTCATCCTTTCGCCGTGGAACGTATACACTACCTGCGGCAGTGGGCAGAATCAGAAGAATATCAGCAAATCAAGAGAGGAAATTATCAGCGAGCAACCGCTGCGGGAGCAGTCAATGTAGAAGCGCAGACTGCCCAAAATCAAGAAGTGGAAACTTTGCGCCGCCAAATTGAAGAATTGCAAAAGGAAATGGATCGCATTAAAAGGTCTAAGTCTGAGTAAAACAGTCATAGTCGTCATAAAGTCCTTGGTCTTCTGGGGGAGGGGGAACTCAAGCGACAAAGACGGGCACGCTGGTAATAATGCCCACTCGATTAACTCAATTTGTGTCCAGCACTGGTGGTTGCGGCATTTTGCGAAACTACAGATCAACCTTCAACAGCAACTCAAAGATAAAGGTTGTTCGGCTTTGTTTGGGAAAAATGTAGCGGCGTAAGCGTTTCAAAAGCCATATGGCTGTGAGAGACTTGATTTGTCTTCTCTAGTGGGCTCAATAGTCATTATCCAGCGTCCTGCACCAATGCTGTTCACTCTCGTCTGGCAGCGTTAATTTTTCTCCCGCTTGACATTGGTGACAGGTTAAGAGCCTGTTGCGTTTTTCAATGAGTAAAAGTTCTTAAAACGCCCGGGGAAATTAGCTATTAAACAAACTTTAAATATGATTTTTCTACCTACGGGATAAAGTAAGCGATCCCCGACTTTCCAATCGTGAAAGACACTCCGGCAGATTCTGATTTTTCAGGTCGTTTGTAACAATCTCATACTTTTGATATATAAATACGGTAATTTGGTCAATTTATAGTAGTATGAGTAGGAGACAGTCATCAAATTGATAACTAGCTGATACCTCAGATAGTTAGAGGAGTTCTAGATATGTTGTTAGAGCTAGTTCAAACTGAGCTGTGAAGGGTATTTGAAATAATTTAGCAACACTTCTAGAACACCTGGGAAGGTGACGATGTTTTCTGCGTCAAAACCAACTTATACAGGGAAAAAGCAATGATTATTTCTGATCTAGAGTTTTTGGAAGTTGTTTCTGAAACAAGTAGCGTTGTAGGTGGCTATGCAGCGTTCGATGCAGACGCATTTGCTAGTGCATTTGCTGCTGGTCAGAATGCTGTTACCGATACTTTTACTTCGGGATTCGCAAATAGGACAACAACTTCGGCTTCAGCAGGATCTAGCTCAAGCTCAGCTGGGTTTGCAAGCTTAACAACCCCAGTTCCTGCAAACTTAAGCATCGCTTCATAAGAGAAAATCACCTGATTGGTGCACAAATCAGGTGATTATCACAGTCCAGGACAAAAGCGGTTTTGTCGAAATTTAATCAAAAAGTCCCTTACAGCGCCTTCTGGAGGGGCTTTTTGATTTGTAGTGTTGACTAGAAATAATCCGCCAGCGTGAGTTTGCGTGCCGCTAGGCGTACATGGTTGACTAGTCAATGTTCAAAGTAGCCGTGCCCTAGGCTTAGGGCTTACACGGCGTTGACGAGAACCCTTAATCAAACCCTAAGGATTATTTTTGCCGCTTAGTACTAGATATATTACCGCATCTATGCTTATGTGACCATTTTTGATAATTATGCGTTTGTCAATAAGCAATTATGCTTGAGATAGATGCAGGAATTAGGTATCAAACCAAGCTGAGTTAGGAGACGGATATGTACTAGAAAACCCTTAGATTATGCAGTTGGCGCAAAGCGAAAATCTGCTAAAAGTGGCAGTTCCAAAAGGGGTTTTTCAGATATCCTTTTGGAAAAGAACAGAATTTCCAGATTTTCAATTTCACCAGTAGTAGGGTTCAGACGAGCAATCACACCATACTCAATTTCTGCTGGCTCTTGCTCTGGGTATGGAGGAAGCTTGTTGATGTACAGGGTGTCAGCAGAGCGATCGTATTCAAACTGTAACTTTGCGTGCATATAATTTCTCTTGCTGCATTTTTTAGTGATGTCAGCTGCCAACAGCTTATGCTGCTGTTTATAGCAGTTGACGCTAACGCAACTTTGTACCCTCTACAACAGTCAACCTGTCTTCTAATGATAAAGTCTCAAAAATCAACAGGTGCAGTGTTTGCTCTGCTTGTTTCCTGTCGAAAGAAAAGAGCGAAAATGAAAAGAGTTAGAATTGAGCATTGAGAATTCAGCTTCAGAATTTGAATCTCCGTCTGAAAAGACGCGGAGAGGTCAAATACAATAATGAAGTCTTGCCCTATTTAGTTCGTCAATCATGTCGGAAGAAGATATTCGTGCTACGCGGCTGGAAAAAGTAGAACAGCTGAGGCAACTAGGGATGAACCCTTATGCCTACCATTGGGAATCAACCCATCACGCCGCTGAATTACAGGAAAAATTTGCCGATTTGCCCAGCGGTGAAGAAGTTGATTTGGAAGTCAGTGTGGCTGGACGCGTTATGGCGCGTCGCGTTTTCGGTAAACTGGCTTTCTTCACTTTGGAAGATGAAACTGGCACAATTCAGCTTTATTTAGATAAAAGCCGCATTCAAGAAAGCATGACAGATGTTGATGCTGATGCTTTCAACCACTTGAAGCAACTTACAGATGTCGGCGACATCTTGGGAGCAAAGGGGACAATCAAACGGACTGAAAAGGGCGAGCTATCTGTTTTTGTTAAAAAATATACTATCTTAACGAAATCCCTGTTGCCTTTACCTGATAAATGGCATGGATTGACGGATGTTGCTAAGCGATACCGTCAGCGTTACGTTGACTTGATAGTAAACCCTGAAGTCCGGCAAACCTTTCGCCGTCGCGCTTTGATCACGGCTGGTATTCGTCGTTACCTGGAACAGCGCGATTTTATTGAAATTGAAACTCCTGTTCTCCAAGCAGAAGCGGGGGGTGCAGATGCGCGTCCGTTCATCACGTACCACAACACTTTGGAGATGGAGTTGTATCTGCGAATTGCGACAGAACTCCATCTCAAGCGCTTGATTGTAGGTGGGTTTGAAAAGGTGTTTGAATTGGGACGGATTTTCCGCAATGAGGGAATTTCGACCCGTCACAACCCCGAATTTACCACAATTGAAATTTACCAAGCTTACGCCGATTACAACGACATGATGGCGCTGACGGAGGGGATTATTACCACTGTCGCCCAAGAAGTTCTCGGGACGCTGCAAATCGCCTACCAAGGCACACCAGTGGATTTGACTCCCCCTTGGCGGCGCGTGACTATGCACGATTTGGTGCAGGAATATACAGGTTTGGATTTGAACTCGTTCCAAAGTTTGGAAGAGGCAAAAGTAGCGAGTAAAAAAGCTGGTTTGGAAGGTGTCGAAGATTGCCCTTCAATCGGCAAGTTGCTGAATGAAGCGTTTGAGCAAAAGGTAGAGGAAAACTTAATTCAGCCTACCTTTGTTACCGACTTTCCTATGGAAATTTCGCCACTGGCAAAACCTCACCGTTCTAAGCCTGGTTTGGTGGAGCGATTCGAGTTATATGTTGTTGGGCGGGAAACTGCCAACAGTTTCTCAGAATTAACTGATCCTATTGATCAGCGTCAACGTTTGGAAGCACAAGCCGCCCGCAAAGCTGCTGGTGATTTGGAAGCGCAAGGAGTGGATGAAGACTTTTTGACAGCGTTGGAGTATGGTATGCCGCCTACAGGTGGGTTAGGGATTGGAATTGACAGGTTGGTGATGTTGTTAACAGACTGTGCGAGTATTCGCGATGCGATCGCATTCCCATTACTCAAACCTGAAAAATCCGAATCATCCCCAGAATCAGCTACATAGCTATACGGTGCGTTAGGCTTTGCCGTGACGCACCTTCAAAACATCGGTTGATTGGTTTTGTTGTTGCCGTATCTAAATTCAATGTTCTGGCGTTGCATACACCACAGCTAGGGGCACTTAGCCTTGCTGTGCCCCTACAAACGCCTGTATGGCACTTATACCAAGTTGCGTTCATGCATACCTTGTCTGGGTTGTCCCAACAACTGCGTGATATCTTTGAACGCAACTCCGTATCTATTGAAAACGGCAATACATATGTATTTATCGCAACTTTAACAATACTTAGGCTTTACAGTTTGAACATCAAATCTCTACAAAATTTGATAGTAGCTTACATGAAATTTATAAAAGCCGCTCTTTTAAGGCATTAGTATAATTACGTAAGCCAAAATTAATCACACAGGGTGTCAGGGTAATACTACCAATTTGATTAGTTGCTGTCTTTTCGGTGCAAAGACGGATAAAGCGATGATTTGTGATTAAACAAAAAACTTCTTGCCACCACTGCAAGAAGGGCTTATGGATTTAACAAGCCCTTGAGTTTACTGTGGCAATTTTCATACTTGCCAAACCTAACGTTAGGCAAGTTTATCAGGCTGAGAATCAAAAATTTACAAAAGAGGATTGTATGAAGCAACACCTGGGGCTTATCAACCGAATTTTGGTACTGGCTACTCCGGTAATAGCAAGCTCTATGTTAGTAGCGTTACCCAGTCAGGCTGCTACTTTTGGATCTTCTGAGGCAACATTTAATATAGAGAACTTTAATCGCAATCCATTGGGTATTAGGACTATTACTGATACTGTGACTAACGCGATTAGTACAGATGGTCAAGTTAATGCCAATGCTGATGCCAATGCCAATTTTGAAGTCGATCCAAACCCTGCCTTGACATTTGCCTCCAATTCATCTATTAGCAAAGCTCAAGGTCAGGGTGTTAGCTATATTGGAGAGGGGCAAAGCTTTGCAGGGGTTATCGGTTACGACTTTTTAGTACAACCTGGCGAAACATTTTCTTTTGATTTCAATGGGTTATTGGATCTCAAAACATCCATTGACAATCCAACAGCGGAAAATGCTACTGCTAATGGACTCCTAAAATTTGATTTATACGACAGCGAAAGTAACAGCCTTTTAGACTCTTTTACCATTGCCGGAAATTTAGCGACTCCAGGTAACAATGATGCTCTTGAACTTAAACAGAGCAGTAGCATCACCCTAGATCCTGCTCAGTCTTCCTACAATACATCTTTTGGCGGAACGCAAGAAATTGCTCAAGCTGATGTCAAGGGTAAGTATTCCCGTACTTTTGATAAGTCAACTTATCTGACTCTAGTTGAAACTAAAACCAATCAAGTAAGAGTTCAAGCACCCGAGCCATCAACAGTCCTTAGTTTACTCTTTGGTTGTGGGATGCTTGGCATGACTGGGAAACGCAAACGCAAAGCAGCTATTTCAGACTGCTGATTGGTAAGCAAGGAAAACGCTGATACTTGAAGACAGGTTGCTTCCTTAGCGCTTCATTTTCCATAGACAAAAATCGACAACCCTACACTGGGCTATCACAAAATTACTCAAAATTGCCAGCCTTGTCGTCAACGCCTTCTAGCTCCTGCTTGTTGTCAATAAAGCTATTTTATTGAAAGGCGCTGACGATCGCCTCACAAGGGATGCGCTCGCCGCCAAACCCATAACTGGTAAAGGCTTGGTTCTTAGAGCTTTCCAAAGGTCCAGGGGCGTCTACTCGTAAGACTCAATATCTGGGTGTATTTTTGCCCTTGGGTTTGCCCAAGGGCAATTGCGATCAGCGTCAAAGTATTTGGATCTGTTAAACGCCTTTAACTCCAATCTTGCATCGGTACCAAAAACCGGGTTGCTTGCAATTCCTTAAAAGCAGAAACCCGGTTTTTCAAGTCCTGTTGAGAATGGTGCAAGATGTAAATTTAACTTAATTGATTGCGAAACTTGCTAAGACTAATAGTTAATAACACAACAGCAATACTAAGCAATGCCAAAATATGCATCCACAACACATCTAAACCAACCCCTTTAAGTAAAATGCCTCGAACAATGGCAATGTAATGACGTAAGGGATTGAGTAGAGACAGGACTTGAAAAAAGGGGGGCATGGCTTCGATAGGGGCAAGCACTCCAGAAGTCTGCAATATCGGCATATTGACGAAAAATGACATCAGTACCACCTGTTGTTGCGAGCTTGAAAACATCGCCAACATAATACCTATACTAATCCCAACAAGCAAATATATAATCGACAGTCCAAAAAATAGTAGAAAATTTCCACGCAACGGTAAACCAAAGACCAATTGTCCTAAAGCCAAAGCTAGCAGAATATCTCCCATGAGCAAAAACGCTAAAGGCAAAATTTTGGCAAGCAAAATTTCCCAGTTTGCCGCTGGTGTCATGAGTAATTGCTCCAAAGTTCCGCTATCCTTCTCCCGCACAACAGTGACTGCTGAAACTAATGTTCCAACCAGCGTTAACACTAAACCCATGACTCCCGGCACAAAAAACCAGCTACTTATTAGTCCTGGATTATAGAGAAACACCACTTGGGGTGATACTGGAGGATTAAGCTGGGTTTGCCCAAAGTTACGATTATAATTTTGAATAATCTGAGTCATGTAGCCACTGGCAATGCCTGCTGCGTTTGCATCCACTCCATCAATGAATACTTGAATCTCAGCTTCTTTTTTTGCCAGCTTTTTGGGGAATTCTGGTGGAATGATCACCCCCAGATTCAGTTTGCCTTCTTCTACTTGACGGCTCAAGTCTTTCTCAGTTGTTGGTACAGATTCTATGGTAAAAATGCCATTAGAAGTCATTGCCTGAAGCAGTTCCCGACTAGCACTTACATTCGCATAATCAATAACACCCAATTTCAAATTATGTACATCCGGATTAAGTGCAAATCCGTAAAGCAATAATTGCATCGTTGGTGGCACAATCAGCAGAATAATTAACTGCTTATCTCGCAAAATTTGATTGATTTCTTTGCGAAGTAATGCCCAAAATGAACTATTAAAGGGTCGTACAAAAAAAAACATATTGGTTAGTAGTTCGTAGTTAGTGGTTAGTAGAACAATCAGGAACTAACAATTAGCAACTAACAGTTTAAGAAGGCAATTGCATCCGACTTAAAACACTACGCGTTATATTAAAAAACACCAATCCAAAAACAATTAGCATGACTAAATCAAACCAAACTCCTGCCCATCCCGTACCCCGTACAAATGCATCACGAGTGATATCTATGAAATAGCGGGCGGGAACTATGTTAGGCATAATTGACAGGGGAAAGGGAATGTTGCTAAGCGGATAAATAAAACCAGACAGTAATAGAGAGGTAACAAAACCGATAACAGAGACGCTTTGTACAGCAGCATTTTGGTTACTGCTTCGTACCCCAAATAGCAAACCAAACAAAACACTGTCTGTGAGAAAAAGGAGGGTTCCTAGTAATAAGGTGGTAGAATCGCCTACCAAGCGAACCTGGAAAATTAGCGACCCTAGCCCCATGACTACGAATGCTTGAAGGATAGCTATCAGCAAGTAAGCCAGTCCTTTACCAAGTAACAGTTCAGTTGCACTTATACTAGAAGCGTAAACTTGTAATATGGTGCCTTTCTCCTTTTCCCTCACCATTGAGATCGCTGTCAGTAAAGACGGAAAAATCCACAAGACCACAGCATAAACTCCCGGTACAATATACAGGGACTCTAACCGACCGGGGTTAAACCATAAACGAATTCGAGGTGTGACGCTGCTCTTAAATGTCATGAGTCCTTGCTCTTGCATAAAAAAATTCGTCACTCTTTGAATGCTGTTTTTTATGACACGAGCATTATTGACATCCGTAGCATCAATCAGCACTTGCACCGTAGCATTTCTACCAGCTTGCACATCTCGGCTGAATTGAGGAGGGATAATCACTGCTGCTTTAGCAATGCCACGGTCGATGGCATCCCGCACCGGATCGTCTCCTAACCATTGGGTGGGCATAAACTGATTTGTGGCATATAGTCGCTCGATATAGCTACTGCTAATGTTTGTGCGGTTAAAATCTTGCACGATTAACGGAATATTTTTACTTTCTAAGCGAATCGCAAACCCAAAAATGAGTAACGTCATAAATGGCAGTAGAAATGCCAACGCTAATGTCAGGCGATCGCGGTGAAACTGTACTAGTTCTTTGGTAAACTGAGCAAAAATCCGTTTCATAAATATAAACAAATATAAAAAAATATAAAAAAATATAAAAAAATTCTAGTTTTGCGCTCGTTGTACTATACCGATGAAAGCGTCTTCTAGGGAGAAAGAAATGGGGCGGACACGGTAAATGGTGATTTTGGCAGATTCTATAAGCTTTAGTAGTCGAGGAAGTTCTTGATCGGGATCGTCAAGGACAACGTGTAAGCTATCGGCAAAGATGGAGACACGCCAAGGGTCAAGGTGTTGTTTGAGCAGATCGGCAGCAGCTTGGTTTTGGTTGACGATAATCTCCATGAGTTGTCCTGGTTGACTGGCTTTAATCGAACTGGGAGAACCGGAAATGACGGTTTCTCCCGCAACCATAAAACTCATGCGGTTACACTGTTCAGCTTCTTCAAGGTAGTGGGTGGTCACCAAAATAGCCGTACCGTTGCGGGCAAAGTCATTAATCAGCTTCCAAAACTGGCGGCGTGCAAGCGGATCTACTCCTGATGTTGGCTCATCAAGAAATAAAATATTTGGTTCGTGCATTACCGAAGCACCAAAAGCAACTCGCTGCTTCCAACCACCCGGTAGCTGCCCGGTAAGCATATTTTCCTGTCCCTCTAACCCACAGATGGCAATCACCCAATCAATTTTCTCCCGGCGTAGCTTGCGAGGTACACCATAAACACCACTATAAAACTCCAGATTTTGCAAAATGGTTAGGTCATCGTAAAGGGTGAATTTCTGGCTCATGTAGCCAATACGCCGCCGCAAGTCAGCACTACGAAGATTGCTTGTTTCGCCCCCAAGGGAAATGACACCACCACTGGCTTTAAGCAATCCACACAACATTTTGATTGTGGTGGTTTTCCCAGAACCATTGGCACCTAAAAGCCCGAAGATTTCGCCGTAGCGCACCTCAAGGTTGACGCTTTTGACTGCTTGAAAATTGCCAAAAAAGCGGTTGAGGTTGTGAGCGTAGATGGCAGTGGATGAGGAACTAGGGTTAGTTTCCCTATCGCCTTCTGTTACGGTTAACCTGTAGTTCTCCACTTTCCATTGCTTGCTTGTTGCCTTAGCTCTTGGAAATGGAAAAAATTGCCTTGCTAACCCCTGTTGCCGTAAATGGGTAACGAAGACGTTTTCTAATGTGGGGCTGCTACACTCAATACTAAAGTATGATAATTGTTCCTGTTGCAGCAGTTCATGCACCTGTGTACGACCATTAGTCACATCCTTGACAAGGACATCAAGGCGATCGCCAAATGTTTGTACATCCACAATGTTTGCTTGTGCAGTCTGTAATAGGACTTGCTCGGCTAATTGCAGGTTTGACGTACGAACTTCTAGGCGATGTAAGGCTAAACTGGCGCGTAAGGAAGTGGGAGTACCAATCTTTTGAATTTGACCTTCATACATCAAAGCTACACGATGGCAGCGCTCTGCTTCATCCAAGTAGGGTGTAGCAACGACGATAGTCATACCTTCTGCTGATAGTTGGGCTAGCACATCCCAGAACTCTCGCCGTGAAACCGGATCAACACCTGTGGTGGGTTCATCCAGTAACAAGACTTGGGGCTGTGAAATTAAAACACAGCAAAGTGCTAGTTTTTGTTTCATACCGCCTGAGAGTTGTCCAGCCTGCCTTTGGGCAAACTGCTCCAGGTTCATCAAGCGTAGCAATTGATTGCGACGTGTCCAAAACAAATCATCCGGCACTTGCCGCAAGCCTGCTGCATAACGTAAATTTTCATTAATGTTGAGATCCAAGTACAGAGAAAACTGCTGCGTCAGATATCCCGTCATGGCGCGAGCATCCCGTGCAAGCTGACCAAATACCTGCACTTCTCCCGCTGTGGGTTCCATCACCCCACCTAGAATGTGAAACGTTGTGGTTTTCCCTGCACCATCAGGACCAATCAGCCCAAACATCTCACCCTGCTGCACTGTCAAATCAATCCCCCGCACTGCGGCTAAACGACCATAGTGCTTGTGCAAGCCTCGAATATAGACAGCCTCAGCGGAGAGACTAAGGGTTTGAGGTAAAATTTGAGTGCCACTTGTGACTTTGTGGTTCATTGATATTACCCTTCACCCTTCAATAGAATTTCTGCATCAGCTGGCATCCCAATCTTGGCACAGGGTAAATCTACACCAACGTAGGGTTGTTGAGGGTTAAAGCAGCTCGCTGGGTTTTCAACACTCATGCGAATACCGACGACTTGCTTGACCCTATCCTTCTGAAAATAGATATTCTCAGGTGTAAACGAGGCTTGCGGATCGATGGCAATCACTTTACCTTTGAGGGGTTTGTTAGGCGCAGAATCTAACAAGATTTTAGCTACCTGTCCTTGGCGCACTTTGCCAATATCCCCTTCAGGAATAAAACCTCTCAAATAAATCGTATGGGGGTCAATCACCGTCAGAATTTTCGTTTGACTATCCACCACTGCACCTGGTTCTACACTGCGGACAGTTACCACACCGTCTAGAGGGCTGACAACATTCAGGTCTTTCTTGGAATCTTCAATTTGGGTCATGATTTGTTGCTTTGATGCCAAGGCAACTTTGACCTTTGCCTGAGCAGATTTCACTCGCGCCAAAGCAGATTTCATTTGAGCATAGGTTTGAGCACGCTTTCTCATTAATGCTTCTAACTGCGCGTTCCTAATACCAGGGTTGAAACCTGTTGATTGCGCTTGGACAAGTCCCGCTTGGGCAGCGCTTAACTGCTCAGAACTAGCATTCACTGCTGCCTGTCGTGCCTGTAAAGTTGCTATTGCAGTATCGAAGGTAGTTTGTGTTTGGTCAAATTGCTGTTGGTTAATTGCTCCATCATTCAGCAATTTAGCGTAGCGATCGCGATTTATTTTAGCTAGCTTGACTTCCGCTGCTGCCTGTTTGAGTACTGCCTGTGCTTGCACCAGTTGTGCTCTAGCTGCCGCAGCGTTAGATCGTGCTTGATTAATCCGACCTACCGCATCACCTCGGGACTGCTCTAAATTAAGTTGTGCTTCAAGAATTTGGCTGTTGACTTGTTCTATTTCACCTTGTACCCGCTCTATATCTGAACGAGCCTCTTGTTCATCAGATTGAGCAGCCGCAACCTGTGCCTGTGCAGATTGCAGTTGTCCTTGCAGCAGTTGGTCGTTGCTGTTATCTAACTCAATTAACTTTTGACCCTTTTTAACCGCTGCCCCTTCGCGTACTGCAATCGACTCAATTCGTCCCGAATGCTTTACCCCAATCTCAGTCTCATAACCTTCAATCCGTCCACTTACCTTGAGTATATCTGCTCTAGGTTGCGGCTGTAAGCTCCAAAATACATAACCAACACCTGCTAAAATCGTCACCGTTGCCAACATCAAAGGAACCGCTTTGGTGCGATGCTGCTTTGTTGGTAGCAGTGGAGCAGGAAGACTTTCTGTATATTTCCGGGCAGTCTGAGTCATGCTATTACCCTTGATTACTAATTTATGGATTGGATTCCCGTCTTGCAGCAAGCCTTAAACGAAAGTTTGGGCTTTATAGAGACGCGAAATTATCCCTAATTAATACAACACAATCTGTGTTGCCAACAGAGCTAACATAAATACAAAATCAACTGCCGAACCAACTAGAGAACCAAAAATCTTTGTAGGTAAAGCATTGCCAAAAAACATTACTAGTGTTCCCACAAACATCCAGGGCCATTGGATTTCATGCCAAATATAGAATCCCGCCACACCAACTAACAAGGCGATTAAAATTGTCAAAATTGGCACTTGACTGTTTTTAGGTTTATATCGCAAACTGCCAGCAAAAGTTATTGGTGCTAGTTCCAACTGCTTACAATTAGTCACCAATCCCAATCCAATCAAACCAAATGCGATCGTCCAGCAACCAGAGAACACAATCGGTTGACTTGCCCACACCACACCAGCAGCACTGGCTAATTTAACAGCCACTACTACTAACAATGGAATTAATAAATCATGTAATAAGAAGCGCAGGCGATTAAGTAATTTTAGGCAAACACCTTCATTAATCAAACGACCTAGCGAAATGATGAGATTGTCATAGGTCATTCCAGCTACTACTAACATCAGCAACAATATGTTGGCATGGTGTGAGTGTTGCCATAAACTAATGCTCCATGTAGCTAAGACCAAATTAGCTACCGTATAGAGTGGATATAAGATAGCCCCCATAATTCAATTCCTGGTATTTTTACAAAACCTAAGCTCAGCTTGCAACGCTAACTTCTCTATATTCTTATTAGGTTCAGCAAAATCAACTGATGCACCTAACAAGGTAGATATGAGCTAATGATTATTCTCTAAAAAAATCTTTTTTTACTTTATCATCACCTGACTTCAAATCTTGTAAATAAATAAGTACTTTTTTATTTTTAGATGACTCTATAAGAAATTCATCCCAATCTTGAATTATCATCAAAAACCGGATTTAATACGATTTATTTAACCTAAAACCCTGAGTTTTTTGTTCAAAAGCCTAATTTTTGAGGTCAGGACGAAAATGGTACAAGATGTGAGTCAGACTAGGGCAAACGCATCTAAATAAAAATTTCAAAGCCTTGACTGAAATGAACATACACTTGCATCGCGTCATTAGCGACATTACAAGCACGACGTTAAAAAATGAAGGGCTAGAGCCAACTCTTAACTCCAGCCCTAATATACAGTTTTAGGTAATGCCTAAAGCATTAAGTTGTCTAAAAGGGTGAAGAGGAACCAGTGGTTATTGTTCCAAATGTTACATCGAAAGCACCCACTACACCATCAAGTTGACTAATACTCTTTGAACTGACATTCGTGCTTCCGCCACCACTGGAAAAACCTAGGATGGTTCCTGAGGTTGAACCAACAAATTGAGCACCTTCACCTCCATAAACTACTTCTAAATCTTTAACAGATATTTCATCAAGCAAGCCAGATTGCAAATCAGAAATTTTGATGTTAGCCATAACTTCTCCGTTGATTTTTGTTGGTAGTATGTTGACGTATCTTGTTTGCTATTCTGCCAAAAATGTCTCTGAAAATCTTTACACAGGGGAAGATTTTGAGAAAGCGAAAGCAGTCACATTAATTTTGAAATCTTGAGAATCTAATCCTCCTTCTAAAGTGAAAACAGAACTGGTGCCGTTCTCAATTCTTCCCCCTGCAGCAGCACCTGTGGTAGCGGAAGTTCCACCTACAACCAATTGGAAGCTTGGGTCTACACCTCCATTGACTAACCGTAAATCGGCGTCAGATACTTTCTCAAATTGGCTTGTAGGCTGCAATTCAGATATTTTTATCGTAGCCATAAATCCTATCTACTCAAAAGAGATTAATTTAAAGTTGAACTGCCTTAGTTCAATAATTTAACTATAAACAATTTAGGTAGTTTAGGAACACATTTTTTCCTTAATTTTTGTAAAATAAAAACTTTATCTATTTGCTAAAAAACAACAATTTAGGTGGAGTATAACGCCACCTAAATTGTTGTCCTAGTTCTTAATTATCAGAATGGTTAATAGGCAAATCAGAAGGGAGCATCCCAATTTTTGAAAAACACGTTTGTCATTCTGAGCGAAGTCCTGAGCGAAGCGAAGGAACAGGAGCGTAAGCGCAAAGCGCACACTTCGTGAACGCGAAGCGTGTCCCGTTCGCGTTCGCGTAGCGTGCGCTTTGCGCTCAGCGTGTCCGTAAGGACTCAGGGACTCAGAATCTCAAGTCGTGAACAAGGCTTGAGATGCTTCATTGCGCTATCGCTCCATTCAGCATGACAATAAATTTAAACATTTGGGATGCTCCCAATCAGAAATAGGTTCAAGGTAATCCATATTCGTAGGAATTACTTTGAACGCCAGCATTTTTCACATTAATAATCTAAGGGCACTTAAACCTAAAGTGCCAATCAACCGAATTCTTATCCTGTTTGACTATACATTTGAAGTGTGTTTACATTTGCAAACACACTTTAAATGCAAGAGCAGTTATGCTAAGTTTTACTGCTTGACTTGGGAAAAGCCATTTGAGGCTAACGTGGTGTTATTGTTCCTTGAATCAAAGTTCCACCATTTACCTGAACATTAGGAAAAGATCCTGTAATTGAAGCAAAACTGGCGTTATTAGCTTCTATAGCGTTACGTCCGGTATAGTCAGCAATAAGTAACGTTCCAGTTGTAGATAATAAAATTACACCACCATCGCCTCCAACTAAGCTTTTAGCTCTCATATCATTCAGAGACTCTAAATAACTCTGCTGGTAGTCCAAATCACGAATTTCCACTATATTCTCCTTTGGTTTACGTCCTATTTAGGATTCTTGTTTGAGTACAATCTGCTGATTAAAACCATGACCTTTGTCATGGCTTCTAGGTCATAGATTTTGAACTAAGTGGTCTTTATGGAGATCGCTCATAAAGGCTACTTAAAATGTGGTTACACAAGCTTTAGGAGGCTGTTGCAGATGTAGAGGAAAAGAGACCAATAAATCCATCAACAGCAGCAGCAGCACCAGCAGAAGCGGCACTAGCGCTACCACCAGTAACTACAATATTGGCACTAGTCAAACCAGTGGTAATAACTGAGAAGTTTGAATCAAAACCGATACTGTTAGCAGCATCAAAACTAACCTTTAAGCCAACTTCAAGACTTCCTCCTTGTACTTGGCTAAAATCGGAGACTTTACTTTCACAAAAGCTGAGATGCTTCGGTTACACAAATCAAGCCTGCAGAGGCAGACTTCGTTTGTGTAGCTGAGAAATTTATTCCCTTGGTGCTATTGATGCAAGAAGCCTATTGAATTAAAACCTGTTTACACAAGCTTTAGACTGTAGCTTGAGCTTGTGTAAAGGTAGAGGCAAAATTAGTTCCATCAGAAGTAGCACCAGATATTGCACCAGCTGTTGCGCCAGCAGTACCACCAGAAATACTAGCTACTATGTCGGCGTTGGGGCTGGTGGGGCTACCAATAATGGACCAGAATGCAGAATTGCGCGTAGAATTAGCAGCTTGAAAGCTGGCTGAAAAAGAGGCTACGGCTCCCCCTTGCACTTGATTACTATCAGCAAGTGCGCTTTCACAAAAGCTGAGGTCATGAATTGTTAACTGACTCATTGTGCTCCCCCATTGGAATAGTAGGTCGCCGAAAGCTTTTTAACAGCTTTCAGCGATTTTTCTAGCCTGAATTAGGCTGATTGGCAAAGTTCTGCCTACGCTGCACCTGCTTGCGAGTTAGAGCTTGAGTTAGCACTAAAACGTGAGCTGAAGAAGGGGAACGTGGTAAAGAATTCATTAGCAGCGGCAAAAGTGTTAGTAGATGAGCCGGCAAAGTTATCACCAGAAGCTGATGCACCAGCACCTGCAGTAGCAGTTGCTATTCCACCGACTACGCTATTTTCTTCAGTAGCAACTTCGATGTGAGAGATATCAGAAATAATCATGGTATTGTCCTGGGAATTACTTGTTGTTTTTGGTTCTATCTTTGCAACCAAACTTTGTTTTTTCGGTTTAGTTTTAAGGCTTAAAAAGCTATTGAATAGAACCACAGGCTTTATCGGGGCTTGTAGTCAATAGCTTTTTAATCAAAACTAGTTTACACAAGCTTTAGACTCTAGCTTGAACTTGTGTAAAGGTAGAGGCAAAATTAGTTCCATCAGAAGTAGCACCAGATATTGCACCTGCTGTTGCGCCAGCAGTACCACCAGAAATACTAGCTACTATGTCGGCGTTGGGGCTGGTGGGGCTACCAATAATGAACCAAGATGCAGAATTGCGCGTAGAATTAGCAGCTTGAAAGTTTGCTGAAAAAGAGGCTACGGCTCCCCCTTGCACTTGATTACTATCAGCAAGTGCGCTTTCACAAAAGCTGAGGTCATGAATTGTTAATTGACTCATTGTGCCCCCTATTGGAATACTAGACCGCCGAAAGCTTTTTAACAGCTTTCAGCGATTTTTCTAGCTGAATTAGGCTGGTTGACAAAACTGTGCCTACGCTGCACCTGCTTGCGAGTTAGAGCTTGAGTTAGCACTAAAACGTGAGCTGAAGAAGGGGAACGTGGTAAAGAACTCACTAGCAGCAGCAAAAGTGTTAGTAGATGAGCCGGCAAAGTTATCACCAGAAGCTGATGCACCAGCACCTGCAGTAGCAGTTGCTATTCCACCGACTACGCTATTTTCTTCAGCAGCAACTTCGATGTGAGAGATATCAGAAATAATCATGGTCTTATCCTGGGAATTACTTGTTGTTTCTCGTTGTGTCTTTGCAACCAAACTTTTTTGGGTTACGTATATCACTATAGCATTCTATTTTTAGAAAACCATATTTTTGATATTTAATTTATTTATTTTTCTTTTGCAACTTTGGGTATTTGTGTCAGTTATTTTTATTTATTTAATAATAGCAACAATAAAATAACACAAATATTTGAGCTTTTTTTATAGTTAAAAAAGCCCAAATATTTATGCTTTAACTCCTAGCTTAAAGTTCACACATTTTTTTAAAAAACTATTGAAACATTCACGCAAAATTCATATAAATAACCTCCTTTTGGTCAACAGGTTAGTAAAAAAAAGGTTGAAAAATTCTTGAATTTCTAAATATAAAAATCCTTTTTAGCAATACTCAGCCTGACCTAATCAGTTATCAGTTATCCTTTTTCAAAAAAATGGTTGAATCTAACCCAATTTACTTTTATGTAAATCAACAAAACTTAAAATTTCCTAACATCATGGAGACTAACTGAAAACTGAACTTAAGCCTGCACCAACACATCCTCTGATGCTTGAGGATGAGTATCGGAATCAAGCAGAGTCAATATCTCCAGTGTTTCAAATTGTTGCTGTAGCCATCCAGAAAACAATTGTTGCTGGATCGCAGAGCGCAACTCCTCATCTAATTTGGGTTGAATGATTTCTTCAACCCAAATTAGATGGACTCCTTTTGGAGTCACAATTGGCTTGAGTATTTCTGGTGGACTGGCTGCAAATACCGCAGCAGCAATATCCGGTCGAAAATCCGTGCGCCGTCGGGTTCCTTGATATCCACCAGCACGACGGAGTTCTGGCTGTTGAATGTATTGGCGGGCGATTTCTTGGAAAGTAATTTCGCCTTCTTGCAGCGCATAAAAAAGTTCCAATGCCAAGTCTCTATCTTCTAAGATGACTTCATAAGTTGCAGCAGCAACATAATCAAGTTGGTGTTCGTAAAAGAACTGTTCGACCTTATTAGCAAATAGATGGTGCGCCAACTTTTGAGAAAGTACGTTGTTGTGGGCTAATTCTTCAAAATCATCCAGAGACAGATGATGTTTTTTCAGCCATGTCCAAGTGTCTTGAGCTTTAACAAGTTTCTTAGCAACCCGCAGTTTATCTCCTTCTTGCTGTAGTTCTTCTGGTGTGACTGTAATACCTGCCTCTTGTGCTGCTTTAGTCATAATTTTTTGAAAAGCTATAGCCTCTACAACTCCAGATATTTGGCACGAGAGTTTGATGTGGTGAATGATGTCTTCACGGAAAATAGTCAAACTTTTTGACATGCGGCAATTCCTCCAAAGATTTTAGAGTTTGGATTTTTGACTAAAGGTCTAACCCGCTTTTTTGCAGTTTCTTAAACGGGTCTAATATGTAATCAATCAAACGACGCTGACGGACAATCACCTCAGCAGTGGCTGTCTGTCCAGGAGTTAATGCGATACGTTTGTCGCCGTTCTGGATATATGCCTGATTCAAAGCGATTTCTAACTCAAAACTTTCTATGTTGCCTTGAGGTGTTTGAGTAACTTTAGAGTCTGGAGAAATCCTATTCACTTTTCCTTGCACAATCCCATACTCCTGGAAAGGATAGGCATCAAACTTGACTTTGACCGGCATACCCACTTTTAAGAAGCCGCTTTCCTGATTAGGCATACTAGCCTTGAGTACTAAGCCAGCACCTTGAGGTGCAATTTGGGCAACTCTCTGACCAGGTTGTACAACGGCTCCTGGCTTGGTTATGGGCAACTCAAAAATGACACCGTTAACAGGCGATCGCACGATTCGTTGTCTTAACTGAATCTTTAAGGATGTAATCTGGCTTCCAGTCTGAGCAATTTCTGATTGCAGGGAGTTAATTTGTGTTTGCAGTTCTTTGAGTTGTTCGGAGGCTTTGAGTTGTGCGAGTTGACCTGTATGAATCAGGCTTTGATAATTACGTTGTTCTTCTTGTAAGCGCAGTTCAGCTTGCTGGATCTCCGAGTTAGCCTGATGAATCGTCTTCTGGTAAGTGCTTTGTTGCTCTTTAAGCCTTGACTGTGCCTGAGAAATATCAGAGCCAGCTTGCACAAGGCGTTCAGAGTCTTCTTTTGCCGACTGTTGGACGTCCTTGAAGCGGTCAAGTGACATGATTCCGTCTTCATAGGCTTTTTGATAGCGTGGGACTTTTTCTTGAGAAGCTTGCAGACGAACAGATGCTAATTTATAAGCAGCCTTGCTAGAGTCAAGAGCTTGCTGCATCTGGTTAACTTTAGCCAGTTTTTCCTCTTTGTTTAAGTTATAGACCGCTTTGAGAGCATCCAGATTCTGTCGCGCCTGCTGTACTTGAGACTGTTTTGCCAATTGTTGAGCTTGGTTTTGTTGCTGCTGAGTACTCACAGCCAGCGTCAATTGATTTTTGAGTACCTCTAAGGACTCGCGCCGATTCTGTAGCCCGTCGAGCTTTGTCACAACTTGCTGGAGTTCAGTTCTTAAGACATCTGACTCTAATTCCAGAAGAATCTGACCTGCTTTTATGGTTTCGCCTTCTTTGACCCTGACAACAGTGACGCCCCCGCCCACTGGACTATCTAATTTTTGGGTAGCACCTTTCGGTTCAATACGCCCTCTAGCGCTCCCTGTTTCATCAACTTTGGAGAGCATCGCCCAAGGTAAGATAATCGCTGCAAAGGCTATCAACACGTATAGTAAAGAACGCGTCCAGACTTTAGGTAAAGCATCTAGCAGTTCTTCAGTACCGAAAAACCAATCGTTTTCCTCGCTTGTCGCGTTGATCGCTTTCTCAGTATTTTCCGTAATTATAGTGTCATCTTTATTTAGATACTCATCCGGCTCGCTTCTGGCAAGGGCGGATTGTGAATGACGAGATGGGTGTGGCATAGTATCACCTGAAATCGAGAGGTGGAGGGAGTAGGGGAAGACAAGGGGACAAGGAAAAAACTGTAACCTGTACCCTATAACCGAGTCCCAACTCAACCAGCTTGGGGAAGTTGTTGCTCGTTGAGGTAGTAGTAATGTCCTTTTTTGGCGATTAATTCGTCGTGTGTCCCGCTTTCTATCAAGACGCCTCGGTCTAACACCAGAATCAAGTCGGCATTCCGCACGGTGGAAAGGCGATGGGCAATAATCAGACTGGTGCGTCCAGTCAGAATAGTTTTCAGGTTGTTCTGGATGATGCGTTCTGACTCCGCATCTAGGTTGCTGGTGGCTTCATCAAAAATTAAAAATCGGGGATTCCCTAGCAATGCGCGGGCGATCGCCAGACGTTGGCGTTGTCCGCCAGAAAGCATCCCACCACCTTCACCAATTTGGGTTTCGTAACCCATTGGCAGTTGCTGAATAAATTCATCTGCCCCAGCTAAACGTGCTGCCTCGATAATCTCTTCTATAGAGGCTTCTGGGTGAGCAATGCTGATATTTTCTCGAATCGTACCGCCAAATAGAAAGTTATCTTGGTCTACGACACCAATTTGAGAACGCAGTGATTTCAGAGAAATATTACTGACATCTTGACCGTCAATTAAGACTTTGCCCTCTGTCGGGGGATATAAACCCAAAATTAACTTTGACAAAGTCGTCTTTCCAGAACCGCTGCGCCCGACCACGGCGACTGTTTGTTGAGGCTGGATTTCAAAGCTAAGATTTTCTAGAACGTTATTCTCGCTTTCCGAGTGATAGCGGAAAGTGACATTGTCAAAGCGAATTCTCCCTTGAAGTCTCGTTAAAGACTGACGGGGTGAGGAGAGCAAGTCTTCTTCTGGTTGGGCTTCTAGGACATCGTTAATCCGTTCAACAGAAACGATAACTTCCTGCAATTGATTCCACAGCACCGCCAGTCGCTGGAAAGGATGAATGACGTTGCCTAACAACATATTGAAAGCAATTAATTGCCCAATGGTCAGCTGGTTCTGAATGACCAGCCATGCTCCGTACCAGAGTAATCCTGTATTGATTAAAGTTTCAATACTTGCACTGATAATTTGCAGGCGGTTGGAAATAACTTGAGCCGTAAAACTTTTTTTGATTAATTTGTTTAAAAGTTCTTCCCAACGCCAGCGCACGGTTTGTTCAATCGCCATTGAGCGTACAGAGCGAATACCTGTCAGGGATTGAATCAGGTAGCTGTTTTCTTCAGCACCAGCAGTAAAAATTTCTCGGGAGATGCGACGTAAAATACTGGTGGTAAACAGTGCCAGCAAGAAAAATGGCGGCACAATCAACAGCACGAGCAATGCCATCGAAGAGTTGTACCAGAACATTAATCCCATATAGATAAATACTGTCAACAAATCCAAGCAAATTGACAGTGCTTCGCCGGTGAGGAAACGTTGAACTTTTTGATTCTCTTGGATGCGAGAGACAATATCGCCGACGTAACGGGACTCGAAGAACGCCAACGGCAAGCGGAAGGTATGTTTGATAAAACCCACCAGCAGTGCTACAGAGACACGATTGGCTGTGTGGTCAAGTAGATATTGCCGCACGCCGTTCATAATGATGCGGAACAGACCAAAGATCACCAATCCCAAACCGACAGCATTGAGAGTCAGGGTACTGCCTTGGACGATGACTCGGTCTAACAGCAGCTGAGTCAAGAGTGGCGTGACTAGTCCAAAAACCTGAATCACTACCGAAGCAATAAATACTTCCAGCAGTACCTTGGAGTGAGGTTTGACTATCTCAAAAAACTGCCAAAATGATGCACTTGCTTCTTCAGCCTCTTTAAGTAAGGCTGTGGGTTGCAACAGCAATGCATACCCAGTCCACTTAGCATTGAACTGAGCATGGGTTAGGCTCAGTTGACCGATCGCGGGATCACAGACAATCACCCTCTTAGGCGTGATTTCATAGACGACAATGTAGTGTTTGCCTTCCCAGTGGGCGATCGCTGGTAAAGGTTGTTGAGCAAATTTGTCAAGACTGGCTTTGACTGGACGGGTAGCAAAGCCCATGCTTTCGGCAGCAGCGGCTAAAGCACGCAGTGATGCACCAGAACGGTTAACGTTGGTTAACTCCCGCAGTCGATTGACACTCAAGCGCTTGCCCCAATAGCGCCCAATCATCACCAAGCACGTAGCACCACAGTCGGCGGCGCTTTGTTGTGCCATGAAGGGATAACTCTTACTCCACTGTCCCCACACCTGCGCCGCTTTTACCTTCGGGCTGGGAAAGTAGGGGCGTGATTTTTTTGGCTTTTGTGTTGACGTCGAGGAGCGTTGGGGAAAGGGTATGACGTTTCCAGAACTGGCTATTCTTTCTGGTTTTGACTTACTAGGACGTGGCTTTTGGTCTTTAATGACGGGTGGACGTTCTTGAGGTTCAACCAATTGTGCCAATTGCTGCCAGTGTTCACTAGCTGTCTGCCATTGAGAATCCTGGAGAATGTAGGCGATCGTTGGTTGTGTCGCCTGCCAAATACCCTGTTGTGGGTGTGCCACAATTTTCCCCGGTGTCAGGTGATTCTGAGTATGCCGCAGTTCCCCTTTGTGCAGCAGCCATAGTTTGCCATCTGGTGGTGCGGATATTTCTTCATTGGCGTCCAGGGTGTGCTGTTCAAATAGCGATAAGGCTTTGAGTATCCCTGGTACATCCGATGGCTGGCACTCGGCTTGTGAGTTTTGCCGATATATCATCAGCAAATCCCACAATTGTGCTCTTTTGTAGAGGTAAGTGCGGATATTGGGATATTTCTCCATTAATGCTTGCAGTATCTCTTGTTTGAGATAGCAAAGCTTGACGTTGCTTGATGCTTTCGCGGCGTATGGCACAAAGTCTTGTTGTGCAAACAGTGTTGCTTCCCCAAACGAGGAGCCAGAACCGAGAGTTGTGATTAAGTTCTCCGCACTATCCAACAGTCTGACTTTGCCAGAAACAATCACATATATTCCGGGACTATCACCTGAAACCCAGAACTGCTTTGTGGGTGCTGGCTCCACGATTTGTGCTTGTGTAAACCACTCAGCCAGTTCCTGTTGTGATGTCTCACCCAAAGCTGTGGTGAGTTGTTGATATAGCTGTTGTTGCGAAATTTCTGATGGCATTACCTTTCCTCCACCGAAACAATTCGTCTTTGGTCTGAACTTGATGTGATGACCAATGGAAATTAGTTTTCGGTTGCATTACCAGTTGCGGATAGTAATGCTCGCGTCCGTAACAACTGCCCCAAAAGCTTGCTGCTGACGAAGTTGCGGCTTTACAAATGCTTGTGTTTGACCTGATCGGTATGACATAATTGTTACCAGTTGCCGTTATATACAAATTGTGGGCATATGAATCCGCTACAGCTGTCGCAAGTTCCGGAGCAAAGGATTGACAGCTGTATATTTAATTAGCCCTGGGAAGCTAATTAAGTGAGTATATGATGTGCTGCTAACCCTGGAAGTCGCCCTCCTAGTTTTATGGGGTTTAGGGGGGTTATTCCTGGGTTGAGCGACTTCTTGGTTCCCTTATCTGAGCAAGTTTATGGGGTAAACCTGAATCAATACGGTCGTCCAAGAGTTGCAGACACATCAAATTATTTTTTGTTTCTCTCATAAATCAAGAAGCTGTACATACGCATCGGCTAGCAAAAATCCGCAGAATCTTGTTAGCGAACGAATTATGCATCTTTGAGTAGATAGGCGAAAAAGCATGGTGGCTGTGTCCCTGATAAACAACAGTATCTTGCTAATTACTAGTTACATATTATACATGCTATTTACATTCCCACTGGTATTGCAGATAGGAAGTATGAAATAGGGTGGTTCTGATTTGAACCCTTATTGATTTATCGGAGGTTGGCTAGGGATTTTACGCAGCTTCTCAAGAAATTTATATTTCTTTACATCCTTTTCCGATTCAGCAACGCCCTCCTAGTAGTTTCAAGAGGTTACTTCAAGTCTGCTGCAAAAAAATCACTGTATCGTAACCTCTATCAAAATTTGATAGAGACCTAAGAACTCATGGGGAAATAGCGGCGTCGAGTCACGAATTCTGAGGGTTTGACTGAACTCTGTCGAAAGGATTACCAGCTAATCTCAAAATGATTGAACTAATTAACCCTTTTAAAAAAAGTTTAAATCCTGCTTTAAGGCTGGATTGTTAAAAGTCAGTTAACACAGGCTAGATCACTACGTATACCTGTTAACTAGCTACAGCTAGTTCTTTTTATTAATCCAGGAGATTGCTATATGAGTAAAGTTTCCTAAGATACCACTCCAATATTTAATGTCACATGATCCTCTTATAGAGTACCAAATCCATTAAGTAGTAAATTCTCATACCTTTTGTCAAGGCTTTTTAATAAAACATTCATTTTTTCCTCATTTTTCATGAAAACTTTACAATAAGTTTATTGATAAAATAAATTTTATTTAATTTATGTTGAAAGCCTAGTTAGAAAAAATATAAATCATATATATATGTTTTTTATATGTATTAAGTTTTTTTTATGTGAAAGCGATAAGTCAAGTGAACACTACTGTACATAAATCTGTAAAGAAGAAAAAAAATTACCACCAATTTGAGTCGGTGATATATAAGTATATTTTATATATAAATTGAAGTATGAATTAATGTTAAAAATGTATTCGTGCTGACAGCGTGAGTATCTGCCCAAAAAAGTAATATGCTCCTAAGCGAGTTACCTTGTTTACCTAAAACTAGTGTTAGGAGAAAACGAATACTTCCATTGGGTGCTTTTTTACGATGGACACAAGTCGAAGTCGGGCGTTAGGGCAACACAATATCATCCGGGAATGCATTAAAATTTGTTAACGAAGCTATAGTTGCTTGAAGAAGTACGAATCAATCTACTTCTAGGCAAAGCATTTGCTTAAGGAGGTATCATTGCTCTATCCTTTGTTAAGAGAGAAGCATATGGTCTAGCTCAGTAGCTAGCCAGTGTTTAAACATCCTATTCAAAATTTCTTCATAACTTTGAGCTGTTAACTCTGCTGGGATAAACTCTTCAACCATCAAAAGATGAAAACCTTGCTCGGTTTTAAGAGGACCCATCAACTGATTTTGTGGTGTACTAAAGACAACAGCAGCTATCTTAGGCTCTAACACCCAACGATAGATTTTTCCTTCGTAACCACACTTGTGTCTGCGATCGCTATCAATATCATGAAGGTGAGCAGCATCATAAAAACTGATTTCACCTTCCTCAATTTGATAATAAAGTTCTTGAGCAAGTTTTTCATTGGCAACAACAATTTGATACAAAATAACTTGCTCAAATTCCAAACGATTTTGGGCAAAAAACTTTTCTACATCTTGAGCAAACAGCACCTCAGCTAACTTTTGTGCCAGCAGATGATTCTGAACTCCCACTTCCCAGTCGTGCGGAGTAATAAACTGCTCTGCCAACCATAAGAGCGTATCCGTAGCCTTTTCCAAACCCCTTTCGCGACGCTGGCGGTTAGCTTCAGCCTCAATTTCTTCTGCTGTTACAGTTATTCCTCTTTCCCTTGCAGTCTGACTTATCACTCTTTGATACAAAATTCTCTCGCATACTTCCTTATAACTCATTTCACTTTTAAGGAAGCTGATAATTTCTTCAGTTTCAATAACTATTTTTGAAAAATCCTTCATTGGAAGTTATGGACGTCTACACTGTCTCTCAATCCAAGTTATAAAAAGTTCAATACTTATACCCTTTCTCTATGAAGTTGAGCTTAATTCAACTGAACTGTAGTCCCGAAGGCGGAGGGGGAATTATTAAGCGCATTGTTACAAATGATGAGTATTATACCATCACTATTAACATCAGCTTGATTATTATTTCAGTAGTTTTTAAAACAAAAACTGGAAGCCTATTTGTTGTTTTAGCTTCCAGTGATTTCTACATAAATTGCAACTTTACTAAGCACTCATCATCCTATTTTGGGAGGACTAGGATGACAATCATTAAGAGAGAAGCTGCATAGCTATAAGTATTACCAGCCAAGATAACAGTTTAGCGTTGCTTTTTCATTTTCCACACTGAAAGTTCTGGAGAGCGTTGCTGCAACCTACACCGATTAGATAGCAGCCGTGGAAGTTTGGATTGGGGGAACAGACCGCTCCAATTTCTCTTTGCTCAGACTTTCAGGGAAAAAAACCACCATAAGCAACGTTGGGTCTGTCAGTCTATCTGTAGGAGTTTTGTACTCTAGTGGGTACTGACTGCTTCAGCAAGCATCCCAATATGTTTTACACTCAAAAATAATTATTTATAGTCATTTCTTCTCTCCTTTAGAATGAACTTTAATCATCATTTTTTGATGTTATTAATAATTTATACAAAATTGTTAGTATAAAATTGCCATTTTGGCAGGTTTTAAAGAAAAAATATAAAGTTTTTCTAAAAAATAAAAAATTGCCATGCTGTAGGTATGAAATCAGCATGGCAGGCACTAAGCAACAAAATCAACTGTCTATCAGTATCTATTGACTCCAACGAGTTTGTAATGAAAATCACAGAATTTTAAGGAAAAATATTGATTTTTTCTGGAGCCATTTCAGGATTGGTAGATTCATATTCGTGAACTTGTGTTGTTAACCACTGTTCCAAATTCCCACCACGAATTTCTGTTTTTTTCTTGCCAACTACCTCAAGATAAGCTAAATCTTTAATTTTACTCAGGCAGCTTGCTGGTGTCACATGGCTTTCAGACCTTTTGTCGGAGGGTAGCTTAGCAATTTTGATATTGTCGTTTTGCTGTTGATTTGACCTGCTAACGTGGGTATTCTCTTTGAGCAGCCGATTGTAGGTGCGGTAGGGAATGTAATGTAGAGGATTGTAGCCAGCAAAACGTAGCATGAGAACACAAGCCCAGGAATACTTACCAGCAAGAATTGCTTCAACGACTTGGTCAAATTGTTCGGAAGGAAGTTTTTTATCTAGGTTTCTAGTACCGGAAATCTGTTGATTCATAGTGTTCATATTCTGGTGGTGAATGAGTTTATGAGTTTTTTAGGTTGTTTGTAGCCCAATTGACCGTTTATCAATTGTTCTCTGTATACAAAGTGTGGAAATTGCTTCAAGGAAAATTTCACCGATTTGACGGTGGGGAATTATTTTGCAGTAGCTGTTTGATCTGCTTTTAATTTGATGACTTTTCTCTTATTTGTGATATTTTTACCAGCCAATCCAACTTTAAATCGATGTATCTGACCCAATGTCTTAAGGGGTTTAGCTGTTGGAAAAATAGATACGGCTGTTTTTGAACTCGTACTGAAATCCCGCTTCACAGATGTATCGAGATGAGTTTGCACTTTTTGAGCTTGCGAGTGAGTCATTCCCTTCGCCAATTGCTGAATTTGCGTTGGCTTTAGTCGTTCTGATGGCTGTACTGGCATTTTTGCGTGTGGTTCGAGCGTGTCTAATGCTCCTAAACCAGCTTGTTTTTCTTGAGCCTTGAGTGAGGCGCTCCTTTGAGCCAGTATCCGAGTCCGAGCCATCAAATCTTTGATTTGCTTGAACTGCATTTGGTCAGTTGCTAAATATTGCGTTTGCACTTCAACTTCTGTACCCAAGAGTGCGCTGTCTAATTCTGCGACGACTTCACTCATTTTCAACTGTTGAGCGTCTTCTACCCCAGTATTAACGACTTTGCCCAAATGTTGTAGCTGAAGTTTCTCAAGCTGGCTTAATGCTACAAATTTTCCTCGAACTTGATTGACCTGTTCAATCTTTCCTGTCCACGCCCAAACGACTACAACCGTAAAAAAAGCTATGCTCTTGGGCGTGACTAGATGAGCAAGGGTTAAAGGTAGTTGCTCGAACAACGCCTGTAAGGATGTAGACCAATACCCTGTATTCTTAGAGGCTGTTTCAGGGTTTGTAACTGTGGGGGTATGTGTATCTGTAGATGCTTTTGGTAAACCAGCTTTTATTGAAGCTACATGACTTTCGTAGATGAAAGCCTTTTCAGAAACCAAATCACAGTAGGAATACAAGTTGTGAAAATTCATCCCTGAATTCTCTGCTTGGCTTGAGGTTTCGATTGCATTTAACCTGATGATACTGTTCATGCTCCGTCCTGATGATCCCAAACCTGACTTTCTATTCAAGTCTTTTTGCTGCTAAGCCGGAATGATGTTATCTCGTTATGAAATGCAGCAGTTCATTTGTAAAAAAGCAATGTATACAGACGGACACGATACAAGTGAGGATAATGAGTCTTAGGAGTTTTCTTTGAATACCGCTCAGTTGCTGGTGACTAATCGTCTGTAACTTTTGCTCAGCGTTGCCACAGGCTTAAATTTACTTTCTCTGTGTCATATGTCTGAAATGAAAAAGTCTTTGCCTGGCTTTCAGTAGATGCTTTTGTGTTTGATTCAAATTTCACTTACTCCTAATTTAATGTCTTTTTTTTGGTAGATTTATATTCCAATTTTATACCAAATAATTAGGAGTTATTAAGTAAAATCGCATACTTTTTAGGGTTGTAGAGAAAAATTGCTCATCCCTAATCGTTAATAACCACATTCGTATTTATACTATTTTTTTTGGTAAATGTCATCTGCTTAATTTGGATTTTTTCAAGGAATTTTACTGAAGTGTTTTTATATTTACTTAAGTATTATCCCGTTTACGTTTTGTCCCTTACTTGTTAAATATTGAGGGGTTACACCCCTCATCCATAATTGCTCTAGAGGTTTTATATTCCCAAGGCTTATGGATTTTTTTACTGTTACTAAATATCCTACTACTTTAAAAATATATCAGCAGAAGTAGCATTTAGACAATCATTACTAAAGTCAAATCATAATAATCCTTTTTACAATTTCCGGAAAATGTCTTCTTTTCGTTATATGAGTTAATCTGCACACCAAGTAAGGCTTTGCTTTTCGTATGTGATTGCAAATTTACAATGAATCTGTTATGGATTTGGCACAATAATCAATTCATTCAATACTGGTATTAGGTTGTTTCATGACCTTGATGTGGTATAATTTCAAAGATTTTCCAAGTAGGGTGTCTTGGATATTACAAAACACTTGTTCAGGGTTTTTAACAAAGCAAAAGTAGCAGGTTGCAACTGTGCATAATTATTTACTTTTTTAGGAGAAAAAATAAAGATTGCCCAGGATGTTCCTAACTAGATTTAGTAAATATTTGCGCCTCCGCTCAAATCTAACTGACACAGAGCAGTAGAGGTATAAGGGGTATAAGGGTGTCGGGTATGAGCCTCTACATCCTTATGCTCTGTCTTCTCGAGTACTGTGGAATATTGCAACTTTGTATAAGGTCAGGACTTACGCATGGATTATGAAGAAACGAAGTGCGTAGACACGAAGTGGCGTGTCGTTGGGCGTTGCAAGAGCGTGTGCGTAAGCGCAAAGCGCAGGCTTCGCCAACAAAGCAGCGTGTCCGTGCCTCATTCGGGAGGAGCAACGCTTACGGCGAACGCGAGTGCGTGCGCTCTGCGCTCAGCCGTGCCGCACCGCGAGGGACTCAGCACTCAGCGCGATCGCGAAGGGTAGGCTAGGATCCAAAGGACACGTTCACGCGTAGCGTCTGCGACAGGAGAAGAGAAGAAATAGGAGTTTCACCAGAGTTTTTGCGCAAGTCCTAAAGGTTATAGATGCAATTGCTGCTGGATCAAGTAGTTATAAAGACCGCCAATCGTCATTAATTCTTGGTGGGTACCATGCTCTACGAGGCTACCTTGGTCTAAAACAAGAATGCAGTCAGCATGGCGAACAGTAGAAAGATGATGGGCAATGATAAAGGTGGTGCGAGCTTCACTAGGAGCAGCAACACTGACGCGACTAAACCGAGCTATGTTTTCTAGAAATTGAGGCTCAGATTCTGTATCTAGTGAACTGGTGGCTTCATCCAAAATCAAAATTCGTGGGTTTCTCAGAAGGACACGAGCAATTGCTATTCTTTGTCGCTGTCCACTCGAAAGCGTTATTCCCCCTTTTCCGATTCGGGTGTTGTACTCCAGAGGTAGCGATTGGATAAAGGTGTGTGCTTCTGCTAGTTGGGCAGCGGCTATAACTTGCTCTAGGGTATATTCCGAGCTATAAAGCGTGATGTTTTCTAAAATAGTTCCGGAAAACAAAAAACACTCTTGTGGTACCACGCCCAACTGACTTCGTAATGATTGAGGTGAAATATGAGCAATATCATGTCCATCAATCAAAATACGTCCGGTGTTGGGACGATATAAACCAGCAAGCAAGTTCACTAGAGTGCTTTTCTCTGAACCGCTGGAACCGACAATACCAATGGTTTGCCCTGCTTTGATTCTGAAGGAAACATTTTGCAGGGTGTTGCGTTGTTCATATTGACTAAAACGGAAAGTGACATTTTCAATACAAACATCACCGCGAATTCGGGGTAACACCAGTAGTGGTTTTTGAGGATTTTCTTCTGGCTGGGCAGTTAAGACATCGTTGAGTCGTTCCATAGAGATGAGCACTTCTTGGAACTCATCCCACAACCCTAGCAACCCTAAAACAGGGTTGATTGCACTGCCGATAAGCATATGAAAAGCGACAAATTGACCAACCGACATCTGTTGGTGAATTACCAAGGTTGTTCCATACCACAGCACTGCTGTGTTCCTAAAGTGATTGATTACGCTCTTTGTCAGTTGGAACTTATGAGCCAGTTTTTGAGAGTGAAACCGCGCTTCCAGCATATCCGTGAAGCGCTGCTCCCAATACCAACGCAATCCTTGCTCAGATCCTGCTGTTTTGATTGTGGAAATACCAGTTACTATTTCAACCAATGAAGAGTTTTGTGCTGCTGATTTCTTATAGGTTTCCCGCGAGGCTGTTTTGAGAGATGGACTGACTCCCAAAGTCAAAACTACGATGGGTACAAGCAACACCAACACCAACAGAGTGAGTTGCAAGTTGTAATAAGCCATCAATCCCAGGTAGACAAGGGCGATCGCACCATCCAACACAGTAGTGATAGTTTGACGAGTAAGAAATAGTTGGATTTTTCGGTTTTCCTGAACGCGGGTGAGAATATCCTCTACTTGACGGGATGCAAAAAAGTGCAACGGTAATCGCAGCGTGTGACTCATAAAACTACCCATCAATGTTGTGTCGATGCGGTTGGAAAAGTAGTTCAGTAAGTATTGACGTACTGTTGTTAAGGCAATACGCCAGATACCAAAGATGAAGAAGCTAACAGCAAGGACATTGAGAGTCGCTAGGCTTTTTTGTGGCATGACTTGGTCGAGAAGCACCTGAGCATATATAGGTGTTGCCAACCCAAACACCTGCAGCAGCACTGAGGCGAGAATGATTTGCCCCAGTAAAATACGGTGTTGCCAAAAAAGCTCCCAAAAACCCAAAAGGGAAATTTTTTCGTCTTTGAACGCCTTGAAGCGTTCGGTAGGGGATAAGCAAAGAGCATATTGTGTCCAATTCTCTTCAAACTCTTGGCGAGTGAGCGATCGCTTCCCAATTGCTGGGTCACAAATCAATACGCGATCGCCTTTGACTTGCCAAACGACAACATAGTGAATTCCTTGCCAATGAGCAATCCAGGGACGCTTTTGCAACTCCAACGCATTCAAAGAACCCCGCACTGGTAGTGCTTGATATCCCAAATTTTGGGCTGCATCTGCTAAGTCTGAAAGCGATGCACCGAGACGGTCTGTCTGAGCTAAATTCCGCAACGTGTTCAGACTAAAACGTTTACCCCAGTAGCGGCTAATCATCGCCAAACACGCCGCGCCACAATCTGATGAACTTTGTTGTTGAATGAAGGGTATTCCTCGCCATAACCGCGTTATTGAGGGGTGGGGAGGAATTCCTTCTTGAGAAAAGTGAATATCTGCTATGGTTTCAGCAGCTTTTGAACTCTCTAACTCTGGGTTGAGCGCAGGTGGGACTGTGGGTAGAGATTTTTCAATTTTGTTCGCGTAGCGTGTCCGCAGGACATATTTTGAATTTTGAATTTTGAATTGATCCGTCCCCTTATCCTCTTCCTCGCACTGAGTAGGAGATAACTCCGGGGCGATTGCAAAGGTGCCACTGCCGGAGGCAATCGCCCCGAAAGACTCCCAATGTTCTACGCTTAGCTGGTAGACTTGCAAGTCCGTTTCAGCGCTCCAAGCTGGTAACAGCGTCTGAGGATATCCCCAGCTATTTCCTAAGCGTGGTGGCTTTTCTGCTTCTTGGCTACAGATTTTTCCACTCATCAGCCAAAAGCGCCCTTCTTTAGGGGGAGTCACTTCGCTCAAAGATGAGCCAGCATCTATCTTTTTTTGTACTAAGTAAGGTAAGAATTGCCGCAGAGCATAACTTTTTTGCCAGGATAACTCAGTGCAAGTTTTAAAGAAAATTAACGCTTGACGCTCAAAAACGACTTGCTGTAAATGGTTTTGCAAATTAGGTATTCGCTCTACCCAAGACACGAGGTTAGGAATGGTAACTTGCGCCACACAACCACCACTAGCTGCAATTGCCCGATATGGTAAAGGTTGATTGCAGAATAAATGGTCTGCTCCAAAAGTTTGCTGAGCTAAAAGCAACTGAGTTGATACTTCTTTTCCAACGGTTGCATCAAACCCAAGCAGTCGCACTCGACCTTGACAAACTAAGTAAAGAACATTGTTCGTGTCTTGGCTTTTTCTACCTGGATTGTAGGTAGTTAAATCGTCACCTAGCTGAAACTCACGCACAACCCAAACTTTACTAAAATCTGATACTAGACTCGTATCCTCGACAACTAGCCTCAAAAAGTTGAGGATACTAGGGCTTGCTGTGGGACAGTGCTGTTTACTTGTGGAATTCTGCTCTGTCTGAGCTCTTAACGACGAAAAAGAGTTCATCGTTTATCAGTGGGTTTACAAAAATTTTGAATTGAAATAAACTGGTTTCTTGGATTGTCAATAGTGAACATTTCTTTTTTTTGAATTACTAGTTGTTTGTGTGTCTAAAACTAGCAGTATTTAGATTGTTCAACAAAAAATTCCTTACCCTGAGTTTCTAAAACTCAGGGCTTTTCGATATATTCTATGATTAGTCCCAAATATTATTTCTGTAGTTAGCCGCTCAAGTCCGGAAAATCGACGAAAGAAATATTATATGACAGATAAAAACGACTTGAGCTATTAGGTGCAGAATCTTAATTTTACATAACAGATAACGAACAGTTGTAAGTTACGTTTGGAGTTTATCGATTATCCGATGCGTGTTGGCACTCGGGGAGTCGGGGAAGATGACTCATCACTCATCACCAAATAAATTGCCCAAATTGCCATAGCCCGGAGGTAAGTACTGGCGCGGAAAGTCCCCACAGCAGTGATGGCTTCAGGTGTGCGGAACTGTAGCCCATTGTCATAAACTTGCTGCACTACAGCATCTGCCATTCTAAAAGCCTCATCTTTCATTCCCATTTGGATAAGAAAAGCAGCTAAGCCAAAATTTATCCCTGTCCAAATTTCCAAAGGATGAGTTGCGTTGGGGTTTTCGGGTGAACCGTCAGGACGAACACCGTTAGCCGCACCAAACTTGCCATTGTAAAACTTGAGGAAGCAAGCATCGTAAATTGTTTTTAAGGCAGAGAAAGTGTGCTCAACAGGTACAATATCTGGCAACCCCAACAGACGAGCATAAAATTGCCCACACAATTGGTCTGCCATCACCACATCAGATCCACTCTCACTATCGAGTCGATAGTATTGCCCATTCCAGAGTTTTTCTTGGTAAATAGGGCGAGATTGTGCAAGCCAAGTTTCATAGATGGATTTTTGCTGCACCAACTCCTGTGTATTCTGCGCGCCAGTGCGGTTCAATAAAACATCACAAATTGCGATCGCCGCCTCCAACGCCGCTAACCACAACCCACCACAATATGCACTGACTCCCAGCAAGCGCCAGTCGTCAAAAGTTTGATCAGGCGCACCAGAATTTTCCGGAATGCCATCCTCATCTTTATCAAACGTCTTGAGGTAGTCTAGAGTTTGCACAATAGCGTTCCAACACTCTGCAAGGAATTCCACATCATCAGCACCTGTTAGCAGAAAGTCTCGGTATACTTGCAACACAAAATCACAACCTAAATCTTTCCACAGGTTGCAATCTTGATAACTTGTATAATTTGTTTTTTCCCAAACGTGTTCGTTGGGTGCGCCTAAGTCGTGAGGTGTTGCTCCCGCACCTTTACGAACTGCCATTGGGCTTTCCGCACCTATCGTGTAATAGTAGCCAATAACACGAGGAGTATCGTCACTCTTAGGTATTGCCCGTGCAAAGGCACGAATCACCGCCTTTTCCAGTTCTGGAAACAGCATCAACAGGGCAAAAGAACCGTAAAGCCGCACATCCAAACTTTCATACCAGCGGTAATCTAAGCACTCTAGTACGGCGAACTGACCAACTGAGTCACGCTTTGTTGCCGCACTCCAGAGAGTTCCACCACTGGTGAGGTCATAAAGCTCATTAAACAAAGCCATTTTGAACCAGTCAGGTAAGTCTTGGCGATCAAGAATCGGCTGTTGCCAAGATTGAATCTGCTGTTGCCAAGTTTGGTATTGAGCTAAAGCAGAGGATGCGATCGCCCAAGCATTCTTACCACTTCGACCAAAAAAGTCAGTATATCTGCGGTAATATGTAATCTGGGATGCAAATTCTGTAACAGGAAAATCCCAAGCAAGCGCGAAGGGGATTTCGAGAGTTTCGCCTGGTTGGAGAGTGAAACGTACAGCAAGAGCTACCCCTACCTGTTCACCCTCGCAAGAAGGAGTATCATCCACGTAATTGGGCAAAGAGCCATCTTGGGCAAAGCTTTGCGACACATCATCACCCGTACCTATAGGGTTCCACCGGGTATGGTAAAATAACTCCACTTTGGGATGTTTGGGCGTGGCAATACACCACTGTCCCTCTCCTTCCTGCACTGGTTCAGTGACACCAACCCGAGCCAACTCAAAGCCAATAAATTCAGTATTTTCAACTATCAAGTTAAAATTACCTTTACTTTCGCCTAAGCGGGGTTGGTATTCATAAACTGGACTACCATCATCGCGCAAGCGAACCTCAGGAGATTTTAGAGCATTGGTGAACCAGCCCACCATATTTTCCCAGGTGAGCATGATGCTAAGAGCGATCGCTGCATCAGTAGGGTTGTGTGCAGTCCATACAAAAACTGCTACTGGGTAGCTCGTTTCTTGATAATTTTCCGCCCAAATAGGAGAGAACTGCTCGCAGGTTAAGTTTGCTTGAAAGACTCCTTCATAAACAAACCAGCTGCGGGGGTACAGGGCGTGATAAGTTCCCGTCAAAAATTGGGATGATGAAGTGAGGTTTTTCTCCCCACCTCCACTTGCTGGATACCACTGCCATGATGTCAGGCTGCCATCTTCAGGAGGTTCAGTACACAAAGCATATGCTTGCGAGGATGAGCCATATGATTCAAACACACTGAATTGACAGGCGGGGATGTTTTGGAAAATATGTTCACCGCCATCAATGTGCCACAAATTGAAGTCTCCCCGCGAGGAACGACCAATACAACCTGCACCAAAGCCGCCTAAAGGCATTCCATGCCAAGGACCATCATCAATATTGCTGGTATAGCGGACTGTGTAGGGTTTGTCCCAGCCTAAACCGATGGGACGACTCCAAGTGCAAGAGGGAATGACGGAAGATGGCAGTTTTGTCATCATTTAATTATACAAGGTTCAGTGTATCCGTTCCTACATTCGTAACTGATACTTAAATTTCTAGATTAATCTTGATCCATGTCAACAATGACTTGTAAATCAGCTTCTGGCATCAATCGCCGTAATATCGCAAGATGACCATCCGCATCGCTGCGACTGCGGAATCGACTGATCACGGTTCGCTCAGTCGGTGAAAAGCAGCGCACAACAGCCCAAGGTGCAAGTGCAGTACGGTATGTTTTAGTTTGTCGCATCAATCAGAAAACCTCGCTTTTATGACCACTACAGCAGTTGACATTGCAATCAGTGTTATTGATGTCTGTTTCTTTTTTGGATAGATAATAGTCAGCAGATGCTTATGACTAAACATCAGTTCAATCTCTGCATTCTGCGGTAACAAGACGCAGCGCATTTCCCAAAGCTTCGCTCTGCTCGCACACTTCATAGTTGCGTGACGCAAGCGGTTAAAATATGGCTCTAAGGCAAATATCTATGAGAGGCGTTAGCTGGTAATGCCTGCCTTACGATTATCTTTCAACTCACACGAAGAAGTGTTAATAATTTTGTATGTGAATACATCATGTGAACACTTCTGTGTTAATATATCTATGACCTATTAACTCAAATCACCAGCGAAAACTTTGAGAGAAAAGCCTTGATGTTACTCATGGAGAGTTGAGTCGTCGGTTTCATCCAAGTTTTCATATTGTTGGTGATTGGGAAACTAAGAAGAAAGTCCCCGCACTTTGATCATTCAAGTATGTTTGCTCGTGATCTAAAAATTTCCCTGACAACGCTTAACTTAGCTACTTGAGCTTTTCTTTGTAAATGTTAAGGGCATTTCTTACGAGCCACTATCAAAGCGACGCTTCATAGCAAACCGCTCTGCTTAGATGTCTGCATCAAACCAAATAGAACCTTAAACCAACCAGAAAGCTACTGAGTGGCTGGCGATATACAACAGATGATTATGTAACCATTTGCAAACACAAACGCTCCGATGAACTTCTTAAATTGATTGTAGACCCAAATTGTTTGTACAAGAGAGAGGGGTTTCAACCCACATTTGTATCTGCAAAAATTCCACAACCAATGCTGAAGCACTTGAATGACCTGTAAAGGTGGCTCGGATAGCTGCTAGATTTTGTTTGACGCTTTGCCAAGCAGACAATATTATTCCCGCTTGCTTTGAGTGCAAATCATGTGGAGTGGAAATTTGCTGATTTTGCAGTCGAGGGGATGATGTTTGCTCTTTGCTAGAAATGGCGCTGACCTTAATTGCAAAACCACAATCCCAGATAGATGCTTTCTTGCTCAAGTGTTGATTAGCTAATGCCAATATCTTTGGGCAGAATCTTCCGCTGCCGCGTTCATCACTGATGCTCACACGATGCTCCCCGATTATCTGAATTCGCTTAACCACATTTACATCCCTAAAAAAGAAGAACAGGAAAAAAGGAAGTTAATCAAAAAACTAACATTCGTACTAGTGAAATTCTGTACTAGTTAAAGCTCTCAAAGAAAGCCCCAGGCGAGAAACCTGGGGAGGATGCAAACCACGAAGGCATAACGATGAGCGCTCTCAGGGCGCGTGCAGTACTAGACCCAGTCGTTAGCTGGGAAGAGGAGGTTTTAGCCTTGTGATGTGTGCTTTTTGGTGCAATAACCTATTAACAGATAACATACTCCTTAGAAAATGAATAGAGTTGCCAAAATGCCAAATTAAGGGATACGGGGCGTAAATAAAAATGTGGGTAATGACCCCTACACCCCATACCTCTAAATTCGGTTACAGTAAATGTGCAGCGGTATTATTTCAAATCCAGTAAACCGTTTTCTTTCAATTTAGGATTGAAGCGAATTTGTGTTTGTAAACCACGTACTTCTAAAACTGCTATGATTTCAGCCTCGACTCGCCTTGCCACATTTTTAATGATTTTGATTTGCGCCATTTCATCATTTACAGGATTGTGATAATTTGCCTGTTCTTCAGCCGTCATGACGACTTTGACATCTATTGGCTGTGTCCATCTGTCCTTGCTATCTGCATTTCCAGCAGGCACACTGCCATTTTCGGCAATCCAAGCATGCTCGATGTTTTCTAACACCGTACGGCTGGGACGTTCAATTGTTTGAGCTTTCACCCAATAGCAGTATTGTGGTTGACGTACTAAATGCTGCTTAAGGCTGACATAAACATCACGGGAATATCCTACAAATTGCAGAACTTTTTCTTGGTCAAAAATTGCGTATACCCCAATTTTTCCCTGTAATTGTTCGGGTAACTGACCGTTGTCGTCAATGAATGGAATGTATTCCAAACTTGCTAAAGTAGGAATATTACTTTCTGTGGTCATAACTTAAATTCACAAGCAGGAGTTTTGATAATTTTGAGGAAATTGTTAGTTGTTAGTCGTGATGTATGCTAACGAGATCTAACTAAGTAGAGCTTTGCATAAATTCATAGCGAAAACTTGAACGAAGACTCTGTGTACCTTTGCGTTTACCTCGGCTACCTGGTGCGTTTAAAAACGTTACGAATTAATGAAATGCTGTACTAAGAACTAACAAACTTTCGATAAATGGCACAAAGGCGACTGGGTTTGAAAATCTTCGCCTGGAACATGAAATTTGGCGGAACATTAATGATGGCGTACTCATCAGAATCATAATACTTTTCAAATTCCGCTGGCATACCTTTAGGAGTTTGCGAACTGTAAGGAACAGGTTGAAAAAGTAATTCTGTCCATTCAAGCTTTTCACACTTCAAGTGTTGACAAAGTTGGTTTAAGAAAGAAACACCTGTCAATAGTTTGAATAATGTTTCTTTGGCTTGTGGTTCCAGAGTAAAACTCGCATCGAAATTTTCAACGATTTTTAAAGGCATTTGACTTGCAATGATTGGTTAAGAACTGAGAGATCATAGGGCATTGGAGACATTTTAATACGTCGTTAGCCTTCAATAAAAAACCACGAGCAGACAAACAAAGTTGCTACCTAGGGACTGGGGACTGGGGACTAGCGAGCAGGGAATAAAAAACCACGAGCAGACAAACAAAGTTGCTCACACAGCCTAACACTTAGGAAATCCAGCCTCTGTCTCATATCCTAAGTCCTATTTTGAGAGTCAAAAACCATATTGATGAATACTTTTAGCCAGTTTTAACCGACTCGAACCACTATCTCTGCAACTGATTTCGGAGCGATGCCTCTTTGGGTTGTTCCTTGGCGATGGCACGAAGTGCTTGCCAAGGAGCGATCGCCTTCTAAGTAGCGTAGCCTATGGGCAAGACTTACGGCAGTGCGATCGCTTGCAATTGAGAAGTCGAATGATCAGCCTGCCACTTTGTGTGAAGTTAGCTACCATGTGGAGTATCTAGTTTTGCGAGGATTTCTCTCGTAACTTTCTGTAATCAAAGTAATGAACTTCTGTAGCGATAACGTTGTGGGTGTATCCCCAGAAATCATGGCAGCGCTTTTGGCAACAAGTCATGGGGTTGTGATGCCCTATGGAAATGATGATTGTACCCAGCGCTTGAATTCCCTATTCTCAGAATTATTTGAAAAAGACGTTTTAGTCTTTCCTGTAGCTACGGGTACTGCTGCCAACGCCCTTGCTTTGTCAGTGATGACACCTCCTTTCGGGGCAATTTACTGTCATCACCAATCCCATATACATACTGATGAGTGTGGTGCCCCAGAATTTTTTACAGGGGGAGCAAAACTAGTGACGCTACCAGGAGAGCATGGAAAAACTGACGCAATTGATTTAGCCGCAGCACTCGCTCGCGCAGGTGCAGGTGTTGTACATCATGTTCAACCCGCTGCTGTTAGTTTATCTCAAGCAACTGAATCTGGAACTGTTTATAGCATTGATGAAGTTTCCCAAATCGCTGAGGTGACTCACGCTCATGGGTTGAACCTGCACATGGATGGTGCGCGGTTTGCTAACGCTGTGGTTAGCTTGGGATGCTCTCCTGCTGACATCACCTGGCGTGCTGGGGTGGATGTGCTGTCTTTTGGAGCGACTAAGAACGGTGCTATGGCTGCAGAGGCAGTCATATTTTTCAATCGAGATTTAGCTCAGACATTCCGATATCGCCTAAAACGTAGTGGGCATCTGTTCTCAAAAATGCAGTTTTTGTCCGTGCAGCTAGAAGCCTACATCAAAAACGATTTGTGGCTAAAGAATGCTACCCATGCCAACAATATGGCAAGCCAGCTAGCTCAAAAGTTGATAATGTTGCCAGGAGTGACGCTTTGCAATCCAGTTGAGGCAAACGAGATATTTATTCAAATGCCTCAACAAGTCATTGTAGGTCTTTTAAGTGATGGCTTTAAATTCTACCGGTGGGATGGAGAAGATTCCGCAACAGTGCGGTTAGTCACTGCCTTCAATACTCAAGAGGAAGATGTGACAGCGTTTTTAGAAGCTGCTCAGGCACATTCTACTCGTCATTTGTCATTAATCGGTTAGCTAGCACCGACAGAAGCTTAAAGAAGCAAGGGGGCAGGGGGAACTGCAAGCGCCCCTTTGCCGCGAAGCAGAGCAAGAGTTTCAATCCCGCACTTCTTTAAGTCGCGTTCTTTGCTGGTGGAGTACAATCTCCATCTGAAAGTCCCCCTGCTCCCCTACCTCTTCTTGAATGAGTCATTGGAGAAGTCATACACACTTTTTCAATGCTTCAATATCTGCACCTACAATTTTTTCTAAGTTTCTCGTAATTTTTTCAATGTCCCAGTTCCACCAGGCAATCTCTAGCAGAACATCGATTGTTTCCTCTGGAAAGCGTTGTCGCAATAAAGTAGCTGGATTACCTCCAAAAACTGTGTAAGGCGGCACATCTTTAACAACCACAGATTTTGCGGCAACAATTGCACCGTCGCCGATTTTTACTCCAGGCATTATGAGTGCTTCGTATCCGATCCACACATCGTTACCAATCACAGTATCGCCCTTGAAAGGTAATTCGCCCTTGTTTGGCATGACGCGCTCCCAACCACTACCAAAAATTTGAAATGGATAGGTTGAGAACCCAGACATCTTATGAAAAGCGCCATTCATAATGAATTTTACGCCTGTGGCTAAAGCACAAAACCTTCCGATGATCAGCTTGTCACCGATAAACGGATAGTGGTAAAGGACATTGCGCTCAAAATTTTCCGAGTCTTCTGGGTCATCGTAATAGGTATAATCCCCAATGATGATATTTGGATTCGAGACAACATTTTTGATGAAACAAACTTGGGGGAAGCCCTGCATGGGGTGTGGGACTCTTGCATCGGGATATTGCATCACAACACAGAAAGAATTGCTCACTTTTTTACTAATACCATTTCACGTTAATCGCGATACATTGAAATTCTGTAAAGACGCGCCACCTCTCGTCTCTACACTACCGATTTGTATCATCCTTTTCGTAAAATGGTATAAATTACCAAATTCAACAGCGATTTCTCACCGATAAACTTGCGGCTTCAGAATAACCGATTCTACAACACCTGCAAAAGCTGCTTGATTTTGGGACTTTGGCGTTGCTTGAATTGTGTTGGAAAATTCAAATCAACAACAATCTTGCCATTAGTCTCTTCTTTCGCCCCAGAAATTTCAGCAAGCAACTTACTCGGTGATGGGTTCCCCTCCTCTCGACTCAAAAGCAAACCAACCAGTGGTTTAAGACTGCGCATCTTGTGCAAGTCCTCTTGTCCAAGCACTCTCTCACCTGATTTAGCTTTTTTGCGCGATATTTCCAGCTGTAAACCTGTTACCCCTAATTCCGTAGCAATTCCAGAGAAGAAATGACCATCCCAGTAGAGTTCACCGACGGCGCTCACCTGCTTACGTACTTGTTTACGGGCAGTGGGTTTGATGTCTCGAAAAGAGCGAGTCAGACTCGTGGCAAGGAACCCAAGGGAAGCGAATGGTTGATCTGAGTTTTGCCGCTTTTGGGAATACCATTCTCGCACATCAGAATACGAAACCAGGATTAAGTTATCGATTTGCGAGCGGCTGGGATTGACAAAGTCAATTGCCAAAAGGGTTTTCGTATCACTTACAGGCGAGAGTCGCACAACCCGCGCTGTTAGAGAGACGCGAGCAGTAGAGTCTCCCATAATCTCAACATCGATCTCATCTGGTAAATTGGGCAAAGATTCCAAAGAAACCAACGCCCCAGTTTCTGAAATGTTGACTGTTGTCCCCTGGAATGTCTGATTGGCAGTAGAAATAACAACTCTGAGGTGTCGCTGCAAACGGTGGGCGGCACGTACCTGTGGCTGCTCAAACCCCACTAATAATGCCGCTATCAGCAGAATCAAATTAAAACCTGACCATAAGGTGTTAACCAAGACTGCTTGCCAATCTTCTGGACGAAGCAGCAACCAGTAGGGAACGGCAAATAAGGAAGTGAAAACGAGTGCCGCCACGACCATAAGACCACGCATTGACCGCCAGTCAAAAGTACGTTTAGCAATGTTCACTCCTTTATCAGTGACGTTAAACGAACCAAGTCTGGGGTTAAGCAGCGCCAACATAGTCACCCACCCCGATTGGAAAGCCATCACAAATTCAAAAATTTCGTTCCAAAAAGAAAAACGGACGTTTTTGTAGATCAGGTGGTTGGTAAATAGGGCGAGCAGAATGTGAGGTACAGCGTAAGCCAGAGTTTCCAAACCTAAGCCTCGGATGGGGTTAATACCAAACAATAAGAACAGAGTCGGAACAATTGCATAAATCAGCCGAGGATATCCATACAAGAAGTGCGAAGTTGCACTGAAATAACAAATCCGTTGAGGAATCGTCAGTTTCAGCCTTGGATTAAACAACGGGTTTTCCAGCCGCAAAATCTGCGCCATACCCCTTGCCCAACGGACTTGTTGACCCATATAGGAAGAAAACGTGTCTGGCGCTAAACCAGCCACCATGATTTTGTCGTAATAGACGGACTTGTAACCGCGAGAGTGCAACCGTAGTGCTGTGTGGCAATCCTCTGTTACAGTTTCGACTGCAATTCCCCCAACTTCCAAAGCGTGGGATTTGCGAATAATAGCCGCTGAACCGCAGAAAAAGGCTGCATTCCAAAAATCATTGCCTTTTTGGAGCACTTTATAAAACAGTTCATTACCCGCAGGGATTCTACCGGCTGTGAGCAAATTGCGCTCGAAGGGGTCGGGGTTATAGAACCAGTGGGGGGTTTGGACAAACGATACCTTTGGGTCAAAGAAAAAGCCCACTGTATCTAGCAGAAATTGGCGCGATGGGATGTGGTCGCAGTCCAAAATCAAAACCAAGTCGCCATCAGTTTTGTGAAAAGCGTTGTTGATATTACCCGCCTTGGCGTGGTTGTTGTTGTCCCGGGTCATGTGGATGCAGCCAATTTCCTCACACATTTGCCGTATCTGTTCGCGTCTTCTTCGGAAACTTTCTCGGCGCGGGTCGTTTTCTTTATACCTTTCTGGACGACCATCATCCAAAATATAAACCGTTTTTTTCCCAGGAGCATAATCGCAAGCTATTGCTGCTAACGCCGTCTTACGAACAATCTCAACGTCTTCGTTAAAGGTGGGGATGTAAATATCAACATTAAACCATTCTTCTTGAGGAATTGTCCCAAGATCAACTGGCTGACGCTCTTTGATTCTTAGGGTTTGAAAGTATGCCAGTGCCAAGGTGAGAACAGCGTATAGTTCAGCACCGTACAGCAGTAAGCAAGCAATGCTGTTGATCCAGCCATCAAAGTTAAGAGTGTAGCTTGTGCGGTAGTATAAATACCGCAGTGTTGTTACTAAACTTAGCCACACCATAAACAGATGATAATACTGGCTGATTTCACTAGAAGACTCTTGCTCCTCGGCTTCCATAATGAATTGACCGATTATCACTAGAAGCAAGGCAATGACTGCTTGCTGCCATATTCGTAACGGGGTAATAATCAGTGGAACTGACAGCAGCAGTAGCAGCAAGACAAGCCACTTAAACTGTTTCCGACCCAAATTTTGTAAAGCACGGTCAAAAAATCGGGGCGTGGTATCAGTGAGCCATCTACTTAAGCTGAAACGCCCTCTTGGAGGAGAATTTAATGAAGAAGACATTTTTGATTTGGGATTTTAGATTTTAGAATTGGGATTTTAACCGCAGAAAAACGCAGATAATCATCTGTTATAGTGCCGTGTTTTTGCTTAGATAGTTAGTAAAAATTAATTTCTATCAGCAACAGCAAGGCGCTTGAGATACAACTGGACAATACCATAAAGTAAAAGTGAGACACCTAAAATACCGATAGGTAGCAGTAGCCAGTTTTCTTGTAGGAAGCGTGTTATCTTACTCAATAAGTTGGTATTTTCCACACGATTCCTAGCACCAGTGCGGAAAAACTCTAGTTGATAAGCGTCTGGTTCGTAGGCAACTGGATTGTTCTGATCACTGCCTATCAGGACTGTGTCCTGTTTCAATTGGAAGAACAATGGATCTCGATTTAGCACTTGTCGCACTCGCTCTAAACCTGTTTGTGTCTGAGCTGTTAAAGCCAGAATGGTGCGTTCGTTGCTCCAAGGAGAGATAATTTGCTTAATCAAACCTTGTGAATCTTGTGGAGTTTGAATTCTACCTTGAGCTGATACGCGGGAGAATGCTTGGCTTAAATTAAAACCAGCAGATTTAAAGACTTCTGGGAAAGGAAACTTATCTCGCGTACCAATTCCTACAAGATGCTCATTCTTACGAACTGAATCAGGAATTGATTCTGGCGTATAAACCTGGAGTTTAACGGACTCTGCTTGACTCAGCCGTCCTAAGCGTTCGCTAAACGCAAGTAAAGTCAGGATATCTGTGCTAGATGGGTTTTGTGGTAAGGCGATCGCCGTTTTAGATAAGTCTTGAGGTGCAGCAAACGGAAAACCAAATTGCAACAAATTCAAATCTGGGAGTTGTACCGAAGTTTCCCGTTTTAAATCGAAGCTAGTGTCAGCATGAAGTGTACCTATTAATTGTTCGTCTGCTGCGCTAATACACTTTTGCTTATCAAATGGTTCTTTGGAATTCATCCGGAAGTATACCTGGATTTGAGAGTTGGGGCGAATCAAGTGCGGTGGTAAATCAACTCTCAAGGTTTGGCGAGTTTCTCCAGAATCTGAGGTGAAACGTGCGCCACCGATATATCTGCCGTCGAGTAACACTTCCACAGCAGAAGTTCTCGGGTTCATCTGCGCAGCATAGCTGTAAACTAAGTTCATAGAACTGCCACGCACAAATCTGTCGTCAGGTAAGGCGTGTAAATCAATTTCAATTGGCGGTGCTGCTGAACCACGTACAGTCACATCACCAAATGGCTCACCATTGAGCGAGCTTTTCAGTTCAGTCAGTCTAAAAGTATTTTCCTCTGGAATATAACGAGGCCATTCTCGAGGTCCCGGTGGTGCCACTTCCTTAACTTGATTGACAAAAACGACTGAACCTGTACCCATTTTTCGCAAGTCTGGCTGTACCAAAAACTGTACTGCCTTTGCCACACCTTTTGGTCCATTACCAGTCGCGATTAAAACGGGAGTACCACCTTCTTTTTGAGTTTTTGTCGCAATTAATACTCCTGTATCTTCTGCTACGAGCTTTTGATTGATATCGAAAATTTCATTACCAGCAACAGAAACGGGCAATTTTAAGGATGATAAAATCGGTTGCTCACTGGGAGTACCAATAATCACCAGCCGTTGTTCAGGCTTCACACCCTTTATATTAGACACCAAGCTCGTCTCTATTGGGCGAAAATCTGCAAGTCTGCCAAATGCTGCCTGTAAACGAGCTGCTGCTGTCAGCCAATATTGCCTCGCTTGAGTTGGTTGCAAGTAAACAATCCGGTTCGTTTCTAAGCCGAGTTGATCGAAGAAGGGATAGGGATAGCGGCTAAAGTTGGGGGAGATTGGCTGACGTTGGAAACTGAAAATTAATTTAGAATCTGGCAGAATCTCCGTCCACAAACTCGGGTCATGAGGATCAGTACATTCTTGTAAGCTATTGTGCTGCGCTACAAGCTTGACTTCGTTATAGTCCTGAAGCAGCTTAGGATTGATATTCAGTAACACCTCACCCACTTGGGACTGTTTACGGTTGAGCGATACGCTGCCTACAGCAGTGTCATTGACAAGTACCGTCAGGTGAGAACGTTTGGCAAAAAGAGATGGTGAGTGCTGGAACCGAATTAAAGCTTGAACCTTTGCGATTTTCCAACCACGAGGACGGTTAAAGCCAAGGCGACCTTCCGCATTAATTCCTCGTAAGCGCATACGGTTCCCGACAATCGGACTGCGATTAAATTCCAGGTCGTACGTTATCAGGTTCTTTGCATCAGCAGCCTCTGTGTTGTCTTCTTTGTCTTCGGTGTTAGCTATGGGTTTAGTTGCTTGAGCTAACAAGAAAGTTTGCTGTTGCCCTGGATACCTAGAATTTTGCGAATCATACTGTTGCAGATCTTCTTCACTTTGAGCTTGAGCGCTCAGCAATGAACCAGGAAACAGTAAGAAACAAAAAGTAAAAATAATTGCTTTTGTACTGTTTGGGGAAAAGAGAAACAACGGCTTCATATGACAGTGTGATTATTAGGTATATGGTGAAATTTTTGTGGTTTTTGCTAGCTATATTTACCAATAGTAAGTTTGTTCTTTTTTATAGCTCAAAAAGGAACATAATTTTTCTCATTTTACAATTTATCAATAAAAAACTTTCACGGCTTAGCTTTTAGCAGTTGCTGAGGAAGCACTGAAGGAGGCAACATACCTAACCAAGCCAAATTCTGTGTATAATAAGCAGATTTGTCATCCCAAATGCCCTGTTTGTATTGAGGTAGCAATTTTTTCTCAAGCAACTCCTTCGCTAGTCGTGGTTCTACCAACTCCCAAGCGGCGTAAAGCATAGCGTATTGTGCTGTCGCCTCATAACCCACCAATTCTTTGCCTTGTAGGTCGATGCGTGCTGGTAAACGCGATCGCTCGCGCCACACCTTTTGCAAATATCTACTGTATGTTTGGAGATAACGTCGCGCTTGGGGTGAATTGAACCATGCCACATCCAATGACAAGCGCCACCAAACCCGATAAGCATCAAAGCCATATAAAGTCTGAAGTTGGCTTGTCTGCGGCAAGGGTTGGTATTTTCCTGTTTTAGTATCTTGAGCTACCCAGTCACTAGGTAAACCTACGGCAGAAAGCGACGCTGATTTTTCTAGAACTTCGTAGCTGGTATTAACCAAACTCAACCAATCATGTTGTGGATCGACTTGGGCAAATAGCCGAAAAGCATAAGGAGCGAAATAAGAAGGGTTGAGGTAAATGGTTGAGGCATTCCCAACAAAAGCAGCCGCCGGACCAGGCAGCAAATAAAGCTTACCTCCGTGTCCTACTATGATCGAAAGATTCCATAAATCTTGCAGTTTCGCTTTCGCCAGATCTAAATATTCAGGACGATTCCAACGCCTTGAGGCAAGAATCAAGGCAGTAATCGCATCAATATCACCGTCACTGGCAAAATTGCTATCGATCGCACCCCACTTTCCCTCTGCATTTCGTCCCCATTGCCATGCCCACAGCTTGTCTATACGTTTACCGTTCGCTTGTCGCTGGAGGTTATTTTCTCCCCAGTTCAAGGTTAGGGCAAAAGTTGCAGCGTCATCGATCAGCACTGCTCGCAGCATCGCATATGCTTGACCTTCACTTGTAGAGCGATCGCCCGCTTCATAATCAATAACTCTGCCATCACCTTGGATAAATCTCCGACGGTAGGTTTCCCAGCTTTGCGCTAGTAACTCCCGGTTAGGCGTGGATTTAGGTAAAGCAGCAACAAATACTGGTGTACTTTCGCTACTATCCAATGGCATAGCTTTTGCCATCGGAGTACTCTCATCAGATGTTTCTCGATATTTTACTGAGTACCCTGAGTTACAAGCAATCAGAAAAATCATGCTAACAATCACAGCCAATCTTGGTAGGTACTGCATTCTTACAACAACACAAGGGAAAGTAGGGGGAGATGAGGAAGACAAGGGAGATGAGGGAGATGAGGGAGAGACTCCTTATGCGTGAATTTTGAATGAGCGAATGCGTGAATTGATTTATCTCCCCCTCCGCTCATAATTCTCCCAAGGGGGCTGAAAGCCACGCCGTTGCAAAAAGTCTTCTTGTATTTGCTGCCTCTGACGAGAGGCTTCTGTATCAGTTGTGCCTTGGGAAATTTGTTCGAGTTCCAGTTGCTCAAGCTGTGTGAGCGCTGTGAGTGGTTCGTCAGCAATAGCACTTAAGCCAGCAAGGGCGCGGCGTGCGTCTTTATCTTGCGGTTTTTGCGCTACGACTTGCGAATAAATTTGCTGTGCTGACTCAAAGCGCCGCTGTTCAAAACGAATTCCTCCTAAAGCCGCAAGAGCATCTATATTATCTGGTTGCTGTGCCAAGATATTTTCGTAAGCTTTACCAGCCAAATCTAAATCACCTACTGCTCGTGCCAACTCTCCTTGCAACTGATACGTATTCGCATTGTTTGGCAGGCGAGCAATCAATTGTTTCACCCGTGCTTGCGCTTCGGTAGGATTGCGTTTTGCAATAACTTGCACCAAGCGCAGTTGCAGTGGTAGGTAACTAGGGTCAAGTTGAACTAAGTAATTATACAGAGCTTCGCGCTGTGGTTCAGCAGGCAACACTCCCACTAAACTAAAGAGTTCCGGAGGTGCATTAGTCGCAGGTTGCGTAGTTAACCAATTGTTGAGAACTGCTTGCGCCTCTTGTTCAGAAATCTTCTTTGCTTGATAGGCGATACTTGTACGCCCTAACTGAATTGTCAAATTCTGGGGTTGACGGGCTATCAATTGATCATAAGCTGCCAAAGCTTCATCAAACCGCCTTTGTTGTATGCGTACACCTGCCAGTCCCCGCAAAGCACCATCCGTAACGTCATCACTTCCTGACTTTGTTGCCAATACAGCTTGAAAGCGTTGGGCGCTGGCTTCTAAGTTGCCTTCCCGTCGTTCAATTTCTGCTGCTAGCAACTGAGGTGCAAGGCTTTTGGCTCCTTCTGGTGTTGCTGTATAAGCTGCTAAGGCTTGTCTTGCGCCATTTATATCGTTTAGTTGTAGATAAATCTGAGCTACACGGAAATTTAAAAATGGTACGTTTACCTTCGGTGAAAGAGTTTGATACACAGACAGCAATTGAGGATCAGGAGCATCAATGTCTGCTAAGGCAAGAGCTATCTGTTGCAATTGCACCGAATCTGAAGGTAAAGGTTCAAGTTCCGCAACCAATCGCTTTTGTAAGTCACTTTTGGCAAGCAGCCCTAGTTTATTTTCGAGGGCTAACTGGCGTACCACCAAACTTTTATCATTGGGTAACTGTGAAGCTGCTTGGCGATAAAGCTGTAGCGCTGTTTGCTCTCCTTGAGGTAAGCCAGTGAAAACATCACCGGCTTCTCGCAACAAAGCAGGCGATGGGTTAGGAGTGTTGGTAATTGCTCGACGGTAGAGAGTCGCGACTTGCTCTGCTACGCCGGGGTTATTAGTTGAAGTGCGAATTTCATTCAAAGAACGCGCTAAAGGTAAAATTGCCTCTGGTCTGTTTTGTATTGGCTCTAAGATTGCCACAGCTTGATCTAACTGTTGATTGGCAACATAGGTTTTAGCAAGTTCGGCACGCGTCTCAATAGCTAAGCGATCGAGAGTTTTGGAACCCTGTAATTGTCCTTGTAAAATTTGTACTGCTGCTGTTGGGTTGCCCGTTTCTCGTAGGGTGCTAGCGTAGGCTACAGCAGCAAACCCGGTAATCGGTTTGCCTGTTGTTCGATAGCGGTTGAACAACTCCAAGGCTTTTTGGTAATTGCGGCTATAACTATAAGCTTGAGCAGCACCAAGGGTAACTTCTGACGTAGGATTGTTTTGCAAAACTATCTCATAGTCTGCTAGCGCCTCGCTCTGCTTTCCTTGGTAGGTGTACAGTAATGCGCGGTAAGAACGAGCTTGTATATCGTTGGGATTTGATTTTAATAAAGTATTGAGTGCTTCAATTCCCCGTACTTGCCACTCTGGGCGGTAAGTACCCATAATCCCGACAATTTTGAGCGCACTTTGGTTGTTGGGGTCTTGCGCGAGCACCTGTTGATAAGTATTCCAAGCCTCGTTAATACGTCCAGCGCGATTATAGGAGATTGCTAACCCGATCTTGGCTTGTAAAGATTGCGGATTTTGCTTGATCGCTTGCCCAAAGGCTTTGATGGCATCATTAACCCACCCTTTTTTTAGGAGATTGTAACCGCGTTGCACCGCTGACGAAGACTTCTGCGCTTGAGCGGGAGCAATGTTATTTAACAACGGGACATTGACTAGGTGAGTCAAAAGGAAAAATGAAGCAGTTATCAGAAAAAGACTAGAAAAATTTTTCGTTTTAATATAGGGGTTCTCATTTGGATGCAGTACATTTTGACCCCTCCCCTTGGCAAGGGGAGGGGAGGTTTTGGCGTTAGCCAAAGCCGGGGTGGGGTTCCGGGTGTATTGCAACGAAGTGAGAACCACCATATCTTTGGCACTGTTTCTCAGATTTAAGCAGGGATTAATTTGGTCTTTGTAGTTTTGACTCATTGAGATCTTCTCCCTCTTGGAGTCACATCAAACTCTGAACGTACCCGAATACCGAAAACTGTTTCCTCAAAACCATCTCGTCCTTGAACCGTAAAACCGAACCGTAGATTGGGAAGAAATTTAAAATCGTAGAAAAGCTCTAACACATCTGGCGTATCTCCACGACGCAAGCTCTCGTTTGATAAAGCACGTCCGTAACCTAACCCCAAGCGGTCATCTGGGGTAAACAAATCCAAAAAGCTCAGTCCAAATGAGTAAGTATCTGCCCCTCTCCCCAAATCGCGGTTCTCGTAGCGCCCGTAACGTCCGAAAAGACCTAATTTCAAATTAGGAATAAAAACTTCAGCATTTACACCGTATGCTTCTTCGCGGTCATCTTTTTCCGGTCCAAAGACTGTGCGTTGTGTGTTCCTCGCAATTCCAAAGCTTTCAGGGAAAGTATCGCGAATCCCAGCATCGCGATCGGTTGCATAAGTCCCGCGAATAATCGCATTCCCGTAACGGATGGCAAGTTCTCCAGCAAATCCATCCAAGGCAAAGTCGCTTATCTTATCCGACGACGAAAAAACCGCCGCTTTCGCTTCGATGTTATCCGTCACACTCCAGTTGACAAGCAAACCGGTGCGGGAAGCAATTCCTGTTGCTGATAACGCTGGGTTTGTCTGAAAAACAGGATTAAAGAATTGACTTGCCCCGTCTTTAGCAAAGCTGTTGCGATCGAAATAAGATGTTAAATCTAATTGACCCAAGACGAAACGTAAATTGGGCAATCCTCCCACTGAAGTTGCGAGAAAAAGCTCGTTGATGTTCAAACCCTCTCCACGGGAATCAACAAGGAGATTTTCTCCAGTAACTAAATCCAAAGTTGCCCCAAACAAGAGCTGGGGAGTCAGCGGATACACTCCAGAAAGTCGCGCCCGTGCAGCAGAATCATCTCCTTGGGTTATGTAAACTCCTTGAACTTGTAAAGAGGGTTCGCGTAAAGCTGTGCTTCTGAGCGAGGAGCGATTTCTATCTAGTGGTTGTGGAGTATTGAATGGTGTTGCTGATGGCGGCGCTGGAGTTGGAGTTGTGGGAGTTGTCGGTTCTTGAGTTTGTGCCGTTGGTGCTGTTTGGGCAACTGGTTGTGACGATACAACTTGACAGTTTAGGAGTTGGTTGGAGGGTGATGTGGCAGATCCAAAAGCAGATGGCGACGGGACGGCTTGGCAGTTCAAGAGTTGATTGCTGATTGATGCCGGAGTATTCGCAACTGATGACTGTGTTGCCGCTTGGCAGTTTAGGACTTGATTGAAGGTTGGAAAAGAAGTGCCTGGAACTGGTTGCGACTGTACAACTTGGCAGTTTAGCAGTTGGTTGGTGGTTGATGTAAAAGTGTTGGGAACTGATGACTGCGTTGTTGATTGGGTGTTGATAAGTTGATTGAACGGTGGTGTGTTGTTAAGAACTGATGGCTGTGTCGTTCCTTGAGTGTTGATGAGTTGATTGAACGGCGGTGTGGGAGTTCCTGGAAGTGGTGGTAAAGGGGCTTGTTGTGGTTGAGAGTTGAGAAATTGATTAAACGTAGGTGCAGATGGTGCAGTGAATTCTTGCGCGACTGTTGTACTGAGGGGTGGTGGAAGTGGCGCAGCTTGGATGTTCGGTTGTCCCACATTCAAGCCAGAAATTTGACGAATTTGTTCCTCAGCCTGTTGTCCTGTAACAGTAGGACGCGGTGAAATCGAACGCGGTGGAGCTTTCGGGGCTTTTCCAGGCATTTGCTGCTGGACGAAGCCACTCTCCAACTGCTTAATATCATCTGCTGGTGCGTTCTGTGCGCTTTGGGATGAAGGTTTTGCTTTCGGTGCGACTGCTACACCACTTGCTTGCTCTGATGTCCCGGGTGGTGGAGGCACTGTTTGGGACCGCTTGCTGCGTAAGGGTGATTTGGGTACTTGTAGTAATTGCTCAAACTGCAAGTCGCTCGACTGTTGATTCTGTGGGTTTTGTTGAGCTAAACACGCATCATTCACTGCCAGTATCCAAAAAATTGAGATTGAGGCAGTATGAAGCAGAAAATAAGCCCTATTCCACTGTTTTGGCAGAGTAAATTTGTAACAATCCAATACTGTGGGCTTCATTAGTCTAGCTGATAAACAACTAAATTCTTGCGGCATTAGATGTCGCCACTTTATCAAAAAATGTGAGTATTTTTAATGAATATCTGCAAATTTTGTGATTGTCAATTAACTTGGTTAAAAAGTAGTGAAGCTATTTCTTTTTTGAACCCATATATTAGAAAATAGCTATAAATATAGCTTATGTAGTTTTTTCTGTACATTTTTGTCGTTTTTTGCATGATTAATCGATTTTTTCAGCATATTTGCCAAAATATCACAAATAAATCTGCAACTATTAGCTTGGCAAGTATTTTCTTACTACTGCTAAGTGTCAGTTATGGCTGTAGTAAAAAAGCACAAGAACAAGTGCAGCTACAAATGAAAAGCGTGCAACCCACAGGAAGTAATGGTGTATACAACGTCGTAGGTAGTACAAACCTACCTGACTCCAGCCAAATTGCAGTAGCAGCAGTTCGCTTTTTGATTCCAACAAGCGGACAACAAGCAGGGGTTTTGAATGATCAACTGAACAATAACCGCTCTATTTTGGCTCGCCAAATTGTTGAAGTTAAACAGGGACAATGGCAGGCAGATCTAAATCTTTGGCAAGTAGCACCCGATGGTCGTTTTCAGGAAGTTTGGCAAGCTTATCCACAAATGAAACTGCGTCCAGATAGCAACGTCACGTTCATTGCCACTTTTGAGCCTGCCGGTCAGTTAAAGAAATCAAACTTGCAGCTTGAAGGTAAACAGCTTCGCTTTACTAATAAAGGTGAAATTTACCTACAAGCACGTCAAACCATGCCCATATCCCTACCTATAGGGAAAACAACACCTCCTGTTCCACAACCAGAAGATTTGAATAACAAGGCAAATCAATCTCAAATCCAAGCGCCAATTTTGACTTCAAACACTTCCTTCCTGCGGTCAGCTAAATTCAGACAAACTAACGCACCCTTGAAACCTTCTGAATTTTTACGCTAACCGACTACACAAAGGACAGACCAACGCACCCTTGAAACCTTTTAAACTTCCATGCTGAAAAAGAGCGCCTGACTTTTACAGTCACTTGAGTTCATCAGTGTTTTGAGAGTCATAGTATATATTAAATCTATCTGGCGCTTTTTTTTCAGCAATTATTGATTGGAACATAAGTCGCACGGCACTCATAAGTATGTATTATTTTTATCTAATATATCAGTATTTTTGTTGTTTAGTTTAGAATCTAAATTTATTACCTAAATCAAATATTCTCAATGTCTACGGCTGATAAGCCTAAGTAAAATTATTAAATATTTGGTAAATTAAAAAACTTCTTTTTTTCAGAAATAATGAGGTTTATACTTGCTTGACAAGCATTTTTCATAAAATCTAAATAATTTTTTCAGTAAATTCACCAATGACGTTTTCTTCTTTCCAGGTAGGCAACCTTTATGTCACAAAAACTACTTAAACTAACTGGTACTTAAGCCCATCTCGTAATTCAAATGAAAAAAGTAAATTATTTCTTAAAATAAAGTTACTATTAGGGATATGAGACTGTAGAAGAATCCCCCTGATTGATTCGTAAGATCACAATAAAATTTTTCAAAATTTTTTCCACAATAGATATACGAATTCTTTAGCAAAAAGGTGTAGGACTGTAGAAAAAATTAATCAACATAGGAAGAATCAAAATCAAAATTAAAAATCTTTCTTACTTTCTGCCCGCTTGCCCCTTGAACGCAGCCCTTTCCATCCCTACACCTGTAGTTGGTGAAATTTTTTCTGGCATTTTAAGATTTGCAAAAAAGATGCTATACTATTAAATCTAGTAGTGTGTTTATATATTAATAGTCTTTTTGGAACTGACTGTGGCGAATACAAAGTCTGCTCTCAAGCGCGCCGAAATCGCAGAACGCAACCGACTGCGTAACAAAGCATACAAATCGGCAGTAAAAACACTGATGAAGAAATACTTTGCTGCAGTAGAAACTTATGCAGCTAACCCAAGCCCAGAATCAAAACAAGAAGTTGTGGCTAGGATGTCTGAAGCGTACAGCAAAATTGATCGAGCGGTAAAAAGGGGTGTACTTCATCCTAACAACGGAGCCAGAAAAAAGTCAAAATTGGCTCAAAGGCTAAAAGCTCAACAACCAGCAGCAGCAACTGCACAGTAGTCAATCGACCTTAGTCCTTAGTCCTTGTGCTCACAAGACAAAAGACTAAGGGCAAAGGACAAACGACAAAGGAAAAGCGATGCAGCTGATAGACACTCACGTTCACGTCAACTTTGACGTTTTCCAGCCAGATATAGAAGCAGTGCGATCGCGCTGGCAAGAAGCAGGTGTCGTACGTTTGGTACACTCCTGCGTCGAGCCATCGGAGTTTAAGAGCATTCAATCTCTAGCTAATCGTTTTCCCGAAATGAGCTTTGCGGTAGGATTACATCCTTTAGATGCCGAAAAATGGAACCAACAGACAGCAGAGGAAATCGTATCTTTAGCTGGTTGTGACTCTAAAGTCGTAGCGATAGGGGAAACAGGGCTAGATTTTTATAAAGCAGATAACAAAGAGCAGCAGCGCCACGCATTTGAGACACAGTTAGCGATCGCAACTGAACTCAACCTACCCGTGATCATCCACTGTCGCAATGCAGCAACAGAGGTGAGAGAAGTACTGCAAAAATGGAAGCAACTCAAAGGAGAAAGTGTGCGGGGTGTCATGCACTGCTGGGGTGGAAGCCCAGAAGAAACCCAATGGTTTGTGGAGTTGGACTTCTACATCAGCTTTAGCGGAACAGTGACATTTAAAAGTGCCAAACAAATCCAAGAATCAGCAGCTTGTGTTCCGAGCGATCGCCTGTTGATTGAAACAGATTGCCCTTTTTTGGCACCCGTTCCCAAACGAGGCGAACGGCGCAATGAACCCGCGTACGTTCGCTATGTAGCTGAACAGGTGGCGAAACTGCGCAGTGAATCTTTGTCGGCGATCGCCGACGTGACCACCCAAAATGCCTGTGATTTATTTGGTTTAACAGTATAATACATCCCCCCAAAGGGGGAAAATCAGAAAATGAAAAAATCAAACTTATCAAACTTTAGGAGGGGAAAATATGGTATTATTATTTCCTCCAAAACAGGTTTGTATAAGCCATAATGGTTAAGGAAGCAACTATTGAATTTTACACTTGAGTAACGCTTGTCAATTGACCATCCTCGTATCTCTACAACCGGATGCTCTTATTCCATGATGATTATGACTTTCTCCTAAGGGTCGTCTAGACCTATTCTCTAAGAATCTCTAAGAAACGGTTTCATATTTTCCCTATAGAGAATTGTTAAAGAAATTACCTTGTGACCACCACCCACCAAAACAAGCCATCCATAGACAGAGTAGGCTCAGGGGATTATTCTCCTCTGAGCATAAGGATATTATCCCTCGGTCGGTAAAAACAGATAGTTCCGTACGAGCCACAACAGTGTAAAGCTGCATAGGTGAAGTAACGCGGTTTTTGGAGGGGAAAGTGAGAAAAGCAAAACAGATTAACAAAAAGTTACACTATTTGATTTGGTTGATGAAGTCAAGTGAATGTGGAAAATGGCAGTTCTTGACTCCACTCGGGTTAACCAGGCTATGAGCCAAAATCAGTCTGCACCGTCTTGAATTCCGGCGTTGCGGAAGCTGCTCAATGATCGGCGGTGTCAGGAGAAGTTCCCACACACAATTTACGAAAAACTTAGGTTGACAAAGGTAGAGGCATGACAAACGAATCAATTATGGAACCCGCCTTTTTGTTGCCCGACTTAATAGAAATCCAGCGTTCTAGCTTCCGCTGGTTTCTGGAAGAAGGGCTGATAGAAGAGCTGAACTCGTTTAGTCCGATCACAGATTACACTGGCAAACTAGAGCTACACTTTTTGGGACACAACTACAAGCTCAAAGAGCCAAAGTATAATGTAGACGAAGCAAAACGGCGGGACAGTACGTACGCGGTACAAATGTATGTCCCCACTCGTCTGATTAACAAAGAAACCGGAGAAATCAAAGAACAAGAAGTCTTTATTGGGGATCTGCCTCTGATGACCGACCGAGGCACGTTTATTATTAACGGTGCCGAGCGAGTGATTGTCAACCAGATCGTGCGATCGCCAGGAGTTTACTACAAATCAGAAATCGACAAAAACGGGCGGCGTACCTATTCAGCGAGCTTAATCCCCAACCGGGGAGCATGGCTGAAATTTGAAACAGACCGTAACGACTTAGTGTGGGTACGTATTGACAAAACCCGCAAACTGTCGGCACAAGTCCTCCTCAAAGCTTTGGGCTTGTCAGACAACGAAATTTTTGACGCCTTACGCCACCCAGAATACTTCCAAAAAACCATTGAAAAAGAAGGGCAGTTTTCTGAAGAAGAAGCCCTGATGGAGTTGTATCGTAAACTGCGTCCTGGTGAACCCCCCACAGTGTTGGGAGGACAACAGCTCCTAGACTCGCGTTTCTTTGACCCCAAACGCTACGACCTCGGTCGCGTTGGACGTTACAAACTCAACAAGAAACTGCGCTTGCAAGTGCCAGAAACAATGCGCGTCTTGACTCCCCAAGACATTTTGGCAGCGGTGGATTACCTGATCAACCTTGAGTTTGACATTGGTAACACCGACGACATCGACCACTTAGGCAACCGCCGCGTCAGAAGCGTCGGCGAATTGCTGCAAAACCAGGTACGAGTCGGTTTAAACCGCTTAGAGCGTATCATTCGGGAAAGGATGACCGTATCCGATGCCGAAGTGCTGACCCCTGCTTCCTTGGTGAACCCTAAACCCTTGGTAGCAGCCATTAAAGAATTCTTTGGGTCAAGCCAATTGTCGCAGTTCATGGATCAGACCAATCCTCTGGCGGAACTGACCCACAAACGTCGTTTGTCAGCACTTGGTCCTGGAGGTCTAACCCGCGAACGTGCAGGTTTTGCGGTACGAGATATTCACCCATCCCACTACGGACGCATTTGCCCAGTAGAAACTCCAGAAGGTCCGAACGCTGGTTTGATTGGTTCCTTGGCAACTCATGCCCGTGTGAACCTGTACGGCTTCCTAGAAACCCCGTATCGACCCGTAGAAAATGGACGGGTGCGGTTTGATTTACCACCGGTGTACATGACCGCAGATGAAGAAGATGACCTACGGGTTGCTGCTGGCGACTTGCCGATAGACGAGAATGGTAACATTTTTGGACCGCAAGTTACAGTACGCTATCGCCAGGAATTCTCTTCAACCACGCCAGAGCAAGTTGACTATGTAGCAGTTTCTCCTGTGCAGATTGTGTCTGTTGCTACAAGTATGATTCCTTTCTTGGAGCATGACGACGCTAACCGGGCACTGATGGGGTCAAACATGCAACGGCAAGCAGTTCCCCTGCTCAAACCAGAGCGTCCTTTGGTGGGAACCGGCTTGGAAGCTCAGGCGGCAAGGGACTCTGGGATGGTGATCGTATCACGCACCGACGGGGAAGTCACTTATCTAGACGCAACAGAAATTCGCGTGCGTCCCAGACCCAACGCTCCAGAAATTAGGTACAGCATTTCCAAGTACCATCGCTCGAACCAAGACACCTGTCTCAACCAAAAACCTTTGGTGTATATGGGTGAACGTGTTGTAGCAGGTCAAGTGCTGGCGGATGGCTCCTCCACCGAAGGCGGTGAATTGGCACTGGGACAAAACATTGTCGTCGCTTATATGCCTTGGGAAGGCTATAACTACGAAGACGCAATTTTGATTTCCGAGCGGTTGGTACAGGATGATATTTATACCTCAATTCACATTGAAAAATATGAAATTGAGGCAAGACAAACCAAGCTTGGACCAGAAGAAATCACCAGAGAAATTCCCAACGTCGGGGAAGACGCCTTGCGCCAGTTGGATGAACAGGGGATCATTCGCATTGGGGCATGGGTAGAATCCGGGGATATCTTGGTAGGTAAAGTAACACCTAAAGGTGAATCTGACCAGCCACCAGAAGAAAAACTGTTGCGGGCAATTTTCGGTGAAAAAGCACGAGATGTGCGAGACAACTCGCTGCGAGTCCCGAACGGAGAAAAAGGACGCGTTGTTGATGTGCGCTTGTTCACCCGCGAACAAGGCGATGAACTCCCACCCGGGGCAAATATGGTTGTCCGGGTGTACGTAGCGCAAAAGCGCAAAATCCAAGTCGGCGACAAAATGGCAGGACGCCACGGAAATAAAGGAATTATTTCCAAAATCTTACCAATGGAAGATATGCCGTACTTGCCAGATGGTTCACCAGTGGACATCGTCCTCAACCCATTGGGTGTACCTAGCCGGATGAACGTTGGACAAGTGTTTGAGTGTCTGTTGGGTTGGGCTGCTCATACCCTGGGAGTCCGGTTTAAACTGACTCCATTTGACGAAATGTATGGCGAAGAGTCATCTCGAAGCATAGTGCATGGTAAGTTGCAAGAAGCACGAGACGAAACAAGCAAAGACTGGGTCTATAACCCGGATGACCCTGGCAAAATCATGGTGTACGACGGTCGTACCGGCGAACCGTTTGACCGAGCAGTCACTGTAGGTGTGGCTTATATGCTGAAGCTGGTTCACTTGGTGGACGACAAGATCCACGCCCGTTCTACAGGTCCATACTCACTTGTTACCCAGCAGCCCTTGGGTGGTAAAGCACAGCAAGGTGGTCAGCGGTTCGGTGAAATGGAGGTATGGGCATTGGAAGCCTTTGGTGCTGCTTACACCTTGCAGGAGTTGCTCACCGTCAAATCAGACGATATGCAAGGACGAAATGAAGCCCTCAATGCGATCGTCAAAGGTAAGGCAATTCCTAGACCTGGAACACCAGAATCCTTCAAAGTGTTGATGCGAGAACTGCAATCTCTAGGCTTAGATATTGCCGTACACAAGGTAGAGACACAGGCAGACGGAAGTTCTTTAGATGTCGAAGTCGATTTGATGGCAGACCAAGGAAACCGTCGCACGCCTCCACGTCCCACGTATGAATCCTTGTCCCGTGAGTCACTTGATGAGGAAGAGTAGGGAAAGATGAGGAAGATGAGGAAGATGAGGAAGATAGTTCTTATTTTGAATTTTGAATTGATTTATCCCCCCTCATCTCCCTTCACGCCAATACCTCTTTTTACTCAAAGAACGAAAACTGAATACTCCTCACACCAACACGGTTTTTATAGCCCGTGTTCCTCAGAAGTCATAACCTAGAACACAGTATAGGCAAAGATGAGATCAGCCCAAAATAATCAGTTTGACTACGTTAAAATCGGCTTGGCATCACCAGAACGCATTCGGGTCTGGGGTGAGAGAACTTTACCTAACGGTCAGGTAGTTGGTGAAGTCACAAAGCCAGAGACGATAAATTACCGTACTTTAAAACCAGAGATGGATGGCTTGTTCTGCGAGCGCATCTTTGGACCAGCTAAAGATTGGGAATGCCATTGTGGCAAGTATAAGAGAGTACGTCACAGAGGCATTGTCTGCGAACGCTGTGGTGTGGAAGTCACTGAATCGCGAGTACGCCGCCACCGCATGGGCTACATTAAACTCGCCGCACCAGTCGCTCACGTTTGGTATCTCAAGGGCATTCCCAGCTATATCTCCATCCTGTTGGATATGCCTTTGCGGGATGTGGAGCAAATTGTTTATTTCAATTCCTATGTTGTTCTTAGTCCTGGCAATGCTGAAACCTTAACTTACAAACAGTTGCTGAGTGAAGACCAGTGGCTGGAAATCGAAGACCAAATTTATAGCGAAGATTCTACGCTTCAAGGGGTAGAAGTCGGCATTGGTGCAGAAGCCTTGTTGCGCTTGCTGGCTGATATCAACTTAGAGCAAGAAGCCGAATCTTTGCGGGAAGAAATTACAACCGCCAAAGGTCAGAAGCGGGCGAAGCTGATTAAGCGGCTGCGGGTGATTGACAACTTCGTCGCCACAGGTTCTAAACCAGAATGGATGGTGATGACCGTGATCCCCGTGATTCCCCCAGACTTGCGCCCGATGGTGCAGTTAGACGGTGGACGATTTGCCACAAGCGATTTGAACGATTTGTATCGCCGGGTGATAAACCGCAACAACCGTCTTGCCCGCCTGCAAGAAATTTTGGCTCCTGAGATTATTGTTCGTAACGAAAAGCGGATGCTGCAAGAAGCGGTGGATGCTTTAATTGACAACGGTCGTCGGGGACGAACCGTAGTAGGGGCAAATAACCGACCGCTGAAGTCTTTGTCAGACATTATTGAAGGGAAACAAGGACGTTTCCGGCAAAACTTGCTCGGTAAACGGGTTGACTACTCAGGACGTTCCGTAATTGTGGTAGGACCAAAGCTGAACATCCACCAGTGCGGTTTGCCACGAGAAATGGCAATTGAGCTATTTCAACCGTTTGTCATTAACCGACTGATTCGCAGCGGCATGGTGAACAATATCAAAGCCGCGAAAAAGCTGATATCTCGCTCTGATCCAAGTGTTTGGGATGTTCTGGAAGAAGTGATTGAAGGACACCCAGTTTTACTGAACCGTGCGCCGACACTACACCGTTTGGGTATTCAATCTTTTGAGCCAATTTTGGTCGAAGGTAGAGCAATTCAGCTACACCCACTCGTTTGTCCAGCATTTAACGCTGACTTTGACGGCGACCAAATGGCGGTACACGTACCGTTATCTTTGGAATCTCAAGCAGAAGCGCGGTTACTGATGCTGGCGTCTAACAACATTTTGTCACCAGCGACTGGTAGACCAATCATTACACCCAGCCAAGACATGGTGTTAGGGGCGTATTACTTAACCGCAGAAAATCCCAATGCGACAAAAGGCGCAGGGCGGTACTTTGCTTCTCTTAGTGATGTGATTATGGCTTACGAGCAGCAGCAAATCGACCTACACGCCTATATCTACGTGCGTTACGACGGCGAAGTAGAGTCACCTGAACCAGATACAGAACCGGTTGAAGTGATACCAAATGACGATGGTACCCGGACTTTGCTGTATAAGTTCCGCCGAGTCAGAGAAGATGCTCAGGGAAACATGATGTCTCAGTATGTACGTACAACTCCAGGTCGCGTAATTTACAATAACGCGATTCAAGAAGCGATCGCCAGCTAGTTCATAGTCAATAGTCAATAGCAAAGGACTGTTGACTATTGACTAATGACTAATGACTAATGACTCATGACTATTGACTAAGGACTGTTAACTAATGACTAATGAAAAAATGATTTTTAGGAACCGCATTGTTGACAAAGGTCAACTGAGGAACCTAATATCTTGGTCGTTCACGCATTATGGCACGGCGCGAACCGCAGTGATGGCGGATAAATTAAAAGAGTTGGGATTCCGCTACGCAACCAAAGCAGGGGTTTCCATCAGCGTTGATGATTTGATGGTTCCTCCTTCCAAACGAGCGTTGCTAGAAGCTGCGGAAGCAGAAATTCGTGCCACTGAAGAACGCTACCAACGCGGTGAAATTACCGAAGTTGAGCGATTCCAAAAAGTGATTGATACTTGGAACGGAACTTCTGAAGCCCTGAAAGATGAAGTTGTTAGCCACTTCAAGAAGACTAACCCCCTCAACTCTGTATACATGATGGCATTCTCTGGAGCAAGGGGTAACATCTCCCAGGTGCGCCAATTGGTGGGAATGCGGGGACTGATGGCAGATCCCCAAGGGGAAATTATTGACCAGCCGATCAAAACAAACTTCCGCGAAGGACTCACCGTAACAGAATACATTATTTCTTCTTACGGTGCGAGAAAAGGTCTAGTAGACACAGCCTTGCGGACGGCTGACTCTGGTTATCTCACCCGCCGTTTGGTGGACGTATCGCAGGATGTGATTATTCGGGAATTTGACTGCGGTACCACCAGGGGAATTCCCTTGCAGGCAATGACAGAAGGTGAGAAAACCTTGATTAAGCTGGGCACAAGGTTGCTGGGACGAGTCATTGGCGAAGATGTGGTGCATCCCAAGACAAAAGAAGTTATAGCACCACGCAATAGCCCGGTTTCCGATGAACTGGCAAAGCATATTGAAAAGTCGGGAGTCCAAGAAGTTGTCGTGCGATCGCCCCTAACTTGTGAAGCCGCACGATCTGTCTGCCAACACTGCTATGGCTGGAGTTTGGCACACGCCAAGATGGTGGATCTCGGCGAAGCTGTGGGGATCATTGCGGCACAAAGTATCGGTGAACCAGGTACCCAGCTGACGATGCGTACCTTCCACACAGGTGGTGTTTTCTCTGGTGAAGTCGCAAGACAAGTACGCGCCGAATCCGATGGTGTCGTTCGCTTGCCACGGAAATTGCGGACAAGGGCTTACCGCACCCGCCACGGGGAAGACGCTTTGTATGTAGAAGCTAATGGCAGCATTACTTTAGAAATAGCAGCAGAGAACGGTGGCTCGTCAACGACTCAAGAAATTCCTGTTACCCAAGGTTCAACACTATACGTTGTTGATGGGCAAAAGATTAAGAAGGGTCAGCTGTTTGCTGAGGTGGCGATCGGTGGACGAACAACTCGTGTCAATACAGAAAAAGCGGTTAAAGATGTCGCCTCTGACTTAGCAGGAGAAGTCAGGTTTGCTGATGTCCTACCAGAACAAAAAACTGACCGTCAAGGTAACACCACCACAACAGCAGCTCGGGGTGGATTGATTTGGATTCTGTCAGGGGAAGTTTATAACTTACCCCCAGGAGCAGAATTGGTGGTCAACAATGGTGACACCATAGATTCCAACGGTGTTTTAGCAGAAACCAAGTTAACGACTTTGCACGGTGGTGTTGTCCGCTTACCCGAAGCTACCCCAGGCAAAGGGACGCGGGAAATTGAGATTATCACTGCTTCTGTGGTCTTAGACCAAGCAACAGTGACAGCGCAAACCGCTCAAGGTCGCAACAATTACTTAGTCACTACTGGAAATAACCAAGTCTTCAACCTCCGAGCCACGCCAGGCACAAAAGTGCAAAATGGTCAAGTGGTAGCCGAGTTGATTGATGACCGCTATCGCACAACCACTGGTGGATTGCTGAAATACGCTGCTGTCGAAGTCCAGAAAAAAGGTAAGGCAAAGCAGGGTTATGAGGTCGTACAGGGAGGTACCCTGCTGTGGATTCCTGAAGAAACCCACGAAGTGAATAAAGATATCTCCCTGCTGATGGTAGAAGACGGTCAGTTTGTCGAAGCTGGCACTGAAGTCGTCAAGGATATCTTCTGCCAAAACAGCGGCGTTATAGAAGTCACCCAGAAAAACGACATTCTGCGCGAAGTGGTGATTAAGCCTGGAGATCTGCTCATGGTGGACGATCCAGAAGCAGTGATGGGCAAAGATGGCACCTTTATTCAACCTGGTGAGGAATTGTTAGGGCAAGTCGCCACAGAGTTGCGCTACATCGAGTATGTGGAATCACCAGAAGGTCCAGCACTGTTGACCCGTCCGGTCGTTGAATTTGCTGTACCTAGCAATCCTGATGTGCCATCAACCACATCAGTGAGTCAACAAACAGGTCGTTCTATTCAACTGCGGGCAGTGCAGCGTCTGCCTTACAAAGACTCGGAACGCGTTAAGACTGTCGAAGGTGTGGAACTGCTACGAACCCAACTGGTGTTGGAAATTGAGCAGGAAGGCGAACAAGACCACAATGCTTCCCCCTTGGCAGCGGATATTGAATTGGTAGCGGATGCCAATGATCCAGAAGTTCAGCGCTTGCAACTGGTCATTTTGGAATCGTTAGTGCTTCGTCGGGATATATCCGCGGACGCTACCCAAGGCAGTACCCAAACAAGCCTGGAAGTAGAGGATGGACAAACAATTGCACCAGGAGCCGTGATAGCACGTACCCAAATCTTGTGTAAAGAAGGGGGTATCGTGCGGGGCGTGCAAAAAGGAACTGAGACAGTTCGCCGCTGCTTAGTGTTGCGCCATAATGATGTCATTAAGATGAATCTGAGCGCTCCACCCAAGGTTAAAGTTGGTAACTTGATAGTAGAGGGTGTAGAAATTGCCCCTGGAGTCTTTGCCGAAGAATCTGGACAAGTCGTGGCAGTCCAGAAAGGCGAAGGAAAAGTGGAGAAAGCACAAGGAGAAGTTCCGCCGACTGAGGAATCAGCACTCGCCGCTGTGAACTACTCTGTCACACTCCGCCTTGGTCGTCCCTATCGCGTCAGTGCAGGCGCTGTGTTGCAGGTAGACGATGGCGATTTGGTACAGCGTGGTGATAACTTGGTGTTGCTAGTATTTGAACGCGCCAAGACTGGAGACATCATTCAAGGTTTGCCCAGAATTGAGGAACTCCTTGAGGCTCGTAAGCCAAAAGAAGCGTGTGTTTTAGCACGTCGTACTGGAGAAGTCAAGGTTGTTTACGGCGATGGGGATGAAGCGATCGCACTCAAAGTCATCGAGTCCAATGGCGTAGTCACAGATTATCCCCTCGGACCAGGACAAAACTTGATAGTCCCAGATGGAGCGCAAATCACAGCAGGACAAACATTAACTGATGGTCCTTCTAATCCCCATGAAATTCTGGAAATCTTCTTCAACCTAGGTTCTGAAGAAGGAGTTTATGCCTGTGCTAGCCATGCCTTGCAGAAGGTGCAGACGTTCTTGGTGAACGAAGTGCAATCGGTGTATCAGTCCCAAGGTATTGATATTGCTGATAAACACATCGAAGTGATTGTCCGTCAGATGACCAATAAAGTCCGGATAGATGATGGTGGTGACACCACCATGCTCCCTGGAGAATTGGTAGAGTTACGCCAAGTCGAGCAAGTCAATGAAGCAATGGCAATCACTGGTGGAGCCCGGGCGCAGTACACCCCAGTCCTGTTGGGTATTACCAAAGCATCGCTGAACACCGATAGCTTTATTTCTGCTGCATCTTTCCAAGAAACAACGCGCGTCTTGACTGAGGCTGCAATTGAAGGTAAATCCGACTGGTTGCGCGGCTTGAAGGAAAACGTGATTATCGGACGACTGATTCCCGCCGGCACTGGGTTTAATGCTTATGAAGAAACTGGTCCCATCGATGACTATGCTGTTGATGTCACAAGCAGTGTCTTGGATGAAGTTGACGATCCACTCGATATGGTGCTGGATGACCGCACAGCCCGGAGTTACCAATTAGATGCTCCGACGCTTGGAGCAGATGGATTTGGTACCAGACGTAGTCCAGATAAATCGATTTTGGATGAGGATGATTTTATTCTTCCTTCTGCTGACAGTGACATCGATGACCTCGTAGAAGACGAATACGAGGAAGATGACGATTACGAAGAAGACGATGAGTAATATCTAGTCCACTGAATTACCTATAATCAGTTCCCTCACCCCCTACCCCTCTCCCGAATACAGGAGAGGGATACCTTAAGCGGGGTGAGGTTTTTTTATACTTTGGATAATTTCTTGAAAACCTTGAAAAGCTGTAGTTTTTCCTGGTAAAGAGCATAGTTGGGTGGAATTCCCTATCAGCATCAGACTTTTACTCTTCATCCTTTATAAAGTCATCTGTGATTAAATACATATTTCACTATTTTTTAACTATTTTATTTTTTACCTAAGCTCTGTGCCAAAACTTGCATTTCCTTTTGAAGGGAAAATGCGGTTAGGTAGTGGGTGATTTGTCCCAAACCAGGCAACCAAGATATTCTATGATGTAACAATTGTCAGGAAACCATAACCTTTAAGTAAATATATTGAAAATTAAAGTTTTAGAGAATACTTAAATATATAAAATAAATAACAATTTATTTACAATCACTTAATCAAAACTTAACAGTTATATCTTTCATTACTATCATTGGTATATAAAACCTTGGAAATTTGATGTAAGGCTGAGTACATCAAAGTAATAAGCTGTTCCTCTGTTTTATACTGCCAATTACTAAAATATCACCAATAAACGGGCTCAAGCGTGTCCTACTCTCTCTGCGTTGTTTAGTAGTTAAAGTAACTATGTCTTTTTTCTTTTAGTCAATATTTATAAATCCAAATATTTACGGATACGTTTTTTTATTGCAAGAGGCAATAATCATCACTAAGAATAAACTATGAAAAAATAAAAAAATATTCTACACCACAAAGACTGGCAGAAAATCTTATGTCAACACTATGTAATGGATTTAAAAACTACATAAGTAGGTTTGATTGTCTCAGTTTTTTAACAGTGGTGTAACAGCCAATTTTGTCCACAAATTCAATTATTAAGTGTGGGTTCCCTAAAATGAAAGAAGTCCTTGCATTGGTTGAAAAAAGAAAGCAAGAATTTGCACAATTGCCATTCTTCAGATTTATGCAAGATAAAACTATAGACCCAAGGCAAAGGCTTGCTTGGGCACCCTGTGTCGCTCCTTTTGCAATCGGTTTTGGACAGTTGAATAGATTTGACTTCCGAAAAGAGCCAACTGATGAACCGATTCAGAAACTAATTAACAGACATACTTATGAAGATGACTATCACTGGCTGTGGTTTCTAGAAGACCTAGAGAAACTAGGGTTGAACCATTTAATGAAGTTCAGTGATGCTATGAGGTTTTATTGGGGTGAAGAAACCTATAAAACACGCCAGGTGTGTCATCAAATTGCACTATATACGTTCCGCTCAGAACCTGTTGTAGTACTAGCAGCAATTGAGGCGATAGAGGCAACAGGAAATGTTGCGTTAGCTGTGACTGCACAAGTAGCGCAGGAACTCGAACAAATTACTAGGCAAAAGTACCGCTATTTTGGAGAGGATCATTTTTGTGTGGAAACTGGTCATACTACAGGAACTGATGATATAGAAAAATTGCTTGAAAGCATACAACTGACACAGAAGCAAAGAGCTAAAGCTTTTGAGGTGGTTGAGAAAGTATTTGAAGTTTTCACGGAAGCCACGCATGAGATGAGGGCGTATGCAGAAAAGCACCCTATTGTTCAACCGTTGAAAGCCTCATAAAGAAATTAACTGTAGATTTTTGTGTTCCTGAAATTATCAACGTGCTAAATCACTTGCTCCTAGATACTTTGTTATTTCTGGCATATTGACAATATCTAGTTCAATTGGTTGATGTTTTAGAAGGGAAAGTAATGAACATATCGGCATTGGAATATTTGATTATTGGTGCTGGTCCCGCTGGGCTTCAACTTGGTTATTTTTTGGAAAAAGCCAATCATAATTATCTAATATTAGAAGGGGGCGATACTCCTGGAACTTTCTTCAAGAAATTTCCCCGGCAGAAGAAATTGATTTCAATTAACAAAATTTACACAGGTTACGATGATCCAGAAATTAATCTCAGATGGGATTGGAACTCTCTGCTGAGTGATAGTGAAGAAATGCGGTTTAAGAATTACAGCAGAGAGTATTTCCCGCATTCACAAGACCTAGTTAGATATCTCAACGATTTTGCTGATCAGTTTAATTTAAAAGTTAAATACAATAGCAAAATTGTCAGAATTACCAAAAAAGACAAATTCATGGTGATAGATAGCAACGGCAATGTTTACTCCACAGCACGTCTCATCATTGCTACGGGTTTTTCCAAACCCTATATCCCACCAATTCCCGGAATCGAATTAGCAGAAAATTACACAGATGTATCTATCGATCCAGAAGACTTTACCAATCAAAGGGTGTTGATTATCGGCAAAGGTAATTCAGGGTTTGAAACCGCTGATAATTTAATTGGGACAGCAGCACTGCTCCACATAGCTAGTCCAAGTCCTATATCTATGGCATGGAAGACTAAGTATGTAGGAAATTTGCGAGCAGTTAATAATAATTTTCTCGATACTTACCAGCTAAAGTCACAGAACGGAGTTTTGGATACAACCATTAACAAAATAGAGCGTCAAGACGGTAAATATCTGGTATCTTTTTCCTACACGCACGCCTACGAAGAACAAGAAGACCTGGTTTATGACCGCGTAATCGTATGTACTGGATTCCGCTTTGACGATTCTATCTTTGATGAATCATGTAAACCTCAGCTAGCTATTAACAACCGCTTTCCATCTCAAACTAGTGAATGGGAATCCACTAACGTCAAGGGCTTGTATTTTATCGGGATACTAATGCATGTTCGGGATTATAAGAAGAAGCAATCTGGCTTCATCCACGGCTTTCGTTACAATATTCAGGCACTGCACCATATCTTAAAGTGTAAGTACTACAATCAGGAGTTACCCTATCAGCTCATAGCTGCCACCCCTTCTAATTTAACGGAGGTAATTCTTAAACGGGTGAATCAAAGCTCAGGCTTATGGCAGCAAACAGGTTTTCTGTGCGATATGATTGTCATTTCAGATGAAGGTAAACAGGCTCGTTACTATCAGGAATTACCAACAGATTATGTACATGACAGTGAGTTAAGTCAGTATACTCACTACTACACAGTGACCTTAGAGTTTGGGTACGATGTTGACAAAATGCCTGAACCTTTCGTAATTAAGCGTGTTCACCGCAATAATGCTGACAACGCCTCACAGAGTGCGTTTATCCATCCGATTATTCGTCACTTCTGCAGTAATACACTGATTGGGGAGCACCATATCATCGAAGATTTAGCGGCGGAATGGAAGGAGGATGTGCATATTAAGCCATTGTTACAATTCTTGCGTAATCAGCTTAATATGCAGGTATCTCTAACACCAGTAAGCTAGTTATCTAGTGTGCTTTGCAACGTTGACTAAGGAAGTACCAAAAAATAAATTATCCATTATGTAGGCGGGCTTCCGGCACACGACAGTTGAGGTTTTACATACAGGACTAAAATGCGCCGTAACGTACCATTGTTTGGATCACTACAAATGGGAGATTTTTTTAATTGGAAGTCCCTAACCTCATAGCTTTTGTAGCGGTATTTCAACAATAAACTCCGTCCCCTCTCCTGGAGTAGAATCACAAATTAACTGTCCCTTGTGTTTCTCCACCACAATTTGATAGCTAATAGACAACCCCAATCCCGTACCACTTCCTATCGGCTTAGTGGTAAAAAATGGGTCAAAGATTTTTTGCTGCACTTCCTGAGTCATCCCACAACCGTTATCAGCAATCCGAATCTTTACAGTATTCGAGTCTCCTAGTTCAGTGCAAATGGAAATCGTAGGGATTGAGGATTTGGTATTACCAGTTTTTAGTCCCCAGTTTCTAATCCTGAATTGCAAAGCATCAATCGCATTACTGAGAATATTCATGAACACCTGATTGAGCAGACCAGCGTAACAAGTTATTTTAGGCAGTTGTCCGTATTCTTTGATAACTTCAATCTCAGGACACTCGTCTTTGCTTTGAAGTCGGTGCTGTAAAATCATTAAGGTATTGTCGATTCCCTCATGAATATTTACAGGCTTCATTTCAGCTTGTTCTAAATGAGAGAAATTGCGTAATCCTATAATAATATTACGGACACGGGTAGTTCCAACGTTCATGGAATCCAAAAGCTTTGGCAGATCTGTTAGCAGGAAATCCACGTCAATTTCAAAAGCTTTTTTCTGCACTTGAGGAGAGGGATTCGGGTATTCTTGCTGATAAAGAGCTACCAAATCTAGTAAGTCTTTTACATATTCATAAGCATGAATGGTATTGCCATGAATAAAGTTAATAGGGTTATTAATTTCATGAGCAATTCCTGCCACCATTTGTCCCAAACTCGACATTTTTTCACTTTGAATCAATTGGATTTGGGTGTTTTGCAATTCTTCTAGAGCTTGCTTCAAATGTTGATTTTTTTCGTTAAGTTCCTGCGTTCTTTGCTCAACTTTCGCCTCTAGAGTACGGCTGTATTCTTCCAAGCGTTCATTTGCTTGTGCTAAATTTTGGTAAAGCATTGCATTTTCTAGAGAAATTGCCGCTTGGGTGGTAATGAGTTTGAGGAGTTCTATGCGATCGCGTGTAAATGCTGCCGTCGTAAGATTATTTTCTAGGTAAAGAATGCCCAGCAATTTGCCTTGATTGAGAATTGGGATACACAACAGGCTCTTGGGTTGCTGACGAACAATGTAACTATCGGCTGCTAGAACGGGTTTATCCTTTAGATCATCGATTACTAAGATTTCCTGCGTGTGCTTGATGTAGTTAATCAAAGTTATCGGAACATCTTCGCTTGACTCTAGGGGAATTGATGCCAACGCCGTACAAGTGGGCGTACTATAGAAACTGGAACTAGCGGCGGTAACAGCTAGGTGTAAATTATCGTCTAGCTTCAAAATCAGAGCGCACTTAGAGGCTCCGGCGTTTTCCATCACAACTTGCATTAAGGTGGAAAGCAGTTGCTCAAGCTGAATTTCCCCAGACAGTGCTTGAGAGGCTTTAATTGCAGATGCCAAATCCAGAGAGTCTGAAACCTTTGTACTACAGTCAATGACAGTTTCGTTGGTGCTATTGATAGATGAAGATGTGCTACTGTCAGAGGTGCTATTCTGACTGGGTTCAGGGGTAGGTTGTTCCCGCTGGAGAATAGGGGCAAGTAATTGAGGATAGCGTTTTTCCAAGTCGTCAACTTTGGCTGATGCTCCCCAGTGAACGTAGCCAGTGTAGGCATCACTAAGGTAAGTTTGAGCAATCTTTGGTTTGCCCCATTCTAGATAAAACTTAGCAGCAAGTTCGTTAGCAAGAGCTTCTTCATTGATGTACTCGTGTTCTTTGGCTAAGGTAATGGCGCGATCGTACAATTCCATTGCCTCTACATTGTTACCCACAACTCGATGTCGCTCTGCCTCTACCAAATAATATTTGTGCAAAAAATTCATTGGGGCGTAATGCGCCCATTTCTGCATCTTTTCCTGATTGGCTTGTACCTTATACAGAATGTGCTCTTGCTCTGGCTGATCTTCCTCAAAATACAGCGCCAACCTTGCTAGTGAATCGTAAAAATGGAACATTGGAGTCACTAGCTGTCCTATCCCTCCTTCTAAATACTTTTCTCCCAGGATTGCGTTTTCAACTGCTTGAGGGAATGCCTGAAATAGGTAACACAAATGTAACTTGCTAAAATATAAAGACAAAAGCCCAATTCTATCATTAGCTTCAAGGTGAATCCCCAGCATTTTCTCCTCGTTATAGGATTCATCGCTTAAATGACAGGGATTTTCCACAACTCCTACCAACTTTAAAACCATTTGCCGATAGATCTCATTCCAATGAAAAACCCTTTCCTGCTTAATTTGCTGTATGGCATTGCGGTTGTTCGCCATCTCTTGTTTGAGCTTTGTAAGTTCTTCACCCATAAAATATGCAGTATAGGAGTAAGCATAAAGAGCGTACGCTGCAAATTCTAAATCTCCCGTTTCCAGACCAACAGAGTAAACTTCTACGAGAGGCTTTAATGTTTCCTTGATATGCTCCTTCCAAGGTCTCACAAGTTGATTAAATGTCTCTATAACCTTCACAGAGACTTCTTTCATCTCAAACCTAGACAAAAGATTTTCCGCCAGTTTGCCAAATTCATATCCAGACTCGATGTCTCCTATTAACCCGCACAGCATTACTCCATAACTAACGTATCCAAAGGCAGATAAGGGAGCATTTCCACCTTTTAGCGATAAATCGATTTGTTTAAGTACAAACAGCAAATATAGTTCAGGAACAGCTTGATAGGCGAAAACAATTGCGCTAGATAGGATACGCATAGCTGCTAGCGATTGCTCTTCCGTCATCTCTGGCAAATTAATTAAATTTTGAATTTGCTTACTAGTCAGATTTGAAGCTGTTTTCTCCAGTTCACTTTGAATATACGACTGACTGACATTTTTAGGAAAATCTAAACCCAGTAGCTTCAAAAGGGTTAGTGCTGTATTGACCGCTTCTAGTGCTTTGTTATGCGCCCCATAAGCTTGAATTTTGACTTCATAAACTTTTACTTTTTCCAGCAGTGTTTTTGCACTTGCCAACACCACCTCTGCTAATTTCTCTGTCTGCTCAAAGTCGCCAACTAGGTACGCCGCCTCTGCTGCTTTTTCATACAAAGCTAACGTTAGGTTATAGTTCGTCTCCCAACTTTCACTAGAGAGAAATTGAATACCAGTTGTTAAATATTTAGCTGCCGTTGCATACGCTGTTGATGCCAAAGCTCTACGTCCAGCAATCAAATTCATCGTTGCCAGCTCATCGCGCTCGCTTTGCTCGGTGATTAATTCCACCGCTATGTTGAACTGATTAACCAAATCAAAAATTTTTTCTTCCCGTTCTTCAACTGGAATTTTACTCAACAGCAGTCGTCCAATTTTTAGGTGGATTGATTGTTTTTGAAATTCAGGAATCAGAGAATAAGCCGCTTGCTGTACTCGGTCATGTACAAATTTGTATTGGGGTAATTTGGAATTAGGGTTTGGTATTTTTTTAGGTTCTTGACTAGAAATAACTCCTGATGAACCATTCTTATTTAGAAATAAGTTATAATTATCAAATTCTTGTAAAACTAGCCCTTCAACTAACGCACTCCATAAGTTAGCTGCTGTATCTACCACAGATTTTTGATGCACAATACTCAGAGTTTTTAAATCAAAAGAGTTACCGATGCAGGCAGCAACTTTTAATACTTCTTGAGTATGTTTTGGCAACTTCTCTATTTGAATTGCCATGAAGTCTACTACATCATGTGTTAAAGCTAATGCCTTGACCTTAGCAATATCACACTGCCAATAACCAACCTCAAAGTTAAATTTAATTAGTTTTTCATCATACAAAGCTTTAATAAATTGATGAATAAAGAAGGGATTTCCTTTAGTTTTAGCAAATACCAATTGGTTAAGAGGAATAGCAGCCGCTTCTGAGCAACGGAGGGTATCAGCGATGAGACGGTTTGAATCAGCTTGGTTTAAAGCTTCTATGTTAATAGTATTTATCGTTGCTTTTGTTTTTTGAATCTCATTTAGTGTCAGATATAGCGGATGTGTTCTTGAAACTTCGTTATTTCGATAAGCACCAATCAGCAGTAAAGCGTCATTAGTTTTGCCATCCCTCTTCGTTTCTTGAAAATCGTGAGAAGATAATGTAATATTTTTGATACTAAATTTTGTTGAAGTCATTAATAATTGAATAAAATTTAAAGAAGCTATATCTGCCCATTGCAAGTCATCCAGAAAGATAACCAAGGAATGCTCAACAGTTGTGAAGACTTTGATAAATCTTTGGAATAAAAAATTGAAACGGTTTTGGGCAGCGGTGCCAGAGAGTTCAGCAACGTTTGGTTGTTTGCCAATAATAAGTTCAAGTTTGGGAATAACATCAATAATGACTTGAGCTTGTTCACCTAATGCTGATAAAATCTTGGCTTTCCACTGTTGCATTTCGGCATCAGTTTCATTGAGCAGTTGCCCGATTAAGTCCTCAAAAGCTTGCACCAATGCCGATAAGGGAATGTCGCGTTGCAACTGGTCAAATTTCCCTTGGATAAAGTAACTATGCTGTCGGGCGATTGCCCAAGGGGCAGTGGCAAAGCCAATCGCGGAGCGGGCACTCCGTGCCATCGCTTTGTGGACTTCGTTGACCACTGCTGTCTTGCCCACACCAGGGACACCAGATAGTAGTATCATTTCAGCTGTTCCCCTGCCTATCACTCTCTCAAAAGCAGCAAGTAGGGTTTCAACTTCATATTTGCGACCATAGAGTTTTTGAGAAATTAAGAAACGGTCGCAAATATCCTGTTTTTTTAACTCGAAGGGTACGATTTTTCCTATTTTTTGCCACTGTTGCAAGCACACTTCTAAGTCATACTTTAGCCCTTGAGCACTCTGATAACGGTCTTCAGCATTTTTTGCCATGAGTAACTTGATGATGTCAGACACAACTGAAGGAACGCCCTGATTGATACTACTTGCATTTGGTGGTTGTTTAGCAATATGGCAGTAAACTAACTCCATTGGGTCAGTTGCGGTGAAGGGCAACTGTCCGGTGAGAAGTTCAAAGAACGTGACACCAAGAGAATAAAAGTCAGTACGGTAGTCGATACCTTGGTTCATCCTTCCTGTTTGCTCAGGAGAAATGTAAGCCAGCGTACCTTCTAAAACGTTGGGATTGGTAAGAAATTGAACTTCTTTGGGCAGAACAGAGGCAATACCGAAGTCAATAAGTTTGATTTCAAGAGTTGTGGGATTAATTAGGATGTTCGCAGGTTTGATATCTTTGTGAATGACACGGTTACGATACAACTCATGTAAGGTAGAGGCGATTTGAAGAGCGATGTGGAGAAATTGTTGTAGAGGCAGGCATTTTGCTGACTGTATATGATTGATGTAATCTTTGAGAGAGATCCCAGGAAAATCCTCCATAACCAAGGCATAACTGTTTTGGTACGGTTCCAGACTGTAAGGTTTGACGATGCCTTGTAAGTTGAGGTTTTCCGCAATCGTATATTGATTGCGGAGTTTTGACACTTCTTGGAAGCTAGGAGAGCTACGCCGTAGGACTTTAATGACAACTGGTTTTTGGTCTTGTTCTCTTATTCCTCGATATACCAAAGTTTTATCGCTTGCATGAATTTGCCCAGTAATTTGATAACCAGTGAGTTTCAGCATTGCTGCTTTATATCCCTACGTCATTGATAACTTTATTTAAGGTTATTATTCGCCGATTGTGAGTGATAACACGCACACATAAGGTATGTCAGCAGTTAAATAAGAGTTCTGTAGTTGGTCATCAGGTAAAGCTAATTTCCGCAGCATCTGCAACAGTCATAGGTTGAGGTTACCATTACCCAGTTTTGAGACGCTAAGGAACGCGGATTTAATAAAGTACAAAACCTCACCCCCCAACCCCTCTGGGTATTTCCCAGAGGGGAAACTTTAACGACAGTTAAAGGCGGGGTGAGGTCAAACGAGTGATTTGCATGTTATTTAATCCATGATCCTAAGGAACGTGGTGCGTCACTAGCTTAGTTTCAGAGGTATGTAGTAAGCGCTTAAGCGCTCTATTAAAGCACGAAGCTTACTACGTACGAGCAGCGCTTGCCTACCATACCTTAAGAGGACGTTGAAAAACTTTAATCTTTTCACCTTTGAGTGTTGACTCTTACTTCGGTGGGCTGGTAGTCTGAACCAAGTTTATTGGCACAAAAACCAAAGTCGCGTACTTGATTTGGCTCAACCACCCTTCCCCAGTCTAAAGGCGTGACAACATACTGCGTCGCTCCCTGTGGTTTAAAGTTACCGTTCCAAGAGTTATTAATAGCAGCTTGTTTCATACTAAATGTCAGCAGCCAATCGTTAACCTTAGCATTGCTCTGATTCATAATTTTGAAGCTGACACAAAATCCCGTTTGCCAATTTGTATAGATATCAGAAGTGACTGCCAGTTGGGAAGAAGAAGAAGAGATACGCACAGGAGATGAGGGAGATGAGGGGGATGAGGGGGATGAGGGAGATGAGGGAGTGAGGGAGTGAGGGAGTGAGGGAGATGAGGGGGATAAGGAAGAGACTCCTAATGTTGAATTTTGAATTTTGTAGACGCCCCTTGGGCGGTGAGACAGCGCTGCAGGAGGGTTTCCCGACCTAGGCGACTGCAAACCCGAAGGGCTTCCCGTAGGGTATTTTGAATTGATTTCTCCCCTGCTTCCCCCTACTCCTCCACTCGTTTGCACGGGTGCTAGTTGAGAAAAATTAACTGGTAGCAGTTGGGATAGTAGTTGCTGCTTAGGAATATCAACACTTAGCCAATCATCTAATAAGATACCACCTGTATCAGCACTGTTAGGATTCCAGCTCCAGTAAGCAAAGCTCAATTTTTTCTGTTTGATATATTTGACAAATTCGTTTTGCCAAATTCCTTCTTTAGAATTTGTATCTACTTCCCGTCCACCAAACTCACCAATTAAAATGGGCGCAATATTTTGACTAGAAATATGGTGAAATCCTATTTGCCAGCGATCGATAAGATTTTTGGGAAATTTTGGTTCCCAAAACCAAGGTTGATCCGCAACTCTAGGACCATATTCGTGAGGTGAATAGACAAGCTTGTTGCGACGAGATAAACGTATTGGGTAGCGCTTCACTCCTTCTAAATTGCCACCCTGCCAATGTTTGGGTAGCTTTTGTGTAGGGACGTTCTTTTCTACCCCTTCCACAACAATTAACCAGTTAGGATTAACATCAAGAATAGCATTACCAGCCCGTTCTGCTGCTAGTCGCCAGTCTGTAGCTAAATCGTTAGTACCCCAGCTCGCTTTTCCGTGCGGTTCGTTTTTTAGATCTGCACCAATAACGTTCGTTTGATTCTTATACCTATAGGCTAACATTTTCCAAGTATCAATCCAGTCTGCTTCTGTGAAGCCGTCTTCATACCACAATTGAGAAATGCGCTGATCGCTTAAACGGTGGTTATCGAGTAGAATGAGTAACCCCTGACGTTGCGCTTCCTGAATGATTAAGTCCATGACTTGTATTGGGGTTTTCCCCTCAAGTTCTTTGTTGCTACCAATACTGAAGTCAATACCGTTAATATTAGGCGAACGTAGTGCTTCCAGAGAATAAGGCAACCGAATCAGGTTGTACCCCAAGCTCTTAATCTGCGCCAGTATCTCTTTATAATCTCGCTTCCACAAGCCGTGAGGTACGTGCGTTTCTGTTTCCGTACCAAACCAGTTCACACCTCTAAGTAGAACTTGCTGACCTTTGGCATCGAGAATTTTTGCGCCACGGGTTGAAAGTGGTAATTCGATTGTCATTTCAGCGACCACATTTACCTGGCTACGTACAGGGATCGCGACGATACCCATAAGAAATACGACTATAACTACTGAGAATATGAGTAATTGGTTATAATATTTGATTTTTTTTCGTTTCTTTTGATGGATATGTCGCATACTATAGTTTCCTGACTTACAAGAATATATCTAAGCCAAATGACCACAGTTTTTAAGCATAGACTGTTGAATAAGAAAGAACTCAGAACTCAGGAGCTAGGATCTTAGTTTGAGTGTGCAACTCGTAAGAAGCTTGAAACCTTTGGCAATAGTGTATCCAAAGTCTCCTATGTCGTGCTAATGGCATTCTAAGAAACTAGGTTGCTTAACCTTGTTATCACCTCTCAAAATATGCTAATATGAAATACTCTGCTATAAACTATTGACGAAATCAGTTCTCAATGAAAAATGCTTATTGAAGTTTTCTAACTTTAGTTAAGGGAATAATCAAATAAGTGGTCACTAAAGACTGGTGATGTAGTTCTTTCCAAAAGAGGAATGTATTGCTATAGACAACAGTTCTGCAAACAGGTGAAGTTCAAGAGTTAAAATCTAGCAAATAGCCACATCGCTTCTGTATATATGTTAGTAAGTAAAGTAAAAAAATAGGCAAAAAGTATACTCATATCTGACCGAAACTCAAAAGGAGGACTAGATGAAAAAACATACAGTTGACCTCCAGGAAAGTTTGGGTTCTGGAGCGAGAGGATATCGGGAAGTAGCACGCCTGTTTTCTGTTGATAGCCAGTTTGGGTCTCCTGCTACTAGGGAGAGCCAAAAGGTAAGTCAAAATCTCGCAATTTAGTTGCCTTTGACACAAACCATGTGCTGAAAACCGTGGAAGTATCAAAAAAATCCAGGTTAAGCTAGAGAAGAGAGTTAGGGTTAGCTTTGCACCCTTTTGGGGATAAAGCAAAACTTATTCTCACCGCAGGAATTTTCTCAAGTTGGCATTGTCCTTACTCCATGCTGCGAATCATTACTCAGCAGGCAGACGTTAGAGCAGAACTACAACGGATCTGCGATCGCACCCATGATGAACAGGTGCTCCACAAAGAAGCAACAGTGCGGGAAGTGTTGCAGGCAGTGAAGCGCCAAGGCGATAAAGCTGTACTGCATTACACAGCCGAATTCGATAAGCAAACCCTCAAGCCAGAAGAACTGCGCGTGACAGGCTCAGAACTGGATGCAGCATACCAACAGGTATCAAAGGAATTGCTCCAGGCAATCAGGCTGGCTTGCCGCCAAATTGATACATTTCACCGCCAACGAATTCCCAAAAGTTGGGTACAATTTGGCGATGATGAGGTCGTTTTAGGCAAACGGTATACACCAGTAGACCGAGCAGGGTTATATGTGCCGGGTGGTCGCGCCGCCTATCCAAGCACGGTATTGATGAATGCAATTCCGGCAAAGGTAGCTGGTGTACCGCACGTGGTGATGGTGACACCACCAGGAGCAGACAAAGCAATTAACTCAGCCGTGCTGGTCGCAGCACAAGAAGCTGGGGTGCAAGAAATTTATCGCGTCGGAGGCGCACAGGCGATCGCCGCTTTAGCCTATGGTACAGAAACGATTCCTAAAGTTGATGTGATCACAGGTCCAGGTAATATTTATGTAACTTTGGCGAAAAAACTCGTCTATGGCACCGTAGGCATTGATTCCTTAGCCGGACCAAGCGAAGTGCTGATTATTGCCGATGAAACCGCAAATCCCGTATACGTTGCCGCTGACTTGTTGGCGCAAGCCGAACATGACCCAATGGCAGCAGCAGTTTTACTGACCACGGATACGGCTTTGGCAAAGAACGTACAAGTGGCGGTGGAAAGACAGCTGATAGACCACCCTAGGCGCTTGCTGACAGAAAAGGCGATCGCTCACTATGGTTTGATAGTGATTGTCGAATCCTTGGAAGCAGCAGCCCAACTCTCGAATGAATTTGCCCCCGAACATTTAGAGTTGGAAGTAGAAGACCCCTGGGAGCTATTACCACTTATTCGGAATGCGGGTGCCATTTTCTTAGGGTATTCTACACCAGAAGCCGTAGGAGATTATTTAGCTGGACCTAACCACACCCTACCAACTTCTGGTGCTGCTCGCTATGCCTCAGCCTTAGGAGTCGAAACTTTTATGAAACACTCCAGTATCATTCAATACTCTCAGACCGCACTAGAAAAGGTGGCGGGTGCAATTGATGTGCTAGCAACAGCTGAAGGCTTACCTTCTCACGCTGATTCTGTCAGACGCCGAGTTCAAAAGGAAGAGTAAATTTGAATTTGAATTATTAATTTTTTCCTGAGATATTTGGCAAAATTGAGCCTATGGGTTACAAATGAAACTTTAAGGCTATACAAACTTATGTCCTGAAATTGGGCAGGTTGGTGTAGCCATTAATCTCCTTCTGCCGTTACGTATGTAAGGGGTCTACTCTTGTGGAGACGACATTGGTGCTAAAGACTATTTTGGTTGCTCTGGATGATTCCGAACTTGCAGACAGAGTCATTCAGGCTTTACAAGAATTGGTGCTGCCAAAAGATAGCAAAGTCATTCTCTGCCATGTGTTTCCTACATCAGAGTCCGAGATGGAACTACCCGCCGATCGTCCTCAACCGGAGTCACCAGCATTTTCTTATTTCCATATTGAAAAACAATTGCAATCCTACCAGACAATCTTGCCAGTTGAAAGCGATATAGAAATTGTTACTGGCGATCCAGCAGAAGAAATTATTCGCCTTGCCAATATTTACAAAGCTAATTTAATTATGATCGGTAGTCGCGGCTTAACTGGTATGAAGCGAATTGTCCAGGGTTCCGTGAGTTCTCAAGTGGTGGAAGAAGCCAATTGTTCTGTATTGGTTGTCAAGCCGGGATGAAATAGGTAGGGGAAGAATCATCCCTTAGGGGGATTTAAAAATTCACGCATTATTATAATAACGCTGTGTAGACACGTTGCGGGAACAAAATTAACAATCTTCGTACCATAAGTTGGGGCTTGTAATTGCCAAGTCACAAACCTTGCAGTTGGTGTGTAGCTTAGAGTATTTTTACCAAAAAGAACTCATCCGTCATCCGTCATCCGTCAGAATGGCTCCTGTACGAGTGGCGATGGGAGTGAGGGTTTAAAGCCCCTACTTTTAAGTATGGAGAAATAAAAGTGCGGAGCATCCGTGTTTGTTACCCCCGAATTTATCCGTGGGGATATTCTGAATTCACCAATTCTGACTCCTTCTCATTGATATAAAACTCATTGATATAAAAATATAAAATAAGATTATAAGTTAAGAAATTAAAGATTTAGAAAGTTTAAGTGGTTGCCCGAGGGCGATTGCGCGTAGCGCAGCGCCGCAAGCGGCGATGCTCCCGGAGGGAGCCGCCCTGCATGGCGATCGCTTTGTGCCATCGCACCTTTTACACACCATTTCAAACTAAAACAGCGTAAATCAGCTTTACCCTTTGTAAAAGTATAACTTGGCACTTTACTCAATGCTAAGGTTGATCCGGTGTATTAGGTCAGATTAACCGGGAGCAACCCGAAAAAGTGGGTAAAACGTTAAAGTCTGTATGGATGGGCACAATCTAGCCCAGCAATATTTGCCCATGCCAGAAATCAGCGATAGTTTATGACATTACTTTTAAACAACCGCTATCGAATTCTTCGTACTCTGGGGACTGTTGAAGGGGGAAATGCTCCCGACTTGGGGAGGGGCAATATTTCCCCGGACATAATTTTTCGTTTGATAACCATTACCCCAATCCTAATCCCCAATCCCCAGTCCCCTTTACTTTACTTATCACCTTTTAAGCGATAAATACTTTTTTACAGATAAAAATATGCGCCATAGCAGCCACTGTTATATCAGGTTCCGATGAACACTTACAATTAGGGCTGACACAGGGAGTTTAGAATCATAAGTAATTAAGCGGACTTGATATTAACCACTTGCAACAGGAGAAAAGGGTAAAATGTCTCTCGAATGTATTTCTCCTGACAGACGCTAAATATGCAAAAGCTGCTGAACAACCGCTATCGAATTCTTCGCACTTTGGGAGGCGGTGGATTTGGAGAGACTTTTCTAGCAGAGGATACCCAAATGCCCTCAGTCCGTCGTTGTGTGATTAAACAACTCAAACCAATTGAGGATAATCTTCAAATATACCAGTTGGTACAGCAGCGGTTTCAGCGAGAAGCAGCAATTTTAGAAGACTTAGGAGAAGGCAGCACTCAGATTCCGCGATTGTATGCTTATTTTTCAGAAAACGGTCAGTTTTACTTAGTACAAGAGTATATACAAGGACAAACCCTCGCATCTAAGTTACAAGAGCAAGGTTTGATGAGTGAGAGTGCAGTCAAAGAAATTTTGACAAGTATTTTACCAGTTCTCGAATATGTTCATAGCAAAGGCATTGTCCACCGAGATATTAAGCCAGATAATATCCTCATTCGCCATGCTGATGGTAAACCCGTTTTAATTGACTTTGGCGCAGTCAAAGAAACAGTAGGAACTTTGATAAGTTCTTCGCTTAATTCTACACAGTCAATTATCATTGGTACACCAGGATTTATGGCTAGCGAACAATCGGTAGGACGCCCGATGTTTGCCAGTGACATCTATAGTTTGGCACTCACCGCGATTTATTTACTTACAGGTAAAACGCCGCAAGAATTAACAGCTGATCCAGCTACGGGTACTCTTGTATGGCGACAATATGCTTTAAATATCACTCCCAGTTTTGCCACTGTCTTAGATCAAGCGATTCAGTTTCATGCACGCGATCGCTTTGCCAGCGCCAGAGAGATGTTGCAAGCTTTGTATCTTGGTACAACGCCTGTGACTCCCACAGTACCAATTGTTCGTCCTATTTCACCGACTTCTCCAATCGTACCTTATGACCGTCCACTAGTATTAACTGTACCGCCTCCTGCAACACCTCAACATACCATTCCTGTCAGCCCAGGATCAGCTCCTCAACCTTTTTATCACAGTGGTAGACAAAACAGTGAGCAGAAGGGTTTCGTTCTTGGCAGCATCATTGTAGGTGGTTTGATCGGTGCATCTGTGATCATTGGTTTTGCCCTTAACAGACAACAAACTCAACCAGAGGTGGCACAACCACTGGTACAAAACACACCCATTCCTAGTTTTCCATTAGCTTCAGAACTCCAGGAGACTGCTGTCTCACCCACTCCCCTTCAAAAGCCATCAAAAATTCCCAGTTTTCCAGAACCCACTACGATACCTGTTGAAACTCTAGAGCCTGTACTGCCAGAACTAACGCCAGTTCCCAGCACTCAGCTTCCTAATCCTACCCAAACCCAATCTTCTCCACTTCCTCTGGCAACACCAATGCCAACAAACAATCAGCCCTCACCGATAGAGGCTGTACAAAATTATTACTTAATTATTAATCAGGGACAGTATAGAACAGCTTGGGATCAGCTCATACCAAGCTACCAAAACAATAAACGTCTTCACCCTAAGGGTTATCTTTCTTACATTGATTGGTGGGGAGGAAAAGTTAAAAGCGTAGAAGTTGAGCAAGTTAGCATAGTAGAAGCAAGTACAGAAACAGCTACAGTATATGCTCAATTAAAATATCTTATGAAAACCGGACAAGTTGTCCCTACTTCTGTGCGCTTTTTGCTTTTGTGGGATGCTGATAACAGCAGATGGGTTGTCGCGGATGTCAGCTAGTTTTTAGGAACAGAGTTATCAGAACGGGATACATTGGGTTTTTATTGTCGTCAGGGTGCTTAGTATACATTTGTAAACTGTACAATGTCCTATTGGGCTGCGTTATATTCTAACCGAATGAGAGCTGGGATAACGGAGCATGACAACCAAGCTGCTGAACAATCGCTATCAAGTTATCCAGGTACTAGGTGCCGGTGGATTTGGTGAAACTTTTTTGGCGGAAGATATGCATATGCCTTCTCGCCGTCGCTGTGTGATTAAGCAACTCAAACCCGTAACTAACAGTCCGCAAACCTACCAACTTATCCAAAACCGATTTGAACGAGAAGCTGCAACCCTGGAGTTTCTGGGCGAAGGTAGTGAGCAAATTCCTAAACTCTTTGCCTACTTTTCTGAGACAGGGCAATTTTACCTTGTTCAAGAATGGATTCAAGGTCAAACCCTAGGAGACATAGTCAGAGCACAAGGGATACTTAGCGAAACGACTGTAAGGGAAATGTTATTGAGTTTGCTGTCTGTTTTGGATTATGTCCACAGCAAAGGCATTATTCATCGGGATATTAAGCCTGATAACATTATTATCCGCTCCGCCAATGGCAAGCCAGTTTTAATTGATTTTGGCGCTGTTAAAGAAACAATACGTTCAGTAGTCAGTCCTGGAGGATATCCTACACAATCGTTGGTGATAGGGACACCAGGATATATGCCTAGCGAGCAAGCCGTTGGACGTCCAGTTTATGCCAGTGATATCTACAGCTTGGGCATGACGGCAATTTATTTGCTCACTGGCAAACATCCGTATGAACTACAAACGCATCCTCATACTGGTGAAGTTATCTGGCATCACCTCGCCCCTGAAGTGTCCCACGATTTGACGATGGTACTTAATCAGGCAATTAAACCACAAGCTAGCGATCGCTACACGACTGCTAGCAAAATGCTTTATGCTTTGAAATCTGCAACTTCTCTTCCTACAGTAGAACCAACAGCTGCCTATCAACCGACAGTACCGCTATCACCTCCCGCTGCTGGTGCATCATTCTCATCCAAGCATACTCAACCACCGTTAGCTTCCAATCAAAGAGTTCCTGTAATTCCAACTGCTTCCCCAAGCACCAACTGGCAAAAACCGACTTGGATTGTAGGCAGTTTAGTTGTGGGTAGCTTGATTGGTGCAGTAGCCATTGCCAACATAACCCGTCAAGAGTCTGAAGTTCCAATTACCATATCGCCCGCCTCTACGCCGCTTCCAGAATCTAACGCTACAATTCCAACTCCTCCAACAGCATCCCCAACTCCTACTTCCGAAGCCACGACACGCAGAAATAGGAGGATTGTTGCACCACCTCCAGTTGTCACTGCACCTAACCCACCACAACAGCAGCAGTCAGAAACTTATACATCTGCCCCACCCTCAGTAACTCCTAACTCACAACAAGAACCATCAACATTTGAACCAGCACCAGAAGAACAAGTTCCACCAGTAGAATCCCAAACTCCAGTTGCTTCCACGCCACAAGAAACTACACCGCCAGAATCGATTCCACAACAACAAACTACACCGCAAAAAGCGGAACAGCCAGATCCTCCTACTCCTAGTGCTACTCCTAGTGCTACTCCTACCCCAACCCCAGAGGCTTCCACCCCACCTCCCCAGCAGGAAAAAGAAAATACTGCAACTCCCAATACCACGAGTCGTGGCGTTCCTGCATTTCCCGTCGGCACTCCGGAAGATGCTGTCAAATCAGCGTTAGGAAATCCAACTAAGGTTTCCAGAGGTTTGTGGAGAACTCGCGCTTATCTTTATCAGCATGACCCAAACCGCGTTGATCTTGGTTATTTATTTGACCGTAAAACAGGAGTGCTGCGTCAAACAGAAGTCTCTTTTGCCCAATCTGTCGAACCACAGGTGATGCAGAATACATTGCAGGGAATGCTGGGGGGTAATGCTTCTGGTGACATTAAGCAAGGACTGCAACAAGTTTATGAGCGTAAAACGAATCAATACTCATTTAATATTGGTGAATTAAAAGGGAGCATACAACGTAATCGACAAGACCAAATTTATATTGCTGTTTGGGACTCCAACTTGCAGAAATAAGAAAATCTCTATCTACGGGTGGGGTTTTTTCTTAACAGTTGCGATACAACACTGGGTAATGTTGACTGGAGTTGCACCATGACAAGCAATAAAAAGACCCGACGCAATTTTCTGATCACCAGTATGGCTGTTGCTGGCGGAATTGTCGGCACTTCAGCTTGTCAACAATTAACCAACACCACGGAATCACCAGAACATCCCAGTTCTACTGCTCAAACACCTCAAAACCAGCTCCTCTCTGCATCTGAAAAACCCGAGGCAAAGATGCCACAACGAATGCTAGGACGCACAGGCGTGTCATTACCCATTCTTGGTTTGGGAGGATCTGCATCACCTCTATCTCGTCCGCCAAAGGAAGAGGAGGACAAATCCATAGCGATTATAGAACGAGCATTTGAGCTAGGGATTCGTTACTTTGATACGGCTGCCAATTACGGACCAAGTGAACAACGCCTAGGCAAAGTAATTCCACCACATCGAAAAGAGGTGTTTTTAGCCACTAAGACCAACATAAGAGACAGAGATGGGGCGTGGCGAGAATTAGAGCAATCTCTCAAACGTCTCAAAACCGATTATCTAGATCTTTGGCAGTTACATTCCGTTTCCTTTGATTGGAATCTAGATGCCATCCTAAATACCAAACATGGTGTAATCAGGGCTGTACAAGAAGCGAAAGAGCAAAAAATAGTGCGGTTTGTCGGCATCACAGGACACCATGACCCCACAATCATTGCTGAAGGGCTACGCCGCTATCCATTTGACACCGCTCTTATACCTATCAACGCTGCTGATAAACACAACCCAAAACCTTTTATTACTAAAGTCCTACCAGTGGCTCAGCAGAAAAATACTGGTATCATTGCGATGAAAGTACCAGCATACGGTCGGCTGTTCAAGCCTGGTGTTCTACAGGGAATGCATCAAGCTATGGGTTATGCTCTCTCTCAAAGGGGTGTCCATTGTTGCATTATTGCAGCAGAAGATGTTGCTTTGTTAGAACAAAATGTGAGAGTCGCTCAAGCTTTTCAGACTCTTTCAAATGATGAAATTTCAGCTATTGAGCAACGTACTGCTGCTGTTTGGCAGGAGAATAGCTTTTTCCGTGAATGGGCTTAATTTTGATACAAAGTATCAGCGTAGTATTGCGGTGTGCCAAAGCTTCACCGCTTGCGCGACACCATTTTCTGCTTCAATTTTTTCACCGAACACCTTTTTGTAGTGAGGACTTTAGTCCTCTTAGACGAAAACAAGGACTAAAGTCCTTACTACATATAGCAATCCTATTTCATTTATGAAAATCGACACCGTTGGGATCCCCGACTTCTTTGAGAAGTCGGGGATCTTGTTTTTCACAAATCATTTAGGATTGCTATAAATCACTTTAAGCCAATTTTAATAGCATCTTAACAAGTATTTGGTGCTGGGTTGGTAATCTTTTGCTGCATATATTTTCTAGCAGAAACGAATAATTAGAACTCAAACTCTTGCAGCATCTGGATCATGCGCTAGAAAATACATTTCCTGGTTAATAGCTTAAGTCAGTTAAAGCTCACTATTTTGAGCTTATTTGGTTTTAGTTAGTCTCCGTACTTTGGCTGGTATTGTCAAATCTACAATTTACAATTGACACATGGAACGCCTGCATTTTGAGCGATTATTATCTACCCGCTTCAAGCGGCGCGACGTTTTACTGGGTGCTGGATTCTTAACAGGTTTGGTGGTTACAAGCCAGTGGTCCAGCAGGGTGAATGCTCAACCTAAGTTTTCCGCTTATCCATTCAGCCTCGGTGTAGCTTCAGGTGAGCCGTATCCAAGAAGCGTTGTCCTGTGGACAAGGTTAGCTCCTGACCCTCTCAATGGGGGTGGAATGCCGTCAGAAAATGTCCCACTGCAGTGGCAAATAGCTACAGATGAAAAGATGACGCAAGTTGTGCGAAGCGGGACATCATATGCAATTCCCGAACTAGGACACTCGGTACACGTCGTCGTTAGTGGACTACAACCTGCTCGATGGTACTGGTATCAGTTTAAGGTGGGTAATGAAGTCAGCCCCATTGGGCGCACTCGCACAGCTCCTGCTCTTGGACAACGAATTGAACAGTTCCGCTTTGCGTTTGCTTCCTGTCAAAATTGGCAAGATGGCTACTTTGCGGCATACAAACACATGGCAGAGGAGGAACTCGACCTCGTCGTCCACCTTGGTGACTATATCTACGAGGGACCAGCAGAACCTAACCGAATCAGGCAGCACAACGGACCAGAACCCGTCACGCTCGAAGAATACCGCAACCGCCATGCCTTATACAGGACTGACACAAACCTACAGGCTGTCCATGCGGCTTTCCCGTGGGCAGTGACTTGGGATGACCACGAAGTAGACAACAACTGGGCAGACGAAATTCCTCAAGACCCTGAGCTACAGCCGCGAGACCAGTTTCTTGCACGACGCGCTGCTGCCTTCCAGGCGTACTACGAGCATATGCCGCTGCGCCCATTCTCGAAACCCGAAGGCATCGATTTGCAACTCTATCGGCGTCTAACCTTCGGCGATCTGGTTGAATTTAACGTCCTCGATACCCGCCAGTATCGCACCGATCAGCCCTGTGATGACGGCATCAAGCCTCGTTGTGACGAAGCCCTAGACCCAGCTGCTACCCTAACAGGTGCTGAGCAGGAGAAATGGTTATTTGAAGGTCTTGACCGCTCCAAAGCTCGTTGGAATGTCCTCGCTCAGCAGGTGGTCTTCACCCAACATGACTGGACAGCAGGTGAAGAGTCAGCTTTCAACGTTGACGCTTGGGATGGTTACGTAGCTGCCCGCCAACGCATCCTTGACTTTCTGAATCAACGCAGACCTTCAAACCCAATTGTCCTCACTGGTGATACCCATTCTAGCTGGGTTAGCGACCTGTTGGCGGACTTCAACAATCCTAGCTCTCCCGTAGTAGGTACTGAGTTTGTCGGTACCTCAATTACCTCTGGTTTCGGAGCTAGCGATAGAATTGAGGCTGCGTTGCCCGAGAGTCCGTGGGTGAAATATTTTAACGGTCGGCAGCGCGGCTATGTGGTCTGTGACCTCACTCGCGAACGCTGGCGAAGCGACTACCGACTACTGCCGCAGTCTGCACCCACCGGACCGACAGTCCCCGACCCCAACGCACCAATTACCACGGCTGCATCTTTTGAGCTGCCGGATCGCGGGGTTGTGAGACGGGTGTAGTTTCATTCGACTTTGCGATTGTACGGAGCGTAGTCAGTGACATCCTCCCACACTAACCGTAAGCGGTATAGTGTGGGCTTCCTCAAATCACTTTGAAGATTTCCTGGTTGCTCTGTTACGAGGTTTCGACACTTGCCTAGACTGAGTGACCTCAATCCCCGGTAGATCGTCTGCACAGCAGGGTGGTTTCATACAAAGAAAGAAAAAACCTTTTGGATTTGATTGGCTAAAGCACGTTGAGCTTGAGGGATAGTGCGAAAACCAAGAAATCTGGCAAGAGTGATGAAAAAATTATGTAATATTGCCCAGTTAACTGGTGCATTGCCACCTCGTCGTAGTGGAAAGTCTGAAGGGAAAGGTCACATCGCGAACCCAATGGAGCCGGTTTTCAATTCCCCAATGTTTCTGGGTGTCGGTTAGAGCATCTTGAGCCGACATGATCTGACTACAAATATAGAACTGACGCTCTTGAAATGATTGACCATCACGAATACCAGAACGTTCAACTTGGACAAAGGTTTTAAGTCCAGCCCATTGACTTTGTAATTTTTCTGGAGCGGCGAATACCTGACAACAACGCTTGACCGAGCGATCGTGAGTATCATCTTCTGTTGTAGTACTGCTCAAAGGTTCCTGTTTGTGTGACTGAGTTTGAGCCATTTTGTAGAGCGTCGGTTGATTTTCTTTTAATCCAATCATGTAGTCGTTGCCACCATTAATAATCAGCGATACTGTTTTTTTTGGCAATGCAAAGCATCAAGAGTGAACATCACTTGTTGAGCACAAAATTCGGATATTAATTGCTGTGCGATCGCCATCTCACTAATTTTTTTGTTCGACATTGGTTGCATCCTGAGTACAATGCCCCGCCCGTGACTATAAACTGATACTGTACTGATAAAGTTTTGGTAGGACTGACTGTAATCTGTTACTGTGCAGCGAATACCTTTACCATCAATTGCCAATCTTTCTCCTGGCATCGGTGGCACAAGAACTGATGCCCAATTATTGAATAAGTCGGTGAATGGCTGAAAATCTAATGTTTTCAGTACTCGTCGGAACGTTGAGTAGGATGGAAACTTGATTGTCTCATCTAGGCTTAACAGTTCAATCAAGCCTTGTCTGTGTACTCTGGTAAAATCTTCCAATGGTCGGTAGCCCCAATACCCTGTCATTGCTCCCAATAAGATCAACAATAATACCAACCAGAAGTCATGTCTTCGTCCCCGAATATGTCGATAGTCTGGGATTTGCTGCAATTGTTCGATGAGATTCATACTTTTTATTTATCAATTTTTCTCCACCCTCTACAAATTATTATTATTTTTCTTTCTTTGTATGAAACCACCCTGCGGTAGATCGTCTGCACAGGCAGTTTCCATTCCCGCAAGTCCTGCGGTACTAATGAGGGCTATCCCTCGGTTTCTAATATTTTGACCTGCGGCTACATCCCTATCGGTTTTGTATCCACAGTGTGGGCAGCTATGAACTCTAACGCTCAAGTCTTTTTTCACTTCACCACCACATTCGGGACACTCTTGAGAAGTCCCTCTTGCATCGACTTCTGAGAAGAACTTTCCACGCTTCCAGCACACATATTTGACGATGGTTCTAAACTGACCAAACCCAGCATCAAGCATATGTTTTCCGAACATCCCTTTGGCACTGGTGCGGTAATTCAAGTCTTCCATAAACACCATGTCGCCAGCATCACAAAGGGCGTGTGCCTGTTTGTAGTGAAAGTCCTTCCTTGTGTTGTCGATTTGGTGGTGAAGTCGGGCAACTTTAAGGCGTTGTTTCTCGTAGTTTCTCGACCTCCGTTGCTTCCTAGACAATCTGCGTTGCAGCAATTTCAACTCGCTTTGCAGTTGTTTAAAAAACTTCGGCGGCGATACTCGAACACCATCGCTGGTTGCTAAAAATTTTTCCAACCCAATGTCTACCCCAATAGGATGTCCATGAGGAATTGGGTCGGGAACGCTGACATCACATTGCAGCGAAATAGAGGCATACCATCTATCAGCTTTCCTCAAGATTCGCACCTGCTTGACCACAAATCCTGTAGGAATGGGTCGATGCAAGTTAATTGGAATTACTCCAATCTTGGGCAGTTTGATATGCAGAGTCGTTACTGGATTCTCCTTGAACTGAGGAAAAAGTAACGACTTAAACTGACCATGTTTTTTAAACCGAGGAAAGCCAAATCCTCTCTCCTGAAAATACTCCCAACCTCTATGCAACTGTTTAATCGCTTGCTGAAGAACTTGAGAGGGAACTTCTCCTAATCTGGGGAAATCTTTCTTAGATACAGGCAATCTGTTCAGTTGATAGACTTCGCTTGGAAATTTTAATTCAGAAGAGAGGATATATTCTTTTTGAATGGAGCATCTATCTATCAAACACTTACGACTATCACACCAATCTTTTATTTCTCGAAGAGCATAGTTGTAAGCTCCTCGACAAATTTCCATCCACTCAATTAATGTTTGCTCTTGAGTGACATCTGGATAGATTCGGTAGCGGTGAGTAAGTGTTATCATGAAATGAATTATAACATATTTACTAGAGATGCTATGTCTAGTAAATGCTGTTTTTGTCGCCATCGAGGCGACGAAAACAGCGCGGGATACATGGACCCCCGCGCTAAATCGAAGATTATAGCGCGGGTCTTATAGCCCCCGAACCCCCACTAGATAATCAAAATGCCAGATGAAAATCTAGCACATTCCTCTAATAGCCAAAGCTACCTCTCCCCGCCCTAGACAAAAAAAGCAGCAGCCCAAGTCAAACTCGACATTGGGCTGCTAACTAATAATGACTATTCCCTTGTCGCCAGAAGATTACTTATTAGAAGACCGTCAAGACGCCAAGGAAAAGAGAGGTAATTTTGCACTCCTGATGGGAGTACTTAGTAGTAATTCGTAATTTAATTACAAATTACTTCACAGTTACCTTACCGCCAGCATCTTCCAACTGCTTCTTAGCAGCTTCAGCCGCATCCTTGGCGATCGCTTCCTTAACTGGCTTAGGCGCAGCTTCTACCAAGTCTTTTGCTTCCTTGAGGCCCAAACCGGTCAACTCGCGCACAACCTTGAGTACAGCAATTTTCTTATCAGCTGGGACGCTTTCTAGAATGACGTCAAATTCGGTCTGTTCTTCTACTGGTTCAGCAGCAGCACCAGGAGCAGCACCAGGAGCAGCAGCCATAAAGCCTCCAACTGGTGCAGCAGCACTGACGCCAAAGGCTTCTTCAATTTGCTTGACTAACTCAGATGCTTCGAGCAAAGTTAAGCCTTTTAGTTGTTCCAAAATTTGATCAGTTGCAGCAGACATGTATATAACTCCTGTAATGTTGATTAATGATTTGAGTTGTTCTAATTAGCACTAACGACTAACTTAGGAAGCGCTTTCTTCGCCTTCTGAGCCTTTTTCCTGATCCGCGACAGCCTGCAGCGCACGAGCCAACGAACCGGGAACTTCGTTGATACCCACAGCAATCTTGGTAGCCAACGCGTTGATAGCTCCGGCAATTTGCGCCATGAGTTGTTCTTTGGATGGCAAATCTCCCAATGCCTTGACATCAGGTTCTTTCAGCAGGCGACCTTCCATAACGCCGCCGCGAAGTTCTGTTTTCTTGCTGGCTTTCTGGAAATCTTGGTAAGCCTTGATTGCAGCAGAGAAATCGTCTTTAACTAGCAAAAAGGCGGATGAACCTGTGAGCAATTCCGACAGCACTTGCCATTTTTCATCGTCTTGAATGGCAATGCCCATCAGGGTGTTCTTAGTCACCTTGCAAACAGTGCCAGCCGGACGCAGCCGTCGCCGTAAATCTGTGATTTCAGCAACCGTTAGCCCTTGGTAGTCAATGACCAGTGCGAGTTGAGACTGGCTCAAAGTTTCTTTGAGGTCAGCGACTATAGCTTTTTTGTCTTCTATCGTTCTTGGCATCTCGGTTGTTTCACCTCCTTTAAAAATGCTTTTCTTGCTAATGGCTCATTGCCTTTTGTGCTATTAGCTACAAAAACAACAAACCCCAGCTTTCACAGCCGGGGTTTTGCAGTAGAGACGCAGCAGAGAAATGCATCTGTACATTTTGAGCCTCATGCACCAGTAGTCACACAATGCGCGTGAGGTACTTTTAGCAATTAGGGCGCAAACCTCGGCAGGATATTAAGCGAATAGCACCTGCTGTCTTTGGCTGTTGCTTATTTAATTTTGGAAATTTGTTTATAGCAAACGCAAAGAGCGCTAACTACGAACCTATTATGCTGCTTCGGTCAATTTTGCATCGCGTAAGGCGTTAATATCTACCCTAATCGATGGTCCCATTGTGGAAGACACGTACACTGTGCGCCAGTAACGACCTTTAGCTCCTGAAGGACGGTTACGGTCGATTGTTTCTTGCAACGCCTTCAAGTTTACTAGTAAATCCTCTGGAGAGAATGATGCCTTACCAAACATAACATGGACAATGCCAGTACGATCAGCTCGGAACTCTAATTTACCTGCTTTGAATTCGCCGATCGCACTTGCCACGTCGAATGTCACTGTCCCACCTTTGGGTGATGGCATCAAACCACGAGGACCGAGTAACTTACCAAGCTTTGCCACCTGAGGCATGATATCTGGTGTGGCAATGAGCTTGTCAAAGTCCATCCTACCTTTTTGAATTTCGTCAATCAGTTCTTCTGAACCAACGACATCAGCACCAGAATTGCTTGCTTCTGTTACCTTTTCCCCTCTGGCAATGACTGCCACCCGTACGGTTTGTCCTGTTCCTTTGGGCAGTGCTACCGTTGTCCGCAGCTGTTGGTCAGTATATTTTGGGTCAATTCCTAACCTGATATGCGCTTCTGCTGCTTCGGGAAATTTTGCTGTTGCCGTTTCTTTCAAAAGGGCTAACGCCTCTAAGGGTGCATAATCCCTGTCTTCAACTTTTTCTAGTAACGCCTGTATTCGGCGCGATACTTTCTTCGTCATTTTTTCTTTCTCCTGGGGTGTATTACGAAGCTTTGCCTCTCCCCCGAATAATTTTGGATTTTGAACCGAGTCGTGGACTCGTGCATGCGGATATTTGACTAATCCGTAACTGTGACGCCCATGTTTCTTGCGGTGCCTTCGATGATGTTCATCGCCGCTTCAACATCATTGGCGTTGAGGTCAGGCAGTTTTGTTTGAGCAATTTGCTTCAATTGCTCTCTAGTAATAGATCCAACTTTCTTTTTGTTGGGTTCACTAGAGCCTTTGTCAATTTTAGCTGCCTTCGTGATTAGCACCGATGCTGGAGGAGTCTTGAGTACAAATGTAAAACTCCGGTCTTCATATACCGAAATTTCTACTGGTATTACCGTTCCAGTTTGATCTGCTGTTTTGGCGTTGTACTCTTTGCAGAACATCATGATATTAACGCCATGCTGACCTAAAGCAGGTCCCACCGGCGGTGCTGGGTTGGCTTTCCCAGCATTCAGGGCCAATTTAATGACCGCTACTACTTTTTTCGCCATTTTTATTAGCTCTGTTTTTCTACCTGATTAAATTCCAATTCTACTGGTGTATCCCGTCCAAAAATCGAAAGCAAGGCTTTGAGTTTACTCCGTTCTGGACTGACTTCAATCACCTCACCTTCAAAATCCTTAAACGGACCAGAAAGCACAATTATCTTATCACCAGCAGCCATATCAATTTTGACAACTGGTTCCTGTTCGCTGGTCTGTTTGAAGATTCTTTCTACTTCTGTATAACTCAGCGGTAGCGGTTTTACGTGACCGCGACCCTTGCCACTACCACGTTTTTGTTCTGCTCCCACAAAATTAATCACATGGGAAGTGTTTCTTACCACCTGCCATGTATCGTCATCCATCATCATCCTCACTAGCACATAGCCAGGGAAGACTTTTTCTTCCGTATGCTGGCGACTACCATCTTTACGGATTTTCACTGCTGGTGTGTGTGGAATTTCCACTTGGATAATTTTATCAGCGACATCAAAGGTTTGAATGCGCTGCTCCAAGTTTGTCTTAACACGCTTCTCACAGCCAGAGGCTACTTGTACTGCATACCAGCGGGCTTCTGTTGAAGAAGCATCTGACGCTGTTTCTGCGGCATCATCTGACTGCTGCGTCGCATTGTAATCTCCGTCTGTTGCAGAAGTCATTAGAACACCTGTTGTGCTGCCCAAATAAAGAATTTATCTACCAGAAATATCAAGGATGCGGAGAGAGTCACCATCAATAACACCGCAGCTGATTCACTTATGAGCTGCTTGCGACTCGGCCAAACGACTTTGTCGAACTCTTCCTTTATTCCATTCAAAAAGTTCGCTATGCTAAACCCATTGCTGGTCTCTGTCATTTGTGCTTCGTTTTTTTTGGCCACGGTCTTCTCTCGCCCCCATTTCTGAACCAGAAAACTATTGCCTGTTCATTTTATCTTTGTATAACAGCTACTACTCAAACCAACTTGTTTGAAGCAAAAAGCCGCATACACAAAAATTCTACCCGAAATTTTCAACGATACTGCTATATGAGCAGATGTTGCATAATTTTCGGGCTTTATTTTTGCTTTCAGCGCGCCCTGGAGGACTTGAACCCCCGACATCAGGTTTTGGAGACCTGCGTTCTACCAACTGAACTAAGAGCGCACAGGCTTGCTTTTATTCAGTTATTACACTTAATTTACCTTAGTTTAACCCAACTTGGCAAATTTTTTTAGTTGATTTTGGTCGAGGGAACTTAGGAGCGGCTCCCGCCGCTTTTTGTTGAACCCTTGGACCATATCTAGGTCTTAGATCAAAGAGCGCGGTCAAAGCGCTGCTTGATTCGGGTAGCCTTACCAACGCGATCGCGTAGATAATAAAGTTTAGCACGCCTTACCTTACCACGACGCAATACTTTGATGCTGTCTATCCGAGGAGAATGCACCAAAAACACCCGTTCGACGCCTACGCCTTGGAATACGCGACGGACTGTAATGGTTTCATTGATACCGCCATTGCGTTTACCAATGACCACACCCTCGTACGGTTGTACGCGGTATTTGTCGCCTTCCTTAATTTTGACTCCGACTTTGACTGTATCGCCCACAAATATTTGAGGCAAATTAGATTTTAGTTGTTCCGCTTCAATAGAGCGGATTATTTCTTGAGTATTCATAATCCAGGAAAAAACTCACAATCAACAATAATAAATCGACAACTACCTTACAGTCTACATATTTTAAAGAGAGAATTTTTTGACGACAACGTTATCAAGAACACAAAACTATTACAAAAAATCCATAAAGGCTGTGCAAAGAAGGGTGAAATGTATGAATTGAGCCAGAATTTCTACGGTATTTTGGGTAATTGCATTCATTTTGAACGCTACCTGCTGTCAAGTTACTATAAGAATGGGCAGGGGGGTTGCTTGAATGAGTCATGCATTTCTGCGGTTAGTCTCCACAAGTGGAGAAACATCTTACTCACTGCTTCAAACGGGTGAGGTCGTCATTGGGCGCGATCGTAGTTGCCAAATTGTCTTAAATTCTCATGATTATGCGATGGTTTCGCGGCGTCATGCCATTGTTCGCTCATCTAGAACGCCAGATGGCAGAACAAGCTATCTGCTGTGTGATTTGAATAGTGCCAATGGGATTTATTTAAATGGAGAGGTTTTACAGGGATGTCAGGAATTGCAAGCGGGCGATCGCATTAAGCTTGGCAATAGCGGTCCAGAATTGTTGTTTGAGTACCAATACAACTACCAAGGGGTTGACGAACCACACTCATCAGTAACAGCAACTCGGGTGACGATGAGTGCAAATCCTCGGGCGTTAGCTAACAGCGATACTGAGGCGAGTTGGTCGCAAATGCTTCCTATTCTTTTTCGACCAAAAGATTTCACTCGCAAGGCTTACTTAGTACCAGGAATCATTACAGTCATACTCGTGGTACTACTGTTTTTTGTGCAAGGATTTTTATATCAAATATTATTAGGTGCGTATTTAGCGAGTGCTGCCTTGTATTTTGTTTACCAGTTGTGTGGTAAGCCGAAAGCTTGGTGGGTGCTGCTCGCTTCTGCTGTTTTTACGATATTAATTTTGCTCAGTCCGGTTCTGAATCTATTTTTTTTAGTGTTTCGCAGCATTCTTCCTGGAAGTATACCAGATAACCCTAGTACTGTTAGCTTTGCCGAGTTGTTTCTCCGATACTTTTTTGGTTCTGGACTGCTGGAAGAATTGCTTAAAGCTTTGCCAATTATTGGATTTTATCTTTTAGGAAGAGCATTTACATCTCCCACGCGAGAAGATATTGGCGTTGAGGAACCTTTAGATGGAATTTTGATCGGAAGTGCTTCTGCAGTTGGCTTCACCTTATTTGAAACTTTAGGTCAGTATGTGCCTGGTACTATTGCACAGGTTGCACAACAGATGGGAACAGATGCTGGTTTGCGGCTGGGGTTAGAACTGCTGATTCCGCGAATTTTAGGTGATGTGGCAGGTCATATGGCTTGGAGTGGATGGTTTGGATATTGTATTGGCTTGAGTATACTTAAGCCACGTCACGCTTGGCAAATTCTGGGTTTGGGATATTTCAGTGCGGCTGGACTTCATGGGTTGTGGAATAGCAGTACAGGACTAGCAAGTACCTTGGGAATCTTTGTTTTATTGTTGTTGATGGTAGTTGGTGGCATATCTTACGCTTTGTTAGGGGCAGCAATTGTTAAAGCGCGTGCTTTGTCGCCGTCGCGATCGCATAACTTTGCCACGCGGTTTTATCATTAGATTTTTGAAGCCCTAAAGGCGATTGCCCAAGGGGCAGTGGCAAAGCCAATCGCAAATCAAGGCATTCGTCTCTACCTTAAGCACGTTGAAGCCGTGCGAATTCTCCTTAAGAATTGGACTCTTCATAACTTTTATTTATCGTTTTGAAAAAAAAGAAGATTTGCTTTCATTGAGTAGAAAGCCCTAAATTGTAGTCATGCGCTGCCAAGGTACCTGGCTGAGACAAAAATCACTAATTTGATTGACAATTGAACAATTTCCTGCGCTGCCCTCACTTAGAGAAGCAGAAAAGGACAACGAAGAACAGCATTGAATCATAGTGAATAACAGTTATGACTTGGCTAATTAGCACATTAGTTCTTGGGATTTCTACGGCTTTAGCAACCACATTTGACGATAATTTATACTTGACAGCCTTCTTTGGAAAAGTCAACCGCAGCTTTCGTCCTAAGCATATTGTTCTCGGTGAATTTGTTGGATTCACGGCATTAGTGCTTGCTAGTCTCCCTGGTTTCTTCGGCGGTTTACTCATTCCAGAAGCCTGGATTGGATTGCTAGGTTTCCTTCCAATCACCATTGGTATCACTCAGCTCATGAGTCGAGAAGACGGAGGAGAGGAAGTGCAAACGGTGTCAATGAACTTCACCTCTGATGCCAGATCTCACCGCCGTAAGAAATCGCTATGGGCAACTCTACGCGATCCCCAAACCTACCGCGTTTCTGCAGTCACCATTGCAAATGGAGGCAACAACATTGGGATCTACGTGCCGTTGTTTGCCAGCAGCAATCTCCCAAGTTTGGGTGTGATTTTGTGTGTTTGCTATGTGAGTGTTGGAGTGTGGTGCTGCCTTTCTTACTTCATGACTCGTAATCCTCTCATGGCTCCCCTTCTCACTCGCTATGGTCGGAAAATCTTCCCCTTTGTGTTAATCTGGTTGGGATTCTCTATTTTGATGAAAAGTGAATCGTATCGGCTTTTTATCTAGTTTTAAGCTGTTTTTTAATGAGGCGATACCCATAATAAAATTTGTTTGTAGTAAGGACTTTAGTCCTTGCTTTCGTGTAAGAGGACGCCCATTCCTCACTACGAACTTCCCCACTTTCAAAATTGGAAGCCTGAACTGATTTGTGTTAACTCTCTGTGTCGCAGTTGAAATTGTTTGTTCAGATGATGGGTTAGAAGTGATTGAACAGCTTTCCTGCTTAGCGTAGCTAATCCTGGTTGCTCGCAGTCTTCAGTTGTGATATTTTTTGTCGTCGTTCCTGAAGTTTATTTTCAATAAGTTTGGCAAGAAGCCAGGAAATAGAGCGTTCTTCCTCTTGTGCCCATGCCTCCAACTCTGCTTTCAGTTCCGGGGAAATGTAGGTTGTTACACCAGACAATAGAGTTTTGCCGCCCATTTCAAAATCTATATATTGCGTAGATAGTACTTACCATAGCATTTTACTATAGCTTTTATTGTCCTACCTTTAACTATGCTATGCTATGCTACATTAGCATATTGAATATTAGCATAGTGAATTTTTCCTCTCTCGGTATGAATATCCTTGATAGCCTCTTCACCCAGCCCGTTACTCAACGGCAAAGTCGTGGTATTAGCGTTAAGTCCCAACGTGAAATTGAAATCATGCGTCAAGCAGCTTTGATTGTTGCAACTGTGCTTAAAGAGATTTCTCAAATAGTGCAACCTGGGATGACGACTGCTGACTTAGATGCCTACGCAGAGAAACGCATCCGAGAAATGGACGCTACACCAAGTTTCAAAGGATACCATGGGTTTCCTGGCTCTATCTGCGCTTCGATTAATCATGAAGCCGTGCATGGCATTCCCAGTTCTAAGCGGGTGATTCGACCTGGAGATGTTTTGAAGGTTGATACAGCAGCTTGTTATCAGAACTTTCACGGTGATTCTTGTATCACTCTTGCTGTGGGTAAGGTGTCCTCAAAAGCAGAAAAGTTAATTCAAGTTGCCCAAGAGGCACTCTACAAGGGAATTGAGCAAGTCAAAGCAGGAGCGTATCTGATGGATATTGCGGGTGCTGTTCAAGATTGTGTAGAGGCACACGGCTTCAGTGTTCTTGAAAACTACACTGGGCATGGGATTGGTCGTAATATGCACGAAGAACCTTCAGTATTCAACTTTCGTACTCGTGAAATGCCAAATGTGAAACTCCGGGCTGGAATGACATTAACAATCGAACCGATTGTGACTGCTGGTTCTAAACAGACGCGTACGCTATCAGACCGTTGGACTGTAGTCACATTAGACAAATCCCTAGCTGCTCAGTTTGAGCATACATTGCTTGTGACTGACAATGGATATGAAATCTTAACTGACCGCACGAAAGTTTAGTTATAGCGGTTTGCAACTTTTGTAAGGTACACAAAGAATAATGAACCACAGATGGACACAGATGGACACAGATACAGCAGATTGCAAGTTAGTGAAGTACAGAGATACCCCACCCGCGCTGTCGCGCACCCTCCCCTTGCCAAGGGGAGGGTTGGGGAGGGGTGTACTTCATTTAGATGCAAAGTGCTGTAAATCTGTACTTCATTCAGATGAAAAACGCTATATATCCAAATCCGGTTGATTAGTTATTATTCAGGGCATGGGTGCAAAAATTTTAAAACAGCAAATTTGCTGCCCCTTTAATTCGGTCTAGCGCTTCCACAGAACGGGGTAAAATCGGTAAGTGGATAATAGTTTGATCGGCAAATAAACCAGCATCAAGTGAGCTACCTTGACTGTAGCGGTTATGCACTATGTAACGCTGGGGAACTCCCATATTTTCCAAAGACTCAGTTAACCGCACTTGTTCTGCAATAATTGCAGCTTGAGCTTGGATGACACCAATAAATTCGGTGTGGTTGGGGTCTTTCAATTTCTTCTGCGCTTGTACAACTTGTTGTCGCAAATTCCGCAGCCGCCCCATGAAATCTACCCTACCTAAAACATTTTGATACTTCATCCACAGCTTGAATATCCAGGCTAGCCAATCTGCCAATGCAGATGGCATTTCCAGAAAGCGCAGAAGATGACCGGTTGGGGCAGTATCTAGGATAATTAAATCTTGCTGTTTACGGTTTAATAAGTCCATTACTGTAATCAGGGACAGCATTTCATCAATACCAGGTAAAGCTTGCGCTACAATTTGTCGCCAAGCTTCGGGAGTGTAAGCAATTTTCACCGCCCCGGTTTCAGTTCCTTCGCCGCTCATCATTTCGGCTAATTCCCAAAGATAATCATTTCGGAACTGTTCTAAAACGATATCAGCATTAATTTCTTGACCGCTTAAATTGGTTGTTATCTGAGTAGGTTTGTGTTCTAATTTTGCCCCAAAAGCATCTCCCAAAGAATGGGCGGGGTCGATAGAAATGAGGCGAATATTTTTATCAGGATAACGACTTGCTAACGCCCAGCCTATAGCAGCTGCTACTGTAGTTTTTCCAACTCCTCCTTTGCCGCCAACAAGGATAAGTTGCCGTCCTTCTGCGATAAAATCGCTGAAACTGGGTAGGACTTTAGCGGGCCATTGTATGGGTGGTGGTGGAGCAATTGCAACTGTATCAATTTTTTGAATTTGGCTAATAATGTTGTCTAACGCCGCACTGCCAAGTGGTTCTGATGCCTGTTGCGGTACAATAAAAACAGGCTGTCCTGGTAGTTCTACGAATTTCTCTAGCAATTTTTGTTGTTCGCTATAGCGGTCTAAATCTGTATTAGCATCTGTTAAAATCCGGTTAATGAATAAGCCACCGCTCTTAATTTCTAATACTTGCAAGCTTTCTAGAAATCGTTGTGTTTCTAAGAGGCTCATAGGTTCGGCGATCGCCACCACCAAGCAAGCGCTTATATCTTTATTTTGCAGCAGGCGTCTGCCTTCTGCTAATTCATGTTTCATCTTAACCAAAAAGTCATCGACTTCATTGGCGGTATAACTTCGCTTAAAACTTTGGGTAATGACCCGATGTTTTTCTTGGAATAATTCTAAAGAATTTAAAACTATATCTAAAAAATCTTTGATTCCCAATAAGTTTAAAGTGTGACCGGAAGGAGCCATATCTACTACTACGCGGTCTACGACTTTTTCTGTCAGCAGGCGTTGAATTTCCAACAGACCCATAACTTCATCTAAACCGGGCCAGTCTAAATCCCAAACAGGTGTTAAGTCTTCGTCTTCAACAAAACTTCCCCGCTCAACTAATACCTCTAAAAACTTACCGTTTTTTGCCTTAAATTCTAGGAGTAATTCTTTAGCATCTAACGCCCGAACGCTCAAGTTAGGTAAATCAGGTAAACGTAAGGCGTTGTTTTGCACTTTTATTTGTAGCACATCGCCTAAAGAATGTGCCGGATCTGTAGATATTAACAGTATTTGTTCGTTGGGAAATAATCTCGCCCAGCGCCGAGCAAAACCGCAGGCAATGGTAGTTTTTCCTACTCCGCCTTTACCGCTAAACATTGCTAGGTGAAGCGAGTCGTACTTTACTATATCATCCATCTCTACACCTTCTGATATTTTTTATCGTAAAGGGGATTGGGGATTAGGGATTAGGGATTGGGGATTAGGGATTAGGGATTGGGTTATCAAACGAAAAATTATGGAAGGCTTCGCGGCTCGACTGAGCTTCGCCGAACGTCCGTCAGCGCTCAGCGTTCGACTGAGCTCACGCCGAAGTCCGAACGGGGCAATAAAGCCCCTCCCCAAGTCGGGAGCATTTCCCCAGTCCCCAGTCCCCAGTACCCAATCCCGGATAACGTTTAGAGAAAATGGTAAGGAGGTAGGGCGAGTCCTAACTGTAATTCCCAACGAAAACACGTTTTTTGCCAAGCTAAAAATTGTTCTGCAAGTAAGGGTTCGTCTTGGCGACTGACTAAAAGATAAATCCGCGCTTCTTCACCCTGCGGTTGAACAACAATTGCCGACTGATATATCTGGGTAATCAGATGAACTGCCTGATCCCATTCCGTAGTTTGAGCTATTTGAAAGTCTTGCTGTGTTTGATAACGTTGTTTCTTGGCTAAAAAATACTGCCTTCCTCCTGATGGCGGCGTTATAACTGGTTCATCTAGAGTTCGCTTAATAAACTTTAAGGTATATTCGGCTTTACCATTGAGTTGGCGTAGCTTTTCTAGATATTCCTCAGCGTGGGATTGTAGATGAGTGAGTAAGCTTTCTTTTGAGGCAAAGGAAGTGCCGAACCGCAAGGGTAAAATTGTAGTCTGGCGAAATAGTTCGCAAATCACTCGATCATGCGACAAAACTGCTTGGATTAATTGTTCGTCATCGTTCTGCAATGATTCTAAAGACACTTCTGGTTCCACCAAAGCTGAAACGCCAGCATGACTGATAAGAAGTACGCTCACGCCAATGCCGACAGGTAACTCCAAAACGGTGGTTGGTGTCAAGAGAAAAGCGTAAGTGTAAAAGTTAGACTGTTCCACAAGCTTTTCGTGAATTTTAAATGGTAGCTTTATTTTCGCGCCTCGTGTACGAGAGGGCGTTTGTACCTTTCATTCAGGTTCTTCTGCTGCTTCTTCCAAGGCTTGAATTTTCAGCAAAAGTTCTTCTTCTTGAATTTCAAAGTCCTCTTCTGAAATCTCACCTATATCAAATGCTAACTGCAAAGCTAATAACTGTTTTTGCAAATTTTGTGCATCATCTAATTCAGCATTAGCACGCTCTAGAAGTTGCTCTCCTAGCCAGATGATTCCACCAAGTGGTGCTGAAACGGGAAAAGTTAATAGTTCCAGAAACATAATATTAGCTTTCCTTAATAAAGCTGGGCAAATGTATAAGGAGCCGTAAAATTGTTGTAGCGAATTCGTAGGCGATCGCCAAATTTCTGGTCAATTGCTTCTACTTTTTGGCTAAAGTTAGATTCACTTTCCCAAGGAATCAAATAAGCCGCATTGTAAATCATCTCTTCCGTCATCGTATCGTTTTCCACAAATTCTTCTGCCAAAGCGTTCAATTCAGAACGGAAAACATCAATAACTGCTGAAGAGCGAAGCTGCAAACCATTTTCAATCAACTGACCAATTTCGATGATTTCTGACGTACTTAAAGCTTTACCTTCCATCGCATCACGCTTTTTTTTCAAGCTGACATTTGACTCTAGTAACCTTTGAATCTCCGACTGGCTATTCCAAAATACCTTGACGCTCACTTCTCTGCGTCCTTCCAATTTTTGAAATAACTCTTCCAGTTTTTCCTTATGGGGACGAGTCAATTGATCCGTAACCGTTTCCCAGGTTTTAACTACCAATCCAAAGCGAAGAGGTAGTAGGGTGCGGAACCCTTCACTCATCGCGAGTTCCAAAACTTTTTCATGGCACAATAAATTGCGTCGGGAAGTGAGATATTTTTCTTTTTTCGCTTCTGAGTATAAAAAGTTGAACCCGTCAACACTATAGCTGTGAACTGCTTGTTGATCTAGTCCTTCGAGAACCACTTTTTCCGAAATAGGTGCGGGTAAAATGCCGTAAAGATAAAGACCATTATTCATAATTTTTTTTATCAAAGAACCTTTATATCGGCTTTGATGTTAAAATCAGTCGCAGCTTTGCGTGAATTAAATTCAGATTACCCAAGCCCAAATCAACATCGCCATGCACCACAATTCCAATATTTAAAAGTCTGTCTAGCAGTTCCAAGATAGAAGGATTGTTGCTAGTTTCCCCCGGATAGTAAGTTCCAGGTTGTGGTAAAAGGGTGCCGAATTCTCCCAGATTCACATTCAAAGAAGCTGGTTCGATTTCAAAAATATCGCATAACTGCAACACTTGTTCTTCCAGCTTTTGCAGGCTTTGTGCTGCTCTATCTAACTCTGTTTCGCTAAGAACTTGTTGTTCCATCCGGCGAATGACTTGTGCTTCCATAAGCTGGCGAAGCAATTCTATCACTGTTAACAGTAAAGAAGCCAACCCCGCTTTACTGTTCAATTTGTTAGTGGTACTTACTATCTCAGGATTTTCAGAGGTTGAGCCAAGTAATGCCATAATGCCAATTTTTTACATTTCATCTGGAGGGTTAGTGTCCTTTTCAGTAGAGGGAGGCTTTATCGGCACAGAATAAGGGTTTTTTAACTGCTCACTTGCACCGAATTCTATTTGACTGGTAGCTAAAGCTTTGAGCGATCGCATTTCTGCTTCTAAACTTTGCAACCGTTCCTGAAGTTGGCGATTTTCTTCAATTAAACTCTGGGACTTGCTGGTGAGATAAGGGTCATTTTCCCACCAATTGATTCCCATCTCCCGCGCTTTATCAACCGAGGAAATCAACAAACGAATTCTGATATGCAAAAGTTCCGTGGAGGCGACAGAAACAGAGATATCACCTGCAATCACAATTCCCTTATCCAAAACCCGTTCGAGAATATCAGCCAAACTTGACCCTTGGGTAGATGTTGCAATTGTTCGATTCGCGTTGGATTGAGAACTTTTCGGCAGGTTCGGCGTAGAAGTCACGATTGTTTCGACTTTTTATCTATAGTATTTGACGCTTTCCCATGTTAGACGAGAATAGAATATTTTTCTTTTTTTCAATCCCCTGATTTTCTCTGAATTTCTTTATAAATATGCCTTTTTAGACCCAGCATAGCTGCTTTCTCAACAGCACTTCTACCAGGAAATGCGAGAATCTCTTCTATCTAATAATCTTGGAGTTTGGCGATGCCGTAAGGCGTGTGCTTCTTTGCAATCGCCATGCAGGGCAGTGGGCATATGGACAATTGCTCGTAAAAACCCTGCGCTACGAGTGCAATTGCCTAGCTTCTTGATAATAAATCGGAGCTCGTGTTTTTAGTTTTTAGGATATTTAAATATATATTAAAACCTCTTCAAAATAATAAAAAGTAGGAAAAGTAGGAATTTTCTCCAAAGTAGGAAATTTCTCCAAAGTAGGAAAAGTAGGAAAAGTAGGAAACATAGAATTTCAACAAAAAAGTAAAACCATTTTTCCTTCTGCCTACCCTCAACGAAAAATATTTATTGTCACGCACTTGCGGGGGTTTAGCAGCAAGAAGTGATAAAATTTTCTTGAATTTCAAAAAAATAAACTTAGGATATAAATACAACATTTGGATTTGAAAAGTTCTATTTTTCGTACTAGGATAAAATTGCTAATTAAAAATTTGTAGCCATTAAGTTGTTACACAATTTGATATATATCAAAAGAAGTAATCATGGCAGTTGAAACAGTAAACTCATCTTCCAGTCTGGCTGAAGTCATTGATCGCATCCTCGATAAGGGTGTCGTTATCGATGTGTGGGTACGGGTATCCCTTGTAGGAATTGAACTGTTAGTAGTGGAAGCAAGGATTGTCCTGGCATCAGTAGAAACTTATTTGAGGTATGCACAAGCTGTTGGCTTAACCGGTCAAGCTGCTGTACCTGCTGCACGTGCTGTACCTGGTCTACCTGGTTTAGCTATACCTGGTCTACCTGCCGTACCTGCTGTGCCTGGTGTGCCCGCGGTACCTGCTGTGCCTGGTGTGCCTGGTGTGCCCGCGGTACCTGCTGTGCCTGGTGTGCCTGCGGTACAAGATTATGTATCAAGGACGCCCATTCCTTCTGCTAGCAGTTATGCAACAGGTGTTTCACCTTCGCAACCTTCCATTGCTAACCCAACAGATGTCGTGCGAGGGATTGAGTTGTGACTACAGTTGTGCAACCTAACTCCTATAATTTTGTCAATACACCACCAATCAATCGTCTGATTCAGCGTGCGCTGCGCTATCTTCACGCTGGCTTCTCTGTCCACCTGCGCGGTCCGGTTGGAACCGGCAAAACAACATTGGCACTACATTTGGCGAATCTTTTGCAGCGTCCGATTTTGCTGACGTTTGGAGATGATGAGCACAAGTCCTCCGATCTGATTGGCAACCAACTGGGCTATAACAGCAAGAAAGTTGTTGATAATTATATTCGCAGTGTTGTTAAGCTGGAAGATGAATTCCGCCCGATTTGGGTCGATGGCCGCCTGACCACTGCCTGCCGTGAGGGCTTCACGCTGGTCTACGATGAGTTCAATCGTTCCCGTCCTGAAGTTAATAATGTGCTGCTCTCCGTATTGCAGGAAAAGCTACTGGTGCTACCAACCGCTGCTCAGCAACAGGAATATATTGGTGTCCATCCCCAGTTCCGAGTCATCTTTACCTCGAATCCAGAGGAGTACTGCGGAGTTCATGAAACTCAGGAAGCACTGATGGATCGCGTGGTCACGATCGATATTCCAGAGCCAGACGAACTGACTCAACAGGAGATTGTTGTCCAAAAATCAGGATTGACACGAGCAGATGCCTCAGTGATTGTGTCTCTTGTCAAGAAGTTTCGGCAGCCCACACAGCAAAATGAAAAGTCCTCCGGTTTGCGGGCGTGTCTGATCATTGCTAAAGTCTGTCAGAGCAATAATATTCCTGTTGTACTCACCAGCACTGACTTTCAAGATATCTGTGCAGATGTCCTGCTGTCCCGTTCCAAACTGTCCCAGAGTGAAGCAAGCTTGATTTTTGGGGAACTGTTTCAGGAAGTTCCGTCAGCAAAAAAAGTTTCTGCTAGACGCAAGGTAAATCAATGATCCTTATTCGCACCATGCGGCAAATTCGTACTGGTGCGACGATTCTTAGTACATAATGGCGGAAATAAACCGACCATTATTGTCAGAGAATAAGTAACGAAGAATAAAAGCCATTGTGGGTTGTTTTGAAGGAATCAGGGTGTGGCACGATTAGCTCCAAAAGCATTAAAGTTGGGTCAGCAAGGGTCAATAATCACCTGTAGAAATGGTCTACGTCCCTTAGCAAGCTCTAATAAAACTTGTTTGAGTACGGCTCAAGCTTAATAGGGATTAACTCATTCCCCGACGCTATGAGAGCGGGTAATTTGATGTTGTTTGTTGAAAGTTGTTTGTATCTTCACAGAAGGTTTTCGCAATAATCGAGCAGGACAATGAGCAATCTACAATTATCTAAGGCAGTGCCGAATCAAACGGTGCCAAATCAGCAGCCAATTAGGGAAAAGATTGAAGAATTCTTTTTGAAAGAAAGAACACGACAAGAGTCTTCTCTTAATATGATAGCTTCGAGTAACGTTGTACCCAAGTACGTGCTAGAAGCTCTTGGAAGTAACTTTACGAATGTGGTTGCTGAAGGATATAGAAACAATAGGTATCATACGGGAACAGAAAATTATGATGATTTAGAAATTTTAGGGGAGGAGTTAGCACAAAAAGCGTTTGGGGGCTACGATGTAAACTTGAAGCCACACAGTGGAACTCAGGCAGTACAGGCAGCTTTTTTGGCTATGAAAGCAGAAGGAAGAAGCTGTGTGCTTTCTATGGGACTGAAAGACGGTGGTCATATTACTCATGGGAAAATAACGCACTTCAATAAAGAAATTGGTTTCAAGTTCGTGCATTATGGTGTCTCTCCTGACTGGAGCATTGACTATGAACAAGTCCAACAATTAGCAAAGCAAGAAGGTGCAGACATAATTGTTGTAGGTGCGTCAGCGTATCCTAAGAAAATTGAGTGGTCTTGCTTTAGAGAAATTGCCGATAAGGTTGGCGCACGAATTATTGCCGATATATCACATTATGCTGGTCTGATTGCAGGAGGCGCTTACCCAAATCCTGGTGCAAATGCTGACATAATTGTGATGAGTACGAACAAAACGTTACCTGGACCAAAAGGAGGGATTATTTTCTTAGGAAAGGAGTCCGATGAAAAACTAAAAACAACAGTGAAACGTGCTGTAAATATCGGTCTTCAGTCTGAAGACATCTCCAATGGAGTTGTGGGAAAAGTAGCTGTTCTAGCGATCGCCCAACATAAACGATTTCCAGAATATGCACAGGCAACAGTGGCTAATGCTCGTCTTCTTTGCAGCTATCTACACAATAGCGGCATACCAGTTGTTGGGTACGATACAAAAACACAAGGTACCGATTCGCATATGGTGCTAATTAATGTCCACGCATATAATCCGTTACTCAATGGAAATATCGTGGCAGAGGCATTGGCAAAAGCTGGAATTTACGCAAATAGAAACCCTATTCCCAAAGATCCTTTGAGTTCTAACGAGACCAGCGGTGTCCGGTTTGGCACAGCAGCGATAAGCCTATTGGGGATGGGAGAATCTGAAGTCAGACAAGTAGGCACTATTATTGCTGAGGTTATAGCTTCTCTTCGGGTAGATAAAGGAAGAGTGTTGTATAACAACACAATATTACAAACAGCGCGATCAGATATTGCCAAATTGCGGCAGAAATTCTGTGAAACTATTTTTGATAAATAGGTAGGTTTAATTAAACCTAAAATTTCCAAAATCAGAGCGTCTTGCAACTAGTAGTCTGCCAAGGGAACTTTGCAGGGTAGCACATCTTACTGATAAGCTACTTAAAAATCAGGAAATAGCATGGCAAAGAAGTACATTGTGGATTTGAGTGAGGACGAAGTTTCTCAGCTGCAAGCATTAATTAAAAAAGGTAAGCACAAGGCAAGAACCATCACCCGCGCAAACATTCTTCTGATGGCTTCTGAGGGAGAAACAGATCAAGCGATCGCTGCCATTGTTCGAGTCCATGTTACGACAGTGGAACGGACACGAGAGAAATTTGTCATCGGTGGGTTAGATTTTGCACTCATTGATGAACCTCATCCACCGAAGATTCGTAAACTTGAAGGAAAATCAGAAGCGTTTTTGATAGCTACAGCTTGTTCTGACGCACCGTCTGGACGGGTAAGATGGACAATGCAACTTTTGGCAGACCACTTAATAGAAGTTGGTATCGTTGATTCGATTTCAGATGAAACTGTTCGTCAGACCCTAAAAAAAACGACATTAAGCCGTGGCTGAAAGAACAGTGGTGCATTCCCGAAGTAAACGCCGAGTACGTTTTACGGATGGAAGATTTATTGGATTTATACAATGAACCATATGATCCCAAACGTCCAGTAGTCTGTTTTGATGAATGCTCATATCAACTGGTGGAAGAAGTCAGACAACCATTGCCACCTGAACCAGAGCAACCAGAACGCTATGACTTTGAATATAAACGCAATGGAACAGTAAATTTATTTGCTTATTTTCAACCTTTAGTAGGGTGGAGACATATTGAAGTAACTCAACGGCGTACAAAACACGATTTTGCAAAACAAATGAAAGATTTAGTAGATATTTATCACCGCGATGCTGATGTTATTCGTTTAGTAGTTGATAACCTTAATATTCATACTCCAGCAGCCTTGTATGAAGTTTTTGAACCTCAAGAGGCACGTCGAATTGTACAAAGATTAGAGTTCCACTACACTCCTAAACATGCAAGTTGGTTGAATCAAGTAGAGATTGAGTTATCTGTTTTATCTCGCCAATGTTTAGAGCGACGAATCCCGGATATACAAACATTATCCTCTGAAATTGCTACTTGGGAGAAACAACGCAATCTTCAACGTACAAGTGTCCATTGGCGTTTTCAAACTACAGATGCACGGAGAAAGATGGAGCGTTTATACCCGACTGTATGACCCAGCAAATTTCCCTTGGCAGACTACTAGGCTCTCTCAGAATTAATTTTGAGTTTATTTACGTCCAGCTGGAAATGCAAAGAGTCGCCTTCCACATGGAGTTGTGAATGATTGACAGTCAGTTATTGGCATTTGCTGGATTAGCCTTCGTTATAACGATTACACCGGGCGCAGATACCATGCTTGTTATGGGTAGCGTGCTTGCTAGCGATCGACAAGCAGGAATCGTAACTACGATTGGGATTTGTACAGGCTTACTTGTCCATGCCTTCCTTTCGGCGCTGGGATTATCTTTAATCCTGGTGCGTTCTGCTACAGCGTTTGAGATAGTCAAACTCGTCGGGGGTTGCTACCTCATTTTTTTGGGTTCGCAATCTGCTTGGCAATCATTTCAGAAGAATTCCGCAATAGCAGAAAAAGAAGCAGAACCAAGCAAGAGCATCGACAATAAGTCAACAAAGCAGTTTTTTATGAGTGGATTTCTCACAAACCTGCTTAATCCCAAAGTTGCCTTGTTTTATTTGGCTTTCTTGCCGCAATTCATTCGACCAACAGACTCGCTGTTACTTAAATCGGTAAAGTTGGGCAGCATCCATTTATCTTTTACGTTTACGTGGCTCATTGTTGTGGCTGTCCTTGTAGGACAACTTAGACCATTCCTGACACATCCTCAAGTGATGCGTGTACTTTTAGCAACAACAGGATTTATCTTGATGGGTTTGGGTGCGTGGCTTGCACTCGAAGGATAATAGAATTCATCGGAACAACAATGACAATTACAGTTTTGATGGTGCCAGGTTACCGCAATTCCGATCCGCAACACTGGCAAAGTCTTTGGGAACGCTCCAATCCCGAATATCGCCGCGTTATGCAGCGCGACTGGGATAACCCTGTGCGCGACGAATGGATAGAAATGCTTGACAAAGCTGTTACCAATTCATCAGGTGAAATTGTTTTGGTCGCGCACAGCTTGGGCTGCGCTACAGTGGCGCATTGGGCAAGTCAGTACAAACGGCGCATACTCGCCGCGCTATTAGTTGCACCTACAGACGTATCGCATCCCGACTTTGAGCATTTGTGGGTAGGTTATCAACCGATGCCACTTTGCCCACTGGGCTTCAGAAGCATTGTCGTCGCCAGTAGTAATGACCCATACATCAGTCTTGAACGCGCTCAGTTATTTGCTTCAAGTTGGGGTAGCCAGTTAGTGAACATCGGTGTAGGGGGTCATATAACAACTGCCAATGGGTTTGGTGAATGGCAACAAGGTAAGGAACTGCTCAGACAGTTAATCCAATATGGAGTGTAACCATTCCCCTGCCTAAAGGCTAGAAGGCGATTCACTCTCTTCACTATTTCCTCAACTTATCCACCTTATTTAACATTGGCTTTGCCCATTTGAAATCCAGCAAACCGTGCAGCAGAGTGTAAAAACAGGGAATGATAAACAGCGTCAGCACTGTTGCTAACGATAGACCTGAAAAGACCACAACACCCAAAGGCTGCAAAAACTCTGAACCTTCACCAATTCCCAGCGCTAACGGGAACATACCTAAAACAGTGGTAATAGTTGTCATCAATACAGGACGCAGACGTTGCGGTGCTGCTTTCAAAATGGCAGTTTGACGGTCAACTCCTTCTTGTTCCCGAATTTGATTTGCCAACTCTACCATGATGATGGCGTTGTTGACCACAATACCTACCAGCAACACGGCACCGACTATCACTGTTGCGCCTATCGCGGTTTTGGTGATGTAAAGTCCGAAAATACCCCCAGCTAATGCTAGCGGTATCGTAAACATAATCACCAACGGATCGACCAGTGAGTTGTACTGTACTGCCATAACCACAAACACGAGAAAGGCAGCTAATCCCCCTAACAATTTGAGAGAATCTTGCAACTGCTGATTAGATTCTGTTGCTGAACTGGGCAACACGCTAACGCCTTCAGGTAAATCTAAACTGTTCAAGACGCCATTTACCTGTTCTAATGCCTGACTGAGGCTAGCTCCCTCGGTTAAATTGCCTGCAATAATGAAAACCTGGCGTTGGTTAATGCGCTGAATTTCTCCAGGTGCTTGACCTTCCACAATATCAGCTACATCGCTGAGACGCACTTGACGATTATTTGTAACAAATAAAGGTATCCTTGCCAGTTGTGAAGCTGCTTTTACGGCTTCTTCATTTAATTGCACCCGTACATCTACCAAACGGTTGCCGCGTTGCAACTGGGTAGGTATGCTTCCTTCAATAGCAGTCGCAATTGTGTCCCCAATCTCTTGAGTCGTCAACCCTACAGCTGCAACTCTCTCCCAGTCAGGACGAATCTGAATTTCTGGTTGACGGGGGTCTGCATCAGGACGAAATCTGGCTGAGGTGACTCGTTCTTCCATTGCTGCTAACACTTGACGCCCTGCTTGTTGTAGCGTTTCAGCGTCATTTCCTTGCAAAATCACATCAACTTCAGCACCGCGCACGGGAGAGTTGGAGAGAATCAAACCCCGTACTTGACCGGGACTTAAGCGCAGGCGAATTCCGGCTAAGTTCAGCTTGTTAAACTCGCCAGTCACTCGTTCTGTATATGCTTCTACATCCGTACCTGGTTTTAAGGTGATGGTGCTAGAACTTCGCAGGGGGTTTTCACTGGTATTGCTACCAAACAGAGAACCTCCAGATGTAGAGAAAACATACTCAGTTTCTGGCTGGTTAACGAGAATCTCATCAACCGCAGCCATGACCTTACGGTTTGTTTCTAAAGGTGTACCGGCAGGAAATTGGGCAGATAAGTTGGCTTGTCCGGTGTTAATTCGAGGTAGGATTTCTTGAGGAATTTGAGGAGCCATCCACAAACTGCTACCACCAAAAAGGAGAATGGCAAGCCCAATCACTAACAACCGATAACGCAATACCTTACCTAAAAAACCACCATATCCTCTGGTAGCAGCCTCAAAGCGGCGATTAAACTCTCGTAGCAGCCAAAACTCAGTCAGGCGACTTGACCAACGCCATGCCAACATTCGAGAAGTCATCATTGGCACAACGGTTACAGCAATTAAGATGGAAGCAGCTACGGAAAAGCTAATTGTCAAAATTAACTCATTGAACAGCAGTGAAATAAAGCCGCCGATGAGCAAAAAGGGCAATACTGCTACCAAGTTTGTACTGGTAGAAGCAACTAATGCTGATTCTACTTCTCGACTACTTTGTTCGGCTTTGTCAATAAGTTGCTCCTTGTTCAGGCGAGTTTTTGCACTCTTACCTGGAGTCACACCAGCACCCTCGGCAATATTCTCCAACATCACGATGGAGTTATCGACGACGATACCCACGCCTAGCGCCAAACCACCCAAGCTAAAAACGTTGATAGATAAGCCAAATAACCCCATGAAGATGATGGCAGCAAGTGTGGCGAGGGGAATGGAGAAGACGATAATAAAAGTTTGACGTAGGGAACCAAGGAAGAGTAAGACTGCTACTGCCGCAAGCCCTGCCCCAATTAAACCAGAACTGGTAACGTTGGAGATAGAATTGCGGATAAATCGCGACTCATCCAAGGTGGGTGTTATGACAGTTCCCTCTTGAATTAAACCAGACTGCCTCAGTTGTTCCAGTCGCTTTTTGACTCCATCCACAACGTTAATTGTGTTAGCATCCGGTTGCTTTTGGATACTGACTTTTACCGCTTCGTCGCTGTTAAGTGTAACGAACACTCGCTGTTCTTCTGACCCATCAATCACCTCGGCAAAATCTCGCAGGTAAACGCGTCGGCTGGGAGTGGGGGAAGATGAGGGAGATGACGAGGATGAGGAGGATGAGGAGGATGAGGAGGATGAGGAGGATGAGGAGGATGAGGAAGATGAGGAAGATGAGGAAGATGAGGAGGAGACTTCAAATAAAAGGTTTCTGATTTCTTCGGCTTTCTGGAAGCGTCCGACAGTACGCGTTAAGGGTTCAGAATTTTGACCAAAAATCCGACCACCGGAAATATCTTGGTTGCGGTTTCTCAGTTCATCAAGTACATCAGTTAAACTAACACCCAATGCTTGTAGGCGGTCTAAATCAACATTTACCCTGACTTCTTCTTGAACGCCTCCTGATACATCTACCCCTGCAACCCCAGCTACCACACTGAGTTCACGGGCGAGTTCTTCTTCCGCAAATACACGTAAGTCAACGCCTTTCAACGAGGGTGAAGTTAAAGCAAATTCGTAGACAGGTAATTGCGAAGGGTCTACTTTGAATAAGCGCGGTTCTTCAATAGTATCTGGTAGAGTGCCTCTTGCTCTGTTAAATGCTGCTGTCGCATCGTTGAGGGCTTGGTCGATGTTTCCTCCTGGTTGGAAGAATAAATCTATGCTTACCTGTCCCTCACGAGTTTGAGAATATACCTGAATCACACCTTCTGTGGCAGCAAAAGCTTCTTCCAGTGGTCTGGTGATTTCATCAACCCCAACTTCAGGAGAAATTCCAGGTGCTTCTATACGTGCCCCAATACGAGGATAGGTAATTGATGGCAGCAAATCTACTGGTAGTTTTATGATAAAAAACACACCCAAGACAATGACTGCCAGCGTAAGCATGAGTGTACCAATGTGCTGGCGGATGGAAACAGCGCTGATACTAAATCCCCTACTTTGGTTTACCTGGTTTACCTGCTGCATAATACTAACTAAGTGCTGAGTCCTAAGTATTCTGATCTCGGTATAGTAGGTAATGCCCTACGATTGTTTTTCTGAAAGAATTGAAAGCCCCACAGTGTCACCATTTTTCAATGGTTTGCCACTACGAGTCACAAATCTTTCTCCTGGTTGCAAGCCAGATAAAACTTCTACGTTGCCATTAGCCTTTTCTCCAAGCGTTACGGCTCTCGCTGTCACCGTTGCTTTATCACCTGCTTGGGTTACAACAAATACCGTCCCTTGACGATTGGAGGTTGGGGATTGGGGAGATGAGGAAGATGAGGAAGATGAGGAAGATGATTTGTCCCCTTGTCCCCTTGTCCCCTTGTCCCCTTGTCCCCTTGTCCCTTCCCCCTGAAGCGCTATCTCAGGTATAATGACTCGCGGTTGTGTCTCGGTTTCATATTTGACTCGCGCTAATAAACCGCTGCCAATTTTACCGTCACTGTTGGGAATGACGACCTCAACTGGCACCAAGCGATCTCTTGTATTAGCGGCTGGAGAAATGCGTGTCACTTGCCCAGTGTATGTTTGGTTAGGGAAGGCGTCTAAGCGCACTTTTACAGATTGCCCTACCCGCACTTTTGCCAACTCTAATTCCGAAACTTCAACCACGACTTTGACACGGCTAAAGTCACCAAGTTTTAAGACTTCATTACCTGGTTGGAGAAGATTTCCTGGTTCTGTCACTTTTTCTAAAACTGCCCCAGTAATTGGAGATGTTAGCCTTGCATAGGAGCGACGTTCTTTGGCTTCGGCAACTACGGCTTGTTGAGCAACGACTCTACCTTGTGCCGCAGCAAGAGCCTGCTGTTCTGTACGCACTGTCTCTTGTGCAGCGCGGAGTGCTTGGCTAGCTGTTCGGGCTTCGGTGCGTGCTTGTTCGGCTGCTTGTTGTGCGATCGCCCCCTCTTTCAAGAGTTTCTGCTGCCTTTGTGCGTCTGCTTGTGCTTGCTCTAGTTCTGCTTGTGCGCTACCTACCTGGGCACGAGCATTGCTTATCTGAGCATTTGTTCTTGCTACTTCTGACTTGAGTGCTGCTAATTCTGCTTCTGCTTGATTTTGCGCTGTTCTTAAAAGAGCATCATCCAACTGTGCAATGATTTGCCCTTGCTTGACACTATCACCCACATCCACATTTAATGCTAAAAGCCGCCCTTCTACTTGCGATCGCAGTGACACTGTGCGGAATGGTGTGGTACTACCTGTATATTCTGGGTCTTGTCGCAACACGCCAGTACGGGCAACTGCTGCATCCACGGGTGTTGCACCGCCTCCCCTTTGGTTACCGCCTGGGCGCTGCGATTGAGCTTCAGCTGATTCCTTGGGAAGTGAACCGCAACCTACTGTCAGTAGTCCCACGCCGAGTACAGAAGCAATTAGAATCTTTCTATTAACTTGCATTTTTTTGGAGGTCATTGTTAGCTGTTTCAAAAAACAATCGCTGTTTTTCTGCCTTTTGCTATGTGGTACTTTAAGCTGCTGATTTCCTTCCAAAACCACCTACTCACGCTCCTGCTAGGGCAGTTTTGGGTTCAGACAATAATTCGATTCTCTAAAACTTAGCATCCTAAGTAAACGTTCATACAATTAATACATAAAGAGGACAAATGCCCTTTTTACCTCCTGCAGTTTTGCCGGACAAAGCGATTTTTACGTAAAGTCGTGCAATTTTTGTTGAAGTTATTATAACTATTTTTTAATTTTCCTTGACTCTGCCTCAGGGTCAGCTATCTCATGTCGTTTGCAAGGGCAACTTTACAGACCTAGACACGCAGAAGGCAGCTGACCAATGGGTAGTCAGCAAGACAAGAAATCATGTCTGCGGAAGCAAGGTTTATATATACAGACGAGTCTTTCTGTCTATAGGTTCCAACAACTGCAATATTTCATAATTTGGAGAAACCAAATTTCTCAGTCTTGGTTTCTTACTTAAGATGGTTGTTAAAAAAATAAAAATACTTATTTTTACTATTGTAGCAAAACTATCAGCACTTCTCGTAAAATAAAGATAATCTTAAGAAAAGTAACGATATCTGGTATTAGGGACACAGATAGTGTAGTCAGTCTCAGACCCGATGATAAATTCACTTTGCGTGAGGAAGGATACCAGTGACATCACAGATCAAACTGACACAAACTGCTGACGAATCTTTACTGGCAGAGTTTTTTCAAGAATCAGTCGGTAAGTGGCATTCGGAACGGCGCTACTATACATTACCGGATGGAGAAACCAAGGAAATGGTGAGTCTCATCACCATTCGGTTTTTGACACAGGGATGCGATGAATTGCAAAAGCTAGCTCAGATGCACAGTCTACCTGATACAGTCAGTTTGGTCTGTGGCGCTGAAGTGATCTGGGAAAGTGAGAATACTGTAACGGGAAGGAAAGAGTCTAAAGGTTCAACACTCTTTGGTGCTTTAGGAAATATTTTGTATCGCGATCGCGGTTTTGCCACAACCAAACCTGTCACCGCCGAGTATCACTTCCCCAACCCCAAAACATTGTGTTTGCGGACTGAATACAACGGTTCAGTGTTTGAGGAAGAGTTAAAGCTGATTGGCAGCAAATACCGCACGCGCCAGTCAATTATCTCTCGTGCTGGCGAACAGTTGATGATTGGTCAATATTTGGAAAAGAGAGTAGATTAAAAAGCATTTTTGATCTAAAAATCTCCCTTGAGTGTTTCCTCCTTGTGTCTTTATACAAGGAAGGAAACACGACACGAGCAGATTTATCTGGAAAACCTCACTTCCATTCCTCTCTCCTGCTTTTGAGAGGCTTTTACCTTAGCCCCTTCCCGTGTTTCCGCTTGCGCTGCAGAAAGCTAACAAGTCCTAAACTAGCAAATGCCACTGTGCCTATGACAGCACTTGGTTCAGGGACTTTAGCTTTTGGATCAACCCGGAGAACTTGCCCAACGACCGGGCGATCGCCTTTACTGGAAACATAAACTGCACCATCAGGACCAACTGTCAAGGCAGTAGCAGACTCCAAACCATTCCCACTTAAAAGAGTTGTACGAGTGCCATCAGGGGCGATTTGGATCAGAGAAGCATCTGCAACGCCCAACCATTGGGGTGCATTGGAGTATTGTAAGGCATACAAATTGCCTTGGGCATCGAATTCTAAATCAGAGAGTTGGGTAAAGCCATCAGCGTAGACTGTGACTTCACCATCAGATCCAACTCGAAAGATCCGCGCTTCACCTACTGGGAAAGGAAAACCCGTGTATTCGCTGACATACAAAGCACCATCAGGACCAAATGCAGCACCTGTGGGTACTGATTCAATTTCAACTTCATCTGGTATTTGATCAGGTGATGGCGCTTCAGGTGGTAGCACTTGTCCTGGTCCAGGCGTTGGGAAGACTGGATTAGCTATCTTTTGCTTGGGAAGCACAACAAACGAAGTCAAATTACTGCCATCCAGCCCTACAGTTAACACGTTGTTTGCAGCAGCATCAACGACATAAGCAGTGTTACCTTTTATTGCAAGAGCATAGGGGTTGCTAGCTATTTCTCCGCTGACATCCAGCACATTTCCCCCATCGGCGTTATTAGCCAATTCGTATCTTGCAAAATCGCCAAGACTTGTCAACGAACCCGTGTTGAAGTCTACTTTGTAGAGTTGTCCCCAACCTGGGGAATTTTCTGGAAAATCGCGGATTGTGGGATTACCACCATACCCAATGAGAAGATAAGGATTTCCTGCTGCATCAAATTGGATATCCTGAGGACCTTCACCTGTAGCACCGACGGGTCTTAATGCTATAGACGGCAATCCTGTGAGTATACGCTCTTGTTTACCATCTTTAACTCTGGTCACCGCACCACTTGTACCAGCACATGAATCAAGACCTTCCAAACTAGGTCCGGGAATGCATCGCCCATCTCCTCCTACACCTGACTCTGTGATGTAGAGACTACCATCAGGACCAAAGTTCAGACCTCGTACATTATCAAGACCGTCAGCAACGACACTAAACGATGCAGCTGTTGCTGGTTTCGTTCCAAAAACAGCAGCAAAACAAAAAGTAAGAGCTGCAAAACTTATAGCTGATTTAGAAAGTAGAGATAAACGCATACGGCAATCAGGCGTCAGAATTATAGGTCGCTTTTTAACTGACTTGAAAAAAACATCTACAGTAACGATGGCAATACGTACCAACCTCATACAGATGCTTAATGATTTAAATATGAAAATCGTGTTTAGATATGTATTTTTAGTAACAGCGTATAGAATGCTGAATGCCGATTGCAATGAATAATCTTTTGATAGGCTTGACATTTCTTTGAGTTTTGTTTGAGTCAAGCCTGGTTGAACTGCAACTGAATTGATACACAAGCAGTTATGTTCCGCAGTTGACCAACCTCTATCTGCGTTTGCGTTTAAGGTATGAACCCACTCCTAATGCACCAAACGCGAGTAAGCCTAATGCAGAACTTGATTCAGGAATTGCTTTTGGATCAATCCTCAGGACTTGTCCAACGACCGGGCGATCGCCTTTATTGGAAACATAAACTGCACCATCAGGACCTATAGTCAGAGCAGTAGCCGACTCTAATCCATTACCACTAAGGAGAGTTCTACGAGTTCCATCAGGAGCTATTTGGATCAGTGAAGCATCGAAATTTCCCTTCAAATATGACTGATTGGCATACTGTAAGGCATACAAATTGCCTTCAGTATCGAAAGTCAAGTCAGTCAGTTGCGTAAAGCCATCAGCGTAGACTGTTGTCTTCCCATCAGATCCAACACGAAAGATACTTGCTTTACCTTCTGGGAAAGGAACACCTGTTAATTGGCTGATATATAAAGCCTGATCAGGACCAATCGCAACACCTGTGGGTACCGATGCAACTTCAATTTCTCGCACTTGATTGGGCGGTGCATCAGGACTTGGCGGGATGGGGTTAGTTATAGTTTGTCCAGCAAGCGCAATTACTTTCGTCAAATTACTGCCATCAAGTTTTACACTTAACACGTCGTTCCCGGCAGCATTTGCGATATAAGCAGTATCACCCCCAATTGTAAAAGAATAGGGATTGCTAGCTACGTCGCCATTAGGAAAAATTCCACTCGGATTTGTGGCGATTTCATAGCTAGAAATATCGGCAATACTTGTCAACACACCCGTGTTAAAGTCAACTTTATATAGCTGCCCCCAGTTTGGCGAATTTAAAGGTGTATTGTTGTAATTTACATTAGCAGCAAGACCAATTAGAAGATAAGGATTTCCAGCTGCATCAAATTGGATGTCGTTAGCACCAATCCCCTGAACATTAGTGGGTGATAATGCCCGAGACGGCAAACCTGTGAGAACACGCTCTTGCTTACCATCCTTAATTCTCGTCACAGCACCACTTGTTCCAATACAGTCAATCTGGTTTGGCACATTCAATGATGGCGCGCATAGTTGGTCTCCCCCCACACCTGCTTCTGTGATGTAGAGACTACCGTCAGGACCAAAGCTAAGACCCCTGACGTTATCAAGACCGTCGGCAACGACACTAAACGATGCAGCAGCTGGTTTTGTTTCAAGAACAACAGCAAAACAAAAAGTAAGAGCTGCAAAGCTAAAAGCTGATTTCTTCAGAAAAGACATAAATAATTAGAAATCAAGAATACGTTGATTCTTGATTCGATAAATTGTGCATTTGTGCAAAAGGCTATAAAATATCACTAATTAATGACAATGAGAAATCTTTTGATTAGCTTGATATTTCTTTAGCTATTATTTTTGTTTAAATTTGTTTAAAATTATCAAGACTGATACATTTATATGCCTATTAGTTAGGGTGCTTTTTCTCAAAAAACTTTTACTTTTTAAAAAAAATAAGAATATTTTCTGTTTTTTGTTAAGAATTGTTTAGCTATTTTTTATGAAAAATAAAAATAGATATAAAGCATAATTATCTATTTATCAAAAAATACTAAATACTATGTTTGTCTTGAAAATTATTAATAATGAAACAAAAGAAATAATTGTTCAATATTAGACAAACAGGATTGTAGAGGCACAGCAAGGCTAAGTGCCCCTACCCGTAATATACGCAACACCAGAACCGCTATAAATTGAAAAATACTAGCTCTAAAAGCTCTATAGTTTGGAAATCAATGCATTCCTCTCACGAGTTAGGATAAATAATCATGCAGCAGCGATCGCTACAGCTATGTTGGTGCAGCCTGGAGTTCGGAGGTGCATTTGTGATTGAAGCTAGAAGGCGACGGAGAAACGCCAAGTCAAACATAACAGAAGACTTGGCTGGGTATCTATTTATGATGCCAACCATTTTGGTGTTGGGTATGTTTGTGGTGCTACCCATTCTCTGGGCTGTTTTTCTTTCTCTGCACAAAGTTCAGCTTCTTGGCAGTATTAAGTACGAATTTATTGGCTTTCGTAACTTCACGCGACTGATTGAAGATGAACGGGTTTGGATTGCTTTAAGAAATACGGCACAATACGTTGCCATTGTGGTGCCAAGCCAAACAGTTCTGGCTTTAATTCTGGCAGTAACTCTAAATTCCGGCATTCGTGCAAAAAACTGGTGGCGTATCCTTTACTTTTTGCCGACTGTCACCTCTTCAGCCGTTTTGACGCTGATTTTCATGTGGATTTACAACACCAATGGGTTGCTTAATGATTTTCTCGCTTTTGTAGGGCTACCTACTTACAACTGGTTGGGAGATCCAGCAGTTGCGCTTAAAGGCATCATGATCATGAATATTTGGTCAACTGCACCGTTTTATATGGTGATTTACCTAGCGGCGTTACAGGACATTCCTCGTTCACTCTACGAAGCAGCAGAGTTGGATGGGGCAAATAGTTGGCAGCAGTTTATTCATATCACGATTCCTATGCTTAAACCCGTCACCTTCTTTGTAGTCACAATGGGAGTAATTGGTACGTTTCAGCTATTTGATCAGTCCTACATTTTTTCTAACGGCACTGGCGGACCAAATAACGCTACTCTAACCGTAGTTTTACTGATATATCAAGCTGTATTTCGTAACTTGCAGATGGGTTATGCGGCGGCGATCGCCTTTTTGCTTGCAGCAGTTATTATTGTTGTCACTGTGATTCAACGCCGATTTTTTGGAGGCGAAATTTAATACAAACTTCCTAGCCTAAAGCTGTTTATTTCTAATGGAGTCAAAAATGTTATTGGAACTGAAGCGATTAGAAGTCCCACCAGGACAGAAAGTACTGTTAAGAGATGTGAGTTGGCAAGAATTTTTAACAGTTACCAGTTACCAGTTATCAGTTATCAGTTATCAGTTTCATCGTTGGGGGAAACACCACACCAAGAGCACCGTTCGTCAAGAGACGTGCCGTAGGCATAAGCGTTGGTGTCAGTACAACCACACCATAGCAGGCGTCACTGCGGCTGGTACTGTTCACTGTTTTAAGGTGTGTTTATGTTGTTGAACACCCTAACTCATGAGTTCTTATCCTTTGAAACTGGGTGATGGTGAGAAGAAACCTAAGCCTGGGCAAACATACTATTCAAATGATGACACGTTTATTCTCAACTTGGAAGGCGCTGCTATACATTCTGCTGACATTGTATGCAGTTATCACCCTCATTCCCTTTTTGTGGGCGCTTTCAGCGTCATTTAAACCACTTTCTGAAATTGTCAGCGGAGAACCTAATTTCTTCCCCAAAAGCTTTACTCTCGACAACTACAAACAAATTTTTTTCCAAGAACCATTGTTTCTCCGGTGGCTGTTCAATAGTGTATTTATAGCTATCGCCGTCACTCTACTAAACTTGTTGTTCAATTCAATGGCAGGTTATGCCTTGGCAAGGCTGCAATTTAGAGGTAAGCGCTTCTGGTTCTTTCTCATTTTGGCAGTATTGGCAGTACCTGCACAAATAACGCTCATTCCCACATTTTTAATTTTGAAAGCTTTAGGCTGGCTAAATTCTTATCAAGGAATGATTGTCCCTAGCATGGTTAATGCTACTTTCATTTTCATGATGCGGCAGTTTTTCGTAAATTTCCCCAAGGAATTAGAAGAAGCTGCTCAATTGGATGGATTAAATACTTGGGGCATTTTCCGACATATTGTTTTACCTTTAGCAAAACCAGCATTAGCAGCACAGGCGGTTTTTGTGTTTATGGGGAGTTGGAATAATTTCTTGCTACCTATAGTTATTTTATTTGACCCAGAAATGTTTACTCTTCCTTTAGGATTGAATACTTTTAAAGGTCAATTTATTAGTTATTGGAACTATATTATGGCGGCTTCAATGGTGTTTACTTTGCCAGCCTTGGCTATTTACGCATTTTTTAATCGGTATTTTATTGAAGGTGTGACGTTTACAGGGGGGAAGGGTTAAGTTATGGAAGATTTATAGCGCTTTTCAAATATTAAACCACAAATCGTAGGGTGGGCATTGCTCATAAAGATGATTTATCTGTGTGCATTTGTGTAGCCTACAGCACGGCTTACGCCTACATCTGTGGTTTTTTTTCATAAACATTAACGAGTGCAGTCTTGTTTAATAAACACAAGGGGAATGTTATGACGCAGATTTTAATTGTGGGTGCAGGACCGACTGGTGCAGCACTTGCCTTACTTCTTGTAAAACGCGGTATTGCAGTGACATTAATTGAGGCTGCGAAGGATTTTCATCGAGTGTTTCGCGGCGAAGCGTTAATGCCGAGTGGGTTGGATGCACTTGAGCAAATGGGATTATCCGCGATACTGGAACGTATTCCTCATCGACAGTTCGATGCATGGGAGTTCATTTTTGATGGAAAGCAGTTGTTTCGAGTTGAGGAGCCAATGGGTGCACCTCAACCCTGTACACTGGTGTCGCAACCGCCGTTGCTTGAAGCAATGATTAAGGAAGCTCAAGCTTACCCTGGATTTGAATTTATACAAGGTGTTGTTGTAAAAGATTTATTGTGGATCAATAATCGAGTTGCAGGTGTGAAATTGGGCGATGGACGCGAAATTTCCGCTCAACTTGTGATTGGTACAGACGGCCGGAATTCGGTTGTACGACAACGGGCAGGGTTACAATTGGTATCCCTGCCAAATAATGTGGATGTTCTCTGGTTCAAACTTGCTGCCAGTCCCAGGTTCGCCGCAGACAATATATTTTGTTCCATCGTTAATGATGGTCACGTATTTAGCATCTTTCATGGGGCAGAGGAAGGGAAATTACATCTGGCTTGGGCAGTATTTGCAGATGACACAGAGGACAAAACCGACTGGAAGCAAGCGAACTGGGCAGAAATTTTTGCATCGCTATCCCCCTCATGGATGGCAGAGCATTTCCGTAGGCATGCAGACACCATCGAAACTCCGATTAAGCTATCAGTTGTGGTTGGTCGTTGTCCATGCTGGCACGCCCCAGGAATGTTGCTTCTAGGTGATGCTGCACACCCAATGTCTCCCGTCCGCGCCCAAGGAATTAATGTCGCATTGCGTGATGTCATTGTCGCCGCTAATCATCTTGTACCCCTGTTTGATGCAGGCGCTGGACACGAAGAGATTGACACAGCACTATCGCGTATTCAAGCGGAACGTGAACCAGAAATTATCCGCATTCAGCAACTCCAGGCAGAGGAAGCCGCACAAGGCGAACAACTGCGAAAAAATGCGCTGATGCGTTGGGTGTTGATTCAACTTGCTCCTTTACTTCGTAAAATAATTCAGCAGTTTTGGCTGAAGCGACAGTACGAACTGCGCCAGGGTATAACGCAGGTGCATTTGAGTGTTTAAAGGTTTAGATTCCCGACTTCTTCAGGACTTACGCAAAATCATGAAGAAACGAACCGCAAAGGACGCAAAGGACACGTAAGCGCAAAGCGCACACTTCGTGTTCGCGCAGCGTGCCGCAGGCATACGCGCAGCGTGCGCCTTAGCGCATAGAGATAAGAGTTTCAGAGAGTTCTTGCGTAAGTCCTATTCTTGAAGAAGTCGGGAATCTTGTTGTTCACTTAAGCAAAAATTTGCGAGAGAATCGTTGGGTCTTGAATTTCCTTATCCCGTGCCAACAATAACACTTTAGAAACCACTTCAGCGGTTTTGGGGTCATCATCGGCAAAAGGTAAAAATAGCCGTCCTCTGTGCTGTGAATGTACGGGAACAATACACAACGCCCCTCCTGGTTGGCGATGCACCACTGCACTACCCAGATGCACTAAGTAACTGCCAAGATGTCCTTCTATAAGTGCGTGGGAACTTTGAAGTTTGACATTGGTCAGTTTCAACAAACGGCAAGTTTCCCGAATCAAAGATGTCCGCATCTCCACAGTTGAAGCACTCGCTTCTGGATCAACTCCTCCCTGATGGGCGACACTCACGACTAAATCTAAGTCGCGCATCACTTCACTGAAAATCTGGGGAGGAATTTCCTCCAGTGGTAACGGTTTCCACTCGCCTCGCTTGGAGAAGCGAACACCCTCTAGAGTTAATCCTTCGACTTCCGTTGGACTGAAGAACCCATTGACAAACGTCACCCAAGCAGCAATTCCCAGTTCGTGGAACGTGCGCCGCACACCTTCTTCTGGGTGTGTTACCCATCCCCGCCCACCGAATAACGCCAATGCTTGTCTTGGGTTTATCTGATGTCCTGCATAACGGCGTGAAATTGTCTCTTCCGCTTTTTCTGCTGATGTAAGGACGTATAATTCCCGGAAAACTTGCTTGAAGGGTTGAGTGCGTTCCTTGTTAAAGCACTCTTGCTGCCAAAGATGCCATTCCTGAGTTTGTAATAAATCGTAGGAATGGGCAATCCGCACATGAGCAGATGCAATTGGGAAAATATTACCATTATGCAATTGCAATGATTCTCCTTGCTGCACTGGATAACCAACCTCTGCCTCTTCCTCCCCGATGAAGATTAACTGTGTCAGCATGGGTGCAAGTACAGGATGGCTATATAGTTGCTGCAATTCTTCCTTCGTAAAAGTATCCCCTCGACACATTGCTTGTTCTAAAGACAACCGCATCCGTGAAGCTTGCCTAGTAATCTCCTGCTTGCGGGCTTGCAGTTCTACAATTTTCGGGTCTTTCTTGGCTTTGGCAGGAACAGACTTTAAGGGTTTTCCCTGTTTTGTGACTGTAATTTGCGCTTCCCCTTTGTCCGTGATTGCCAAAGAGACACTCACCTCATCAAGGGCAACTGTGATCGGACTAGCTGCTAAATCCGCTACAGCTTGAGCTTCCATTGCCCACTCTAAACGCTGTGGGTCAGGATAGCCAGCAGTACGGGCGAGATTTTCCATCGCAATACTTGCCGCTAATTTCTCACTCGCCTGCTTCTGGGAACCAAATTTACGACTGGTACGCAAGAATTCTTGTATAATTTTGTAGCGTTCCAAAAGGTCACTGTTGCGCTTCTTGCCTTTTGCCAGTGGTAACAATCCTAGCGATCGCAGCGAGTCTTGATGCCGCTTTGAGGTAATGCTCGTCACCAAAGCCGCTTTTTCAAGACTTCCCAACATAGCATTCGCAAACAACTGCGCCCGTTTATGACCTCCACCACCAGATGCATATTTTGCTGCTTTGTCAAGTATTTGCCATTTTTCTTTACCAAGTGCTTTGTAAATGCGGGCAAACCAATCGACATCCACTGCACCATCTACGAGATTTTGCCCAGAAAGCGGTGTGCGTTCACTTACTTGTGCAGTCCAAGTTTCGCGGATTTCCTGGTCAACGTGCCAGTTGTTATCTTTAGTATGGGCATGAAACCACCATACAGCTTCCGCAAAACTTGACCAGTGCAAAGCGGTTTCGACATAATTCACCCACTGCGGCGCGTAGAATGCTAACTCTATCAGTTTTTCTATAGGAATTTTCGCCGCTTTCACCTGTTGGGCAAACTCCTGCGGCGTATCAAACTCTAAAGGGAAACTAACGCGAATCAGGTGACTTAGTATATTAGCTTTACTGAGGTTGTCGTAAGTGTAGCCCCGAACAAACGTCTGTTTGCCGAATGCTTGCAGTAGTCGCACAAGGGTATGAACTCCCTCTACGGAACGCAACGCTAAGGCGGGATGAGATGCAGCAGTCGGTAAGTCACCGCGTTTGAGTTCTACTTCAATAATGCGTTGACGACAGCGATCGCCCACTTGTTTCAAAATAGGATATGCTGCTAAATCAGCAGGCAGTTTGCGAGCACTCACCCGCCGCAAGTCTTCAAAACTGTACTCTAGCGGCGATGGAGTCGTCAAAAGTTGGTCTATTAAGTCAGCAACGGTTGCTGCACCAAGGCGAAAAGCCTGCAAAACTTCTTGTAGTTTCGGTCTTTTACGCAACACTTGGGGTGAAGGTTGATCCAGCCAGTGTAGCAGTTGCCAGAGGCGTAGTTGATCAGTATCATTCCACTGTTCGGGACATAGAGACTGATGATACTTGGCTATATTCAGCCAGCGAAACAGTGCATCGCTATTTCGCCAGTCATTATGAGGATTTTGCTGAACTTGCGTGAATTCGCTTTCGGGAATTAACGTGAAGCTAGTTGCTACAGCATCAAGTAAGAAATTTACGGTTTCTGCTTGTGGAAATAGCCGTATTAACCATTGGCAAACTTTAGAAATAATATCCGCATAGCGCAGTTGGGCGCATACTTCGCTGTCAACATAAACAGTCTTCAAGACTTCTTGCCACCATAACATCTCCTGAAATGCGTAGTCTTCGTAGCCAAAAGAACCCCATAAGCCTGGCAAGATTCGCAAAAGTTCTAAATTATCAGCATCACGTAGTTCTTTTGGTCGTTCACTCCACCAAGTTTCCCACAATTCCCGTAAAGGTAAGCTGGTGACATCTTCTTCTAAAGATTTTTTGCCATCGGGTGCAGGAAAATTCCAACCAACATTCCCCAATAGTTCCTCCCTACTTCCCTGCCAAGTTTCAATAGTTACAACCATCTGGCGGTGTTCGTGGATCAGGTCGTCGAGAGACTTGAGGCAAGCAATCGCTGCTGGAGTCACGAATAAACGCGGTTTTTGGACTTGGGGAGGTATGCGTGGGGTCAGTTGCTTCAAGTCAATAAGCCCCAGTGCATCCTCTAGGGTAGGCACAGCGCTGTTAGTATTTAAAACGACTTCTAATAACTCCGTTTCTGCTGAAGTACGCTTTTTGGGCTGCAACTGGTATTCTTGGACACAGACTTGACATCGACTAACCGCACGCTCTTTAATCATCATCTGGCGCAGCAGTTCCAGCCCCGCAACCCGTTGATTTGCGTCGCCAGCAGCAAGTAATCTTTGGGCTGAAGCTATAGCCTCCTCATCCAACTGATTGATCAACAATTGCAGGATACCCCGCCGCAAATCTCCCGACTTACGGCTTAACAACCGCTCAAATTGCGTCGCTTCATATGCTGTAATAGTGCAAATCGCTAAAGCCTGCAAGACTCGTTCCCGTACCCAACTGCTAGCATCACCCACCAACGAAAACAAAATATTGCGGATTTCATCATCCCACGGCTTCACCTCAGCCAGCTTTGTCGCCACATAACTGCGGTTACTTGCATCAAGAAAAGATAAATAGGGAATCAGGCGCTTGGGGGAGCGATCGCCCAAATTACCCACCAAAGCATTTGCAACTGTTTGTTGTTGCGCCTCCAGCCTGATCCAATCCCAAACCAAAGGCTGTAGAACTGTTACCTGCTTCGGGAAACGCGGCAGAATTCTTTCTAACCTTTCAAACAAATCAGTTTCTTGTAACCTCTTATCAACACCACCTTGCACCACCATCAAAGCACAAGTGACAACCCGCAAATCCTCATCCTCCAAAGCAGGTAACAGCGCGACTTGTGCTTCAACCAGTCCCAATTGAGCAAGCAGACGAACCGCAACAAAACGATACTCAACATCAGGATGCTCAAGAAACCGCGATATCACAGCAATCGCAGCAACAGCATCCTCAAACGCCAACGTCCATAATGCCAAATAAACCCGTTGAGCATGTTCATTCTCTCTGCGTTCTTGGCGTCTTGGCGGTTCATAACTCCCCAAAACCTCCTCCCGCACCTCCGGATACTCCAAAAACTGCAAAACCTCTCCCAACACCTCCTTCACAACACGGTTATTCACCGACTCCCAACCAAAACCAAACCAGACATCCACAGCGCGAACCACCGCACTGAAACGAGTCAAATCATGATCTACAATCAGTCGCAACATCCGCCGAAAAGCTTCCGGATGCGCCTCATCAATCGTTTCCAGAATAGTTTGTCTTAAACCTTCCTGACGCTGTGCAGCCAACAAGAGATTTTCCACAAACGCCCAACCATCAGCACGGGAAGCAACAAGCAAACCCCGCGTCACGTGGCGTCCCATCGCCCCAATTTCATGTTCTCCCCGCGCGGAAGCGAGGAGAATTTCAAAAATTTCCTCTCCCGCTTCACCGCCTGCATCAATAGCCGCTGCAAACAAAATTCCCAGTGTATCGCCTACATAAGATCCGAAGTAAGCACTCCAAGCAGCAAACCACCTGAGATCTTGTTCATAACCTTCCACAACATAAAGCAGACTCCGCAGCCAATCACCGCGTCTTGACTGCGTAATTTTTGGTGTGTTGGGGGCACGGAAAGCTCGACGAGCATAGCTAGACTGATAAGGAAGGCGAATGATCAACTGCCATGCTTGTTCGACATGGGTGGCGATCTGGGGAAAAAGCGTCGCAAATAAAGTTTGTCTTGACTCAGCATTCAAGTCATCAAGCTGTTTGAAGGCTGCATATTCAGCATTATATCCGGCTTGGTAATCCGTGAAGGGCTGACCATCGCAATCGCGTCCTAAAATTCCCCATCCAATCTGACGCAGTGCGTGTGGTAAATTGGCAATGCTTTTTAGGCGCTGTTCTTTCCAATCCTGAATACGGAGAGCTTGAAGTCGTGCATTTGCCTGTTCTGGATTTAACATTTTACCCTCCCACCAGTGGCACTAAACGCAAAAAAGTAACGTGAGTGTTAGGTTTGAGGTATACTTCCCCATCTAAGTCCTGGTGCTGTTCGTCGTCAATGAAAACGAAATAAAAGCCATCTTCAAAACCTTGCAAAGCGTTTTCTACAGCTGCTTGTGGATCGACTTGTTGCTGTAAGTCACGTCCTCCCATGTCCACTTTCCCCAGATCAACTCCTTGTTGAATTTCTGATTTCGTTAGTACGCGGGTTAATCGTTGCTGCTCTTGACGTGTGCGAAAGGCTTCTACCTCTTCCAGTACAATTTGGGTAAGTAACTCCCGAAGTGTCAGACGGTTGCCATCAAAGGAGAACTCGGGCGGGAGAGGAATGCGCCAATCAGTAAATAGAGGTTTGGTGCGTCCTAAAAGTTTGCCTTCTACAAAGATGGTGGGTAGCATAAGTCACATTGTCCCGACGTTTTCAGTTTAACAAGCGTCAAAAGTTTCTGTTGGCGAAGGTATGTCAGAGTCTAAATGTGTAAAAACGTTCAAAAGTCAACATTCAAAAAACAATTTTTAATGCGTCATTTTAAATTTTGAATTCATTTCCTTCTATTCCCCTACACCGTTACTTTGGGGAACAAATTGCACTCCTGACGTGATATTGGTATTACAGCAGCTCAATCTCTACCTGAAGCGTTATGGGTTTTGCGGATCTGTCAATTGCTGAGATAGCGACTGACTACAGTGTTCCTGTGGAAAAAGTGCTGTCTATATGTGACAAACTCTTAATTGCCTATAAAAACCCTAAGACCCGTTTGGCTTTAGAGGATGCAAAGGCAATTATTTCCCAAATTGTGTCTGAAACACACCCAGGAGATACTAGTAACTCAGTTGGGGAAACTGAAGTTACCTAAGAGGTGTCTTGCTTAGTGCGAATGGATAATGACAAAGAATAATTAGCCATAAGCACGAATGAGATTGAGCATCGTTATCTTAGCTGTGTTGAGCGTCAAAATTGTTAAGGGGAAAAATGTTTAGAAAATTGTTTGGCATTTTTGCGGTTACTGTTTTGCTGACGTTTCAATTTATAGTCGGTAGCGCAACTGCAGTGGAACTGGATGAAGCTACCCGCGCGGTACCATTAAATGAGAATGGTGAGACCGTTGTCCTTAGCCTCAAACAAGTTAAGGAAGGCAAACGCTTATTTAACTACGCTTGCGCCCAGTGTCATGCTGGGGGCGTCACCAAGACAAACCAAAACGTAGGACTCGATCCAGAATCACTCGCCCTAGCTACACCAAACCGTAACAACATCGAAGGATTGGTAGACTACCTCAAAAACCCCACTACATACGACGGGGAAGAGGAGATTGCAGAATTACATCCCAGCATCAAGAGTGCAGATATTTTCACAGAAATGAGAAATCTCACCGATGATGACTTGGAGGCGATCGCCGGTCATATTCTCCTGCAACCGAAGATTATCGGTCAAAAATGGGGTGGCGGTAAAATTTACTACTAAAGTCGATTTGATGATTTAGTCATTAGTCACTAGTCATTAGTCATTAGTCATTAGAGCTTTTAAATAGGCACTAAAGACTAGTAGCTAGAGACTAGTGACTACTTTCTTCCTGGTTAAGATTACCTATTTTCTCCCTTCGCATTCTTCGCTCTGTTTGACAACACTCAAAGGTGCTAATCCGGGAAATAATTTTAATGCATGGGTTAGTTTAATGCGACAACCTATGACGTATGATAGAAGTGAAGAAATTTCTATTTTCTTTCAGATAGCTGCTTTGTTTATTATTCCAACACGATGTGGAAAGGTTAGCTGCTTTTGTTCTGACAACAACGCCAAAGGCTCTTAGTTACAGAACTCAAGATTTTTGAACAGTCATTAAGTAGCCCTTAAGTAAGAAGAAAAATCTATTTTCTTACTGGTTATCTTTTTCTTTATTCAGCAGTATACATTTTTGTGTATCCAAGTCAAGTAGTGATTGCTTACACTCACTTTCACTATACTATGGCTCACCAATTGTTTAAAAAAAAATTGCATCTACGACATATTGTCATATTTGGGCTAAATTTTATTTAAAATGGAATAAGGGAAATAAAACCTGCTGTTAGGAGAACGCTATGAAATTAGTTGGGTCAAGTTTACGGCGCTTGGGTTTAGCATTGTTAACAATGTTTTTAGTTGTTAGCAGCTTTGCAGTTTTCAGCCCCAGTGCTGCGGCTGAGACATATACTGTAAAAATGGGTAGTGATAAAGGAGCGCTGGCGTTTCAACCAAATAAGTTGACAATTCATCCAGGCGACACAATTGAATGGGTGAACAACAAAGTTCCTCCCCACAATGTTGTGTTTGATAACGCTAAAAACCCCGCAAAGAGCGCGGATCTAGCCAAATCTCTGTCTCATAAGCAGTTGCTGATGAGTCCCGGTCAAAAAACCACAACCACTTTCCCAGCAGACGCGGCTCCAGGTGAGTACAGCTTCTACTGCGAACCTCACCGTGGTGCTGGCATGATTGGTCGAGTCGTTGTTGAGTCTGCTGAAAGCTAGAAATATCGGTTGACACAAGCTGGATTTCCAAAAGCTAAGCACGCGAAATATGCTCCAATGTCACATCCCCGAATCTGAGGATAGTGAATATAAGGAGTCATCGGCGGTGACAAGTTCTATCCTCTTCTGTAGATGTTAGTCCCAACGCAGGAGGATAAACTCGTCACCGCTAATTTTGAGAAAATATGGATTTCAAGAAAGAAATTGTCACCTTAGCTACAGGAACTTTGAAGCATTATAAAATAATAGCATTTGGGATGGCAACTGTATAAAAAAGTAGTTCTTTTAGGGCTTCTAGCAGCCTTACAATAGTTAGTGAAGACGGTTTTTTAAGTGGCTGCAGGCTAGTTGTAAGGAGAACCCCTTGAGAATAGTTTTATCTGTCGTTTTCTTGGCGATCGCCCTGTTCCAATTTACATTTATTGATTTAGCATTTGCAGCCGAAGTATCTAATGGTGCCAAAATCTTTAACGCTAACTGCGCTTCTTGTCACATAGGTGGTGGTAACATCCTGATTGCTGAAAAAACTTTGAAAAAGGAAGCTTTATCAAAGTACCTGCAGAATTATGATGCAGACTCGATTCAAGCGATTATCTACCAGGTGCAAAATGGTAAAAATGCTATGCCCTCATACAAGAGTAAGTTAAGCGAACAGGAGATTCTAGAAGTCGCTGCTTACGTTTTCCAAAAAGCGGAACAAGCCTGGCAAGATAGCTAAAAAAATTGCCAAGAGAAAAAGAAAACCCTCTGGAACCCCAGAGGGTTTTTTTTTCTTGGGAAGCAATTCAAAGAATTTTAGATTCAGCTATTCCTTTGTAGTAAGCACTTACTACAAAAACATTCTCAATTTCTCATGCAACTGTTTTATAAACAAAGAATTCAGGAGTCAAGAGTCAGAATCCAGCTTAGCGATTTTGTACGACTGGTGAACCAGTACTGCGGGAGGGTTTCCCGGAGCAGGTAACTGGTGTTGGCGCAGCCTCAAGGCGAGGAGATACCCGTGCCTCCGCGCATGAGGACGCACGTTACAGGCGCAGCCGTACCGTAGGCATAGGGCGGATGAATAAACGGTTTTAATACCCGCGCTTCTATAGGCAGTCTACAATCACGTAGTGCTATAAAACTCTACGGGAAATGTATTCTGACTTCTGTGTTCTGACTTCTGTGTTCTGTTTTATTTTTCTTGGTTGCTGCCCTGTCTTTTATCTCTAATTTGGCGCAACTGTTGTAGTAATTTTTTACTTGTTTCAATAGAAGCAGAAGGCTGATTGCTACTGACTTCTGCTTTTGAAGTTTGTTCTTCTTTAATTGGCGATTCAGACGTACTTTGTCTAATAACCACCTGTTGGCGTGATGTTTGTTGTTCTTTATCGCTTTGTGAAGAAGACGTCGTCTGTCTAATAACCACCTGTTGTCGTGATGTTTGTTGTTCTCGATCACGTTGCAGCGCAGACGCAGTCTGATTGCTTTGGGATACTTGTTGATTGACTGACGATGAAACAGAACGCTGACTCAGGTTGACTTTTTGTGGAGATGGTAATGAATTGACCTCTACTGGACGTAAACGCGGAGTTAGGTTGACTTTTTCTGGTTCTTTAGATGCTTGAGAATTGACCTCAACTGGACGTAAACCCGGAGTTAGGTTGACTTTTTGTGGTTCTTTGGATGCTTGAGAATTGACCTCAACTGGACGCAAACCTTGAGTCAGGTTAACTTTTTGTGGTTCTTTGGATGCTTGAGAATTGGCCTGACCTGAGCGTAAACGTAGAATTAGGCTTTGTTGTGGTTTAGTTATTGATTGTGTTTGATTGACTCGAGATAAGGTTGATTCTGGTGCAGGAGTTTTAGAAATGTTGCTGCTATTAGACTTGAACGAAATGTTAAATGGGTAAAACTTGGGCTTGCCATTTGCCTGAGCAGGATTGTTTTGGAAATATTCCCTGAAATATTCCCTAACTTCTGTTTTCAGGTCAGATGGAACCGAGTTATTCTCGAAGTTAATAGATTCAACTTGACCTTTACCATTGACAACTAAATCACCTTGAACGTTGCCTTCTTGTGCCGCTTTAGTATTAACTATTGCAGCTACAGGTTGTTTTGTTTCTAGGTTAGGATATTGGTTTTTGGCTTCAGTGAAACGCTCCACAAAAGTTTTAGGTTTCGACGCCAACTGCTCAGTTGTAACTGAAGGTGACTGAGGCACGAGTGATGGCAACTTAGGCGCTTGGAAATTAGAACCTTGTGGCAATTGGGGTAAGTTCTGCCCTCTTAAAGCTATGCTATTATCGCCAACTTGTGGAGGTTGGACAACAGGCGTTACGAGCTGCTGATTCTGAGCAACACCCCCAGGCTCAGTAGTTTGTGTACCAGCCTCAGTAGTTTGTTGAGCGACACCCTCAGCCGAAGATGCAACAGGCATCTGTCCAGAAGAAACAGGAGCATAGGTGTTCACCAGTTCCTGTTCCTGAGGTATGTTAGCTGCTTGCACCGGAGGCACATTGTAAGGAATTCTGGAAGACTCCAAGGGCTTGGGTTCCCCTAATCTTAGCTTTTCTACATAAGGCGTAAACGGTCTGACTTTCGCACTTAAGGATGGTTCAGGTTGCAAATCTCTCTTAGAAAGAATTGGCAAAGACTGACTTTTAGGCAAGGAAGAAATGGCTACGTTATTTGTTTTCGGAAGCGGGGGTAATATGAGATCGGTAGAACTCGGTGATGGTGGTATAGGCGGCAATGGTGGAATTGATTGATTAGCCAAGTTCATCGGCGGAACTTGTGGTAAGACAGGTGTTGGGGGTTGTAAGGAGAGTTGTGGTGTGCCAGGTTGTGGCAGACGGCTTGTTTCAGCCTGACTTAATTCAACAAGTCCAACGCTGCTTTTTGATGATACTTCCTGTTTGGGTTTGGAATCCATTGGCACCATTGGCAGGACGAACGCGATCGCACTGTGAATCCCAAGAGATGCTATAGCTGCTATTCCAGTAGGCTGGCTTAAGAATTCTGGTATATTTTTCAGAAGGGAGACGTAGGACATAGCTGTTTATCGTTCACTCGGCTCGGTTGCAGTTATCTAGTCATTTTATCTTTGAGATAAATAGTAGAACGGAAGCGCCCTTCTACAAATAATAGCTTCCTCTCAGCAATTGGAAACAGGAAGAATACCAATTTTTAGACTTGTTATATTTTTCACCAATGACGGGTTTTCTACTAAACAGTTGCACTTGAGTATCGCTATGCTTCCAAAAGCATCATTTTTTATTATTTAGCTTGTGATAACTTTCAAAAATCAAAAGTGAAACGAAAGATAATTTCAACTTCTGCCAATGGCTTAACTCTGACTAGACAAGCATCTCTGGTAGGGTTACTTCCACCATCTAACTCTTTTCTGGCATTCCCCGCGCTGAAACAACTGCCAAACTTACTCATATTCGCAACTGACTTTTATTACCGCTATATTAGCCCAGTCTAACACTGTTTCTACTTCTGTGATTATATAAATTGCAGGTCATACTGGCAGTTACTGTCTGATTGTCAAAGGTTATCCCAAGACCGATGCCGCCGTGCGCAGCGAGGAATCTCCCGGGATAAATTGCACTTTGACTTCTATCAGGTGAGAGCGAGAGGGTGAGAACCCCCGAAGATGTAGTTTTCCTTCGTACGTCAAACTACATCTGTGCTTTTAGCCGGGGGATGAAACCCGATTCGTAGGACTTCAGTCCTAAGTTTCTCTACTTTCCGCGTTGATTCTCAATATACTTTTTAACTACCTCAGTGCTGACTTGACCTGTTGAGGCTACAAAATAGGTCGGTGTCCATAAAGCAGGTAGTTTTTTTAATTCGGGGAATTCCTTCCTCAAGTGGTGAGATGCCCTTCCTTTGACCCACATAGCAATTTTGGCTGGGGCTTCATCTGTTGGAGCGTTGATGAACATATGCACGTGGTCTGGCTGGATTTCCAGGGCAATCAACCGCCAGTTATGCTCTTGTACCAATTCAAATATGATTTCCTGCAATCTTTGAGCCACTTTGCTGACTAACACGGGTCTTCGTCGTTTCGGTACAAACACAAAGTGGTAATTGACGCTGGAAACAGAGTTTTCGGTACGTCTGTACTCGTGATCTTGTTTAGAAAGGCTTGCCATTATCCGGAACTTTGTTGATATATTGTATAGGAACTACTACAGGTAACAACAAAAACTGATGACAAGATGTACCGAGCAATACCAGTTAAAGCAAAGTTTACGGATGTTGAGCTAGCGTTTTGGGTTAACCAGTGTGAACACGCCAACAGTCTGACAAATTCAGCAATCTACCATACTCGTCAAAGCCATTACAGCAAGTTAGAGCAACAAGGTGACGCATTCACGCTCTACTGGCGTGGTGATGAATTACGCTATGGCTGGAAGACATATAAGTGTGATACTACTTACCCAGGACTAGACAAAGCCCTTAAAGACAGTCCTCACTACAAGGCAATGGCAGCCCAGTCTGCACAACAGACTTTAAAGACGGTAGGTGAGTCAATTGTTGGTTACAACGGTTTGGTGCAAAAGTACTACAAAGGTGAGGTTGATAAACCTTCATTGCCAAAGTACAGAAAGCGTGGTGGGCTTGCGGCTGTGACGTTTCCAAGACAAGCGCTTAACTACAAAGATGGCTGCTTTTACCCGTCAATTAGCCGTGACACAAAACCTCACCTACTGACCGAGATTAAGCTGCAACTACCTGATTTCATTGACTCGGACTGGGTGCGAGAAGTCACGGTACGTCCTCGGCTCGGAGAAATGTGGATTGACTGGGTGATTGACGACGGCAAAGAGCCAGTTGACAACAACCCAAACCTTGACTATACCCAGGCATGGTCAGCCCCTTCGGGGAAGTCAAAAGTCACGCATTCAAAAGTCAAAAGTAAGAACCCCATAAATAAATTTAGGGGCTTGTAACAAGGATGCCGTATTTCTTGCGCCTACTCGGTGAAATACATTTTTTCTTTTTCCATAAACAAATTTAGGGGCTTGTACCCTTTTCTTTCTGGTCATTTGACCACGGTGGAACCAACTGGCTTACAGGTGTCTCGACTCATGGCAAAAGCTTGATTATCGACGGTCGCAAGCTAAAAAACATCAACCAGGGTTACTGCCGCCTAGTCGCCAAGTACAAACAAGGGAAATCTGAATTTTACTGGGACTCCAACCTTGACCGGGTACAGTGCAAACGAAACAACCAGATGCGTGACGCCGTAAACAAAGCAGCACGATTCATCGTAAATCAATGCTTAAATGACCGAGTTGGAAATATTATTGTCGGTTGGAATGAAGGTCAAAAAAGCCGTTCCAACATGGGAAAACGCAACAACCAAAACTTTGTTGTCATCCCCACAGGACGGCTAATTGAGCGGCTTAAACAACTCTGTAAAGAGTATGGAATTGTCTTGACAGTTACGGAAGAAGCGTACACGTCAAAAGCGTCATTTCTTGACGGTGATTCTTTACCTAAACACGGTGAAAAACCCGTGGGGTGGAAACCATCGGGTGATAGGGTCAAGCGCGGACTGTACCGGAGTCGTGATGGTCATCTCATCAATGCAGATTGCAATCGGAGCGCCAACATCATGATAAGGTGCAATACACAGCTAGCTTTAAACCTAGTCGAGGTGGGTAGGGCATCTTTGACAGTGCCACAACGATTTGATTTGTTTACGCGATTAAACAGATCATATCGTAAACGTTGCGCAGGGGCGCTTCTAGCCCCCGTAGCAACATCAGTTTAGAATCCCCTTACTTCTAGTCAGGGGAGATGTCAACTAATTTGACTTCTATCTAAATGGAAGTGTTGTCATGTCTGGTGAGCAGTCAACATTGCCAAAGCTGTGCAGCTTATTGCGAGTTTTGTCTCAATACTGGCATATCCTGCAGATCATGACAACTTTCACAATACCTTTATCCAAAATCAAAAATGCCATTACCAACAGTTATTTTGCCTGGATATCTAGAAAGCGCGATCGCCTACCTTCCACTAGAAAAATCCTTGCAACAGTTAGGTTTTCCTACGGTCACGGTACCACTACGACGGCGTGAGTGGATACCCACTCTTGGTGGAAGGTCTGTGACGCCTATTTTGCGGCAACTTGATCATACAGTTAAGCAGATATTGGTACAATGCAATGCGCCTCAAATTAACTTGATTGGTCACTCAGCAGGAGGTTGGCTTTCTCGCATCTACCTGGGAGAAAAGTCTTATTCAGGACGCGGTGAAGTCACATCATCTGTATGGCAAGCTCACCCTCTGGTTGCGACTCTGATCACTTTGGGTACACCTCATATCAGCCAAGAACGCTGGACGCGCTGGAATTTGGATTTTGTGAATCAAAACTATCCTGGAGCATTTTACACAAATGTTCGCTACGTTTGTGTTGCCGGAAAAACTATCTTTGGGCAAAGGCGGCGGGGGAGTTGGCTTGCTTACAGTAGCTATCAGTTAACCTGCGGAAACGGTAATACTTGGGGTGATGGAATTACACCCATTGAAGCTGCTCATCTTAAGGGGGCGTCCAATATTGTCATTGAAGGAGTCAAGCATTCCCCTAGAAGTTCTCCAATCTGGTACGGTTCACCAGAACCATTACAAGCTTGGGTGCAGTATCTTGTATAAAATATTGCTACCTATTGAGTTTTAAGTTCTCCTCAAAAAATAACTATTCTTAATAATTCTTAGTTAAACTCGTAATAAAAGTAAAAGTGATTGGGGATTGGGGATTAGGGATTAGGGATTAGGGATTAAGGATTATTGTTGAGTATTGTCCAGTCCCGAGTCCCGAGTACCCAGTCCCGAGTCCCGAGTACCCAGTCCCGAGTACCCAGTCCCGAGTACCCAGTCCCGAAGTGCCCATTCATCCCATACCAACGTAGACAGGCAGGTGGGTGTGGGATAAATGGGCGTGAAGAAAAGTAAATAAAGAGTTAAGAATAGGAGCGCTCAGTTATGCACAACACTCGGTCAGATGTGATTCTGCGACGAATAACGACGATATTATCGGTAGTTATTATCACCCTGACGTTAATTGGTGCGACGACTGGAATTTTGTTGTCGTTTTACTACGAACCAGCAGCAGGCAGAGCTTACCAGTCATTGAAAATGATTGATACGGAAGTGCCATACGGCTGGTTGTTCCACAAAGCACACCAGATTGCTGGTAACGCGGTTGTTGCCATTGCCCTGATCCAAATTGTAGTCATGTTTGTCAGCAGACAATTTCGCAAGAGTTGGCTGACTGCTTGGATAAGTGGAATTTTATTTACCTTAAGTGCCATTGGCTTGGGTTGGACGGCGATGATCCTCTCCTGGGATCAAGAAGGATTTTGGCGTTTTAGCATCGAGCTGGGAACCATAGAAGCTATTCCTTTTATCGGTTCTGTGTTGCGAGACATTTTGACTGGTGGTGGAGCAATTAGCACCGTAACTCTCCAGCACCTTTACACAATACACAGTTATATAGTCTCGGTTGCTGCGTTAGTTCTAGCTGTGGTGCATTTATTGAGTGTGTTGTGGCAAGAAAGGCAAATCAAAAAAATGTATGCACAAGAAGCGATACCGGAAACTGGTAAGCTACAGCAACAATTGAATCAAGGATAACGAATTTAAGGTGCGGGAGCCTCGCTGGTGGAAAGTTGAGATTTTGCCAACGGTATTTCTTCGACCTCCGGTAATTTTTCTACAGACAGGGGAACTGATGCTCTTGCACCCGACAAGCGTTTTAAAAGGTGTGGTCTGGGGTCGTGTAATAGGTAGATAATGCGATCGCCTACTTCCCATTCTTCAGCTGCTGGCATAACTTGAAGATGTTCGTCTCGTTCTACCAACAGCGGTATCAACTCGCCAGCTTTAATCAATGCCTGCATATGCGCCTGTTGAAGGTCAAAATCAGATTTATTGAGCGTAGTTGTCCCTAACTTCACCCGTCCGTCGTTTATGTACTCATTCCAAGTCTTTATTGCTAAGTCGGGAATCAAAGCCTGGTTAACCTGATTTTCATTGGTAGAGGTGGTTGCTTGTGGATCGCGCGGGAAAACAGCCAAGACACGCGGCGGGTTAAACTCTTCTTTTGCACGTTGTGCTAAGACAAAATTGACCTCACCATTGCTCGTCATTGCGAGAAAAGTTCCCATTGAGGCAAGTCCCGCCTCTTCCAAAACACCAGTATCCAAGGCGCTGCTGGCTATCACCCTCAGATTTTGCGCTTCGGCTTGTTCACAACGTTGCGGGTCAGTGTCAATCATGACCACTGGTTCTCCCCGTTCTTGAAACAATCGGGCAATCAATAAACTCAAAGGATTACAACCCACAATTACCGCCCCAATGGCGTCTTTTGAGGTAATTTGCAACCAGTTGGCAATCCAGCCAGCCGTTAGCCCTTGGCAAACCACGGTCATAATAATTGTGAGAAACACCAAGGCTTTAATGGCTTCACCACCGTTGACCCCGCGCTGCGTTAGTAAAATCGCAAATAAAGAAGCAACGGAGGCAGAAACGATTCCTCTTGGGGAAACCCAGCTTAAAAACAATTTCTGTCGCCAATTAAGATCACTGTTCCAGGTACACAAAACGATATTAATCGGGCGAACGACAAACATCAGAACCAAGACGGTGAACACACCGCCCCAACCCAAGGCAAATACACTGGCAATAGATAAGTCAGCAGCTAACAAAATAAATAGCACCGAAATGCTGAGAATCGTCAGTTGACCTTTGAAACGCCGCAACAATCGTTCTTCTGGCACCGAAGAAGCACCAAAAACGACTCCTGCGACGACAACTGCCATCAATCCGGACTCGCTGCGAATCATTTGTGCTAGGGCAAATAAGCCCCACAACCCCGCTAAGACGACCAGGTTTTTCAGTTCAAACGATAGAAAATTGGCACGTTTGCTAATTAACGACATCAGCCAACCGCCTGCTGCACCAATCACCCCACCGATTCCAAGGCGCATGATCAGGCTGCTCATCGCCGTGATGAAATCAGTGTGGTTGTTTAGTAACGTGTTCAGCACCACGACGGCGAGGATAGCTCCCACTGGGTCAATCAGAACGCCTTCCCCTTCCAAAAGCGTTGCGACTTGTCGATCCACATTAATTTGTTTGAGCAGAGGACTGACAACGGTTGGTCCTGTCACCACAACGAGGGAAGCGAAAAGAAAAGCAATAGACCAAGGGAATTCACCTAGCCAGTGAGCCGCCATACTGCCCCCAAGCAGCGTGACCATGGTTCCCAGGGTGACGAGCAATTGCAGGCTCGTCGAAACTTTGCTTAACTCTTGCAGATCCAAGTTGAGCCCGCCTTCAAACAAAATGATTGCTGTCGCTAAAGCGACGATAACTTCCAGCGCAATGCCTAGCATATGGGGGTGCAACACCCCAATGCCATCAGAGCCAAGCAGGATGCCAAACATCAACAAAAACACGATGCTCGGTACCCGGAGGTATGCAGCCAGCACTTGGGCGGTAATGCCTGCAAAGACAGTAATCACAATCTGCAGGGTGATTTCAAAAGATGCTTCCATGCGATAGATTTTGAGTGATATATTTCAAAATCTTTTGTAAAGGATAGTAAATATTAACTCTACTGGGTACAACATGACACCCACAGTCCTTTACTAAGTCGAGCTTTTTTATACTTAGTTTGATATACTACAGCATTTTTTTGTTTTTTGTGAAACAGCAGTGGCGATTGCCTCTCAGTAAAAGACGAAGCTACCTTGCAAAGAAACCCCAAATGTGGAGTCTTGAGCCATTCTAAACTCTCAAATCTCAGATCTGCCTCCTCATTTTTAAGCATTTTTGCTTATAGCCAGTTGGAATCTCCCAATTTCTGAACAAGCTCACAATTTTTTTTTTGAAGGTGTTGACATTAGCGACGAAAACCAGTAGATTTATATAAGTGTGAACCTTGCGCCCCCATCGTCTAGAGGCCTAGGACACCTCCCTTTCACGGAGGTAACGGGGATTCGAATTCCCCTGGGGGTACTAAAAAACAAAAAAGAACAGTGAAGAAAGAAGAGGGAAGATAGACAGTACAAATTTTCTCTCTTCTTTCTTCATGATGTTCTCTTTTTTCTTCATTCTTTTGATGCCCTTTGGCGAATTGCAAGAAGGTTCAACCGCATATCGTTACTGAGACGACGCTCAATGATTCCGACTGGCATAGTACGTTTCGGCCAAACCTTGACAGTATAGCACAGATGAGTTGCTCTATGGTTATTAAGGGAATCAGGCTGTAGTAGCCAGCTACCAGAAAAGTCTTTAAAATCTCCTTCTACCATACGGAAATTAATTTCCTTGGGGAAATATTCTTCTAAGTCGAGAACGACACGCGCACAAAAGTTCAAGCCAACAAAGCGCCCAGATCCCACTTGTTCTAAACGAATACCTCCTTGAGGATGCTCAAGGAGGCGGCTTTTCGTTAAGTTGGGGACGAAGTCAACTAAGGCTTCATAATCTGTGAGTACTTTCCAGACTTGTTCTACTGGTTGGGGAATTTGGAGCATAGCAGTGATTTGTCGCTGTCGTTCTGCTATTTTCTCGATTTGCACTTCTACAGCTTGTAAATCATCTGTATCAGCAGGCGAATTCAAATCGAGATCGGTGTCGTCGCCGATGGCTGATAAATCCAGTTCCTGTTCGATGTTGTGTTCTTCAGTCACTTTGGGAATATGAGTCACTTGAGCGTGGAAAATTGGGGCAGCGTCAAGGTAAAGCAGATTTTGCTTAAGTTGGAATCCTCAATGGGCGTACTCTCCACTGCAATTGCCCCATTTAGATGTTGCACTAAAGACTTGACGAGCGCAAGTCCCAAGCCCGTTCCTGGAGTCCATCTCCCTTTACCCCGACGGAACCGATCAAATATGTAAGTGGCTTCTTCTTCTGAAATGCCATGTCCGATATTGATCATTTTAATGATAACTTGATCAACTTGTTGATTGACCTGGTGAGTCGCTTGCAAATGCACAACACTGTCATCTTCCGAGTATTTGCTAGCATTTGTTAATAACTCTTGCAGAATACGGTCAAAACTCTCTACTTCGGTTTCGAGTGTGAGTGGCGAATCTGGTAAATCTAGGCAAAGGCTCATGCCTTTATCTGCGAGTTTGGTGTCAAAAGCGGCTGCTAAATCATGAATTTTCGCATTTAAATCCGTCGTTTCTAAGTGCGGCCGTTCGTGACGAGTTTCCAATTCCTGAAGCGTCAGTAAGTCATTAATCAAATTAATTTCATCGGTGCAATCTTGCTCTATCATGTCGGCGTATTTGATTTGACGCTCGTTTAATTGCCCGATTTGACGTAAGTTACGGATAGCCAAACGCATCCTTGTGAGTGGATGCCGCAAGCGATCGCTCATATTGCTTAAAAATTCATCCTTCAAATCGTTAAGCTTTTGTAATTGTTCTGTTTGTTGGCGCTTAACTTCGTAAAGCTTTGCTTGGACTTCCAAAGAGCGTTGCAGTTGTGCTGTGCGTTCATCTACCAACGTTTGTACTTGCCGCAATGTTTGTGTTTGAATTATGGCGTTGCTAAGTTGAGCACACACCATTTCCACTATATTAAGTTCTGTTGATTGCCAATTGCGAGCAACTGCTTGCTGTAACACTAGAAATCCCAATACTTTGCCTTGAATCTCTAAGGGCATTAATAGCACTGCAGGCAGCACTTCTAGTCCAAATACTGGGGCAACTGTTAAAGTATCTTGTAAATCTGTATCGTCATTGATGATTAAAGGTTTTCCAGAGTCTAAAAAGGCACGCTGGCATAAACTACAGTCGGCAAGAAAAAAGGAAGCCTCTGAAGTGTCTAACTGATGAGTCAGAGCAATTTCTGTTTCTTTATGCCATTTCCCTACAACCGTCGCTTTTGCTTTGGGAATTTGTTTTTTTGCTCGAGTTCTAAACAACGGATCAGTATATTTTAGTAGTATGAGCAAACCACGATCCGCTTGCAGAGCTTCTGCTGTGGAAGCAAGCGCTAACTGAAGCATTTGATTTAACTCCAGGTTGCTACGACTAAGTACAGTGAGTTGCTTGATCAAGCTTTGATGCTGGACATAAGTTTGCACGTACTGATTTTGACCAGCAATGTGCTGTGCTTGTGCGACTTGAGAAAATGCGATCGCGCAACACGGTTCTACTGCATTTAATAGTTTTTTTTCGGATTCAGTCCAATTGTATGGCTGCGATTTGATTAAACCAATAACGCCGTTATTTTTACCACCAAACCGAGTCGGAATTGCCAAAACAGCTTTTGCCTTTATAGTCAGTGGCAAAGATTGATGCCCAATTGCCAAACTTCTTTGAATTGTTGAAATATCCTCAATAGTTAATGTTTCACAAGCGCATTCCATCACTGGTAAGTCTAATTGCTGCGCACTAGAGAACATTTCATCTGTTTCAGACAACTCTAAATTCTCTTGGACAGACCAATTAGCCGTGATTGCCTCGCTCGACACCTCAAGTGATACTGTCACTAAACTACACCAATCTACTTTAAAGGCAACTCCTAGCACTTTAGCAATATCTTGCAGCATCCTTTTTGGAGTTGAGCTACTGGCGATGATTTTATTAATTTTTTGTACTAAGTGGTAGGCAGGTTCTTCCTGATGCTGCATCAGCGCTCCATGCGGGTATTGTTTTTGTCGATCTACTTCATCTAGGCGCTTTGATGGCAATAAAGGCTTGTTCATTCTTGGCACACTCTTGAATATTGATCTGATTTTCTTCGTAAGCAACCTCTCGGCATATTTCACCCAAAGCTTGTGCTACTGCACCATGATGAATTGCAAATCTTTTCTTAAAACTATCTCTCACCTGTTATAGCCCCTTTCTATTTGAGATGACCAATCGAAATGATGAAATGCTTCGTATCTTAAACAACCTATTTATTTTTAAAGAAATAATATTAAGAATCTATCTATTTAAGATGCTGTAGCCAAAGAATGGTTGGGTGTTCTTCACCTTCAATGACTTACTCACCTTGAGATAGGATATCCTGTCTGCCTTTATACATAAACCGTAATTTCTCTGGAATTCAAGCTAAAATCTCATAAATTTAATCCGCGTTAACACTGATATCAAAAAATAAAAAAAGTAAGATTTTTTTCACGCCATCCTTCTGTTGAATCAGTAAGAACCGACTGAACTAGCGAAAAGAAAATACTGGAGAGCGTAAGGCTTCACAGATCCTTTATGGTCAACTCCCCCAAACAGCCAAAAATTTTCTTAGGCGTTATTCTCTGACTCATATTCTTTACAATATTTTACTTTTTTTTCATATTTTTCTCATATTTAGGTTTTCATCAACTGTTGTTGGATCTGCTGCTGCCGAAACAGCATCATATCAAGTCCGGATGAACACTTGTCATTACCCTAAGAACCCTTTTCCCCCTCGCCCCTAATCCCCACTATGTCCTATGCCTTCTCAGTAGCCCAGACACTGCGCGTAGCGTGCGCTTTGCGCTCAGTGTGTGCGCAGCACTTACGTGCGGATCGGTGAGTTCCCCATAGAGCCAAAAATGAATGCAGCCTAGTTGCAATATCACATGGCGCAACTAGGCTGCATTCACTTGAACAAAAGTTTAAGCTGCTAAACTCTCGACACTTAGAGGAACCATATCGCCATTTCTTGTAAGTCCTAGCAACATCGGTTGTTTCGGCGCAATGAGTTGACCTGTGAGTACACAGCGTTCTTCTTGTTGTGCTGTTGCGGCTATACTAGCGCGAATATCGGCTCGCGAAAATCGGGGTTTCCACTCACCTGATTTTTGCTGGACGTAATTCCAGAGGATGTCTCGAATCAGAGCTTGATATCCCTGATTCCCAGCGAGTTCTTTGAGTTTATCTTTCAATTCCCGTTCTAGGCGGATGCTGGTGACTTCCATGTCGGTGGTTGGTGTGCGAGCTATTGTATGCATCACTTTTTCTCCTTAAAGTATGGACAGGATAGTAATACAAGTGTAGTATGTTTAAAGGAATGTTCAATAGGTGAAATTTTCTGTGAAATCCGTTTACCCCATCTCTACTTCCTTGCGTGTTGCCAACTGCCGATTTCGTTGGAAATCAGCCGCTGTGGGAGTGGAGTATTTATTTATGGGAGACGAAAGCCCGAATAAATGGCAACTCACACAGGGTAATGATGATTCTCGACATGCCAGTATTGGTGTACTGAATGCAGTACCAAAACTAGAACAACGAAGCGGGAGGTACAGACAACAGAATGCTGTACCGATATAGAAACAGAAGACTTAAAGGTCAAATTCTAACCCCCGCTTCCAGCAAACAAGAAGCGGGGGTTTGTTTATAAGGAGTCAAGCTGTGACAAGCGCGATGCAAGTTTTAGAGCAATCGGTGGTGGTGTTTTTTCAAAATTACTTGCCACTGTGTCGGGTTAATATTAAGCGGGCGATTGTACTGTTAGTGGCAAATAAGGCTGAGCCACTAGACTTGGACATCCAAAGCAGAATGTGCAAGCAAACCTGGAATAACAGGAGAGCATAAGGAATGCTGAAATTAACATACACCGAAACGAGCTTTTGTTTAGAATGTTTAGCTCAATCGCTGGAAGAATGGGTGCAAGCGCGAGTGATTTTGGCAGTGCGAGTCGGTCAATGTCTATGCGTTGAACCCAGTACTGCTTCCTTTTTGCTTCCTGTTCATTTGTCAGGAGTAGAAATGCTTAAGACTCTTGTTAAAAAAGAAGACAGTGAAATCATTGCTCTATGCGCTTGTGATCACGAATGTCTGGAAGTCACTCTCCGGGGTTGTTGGCTATCAAATGGTTCTCAGGATGCTGAGGGTGTGTTTGTTACGGCGATCAGTGAAGTTACTGAGTTCTTCCTTTACAAACTTTGGCAACAAGCTCAACACAAAGCCTCTGTCATGAGCGAATAATCAGCTTTTAGCTTTCAGCAATGAGGCTGAAAGCTAAAAGCGATTGGATGTTTCATAACTCACATCTTGCACCTAACCGTATAAGCCCGTACAAACCAAAAACATGTGCGATAAAGCTACATTATTTTTCTTGGCTTTTCTCGCTAAATAAGGGACTTTTGCTTTCATACTGAGTGACGAAGTACTATCAATTTTTCTTGGTGCAAGATGTGAGATAAGCCTCACATCAGCAGGTGCAACTCCTGCACCGTTACGATAAACACAGATTTTTATGATTGTGAGAGAAGCAAGGTTAGACGATGCATAGCGCGATCGCTATTATGCGGGCACTCCGTGCCATCGCTATTATGCGGGTACTCCGTGCCATCGCCAGAGTTCATGTAGATACTTGGTGAGCGACATATTATAGCATCATACCAGACGAATACCTGGCTAATTTGTCCTATGAAAAGTGAGAGAGTTGCTGGTGTTAATTAACAGTAGGCTAAAAACTAACAATTACTACCAATTAATCACACTTGCTTAATACCCGTCTGATGTACTCATCTTTTCTGTAACCATGTTGGCAAGATTAGTCGTGTTAGCCTGTGGACTGGCTAGTGCCGACACTTCCAGTATGAAGCAGGAAGAAAAAGCAGGCAATTGTTAGCAATTGTTAGCATTTTTGTATCGGACAAATGCTCAGTACAGCAACAGAGAACCAGCATTTTATTTATATAGCCGGACGTAGCTATTAGATAGTTAGTGGTTGTATCTAGTGTTTGTTGTTAAAAAAGAAAAAATTTACATACGAATTTCATATGTTAAGATTGTTTACTATATTAGTAATAATTACATAGTTAATGCAATTAGCAATTAAAGCTTAACTTGCCAAAATCGCACAAATTTTATCTACCTGTAGATTGATTCTGTATAGCAGTACAGGGAAAAAATTTCAGTCTACAGGTCGATTTATATGTCTGTGTATTCAAAGTAGAAAGAAGATTAGCCTGACCCTTAACGAAATCTCGTTGGTAGCAGCAATCAAGCAAGTAAAAATAGAAGCGCAGCTATATTTTAACACTCAAATTGACAAAATTAAAGCATACGCTTCTGTGTTGAAAGTTAAGATTGTTTTGCAACCACTGCTCAAAACTTTCTCGAGAGATACCAAATTGGGTAAGCTAGAGTGTATCCAAGATTCACAACAGACAGTATTTATGATGCTTGTCAGCCAAGGGTGTAACCAGGCGTGAGTGTTGGATGGCTTAATTTTTGGAGGAGTTTAAATGAAGAATATTGGTTTTGGTTTATCTATGTTGCGTCCAGTGCGTTTTATCATTGTGGCATTTACTTGTGCCTTACTAATTTTCTCTTATGCTTTACCTGCTTCTGCGACGATCGGTAGCACAACAAGCAATCCTGAAGATGAGGTTACACAGCTAACTGGAATTCAGAAAGAAACAGACCAACTATCTACAGAAGCACCTCCAGGATTGGAAGAGACACAACGGAGATCAAACGAGGGACTTAACGAGATTCAGGGATCTGCTGATATTGAGAAGATGAAGCGTCCTGAGAATTCTGCACAAGCAAAGACAGTAGAAGATCAAGTTAAGAACGCGTTGGGTAAACTCACAGGTAACAAGTAACCTGCATTTCATCGTTTTTAGCGACAGTGTGTTTTGAAAGTGGGTGTGACAAATAAATTATTGCTCAATGTTCTAGCGTTTTGAGCAGTTTGCATAGTTATCACCGTTTAGTAGACATCTTGATTGCCTAGTCAAGATGTCTATTTCTATTTAATGAGAAAAGTCTGATTTTTCCTCTTGATGAAAAAAGTACAATCCTTCCTTTGGTTGATGATTGTAGGGGATGGAATTTGTGAAGGTTAGTAAAGAAGCTCGCTGAGGGATTTAAAGTAATGCGCAAGATAAACATTGGTTTGACGGAAGAACAACGTCAAGGTGTGATTAATCTGTTGAATCAAGATTTGGCAGACGCCTATGTACTGTTGGTGAAAACGAAAAAGTTCCACTGGGATGTTGTTGGACCTCAGTTCCGCAGCCTGCACCAAATTTGGGAAGAGCATTACCAAGCACTGACTGAAACTATCGATGCCGTAGCTGAGCGGGTTCGTGCCTTGGGCGGGTACCCTGTTGGTACATTGGAAGGATTTCTCAAAATTGCGACTCTCAAGGAAGAAGGTGGTAACGTTCCCACAGCAACTGGCATGGTGGCTCGACTGGTAGATGACCACGAGCAAGTTATTCGGAACCTGCGTGATCATGTGGATCAGACTGCTGAGCAGTTCCACGATCAGGGAACCTCTGACTTCCTGACAGGACTGATGGAAGGGCATGAGCAGATGGCTTGGATGCTGCGCTCCTTTATTGAAGGGCAGTCACTGCAAGCAGACGGTTCTAACCAGATAGCAGAAACCAAAACCCCTGTAGGCGTGTAGCCAGCAGCAGATTTAACCCAAAGCATAGCGTCTCTTGTTGACAATGGCAGACTGAGGTTTTGTGCATCTACCGCATCTACCCCCCCTCAGTCTGCCGACTGGAAAAGCAAAATTCAAGGAGTCTTTAAGTGCCTGAAACATATACAGCAGAACGTACCATCTCAGCTGTTTTTAAAGAACAGAAGCAAGTTGATGATGTGATTCGGCGTTTACTAGACCGAGGTGTGTCCAGGGATCATATCTCGGTATTGGGCAGAAACTTCCAGTCAGAAACTCGAATTGCTGGCTTTATTACTAAGAAAGACGTGATTCTCGGAGGTTTGAGAACTGGGGCCATTTTTGGTTCCTTGTTCGGTTCCTTCCTAAGCTTACTTACAGGTGTAGGCGTACTGTTCATTCCTTTTGTTGGTCCGATTGTAGCAGCAGGTCCGATTGGTGCAGTGCTGCTAGGAGCGGCAAGTGGAGCGATCGCCGGCAGCGCAGGGGCTGGTTTGGTATCTGTTCTCACCACATTGGGAATGCCAGAAGACAAAGCAGCGGTTTACCAAACCCGCTTGCAGGCTGGTGAGTTTTTAGTGATGGCAGAAGTTGCTGGCGATCGCGGTGGAGAATTCCAATTGCTGATCGAGAGTGCTGGTGGCGAAGAAGTGCATACAATTGAGACAACCCTGGCTCGTGCTTGTACCAGTGGTTGCAACACCCCAGAGGATTTGTCTCCTGAGGTTCGCTCTCATCTTTCTGTGGAAGCTCAGCATAAATTCATTGAGCGCTATAACACTGTACTCAATGAGACAAATGACCAAACGAAGGCTGAACACGCAGCTTGGGATACAATTCATCAGCAATATGATGAAGATGAGAATGGCGTTTTTTCCAAGGCAAAAGCAAATGTTTAGTCATTAGTCATTAGTCATTAGTCATTACTCATTAGTCAAAAAGTTCTTGACTCTTGAGTTTTCACTTTTGACTTTTGACTTTTGACTTTTAACTTTTGACTTAGGGCAATTTATAACTAGAAACTCTTATTGTTAACTGACCCTGACGCGGGTCATGGCTGAAGATAAAGGCTCCTTTTTCCTTTTCGCCACTAGATAAAAAGTCAATCTGCATATCGCCCGTTTCTTCTACTCCGCCGTTAATCCGCAACTGAGCCATAATTTGAATCGACTCAGCCGTTTCTCCTCCAGTATTAACGACTTCAAAAGGAACATAAAACTGTCCATCAATTTCACGAATTGTTTGTTTATTGCTGACAGAAAGGATAGGAGGTTCATGCTTGTCGTTAAGCCAAGTATAACCAACCAAACCGACAACCGTTGCTAAGATGAATGAGGCAGCACTAAAAGTTACCCATTCAGCAGGTGTTCTCTTTGATTGCGGTTGTTCATTTATTTGACTCATACTGCTAACCTTCCTGCTGCACCCCCGATAGTTCCAGGTAATCCCAGCAGCAAAGTGTGTTCCAACCAAATGTTCCAAGGGTCGTCAAAAGTTAATTTTTGAAAGAACCACAACATAAAAGCTGCTGCTACCAGTGAAACCAAGTATGCCATCACAGTTTCGCTTATAGGTCGTTGGAAAATTCCTTGTTGCTGTCTGCGCTTTTGCTGATCTGAAAAGCCTGCTTCAAACACTATGCCATATGAAATGAGCACAGATGTAGCAATAATTGCCAAGAGCCAAGGCGGTGTCACTGCTGCTGCTAACATAGGAATCTCATCTGTTGGCGCGATGTTAAATGCAATGACAGTTGCACCAATCAAAGTTGCACCTATGTCGGCAAAGGTAGCAGATAATTCGTCTGGTTTCTTTGTGATTTCGTCATTTGCTTGAGCGCCCGTTCGTCCTTGAGCATTCGGATCACGAGTGTCTCCTAAAAACTGGTTGGCTAATGCCACACCTAAGGTAAATGGTACACCTTCAAAGACAATTTTACCCAAGGCTTCTTTTAGAGGAGTTTCAGGTGTTAGTTCTTGGAGTAACAACAGCACAAAGGCGGAGCAAGTCAATCCAATCGCTATTGCTTCTACAGTATCTGTGACTGATGCATAAGCTGGTGAGTTCCGTCTGCTTCTGCGAAAACCTTCTGTGCGGTTAAGTAGGAAAATCACAACGAACGTTAGTGCGATCGCCAACATCATCATTGAAGGTTTTGCCAGTGATCCTATCCACCAAACCTCCATTGTGTAGAGCAAAGGAATGCCAAATAAAAAACCTCCACATACACCCCGAATAATGTCATTAATCTCATTGACCCATACATTTTTTCTACGCTTTCTTCCTACACCCATACTTTGCTTGTCATGAGTACTTTCTTTTATGGTAAAAGCGATTGGGGATTAGGAATTGGGGATTAGGGATTAGGAACCCTTGAAGAGTATTGTCCAGTACACAGTTGCGAGTCCCCAGTACGCAGTGCCCAGTCCCGGAACGTATTTATCCTGAGCGACAAATTACCCTTTATCTTTCCTTAAAGGTCTACATTTATTTCCTCACAGCCCACTTATTAGGAAATTTTGACAACGTTGAATCCGGAAAAGATATTTCTTTATCTTACTTTACTGATATTTGTTACTTGCATCTATCATGAGATAGGACTTTATATTAATTTCTATTAAGTAAATTTTTTAGAAAAATTAATAAAATTGTGCTTTTTTTATGCATCAAATCTTTCTTCTGATAGGTACCTAGCAAAGCAAATCCTGATATTTTGTTTGATATGGAGAAATAATAGCTAAGAGAAGAGGTACGATATGAGCGTTGAGAAGAGAATAGAAGCAACAGCAAAAAATATCGAAGGCAAAATTCAAGAGGTAGTTGGTGACTTGAGTGGCAATCCGCAAGATAAGGCTGAGGGTCAAGCCAAGCAAGCTGAAGCCCAAGTTATTCACACTACTGAGAATTTAAAAGATGAGGTGAAGAAAGTTTTAGAATAGTCTATTGGCGTAGCTCAGTTAAAAGGTTTAGTGACGGAATTTTTTATGAAATACTCCACTGTGTATAACTACATCACACAGTGGAGTATTTTGATAGTTTGGAGCAAAAAAAGGTTAGCCCTAAAAAATCGGCTCTAACCATTGTTTCTACTATCATCAAGCTAAACAGCGCTGCGACTAGTGATTAAGCCCCATATGAAAATGGCAATCATTGCGCCAAGAATAGCAACAATCAAACCAGGAATACTCAGGGTAGCTGCAGTTAGTTGGATTGTTCCTGTCTGTAACAAGCTAACTATGCTACCTCCAACAAATGCTCCAATAATACCTAAAATCATCGTGGAAAGAATTCCACCACCTTGACGACCAGGATAAATAGCTTTACCAATTGCGCCAGCTATAAGACCAAGAACTATCCAAGCAATAATGTTCATATTTTTATTCTCCAATTCCTTAACACTGCCATCTTTAATTTATCAATTCAAACTAAACCGCTCTTCTATCGCAAGTCCAGTAACGATTCCGTCGCAAGAGATAACTGTTAGAAATAAAGCCTAATGATTTCTGTAGAGACGTAGTATGCACTTTCACTACACTTATGGAATTGTCACAAATTACCCTTCACTGAACGGGATTGTATTATATTCAAATTAAATATACTTTTGCTTATCAATATTTTTAATCAGGTAAAACTGACCGATTGCAGTAGCTGGATTCCTGGTAAAAATTCTTAACTTTTGGCTGATATCGAAAGTTCTTATATAAAACTTTGGAGGTATTTAGCAAGAATATAATTCTATGAAAATATAAATAAATTATCAGCCAAAAACTTCCAGTTTTTGGCTGATATGAGAAATTATTGAGAAGGCTGCAAAATATGAGTCCGAAAGTTAAATGCTATCTAGGACGTAAACCAAGTTCTTATTTCTTGCCTGGTAAATGCCATTGATGGTTTATAAAAGTCATTCGTCATAAGTCAAAACAACAGACAAGAGGAGAAATGATAAAAGAAAACCGCTAAATCTACAAATTGGCATTCACACTACGACACACTGTACTCAAGTGAGTGTTTGGAAGACTGAATATTGAACCTAGCACGTCAGAGGAAGTGCAAAGTAGATTAGAGTGTTTGAATTCGTGTTCATCACTCAACTTAAAGGTTATAGGCACTCTTGTATGCGCACTTTTGTTGGGAATTTCAATCTGTGATCAGATTGTGACTGCAATTGTCAAAATTCTACAGTGCATTTCCTCTTAAGAGTAGGGTGCTGAGGAAAGTGATTCAGGTTGGGCTAATTTGATGATTGACAAGACTCAATCCAAAATCAGTATATGCTTCATGCAACTAAGCCAGAACGTAAAGCGCGAACAGCAGCTTGGGTACGATCATCGGCACACAGTTTATTCAGAATGTTGCGAACATGGGTCTTAACGGTACCAACTGTGATATATAGTTTTTCAGCAATCTGTCCGTTGCTACACCCAGCGACAATCAATTCTAAAATTTCCAGTTCTCGTTGCGTGAGTGGATAAGTTTCTAAAACTTGCTCGTACTCAGATGATAGCGCCTCAATTTTTACAGTCTTGGGCTTATCAGATGCCTGGTTTTCTGGGATACCTTGCCGCATTTGCTGCAGCACCACGTTAGCGATCGCCGGATCGATCCAAGAGTTACCTGTGTGAGTCGCTTGGATTGCTTCCGTCAACTTATCGATGCTTGTATCCTTCATGTAATATGAGTCAGCCCCGGCTGCAAAAGCCGCAAGTACAGCATCCTCTGAATGATCCATTGTCAGAACAAGGATTTTCGTTGATGAATCATTTGTTTCTGTTTGGTACTGTCTGAATCTTCTGGTGAGTTCAATTCCATCTATGTCAGGTAAACCAATATCCACAACAGCTACATCTGGCTTAGCTGTTTCCAAAAGTTTCAGCCCTTTGGTCCCATTTGGTGCTTCACCAACAACTCGAAGTGTGCTATTTGACTGTAGTGCAGCCTTTAGCCCCATTCTCGTCAGATCATGATCTTCAATTAAAACGATACTAATTTCACTCATTGCTACACTCACTCTCTGTAAATTGCATCTGTCGAGAGCCGACCTTTTGCAAACTGTTTCTTTTATTTTCCAAAACCAAAGATAGATGATATTTTATCAAACTTGCATCCACCGATAGAAATAAGGAGCTTACTATCTTCCTCCCATTTGACACAGGCTAATATCTAGCTTGGGATATATGGAATATTTATGAAATATTATGAAATACTTGTACACATTCCAACTGGTACCCCTCAGATGACGCAACTACCTATTTACCAGACGGATGAAAGCGATTACCTTTGATCGAAGAATGTGTCTTTCCCAGTCATTGGCTCCTAATTAGGCATTTGTTACTCGTTTTTAGCTACTAAATTACTATGGCTGAAAATTCAACTATAACGCTTATTTTCTATCGTCTTTAAGAAAAATTAACAAAAAACAAAGGTATGGTTCAAGATTTCAAACCTGCTGACACCAATACAGAGAAATTAGAGCAGGTCGAAGCAGCTTTACGAGAAAGTGAGCTAGGTTTTCGTGCCATCTTCAACCAGACCTTTCAATTTATGGGATTAATGAAGCCAGATGGCACTCTCGTTGAAGCTAATCAAACAGCCTTAGAATTTGGAGGACTGACGAACGCCCAAGTAATTGGTCGCTTTTTTTGGGAAGTGAACTGGTGGGATTTAGCAGATCAGGCAACCTTACGAGAAGCAATTGCTCATGCAGCCAAAGGAAAATGCATTCGCTGTCAAGTTAATGCCGCTCGCTCAAACAATCCACTCGCAACTGTTGACTTCTATATTAACCCATTGCGAGATGAAACTGGGCAGATAGTATTATTAGTTGCAGAAGGTCGCATTTTCCCGAATGGGGATTTAGAGCATTCGCTAAATCACCGAATTGTTCAACAATTGCAGCGTGAACAAGCCCAAGTACAGTTGGAGGCACTGAACGGACAACACCAGCTTTACAGGGATATTGTCAATAATATGCAATTCGGCTTGGTTGTGTGGCATTTAGAAGACCCGAACGATATTACCTCGTTGCGGTTAGTGACTACAAACCCTGCTGCATCTCGCCTGACTGGAATATCTCTCGAACAAGATGTTGGCAAGCAAATTGTTGATTGTTTTCCTAATATGCTGGTGCAAAGGAGAACATCTTTAGAACTGTATGCAGAGGTTGCCAATTTTGGTCGAGCAATAGATCAGTATGAAGTTTATTACGGCGATGAACGCATACCAGGTAGCTATTTCAGCGTTAAAGTGTTTCCATTACCAAATCGGTGTGTTGGAATTGCCTTTGATAACATTACTGGGCGCAAGCAAGCCCAACGGGCGTTGCAAGAAAGTGAGCGCAGGTGGGCAACTCTAGCACAAATATCACCTGTGGGGATTTTTCGGACAGATTTGTCGGGAAACTGTCATTATGTTAATGAACGATGGTGTGAAATTGCTGGACTTTCTCTAGAAGATGCTTTGGCAAAAGGTTGGCGATCTGCTGTCCATCCAAAAGATTTAGAGCGTATCGACTCGCAAGTCAAGCAAATTATTCCAGAATACCTGCCATTTGAGTATGAGTTTCGCTTTGTGCATCCTAATGGGAGGATAAATTGGGTGTTTTCACAAGCAGTGCCAGAAACTGAGGATGATGGTCAGGTGATTGGCTACGTTGGGACAGTGACAGATATTACTGGGCGCAAGCAGTCAGAGCAAGCGTTGCGGGAAAGCGAGGAAAGATTCCAAGCGATGGCAGAAAATGCTCCCGTGATGATTTGGCTGTCTGGTTCGGATACGCTGCGTACTTACTTTAATAGTGGTTGGTTGGAGTTTACCGGACGCACAATCGAACAAGAACTAGGCAATGGTTGGACTCAAGGAGTGCATCCTGAAGATATCGAGCATTGTTTAGAGACATATATTACTGCGTTTGATGCGAAGGAACCGTTCGTGATGGAATACCGCCTCAGACGTTTTGATGGTGAATATGGCTGGATTTTAGATAAAGGAACTCCCAGGTGGAATCCAGATGGCAGTTTTGCTGGGTACATTGGTTCGTGTATTGATATTAGCGATCGCAAAGAAGTAGAAATTGCTCAAGAGCAAAGAGCAGAAGAACTCACGCGCATGAATACAATCTTGGCGCAAACGACGACATTGTTGAAAAAACGCAATGATGAACTTGACCAGTTTGCCTATGTCGCGTCTCATGATCTTAAAGCACCGTTGCGGGCGATCGCCAGCCTTTCAGAATGGATAGAAGAAGACCTCGCAGATACACTTCCAGAGGAAAACCAACACCAGATGCGCCTGTTACGAGGGCGAGTCAGCCGCATGGAAGGGCTGATCAACGGTTTGCTAGACTATTCACGAGTTGGACGCACTCAAACTCCATCGTCAATGGTGAATGTTAACGCATTGCTGAGGGAAGTGATTGACTTGCTCGACCCGCCAGAAACTTTCACTCTGCAGGTGGAACCAGGAATGCCTAGCTTTGTGACCAAGCGACTACCTCTTTTCCAAGTGTTTAGCAACTTGATTGGTAATGCGATTAAGCACCACAACAGAACAGATGGTCATGTGAAAGTTTCCGTACTAGACCAAGGACAGTACTATGAATTTGCTGTCTCTGACGATGGTCCCGGCATTGCCCCTGAGTATTATGATAAGGTCTTTCAAATCTTCCAAACGCTACAAGCTCGCGACCAAAAAGAAAGCACAGGAATTGGTTTGGCAATTGTTAAGAAAATAATTGAAACAGAAGGCAGTACCATTACCTTAGAATCGCTCTTAGGAGTAGGAAGCACTTTCCGCTTCACTTGGCTCAAGCAACCACTTCAATAGTGCTGAGTCTGATCCCACTCCTCGTCGGTTCCTCAGCACTTGACACTCTTGTGGGGAGTTGATATGTACTTCTGACCAAGGGCTGAAGACGGATGCATTAGTGTCTGTCTAAAATTGTGATGAGCTAAAGCGGGTATTTTCTTTTACTCTGATTTAGCTGTCTCTGGTTTTTAGATAATCATTTTCAGCCCAGTTGGGCTGTTTGTCCTAGTGCTTTAGTGCTATGACACATTTAGAGGCAATTATTTGCCATCTTAATTCCAGTAATTTTTATCAATCCGCTGGAATGTAGAGCAAACAAGTTGTATTCAATCAAAGGAAATGTCAGAAAAAGTGATTAACATACTACTTGTGGAGGATGACGAAGTTGATGTCATGAATGTAGAGCGGGCATTCAAGAAAGTAAATATTAATAATCCACTTTATGTTGCTACCAATGGAATTGAGGCGCTAGCAATGTTGCGTAGCAAAAACGGTGAACCGCCCGAGGTTCCTGTAGAGCGACGCTTGATTTTACTAGACTTAAATATGCCAAAAATGGGAGGAATAGAGTTCCTGCAAAAATTACGTTCTGACCCTCAATTAAAACCAACCCCTGTGGTAGTTATGACCACCTCAAACCAAGATAAAGACCGGGTAGAAGCGTACAACCTCAACGTTGCTGGCTATATCCTTAAGCCTGTGACTTTCGCGAACTTTATTGAACTGATGGCAACGCTAAATAAGTATTGGACATTGTGCGAAATGCCATAAGCTAATATTTGGGGGAATTTGAGGTTTGAGCTCACCAAAGAGTGTTGTTAGTGATCAATTGTTGGTTGTTTAACTAGCCTTCTTCGACTATAAAATTTAACTAAATTTTTTTTAAAGCAACTTCTAACAATAAAATCTTAGACATTTGCTCAGAAAAGATAACTGATATAAAGAAAAATAGTGTGTTTCATGGCAATGGCTAGAAGTAATGGAAGAGAAACTCAAAATTTTAGTAGTAGACGATGACGAAGTAGACCGAATCGCAGTGCGTCGTGCGCTTACCAAAGCAGGGGTTGAAATGGAACTGTCTGAGGTGGGCGATGGCAAAAGTGCGATCGCTCTCTTAAATACTGATACTTCGTATGACTGCGTATTTCTTGACTATCGCTTACCAGACCAAGATGGTTTAAGCTTACTGCAAAACCTACGTTCCAATAATATCAGAGTGCCTGTTGTCGTCCTCACAGGTCAAGGAGACGACCAGATAGCAGTTGAACTGATGAAAGCAGGTGCTAGCGATTATCTCTCCAAGTCGCGGTTATCATCAGAAATCTTGGCACAGATTTTGCGCAATACCATCCGGGTTCACCGCGCAGAAATGCAGGTCGCTTTAGCAAATCAACAACTGCGCGAAAGTAATTCGCTACTCATTCGCAAAAACCAGGAACTGGAAGCACAGCGGCGACATATAGAACTACAAAATTTGAAACTCATAGAAGCATCACGGCTGAAGTCGCAGTTTCTGGCAACAATGTCTCATGAATTGCGGACTCCCATGAATGCCATCATTGGGTTTTCTCAGCTCTTGTTGCGTCCTAAGTGTGGTGAACTGACAGATAAGCAACAAGACATGATACAGCGTATCTTCAACAATGGCAAGCATTTGCTGATGCTGCTCAATGAAGTTCTCGACTTTTCTAAATTAGAGGCAGGAAGGTTAGATTTAAAACCAGAAATCTTTGATTTGTCAAAGCTCGTCAATGCCACGGTGCAAGAAATGCGTTCTCTGGCAGAGGAAAAAAATCTGTCTTTGTTGATTCAAATTGAGTTGCAAAACCTTGTCGTGTTTAATGATCCAACTCGTATGCGACAGATTTTAACAAACCTGCTTTCAAACGCCATCAAGTTTACAGAGTCTGGCGGTATTGCAGTTGAACTGAAGGAAGTGCCAGGAAATCAAGTCGAAATTGCCGTTTGCGATACTGGCATAGGTATTGCTCCTGCGGATCTAGAAAATATTTTTGAAGCTTTCCGGCAAGTTGATCAAACTACCACTCGCAAATATTCCGGGACAGGATTGGGTTTGCCAATTATAAAAGCGCTGGTGCAAATGATGGGTGGTAACATCACCGTTGAAAGTCAGTTGGCTCAAGGTTCTGTCTTTCGGATTCAACTCCCCCGTCAAATCTCATCCTCAATGCAACACGGTGCAGATGGGGCATCAAATACTCCTGCTTCAGGCAAAAAAAGTTTTTGGAATCAGGAAATTTCTCGCTTTGCTCCAGAAGGTCTGCAAAATAAAAGTAGAGACAGGTAATTCTAAAATAGAAAACGGAAATCAACCTATAAATTTTTATTCTCTATAAAGCAAATAACTATGTTAGACGAAGAAGCTTCCAAAGTAGAACGTATACTTGCCGTTGATGACAATCCTGATAATCTCGTGTTGCTACAGACAATTTTAGAGGTTGAAGGATATGAAGTTGGGTTAGTAGACAATGGTATGGATGCTTTAGAGCAAGTTGTTCAGTCTCCACCCGATCTGATTCTGCTAGATGTCATGATGCCGGGAATGGATGGCTATGAAGTGACACGCCGCATTCGTAAGAATCCAGAAATATCATATATTCCAATACTGCTGATAACGGCACATCACGATGCAAGTGTTGTCGAAGGCTTGGATGCAGGAGCAGATGATTTTATTCGCAAACCATTTAATCATGAGGAGTTACTGGCAAGAGTGCGATCAATGCTGCGACTCAAACACAGTATTGATGAACAACAAAAAATGGCACGCCAACGCGAGGACTTTGTTTCACGTCTGACTCACGATTTGCGAACTCCCTTAGTCGCCGCAGATCGGATGCTGCTTTTGTTTGAGCAAGAAACATTTTGTCCAATTTCTGAGGACATGAAATCCGCTATATCCGCCATGATGCGCAGCAACCAAAATTTGTTGCAAATGGTGAATAACCTCCTAGAAGTCTACCGCTTCGAGGCAGGGAAAAAGACTTTGCAAATGGAAAGCTGCAATATGGGGCTTGTCGTTGAAGAAGTTGTTCAAGAACTCAGTTCTCTTGCAATGGAGAAAGGGTTGGCTGTGAATGTAGACAAGAGCAAGTTAGACCCACAAGATAAAACTGCTGGTGTGGTTATGGGCGATCGCCTAGAATTACGGCGGGTTCTCAGCAATCTTATAGGCAATGCTATTAAGTTTACAGATACAGGAACTGTAAATATTACTGTTTCGGAAACACCCTCAAACCCTCACGGTAATCCTTGGGTGATCATTGAGGTACAAGATACAGGATACGGTATTGCAAAAGAAGACCAAGCAAAAATCTTTGAGCGCTTTCGCCAAGGTAAAAATAAACGTGCTGGTAGCGGCTTGGGATTGCATCTATCTAGCCGGATCATTGAATCACACAAGGGAAATATCGAGGTTTTCTCTGAACTTGGCAAGGGCAGTGTCTTCGCTGTACGTTTACCGAAGCAAGCTTGAGTGTAACTCTCATTCCAAAGGCTGCGTGCTCGCCGTGAGTTGCGCTTGCCTTCTGGGTAGCAAAAACGCTACTTTGTTAATTTAGCCTGTGCTCCGGACTACCGCAGTGCGCTCTACGCCATTGCAGCTTTCGGCGGAATATACTTATCAGCGCTTATGCCAAGAGGTGAAATAGAAATTTTTGAGAAATACTGCATTCGGATGGTGAATTTCCGCAATTCTTCCCAATATAATTTTATCAGTAATTAGGGATTCCTGAGTTTTTTTACACTTAATGATAAACCTACACTGCTAACGACAACTCAAAAAGTAAACAGACGTAGTTTGGGGTTTTAACTCCAAGCAAGTATGAGCGACGCGTCAGAAGTTAAGTAACTCATAATTCATCACATGACTTTCTGGCTTGTCGTTAGTGGTCTCAATCTCTAGGAAAAAGAAACACATGAGTACATCAACACCAACTCGCGGTCAAGTAGAAAGAACATTAGCACAACGTATTCAAGCTCTGTATCGTGACCAACTTGGACATCAACCCACTAAGGTGATCTGTCAGCTATCGGATCAAAATGTAGTGATTGTCATGGAAGGTTCGATCACAGCACCAGAACTCTTGCTGGCTCATACAGGTCGCCTAGAACTGGCTGAACAGGTTCGCTCAGATTTAGATGATGCTATTCAGCCACAACTCAAAGCACTGATTGAAGAAACTTTAAATGTTACAGTTATAGAAATACTCAGCGATGCCACATTAGAGACTGGTCGTACTGGTATTATTGCTGTGTTGACGGATACACCTACTGTTCGCACTCCGACTCCAAATCACAAGGCAAGGAGAAGAACTTTATCGGACACAAGTTTGACTCCAAAATCTGCATGATTATGATTCATCCTGACATAAGTCAAAAATTGAATTTGGATTCAATTTCTTACAGAGGTAGCGGCGGACTAGAGCTTCTAAGTCTTCTATCATGTAAGGCTTACTGATGTAGTCGTTGAAGCCTGCATTCAGGATGTGTTCTCTGTCTTCCGCACTAGCCAATGCTGTCACTGCAATAGCTGCAATGTCACTCGTTAGCGGTTCCTGTTTCAGAGAACGCACAATATCAATCCCACTCACACCAGGTAACAAAATATCTAGCAGTATCAAGTCTGGCTGATACTCTTTGGCAACAAGTACTGTTGTTAAACTATCTTTTTGACATATTAGCTTACAACCGAGCGACTCAAGAGCATAACTCAACAACAGTAAGTTATCTTCATTATCCTCAACCGCCAATATTAAAGGCGACTGGCATTTGTGCTTCTTTTGATCACTGATAGCGACTTGTGCCTGTTCCATTTCTTCTCCATAAGATTCATATGATGTTCATCATCTGTCTTGAGAGAACAAACGAGGCATTCCGCGAGCGGCCTGTTGGCGCTCACATTAGACTGGCTCGTGTCTCAACTCTGTCAAGTTGATGATCTTTGCTCACTCAATTAGCTCCAAGGAAAGAATACCTCAAGCAGACAAAGTGAGAAGACACTTTTTTATTATATGCAAAGTGGATAAAAAGTTTAGCAAATAAATCATAAGTACTTAATATATTTAATAATAATTTAACGTTACACCCTGGAAGATACATATCTGCATGGCAGCCTGTTATACAAAGTTCACCAAACCTTTTTGGAAACCGGGGTATTGGGTTGTGGGGTGTGCAGGTGTATTTTTAGGGCTGCAAGCGCAAAATATCCGTTACACCGATACCCTCTTAGCCTCGTACCGCACAAAGCCCTATGCGTGTCAACTTAAGGTGAAAGCGCCCTTTTTGGGACAATGCTTTGAGAGATTCGCTTGTTCCCAGTCAGAGGCTTGGAATACAATTGGCAGGCAAGTCTTGCTTAAGAGCGTTACTAGCCGCCCCAACTGCATTTCCAGCTTAGACCACCGCGCCCGAGATTAAAGACAGGGTTTTGGCTTAAGTTGACACCAATGACAAAGAAAGCGGGGCTCAACACTCCTTATTTATTCTAGTGGTATAAAAATGGAAAAATTTTTGTCTAGCTCCTTGACACACGATGTAGTATGTAAGTAGTATAAAAGGTGAAATAAACAAAAACCAAAAATTTCTAACAAATATTTCTAAATTGATTAAAGAGTGTGTCATCACTCAACTTAAAGATCTACCCTTCAAGTGTCTACGGTGGAGTTCCTTTCAACTGATAAACGATGACTGTGGCAACTTCGACGTAAGTAGTTTATATTACGATAAAACTTTTGCCAGATCTCCTACATCAGGAGAGGATGACTCCACCAAGAAGTGCACAACTGACAATATGGACTTTGAATACTATAGAAACAACGAAGGCGGTCCTGCCAATAGTAACCGTCAAAGCTTACTGGCAACTGGCTGGCGACCCTTCCATAGAGAGTTGGACTGGGAGTTTGTATGGCAACTGTTGTCTAACGACACGCGGGAGTTTACTCAAAAAAGTTTGAATCTAGCAAGTAATATTGCTGAGGTATTGGGACGGAATAATTATACTTGGTGGGCTAATTTCTTAAATATTGTATCTGATAATACGCGCTACGAAGTAGAAAAATTTTGGAATTACGTCACACCCGACCCCCTAACACCAGATCATCGTTACAAAGACGTTTTAAGTACGGAAACGCCTATCGTCCAATTTGTCAGCCGTAACAGTATTCCCATTGATTATGTTCTTAATCGTCTTCAAGAAATTACTGTGTTACGCGTTTTAGATGTGTTGGGACGTCCTGATATCATCACGCAATATTATTTGGAACGGGATTTTTATCTGCCAGTCGAGAAATTTGTCAACTGGGAGCGTTTAGACGTTGTTAACACCGTTTATGCTTACTGGTCTAAGGATGACGTTTGGCTACAAATAGATTCCTTTGACAGAGGACGGCGGCAGTATACTTTAATGGCAAAAAATCTGACTCCACTGGTTAACAAAGCGACATACGACTTGGCAATTATGCTGAGTGGATATCAAAGTCGTGTGGGTAAAGTTAACAGTCAATTTCCCATTCGGAGTTTCCCCACGGATATTCAAGGCTTTACTGATTCAGTACAGCAGGCGATTCTTAATCAGAAGCAGTTAGCGGTTTTGGTACATGGAGAACCAGGTACGGGTAAAACTGCATGGACGCAAGCAGTTGCAAAAGAAATTTTGATGCCTTTGGGGTATGTGATTTTTATTTTGGATCATGATGCGATCGCCAACTTTGTCCCGCCAACATACTTACAAAGAATTTGTATCATTATTAATGAAGCTGATAACCTAGCACAAAACCGTGCTTCTGAGGTGGCGCAATACAGTAACAAAACGGAACATATTTTGAGTTTGCTGGATGGGACGTTGTACCAAAGTGTGATTGATGAGGCTGGTATTCAGATGCAGCAGCAGTTAGTGATATTGATGACTTGCAACACCACAGAAAGATTAGACCCAGCAATGTTACGTAAGGGTAGAGTGGATTTGATGTGTGAGTTTACGCAGCGATTTGTTTAATGGATGGGTTTCTCAGCTTGGTGTTTTGAAGTCATTATGTTTACGTTAGAAACAGAACGTTTAAGACTGCGACCTCTAACTATTAAGGATGCAAAAGAATTACACCAGCTTTTAGACGTTGATCCTGAAGTCTGGCGGTTTGACCCTGGTTATGCGCGTTCTTTTGAAGAACGCGTTGAGTGTATTAAAAAACGGCTTGCTCAATATAGCATCTATGGATTTGGTTGTTTTGCCATTGAGCGCAAGGAAGACGGTCAGCTGATAGGGCAGGGCGGTCTTAGTCCGCATCAGTTTGAAAACAATGATGGCAGTATCACTGACGAATTCGAGGTGATGTACGCTCTTGGCAAAGATTATTGGGGACAAGGGTATGCAACCGAAGCAGCAGCAGCATGGGTGAGATATGCCTTTGAGATTTTAAAACTTAAGAGGTTAGTTGTATGTCCTGCCAAAGCAAATATAGCCTCTGTGCGTGTTTTGGAAAAGTTGGGATTTCGGATTGAAGATGACCCACTGGAGGAGGGAAGCGTGTTGGCATTTAAAGAAAACAATTGCATCAAGTAGCAAACGCTTAATAATCTGATTTCAAATTCAGCAGCAAGCAAATTCTTCTGTAGTAAATATCTGGAATTTGTTTCAAAGCTTTTGTAGGGATTGTAAGGAAAATCTATTTCCACAACATAACAAATTAGGACGACAATCCGCTTTAGAAGTAGGGTGGGCAATGCCCACCTCAAAGAAACGTGTATTTCAATAAATTTCAAAGCACTTAAACTCGTGAAAACTCAACAATTGATTTTAGAAGCACTTAACCTTCCTACTAACGCCATTACCTACTATGTCAGTCAGGAATTAGCAGCACTTTATCCGAAAAAAGCACTGCTAGAAGGTAGTGATTATGCTTTTGATTTAGAGAGGTACGCTGAGGCAAATTTCTGTACTATTAAAACATCTGATACCTACATCCATAATCAGATTATTTCTGGTTGGGATGGCATGGAAAACAAAATTGATAACTCTACTGAAAATGGCAACTTTGAGGTGACATGGGAAGGATATAACTTAGATGTCCTGCTCATAAGTTTTCAGGATGGTTATTGTAAAACCAGATCTTATTGGATTTTGGCTGACAGCAAAGACATTGCTGAAAAGTTTTTTGCTGCTGTTTGTGAGTGGAACTCGGAAGTTAGAAGCGAAATTTTGGTATTTGAAGAGGGTTATTGGTCAAAAAATATAGAGTTGTTTGAGTCAATTCAGAACGCGACTTTTGATAATCTGATTTTGCCCAGCGCTCTTAAACAAGAAATTCAAGACGACTTGGCAAAGTTTTTTGATTCACAAGAAACTTACGAAGATTGTGGTTTACCTTGGAAGCGAGGAATTTTGTTTATCGGTTCTCCCGGTAATGGCAAAACTCACGCGGTTAAAGCTTTAATTAATAAGATGCAACAACCGTGCTTGTACGTCAAAAGCTTAAAATCGGAGTATACGAACCCTCACCACAACATTCGTCAAGTTTTTCAAAGAGCGCGACAGTCTGCACCGTGCATTCTGGTTTTAGAAGACCTAGATTCCCTGGTAGATGGTGAAAATCGCTCGTTCTTTTTGAATGAACTTGATGGTTTTGCCGTCAATACAGGAATAGCGATTTTAGCCACAACTAATCATCCAGAACGTATAGATTCAGCAATTTTGGACCGTCCCAGTCGCTTTGACCGCAAATATTACTTTGAGTTACCGACTTTGGCAGAACGCATAGCATATATAAACTTGTGGAACGACAAATTTAAACCTGGCATGCGCTTGTCTGAAACAACAATAACTCAGATTGCTGAGAAGACGGATGGCTTTTCTTTTGCTTATCTTAAAGAACTTATCATCTCATCTATGATGCACTGGATGCAAACAATGGAAGCTGGTGAAATGGAGAAAAGCATATTTTCACAACTTGCTATGTTGCAAAAACAAATGAGCAGCACAACAGTTGAGTCAGAAACTGTAGCTGGCTGCTAAGATTCAAGAGCATAAGATGATACCAAATCCGCTTTTCTAACCCCCTTTTAGCCCAGGCGATGTTCGTAATGGCGGTTCATCTTGCACACAAACAAAGTCCTTCTTGTGCGGACTAAATTATAAAGGGGGTATTAGATCCGGATTTGGTATGAAACTCCATCACTTTGAAGATCCAAACCAATTTTACGAGCAGGTGAAAGACTATTTGCTCAAACAAGAAGCACTCCATAACGTGTTGCTTGCACTTTGCAACGCCTTGATTAACAACCCCGAACGCTTCGACCAAAAGCCCTACTTGGCAACTGTTGAAGTAGACGGAGATATCGTTGCAGTGGTGATGAGAATACCTCCGCAAAACTTGCTGTTGTCAAAGATACAGAATTTTGTGGCTATTGAGGCAATCGCCCAAGACCTCCACCTGACCCAAGAGTCATTACCAGGAATCAACGCCCCCACCATTGAGGCAGAAGCGTTTGCAGAGGCTTGGCATTCCCTGACTGGTCAATCCTACCAACTAAAAATGGCGCTGCGTGCCTTGCAGCTGGAGCAGGTGCAAGCAATTCCCCAAACAACAGGTCGCTTACGTATTGCTACTGAGAATGAGCGAGAACTTCTTATCCGTTGGTTTGAAGCCTTTGGGCTGGAAGCCTTGGGTAGTGTTGAGCCAGGAGTTGAACGTAGGGTAGAACGCCATTTGCAGCGGGGTAGTGCTTACATTTGGGAAGATGAAACCCCTGTTTCAATGGTGTGTCATGTTGGTGTAACGTCCAATGGTGCAAGGGTTAGTTTGGTTTACACACCACCAGAACACCGCAGAAAGGGCTACGCCAGTGCTTGTGTGGCGGCTTTGAGCGAAACCTTACTTAAAGCGGGACATCGATACTGCTTTTTGTTCACTGATTTGGCAAACCCGACTTCAAATTACATTTATCAGGCGATCGGCTATAAGTCTGTAGGTGATTTGTCTGATTATATCAAGTCTGGTTGAATACTTATCATTACCCTAAGAACCCCACCCCCGTAAAGCTACGCTTCACGTCCCCTCCCCGCAAGCGGGGAGGGGATTAAGGGGAGCCAGCGCTGCAGGAGGAGCCAGCGCTACAGGAGGAGCCAGCACTGGAGGCGGGTTTCCCGCCGTAGGTGACTGGCGTTGGTTTCCCGACCTAGGCGACTGGCGTGTGGGGTGCAGTTAACGTGGCAATCATAACTAATTAACCGGACATGATATTACTCTTTCACTTGAAATATTCCCATCAATGTCACAGCATAATTCTGTCACCATAACTGATGTTGAAGCCGCAGCCAAGCGTTTAGCTGGTATCGCTCACCGGACTCCTGTTCTTACCTCAAGAACTGTCAACTCACGCACCAATAGCCGTGTGTTTTTCAAGTGCGAGAACTTCCAGCGCACGGGGTCTTTTAAATTTAGAGGTGCATACAATGCACTTTCACAGTTGTCTGAAGAACAGAAGCAAAAAGGCGTTTTGACCTTTTCTTCTGGGAACCATGCTCAAGGAATAGCACTTGCTGGACAACTACTAAAAATTCCTACCACTATTGCTATGCCTGACGACGCTCCATCTGTGAAGCTAGCTGCGACTCGTGGGTATGGCGCTGAGGTGATTTTGTATAACCGCAAGCAAACAAACAGGGAAGAATTAGCCCAAACTCTGTTACAAGAACGGGGTTTGATACTAATTCCTCCTTATGACCATCCTCACATTGTGGCAGGACAGGGTACAGCTGCCAAAGAACTTGTTGAGGAAGTTGGTGAACTAGATTTGCTGCTTGTTTGTTGCGGTGGTGGTGGATTACTTTCTGGTTGTGCGATCGCTGCTAAAGCCGTTTTACCCAACTGTCGGGTGATAGGAGTAGAACCAGAACTTGCTGATGATGCGACACGCTCGTTTCACACCAAAACTCTGCAAACTGTCAATAATCCCGATACCATTGCTGACGGTGCGCGTACTCCTTATTTGGGTCAAATTACTTTCCCGTTGGTGCTGCAATATGTCGATGATATGGTTACGGTATCTGAAGAAGCGATTTTACGCACCATGTTCTTTTTATGGGAACGCCTCAAAATTGTGGTTGAACCGACTGGGGTGTTAGCCGCTGCGGCTTTGTTGGAAGGAGTTGTGAAAGCACCAGGGGCTAGAGTTGGTGTGATTATTACCGGTGGTAATGTGGATTTGGTGAAAGTGAGTCAATTGTTTTCTTGAGCGCGCCTCACCGACGCACTTACTAACCGTTATACATGAAAGGCGTTGCTAATTTTCTTTCCGTTATTACGCATATGAGAAAACCCACAGCCTAAACATTCCATCAGGGATAACCTCAATTCATACCTCTGTTATGCAACGCCTACTGGTTTAATTACACTTACCTACTTACCGCTGTAATTCCAGATTTGGAACAGGAGTTAATGTCTGAATAGGAAAGTTTGCAATTTTATTTGCTATCTGATTTAAATCATTATCGTTAGTTAATGAATCTTCATTTCTAAATACAAATTTGATAAGAAGGAGCCAGTCTAGTTGTTGAGGTAGGGTTTGTGGATCTGCGCTTTCTACTAGACGTGTTACTGTATCATACCAAATTCCTTTTTCGGCATAATATCGGTAGTTGCCTAAAGAGGAACTTGGCAAGTTAACTCTTTCTATCCAGCCTGTAACACTAGGATTTCGCGATGGCTTTAGAGGATTACAAACAATTGAGAAATACCAGTTGTATTCTTGATTAATTTCTAAAGGATTTTCACTTTTTGGTAAAGTGAATTTTGCAATACTAGGATTATTTCCAATAGGTATTTTGACAAATATTGGTCCAGCAATAATATGTTTATCTTTATCTAGTAAGACAAATTTACCATACTCAATTTCTGATTGTTTATATACGTAAGGAATGTAAAACCAGAAGGTTGGGTATTGTTCGATTGTCCGACCCCATACATAAGTTAATTTAGAATGCGAAACATTATCTGACTTAGATAACGTGGGTTGTTCTTCCTGTATTGCAGGTACAAAAGCAGTCAGTGGAATTTCGTTATCCTTATCTAAAGGTATAAGTGCAGGACAACGACCTCTACCCGCTCCTCCTTTCTTACGACCAACAGGTGCTCCTTTTGTTCTTGTTTGTGGCGACTCAAAAATAGACTGTATCCGCTCCCAAATATTTTGAAGAGGATTGGTTTGGGCTAGGACTGTTGAGGGATAGCTGACAACGAGGATGATGACAAGAATGAGACTAACAATAGGTTTGAGCAAACGAGTAATAAACCACTGAATATGGAACATAAAGAACAGTTTGGAGATTAAGAGAATTTTTGAGATCTCAATCTGATATAGACTACGACTCCACTAGTACTGAGCAAGCTTAAAGCAGGAGGTACAAATGGAATCCAAAGCTTGATTGATGTGATACTTGATCCGATAAAGAACATTAAGCAAAAAACATATAAACTGAGTAAGGTAAAAGTTACAGATACTATTAGTTTTCTCGGTGCGCGAATAAACTGAGTTAAGAAGCCTCCGATCAGCGACCAAAACAAAATCCAAAGTATCTCATGCCCAATAAACCAAACTCGTAGCAGGCGTCGCCCATCTTCAACTGCACTCACAAGCTGACTGACCATTTGTGCTTGCAGAGTCACTCCTGACATTACTGGTTCTCTTCCTCCAACAGAAAAGGGAGTACCTGCCAGAATATCGACACCTTCGCGTTTTGTTCCAATCAATATAATCTTGTTTTTTACATCTTCCTGTTTCAGTTTGTCTTTTAGAACCTGTTTTAATTCTTTATTAGGTTCATATTCTATGACGTCTTGAACCCTAATTGCTTGTGCAATCTTGTGAGGAGAACAACGAGGAAGACGAGATTTTTCAGAAGTACACACAGAACGGTAATTCAGCAGTATCTGATCCCCACGAAGACGTTCCATCAATTGATAACCACCAGTGGTTGAACCAACAAGCAGTTCTAAGACAACATTACCAGATGCTAAACCATTTTTGGTTTCCTTATATTTCTTTTCTTCCCCTAAGTAATGTTGAGCTAATTTCAAACTAAAGGACTCCATTGTTTCCTGTTTATTGCCACATTGATTGTCTTCAATTTCTTGAATGTCCATCCGTAAAAGTTGACGACGAACAACATGGTCTTTATCCTCTAAAAAATCACTAAACCCTATTCGCTTGTCGGGAACTTCAGGGGGGTGAGTGTTGCCTTCACTATCTACTTCCGGGTCTGCTACTTTACAAACAGCAAAAAGGTTAGGTGTATTTTTTAAGAGGCTATATAACTCCGAATTTTTATCAGTAGCAACCTCACGATAAAGGTCTAAACCTATAGCTTTTGGTTTACTGTTTATTAGTGTCGTCAGTAAATCTGACATGACTTTGTCTGGTAGAGAATTGATATTATCACTACCAAAGTTGGCAATATCCTCTTTTGTAATTTGAACGAGCAATAGTCGGTCATCTTGCTTTTCTGCTGATTGAAGTCTCATCATCTGATCAAAGAAAAAAAGCTCAAATGGTTCCAAGATTGCAGAAAAGCGTGTCAGTACCACCAGAGTAGTTACCCCCATACTCATTAACAGCGTAGTACGAATGCCACTCCAAGGAATACGCCGTAGCCATTTTTTGATGACTTCATTGATAGGAAGTGGTGCTGCGGTGCCAGTGATTTCAACCTTTTTCAGCAAAACTGGCGTCAAGTGTTCTTCAATTCCCTGCCTTTGTATGGCATTACAGCCAAGTTTGTAGGCAAACTCAATCGAACGTCCTGCGCCTAAAGCATCGTAAAACCCTATCGCAAATTCAATTGCAGCTTCATCACCTATTGCCTTACTCATGCCAATCACACAGTTAATGTGTTGGGCGATCGCCGTTGCTTGCTCCAATGAGTAACAGCCATTGAGTACTACACACTCAACTTGGTCGGCAAATAGTTCAAACAATCCAGCTAGTGCAGTTCCACTGACTAACTTAGATTGCCCAGTGTCATCCTCAAAGACCAATCCCTCTTGGCCTGCGCCATGTCCCGAAAAATGAACAATGTGTGGGTTAATATCTAACATTGCCCTTTGGATATCCCTGGAACGGACTGCTAACTTTTGCTCCAAACTAAACTGGTCCCGCTTCTGGGAGCGTTGCAATCCTTCTGCAATATCTCGCAACTCTTGATCTAGACGCAAGGGCGAAGTACCTTTTGGATTTGCTGCTAAAATCAAAATTTTTTTTATTGGAGTATCACTGTACATATAATTACTAAAGGGAATATTTTGGGTTAGTAGTGAGTCTATCTGGAGTTAACTGAAACTCAACTTAGAGCCAATTTCCAAGTAAAATATACGGTGCCCAATATCTGGGATGTTCACGACCAGATAATTTCTTGAGTTCTATTTGAGCCTTTTGCAAAGCTTGGGCTTTTGTTGTCACCTTCGGGTCTATTAATTGCTGATAAAATATCTTGGTAAAATCAACGCTGATTTCATCATCTAGTGTCCATAGCGAAGCTATAGCGCTACGCGCACCAGCTCGAACACCTACACCAGAAATACCTAAAGTTGCTCGCTTATCACCAGCAGCGGTTTCACAAGCACTCAACACAAGCATTTCTATAGGTTCAGGTTGTCTTTGAGCTTGTTTTCGGAATATGTCACCGATTTGATTAATGTAAATAGATCCGTCCCTCGCTAAAAGAAATGTTTTTTCAGGACTAGAGCTAAATTCACCGTGTGTAGCTAAGTGTAGGACTTTAAAAGCAGAAGCATTGATTTCTTTTTTGAAATCCTCTATTTTAAAGTTCTTATCAAGAAGTACAGAAACTGAAAAGTTAGAATTAGGTATCTTTTCGATTGCCTCTATTTCTTTTCCGACATTATTTAACTTAGGATATTTTGTTGGGACTAATTCTAAGTCTGGTTCCGTTAGTCCTGCTACCAAAACTTTGAGTCCTTTCCCTTGGAGAGTTTTAGGCTTGGGAATCTCCAATCTTGGAGCTAGTGCCAGTGCATAATTATCAATTAGATACTTAGGTGTTTTTTCCTTATCATCAACCACTAGTGCTGCCAAGGGAATATTCCGCAAATTTGTATCTAGAGCAAACACCAACGTATCAATACCTTTAAGATATTGTTCTGCTTCTTTAAGAAGTAAGTCATACACTAGTTTAGCTTCTTTTTTCACAGCCTCAAATGTATACTCTTCTTCCAAGTCTAATTGCAACTTTCTGATAAGAGCATTAAACGTATATTCTTTCAAATCTATTTGCAATCTTGTGATTTCTTCTTGGATTGTAGCCTCGTCTACCGGAGTACTGTAATGTATTAAGTTCGGAGTGCTATAGTTTTTTTTATTTTCTTGTGCCTTATTTTTAGGATTCGATTGGTTAGGTAACTTGATGACGACTTCAATTCTATCTTCTAAAAGAATTGGATAGAAAAAGGCTGTTTTTACAGGCTGCTGATCAATTATTTCATCAATCTTTTCTATATTGAACTCTGGACAGGCTAGACGTAAAAAATTTTCTAACTCTACTGCTTGTAAAGAAGAAATAACTTCCCGTGCTTTCGAGAGATTTTCCTGTTCAGGATTACTATCCCATAAAAGTAAATCAACATAATCTCGATAAATACCCTCGATATCATTTTGAAAAGATAATTGGGCATCAGGATTACCTGCTACTAACTCTCTACGAACAGATTGCAAAGTGAGGTACGCCTGTTGATATGTCTGGCGTGCATCATCCAAGTTTTTTAAACTTTCTTGCTGCACCTGTTTAAGTTGACTCTGTGCTCTAGGTGAAAGTTGAGATTTGTAAATACGCCCCAACTGCCACGCCCAAAGATATTCAATATCTGACGATGACGCCGCAGTAGATAAAGATCGAGCAATCAACAAAGCTTTCTGAGTATTGTCTTTAGCTAATTTCCATTGCTTACGTTTTTCATGGAACTCACCAAGATACCCGTAACTATAGGATTCTACTTTTGAGTCGCCGATATCTCTGGCTTGTTTAATTGTTTCTTTGAGAAATTCTTCTATTTTTGAAGACGCATTAAGACGAATTAAGCTTTTAGCGAAATTAAGCCTGATAAATAATGCTGCATGGCTCTTCGGCAGTTGCTCGATTTGCTGTTGAATATTATCAATTTGCTGTGATGAGATTCCCACATCTTGACTTGCTAGTTGCTTAACTATCTCATAAAGTTTTTCATCACTTGATTGAGATTTAGAACTTTCAAGCAGACGGGGTTTATTTTTCTTAAGCTTCCACTCATCACATCTTACGTTCTCAGAAGAATTGGTATGCAGTCTCTCAAACCGTTGCAAAATATCTTCTTTACCTTTAGTTTCTTTATTGATTTTGTCACGCCAACTTATTAAATCTTGCACAAGACTAAGCTGGTTAAGCTGTGTCTGTATTCTCATCAAAGCTTGAGAGTCTGAAGCTTGATTTGTGTAGCCTAAAGCCTGTTGATAGACGCTATCAGCCACGTTAGCATACGTGAAAGCACAATTAAAATTTTCCGGTTGTTGAGTACGGTTATAAAAATCCTGTTCTCTATTACTTAAAGTACGTATAGTATTGCCTAAATCTAACCAAATCGCTCCTGCCTGTTCAGGTAAAGGGTTGTTATTATTTGCTAATAATACTAATATTTGGTATGACCAATCTAGCTCACCAAGTCCTCGAAAAACATTGCTAAGGATACGTAATCCAGTGATTTTAGCAGGACTATTTAATAGTTTTATTAATCCTTCTGGTTTTTCTAATCTCTCAGTAAACTGCTTACGCTTCTCTTGGTCTTGCATCAATAAAGTGCAGTCTTTTTCCTCGTAAATTGGCAGTAAAGTATTACAAGCTCGTGGGTATAGTCCCATCGCTTGTTCGGCTTGCGCTTGGTTAATTTGGTTGTTAATTGCCTCAGCTTCATTTTTCTGTTGGCGGTAGGTTGCAACAGCTTTTTGCCAACAATTTATCGCCTCATCAAAACGACCAATCTGGTAATTAGCTTTACCTCGTACACTTAAATCTTCTGGACTCAAAGTTGGTGAACAAATCAACCCCCCTGTTTGAGCCTTTACACCCATGACGCTTTGCGGAGAGAAAAGTTGAATGGTAAGCGATGAAATTAGCCCAAAAAGGGCTAGTAAGAACATCGTAATTACTCTGTAAAGCTGTTTTTGCATAGAGAATCAATATTTTTAGATATATTTTTAGATATAGTTCAAATGATTAGTTATAATTCCTACTTCTTTGGTTGAACGGGAAACCCCTTTCCCCTAGCGATAAGTATTCAAGCCAATGCGACATTAGAAGGGTCTCCATAAAAGAGAGAAATACAAGCCTTGTTCTTGTAAAGTTTTTTTGTCAGTATCAGCAGACACTAAAGGAATACCCCAATCGAAGCGGGCATTAAGACTTTCGCCGATCTGCAAGCTCAAGCCTAAACCCACAGACGCTAGAGGATTCGGCTTTAGGTCTGAACCCTCAAAGTTATTCCAAGCTGTACCCACATCAACGAAAGGTATGACTTGTAACAAGCCCTGGTTTTCAGCAAAGCGTGTAATTGGTAGACGGAGTTCCACGGAACCAAAAACTCCGTTGTCTGCAAGCACGGCGTCTTGACGATATCCTCTCACACTTGCCTGACCACCAAGACGAAATTGCTCTAGAGAGACAAGTCGGCGATCTGCTACTTGCAAATCTCCGCGAACGACTAACAAGGTATCTTTGGCGAGGCTGCGCACCCATTGAGCCTGTCCTCTCCAAGCAAAAAAGTTGGTGTCGGGAGCAACTTTCTGATTAGTAGCATCCAGGATATTGAGTCCCACACTGAATTGCGATCGCAATGCCAAAACAGAGCGATCGCCCCGGTCAACCCATTCCTGAATGAAACGCAGTGCAGAGATGCGAGTTCGTCCTTCGTCATCGGCTCCTGGTGAGATTGGAAAAGGTCCGAAATCATCAATTCCCAGGGAACTTTGAGTTCGTTGATGGGATAAGGCGAATCCCAAGGCAAATTCTTGCCGAGGATTCCGAATCACTGGATGGCGTAAACTGAGTTGGTATTCCTCGGAATCCGAGAAAATATCTAGTATGTTAAATGGTTTTTCAATGACATTGTTCCAACTGCGACCGTAGCTAAAAGCCAGAGTCGTCTCCTCAGGTGTCAGGGGTATAGTGTAGCTGACATCGAATTGATTACTACCGTCGGTGTTAGCGTAAGACAAACTCACAGTGTCTCCAATTCCCAACAAGTTCTCCTCTAGCAACCGAGCACTCCGTTGGAAAGTACCCACGCCAGGAGAGCGGTTATTATCAAGGGCGACTTCACCATGAAAGGTCCTAGCTTCATTCACCCTCACTACAAGCAAGTTGGTACCAAAGCGTGTACCAGCAGCCAACTCCGCCGACAAATCCTTAATCCGGGTATTGAGTTGCAACAGTTGTAGTGCTTCTAGCAACTGGTTACGATTCAGTGGCTTTTTATTTGCTCTGGCTAAGCGACTGCGGATATAGTTCCGATTTAACCGCCGATTACCGATGACTTGAATGTCTTCTAATGTACCTTCTACAAGCTGTATTTTCACTGCACCAGCTTGGGGAGGAGGTGGCAGTTCTTGTTCTGGAACCAGCGCTCCAGAGGTAATGTAGCCTTTACAGATATAAAGCTGGGTAATCGCAGAACGCGCCTCTAGCAGTTGGGCAAAGGTGAGTTCCACTGGTGGATCACTCTCGCTTCTTGGTAATTTCCGAGGAGGAGCCTTTTTATCTATTTGTCTTAATGCATCACATCTGGCTTTCTCATTCAATAGTTCGGAAGCAGGTTCGGAAGCATAAAGAAACGCTTCTATTGCTCGGAGTAATTTTTCGTCCTTGAACACCGAACCGCCCTGAAATTGGAACTTGTTGACAAAAAATTTGATAGCAACCTCCGGAGCTGCTTGCTGGGGGAGGTTGGGAGCAGGAGTCGTGGGTAGCAGCTTTCCTGGATCTGGGGGAGGTGAAGGAACTGTAGGCGGTTGCGGAGGTAGAGACGGTGGAGGTAAGACATCTTGGGGAGGGGGCAGAGTTTGCGGTAAGTTAGGCTGTGATAGCAAGCCAGCACTGGGGACTTGAGCCACTTCCACAGCACGTGCCATTTGCACGGGTAGGCTAAACGTCAGTGTTGCTACAGTGAGTAATACCCCCCGGCTAACGCCGTCCCCCCTTACGAAGGGGGGACTATAAGCGGATAAGAACTTTAGCAGACGCATATTCCAGAAATATTTATTTTCCATAGCAACCTCTTAACCTCTGCCAAGAAGTATGAGGAGTGAGTGTAGATGGACGAGCGGTCAAAATAATTTCCCCTCTGGGACCAATTTCTACGCCTTGGGCTTCTTTTGGCGGTATTGAGGTGGAAGCTGTAGCATTTTCACCCGAGGGAGCATTGGCTGCACTTCCTAAAAAGGTCTCAGTACTCAGGGCGGAACCAGGGTTGGGCGGTAATCCTCCGCGTCCAGTGACAACAAAACGACTCGCTGCACCTTGTACACCCACCGGACAACTTTGAGCAATTAATCTTGAAGAATCACCTAAGTCTTCTGGTAACTGAATTGTCCCGCGTGTGGGTTCTACATCCTGTGTGTAGAGATTTACTGAACCCTGTAAGATGGGACCACCCGCCTGGGAAATTGCTGTGAACTCGTTAGTTGGTAGGTTTTGAGGGTCTCGTTTTTCTGGTGAAGTGTTGGACGACAATCCCAGTTGGCGCTCCAATTCGTCTAGCTTTAGTGCTCGTATGTTGACAGTACCAAGAGCATTGATTGTGACCTCGCCGCCACCACCTGTGAAAGCATTAGCAGCGATGTCGTTATTTCTGCTAAAACCGGCAATAATGAAACCCTTAGGGTATTTGATTTCGATATTGCCGCCATTGCCTGGTTGCTGTTCTGTTCCAGCAGTTGTGGAGATGAGGCTATTACGACGCAGCAATAGTAAGTTTCCGTTTTGTAAATTTATATTGCCGCCATTACTTGAACCAGATTCAGCAATCAACCTTCCTTTGTTGTCCAAAAAGACAATGGGCGAATCAACTACAATGTTGCCTGCTGGACTTGTTGACTTTTGAGAATTAACATAAAAGCCACTAAAAACTTCAGAATTGGTATCAGATACTGTAACAATTCTATTAGTATCACGGTTTGTAAAAATATTCTCATCATTAGCGCCGCCTAATTTGCTACGTCGCTCAGCAAAAGTTGCATCACGTCCACTGATAGTTACCCGCCTATCAGCATTGACCTTAATTGTACCCGCAGCGCCACTGGAGGTGGTTCTAGCGATGAGTTGTCCTCCATTAATAGCCTCAAATCTATTGGCATTGACTGTAATATTGCCAGCATTACCACTACTAGATGTGCTTGTAACTAACACAGCACCATCTGATATGCGGAAAAGATTTGGTTTAATGACATTGCCTATGGTGATATTGCCGCCAGTAAAGCCTGCAGATTCAGTATCTGTAAATAACGCGCTAGAGCGTCCGGAGATTGGATCGGTTCCAGAAATATTGACGAAATCCCTGGCGTTAATTTGAATGTTTCCTGCTTTTCCTTGTCCTGAGGTCCTGGCGCTAATTGCAGCACCATTAGTTAAGGACAACGAGTCGGTATTGATGGTGATATCGCCGCCGTTACTACTCTGCTGTGCTGTCTGCTGTGCTGTCTTTCTTACAACAGTTTGTATCGCAGGGCGTTCTGGGTCATCATTAGCTAGAATCACTGACTTTGCCGTAATTTTGATTGGTCCAGCATTGCCTTGGACTTGAGTAGTGTTATCGAGAAAACCACCATTGGTAAGAGAGAGGGAGTCGCTTGTAATATTAATTTGCCCAGCATTCCCTATTCCAGAGGAAGCGGCAGCTATTCCAGCATTAGCCGGCTGCTTAGTGCTACTATTTACTAACAATGACCCCGCATTTATCGTGATATTTCCCCCCTCACCTTTCACATTGCTATTAGCATCTGTGTTTCCTAAAGTATTAAAAATGCCAGTAATGCTTTGCTCTTTAGCTTTAGGATTATC